>CBFHKX010000001.1:0-284588 GCA_965656535.1 Lishizhenia sp.
AAAATACTGTGTAAAATGAGGGTCTTGCTGGGCGTGTGTCTCTTTTGCTAAAACAAATAGAAAAATCCCTACAATTGAATACAAAACATTCTTCATAACCACTAATTAAACACCAACTACAAAGAACCGTAATTGATTGAAACAAACTCATTTTTATTCGATAAACAGTTATTTAATACATATTAAACACTATTTTAAGTAGATAAAAACTTCGGCAAAACTAAATTAACTAGTGCTAACAAGCAAATATTTCTTAAAAATTATTAAAGAATTAGTTCAAAAGTAGATCCTTTGTCCTCTATACTCTCAACTAAAATAGTGCCGTTGAGGGCATGCATCATTCTTTTGGTAAGTGCTAAACCTAAACCTGTACCTTCTCCATTGGTATGTATTCTACGAAAGGGTTGAAAAAGGGAGTTTTTATGACTGTCCATATTAAATCCGAGTCCATTGTCTCGAATACTGAGGTGAGCATACCCTGATTTCCACCACAGATCTATATTAATTATCAAGTCTCTTTTAGGACTTTTATATTTCAGGGCATTTGAAAGTATATTATAAAGTATACTATATAGATATTGCTCATTTGTATTAACCTTAAAGTCTTGTCTATTAAAAACAACGCACGCATTTGCCTCAGCAACGAAAGAATCTAGCGATTTCAAAATTCTCTTAACCATTAAAGGAACATCTACTTCAATTATTGGCAGCTGATCTGAATCAACTTTCAATAGCTCTATCATTCCAAGTAATTGCTTTTGTAAAGCATCTGAACTTGTCTTAATATGCGCTACTACTTCTTTTTGTTTACTTTCTGACAAAGACTTATTTAGCGCTATATCGGCTAATTGACTAATATTAACAACAGGATTTTTAAAATCATGCGATACCACATAGGCGAATTGTTTTAACTCTTCATTTTTCTGCTGTATTGCCTTCGTTCTTTGTTTTACAAGATCTTCTAACCTATTTTTTTCTTTTATTAGACTCTTAGTTTTATAATAACTAAGCAAGTAAACAATAACGGCTACAAAAATCAAAGCACTTATCCAGAACCAGCGTTTTAGCCAAAATGGTTCGTCAATAAAAATAGTTACTCCAAGTTCTGGCAGAATTTTACCGTCAGTATTTCTGATTTCCAGATAGTATTTTCCATAATTTAATTTAGGAAATTCAATGGAGTTCTCTTTTACAGTGTTCCAATCTTCGTTATAGCCTTTCATCCTCCATTCTAAAGAAGCTTTTTCTCTAGCGCTCAGATTAATATAATCAATCAAAAATTTAAACCTGTAATTACCATATGGTAAATTAACCGTTGAATCGATTTCTATTTCGTTATCATCAACAATTATTTTATGAATAGAATACGTGTTTTCTTTTTGAAAATAATTTGATCTCGGTATTATTTTCAAAAAGCCTTGATGAATACCTAAAAATAGTTCGTGGTTGGTTTTAAAAATACCATGCGCAAATGGGAAAAAGTTGTTTGGATTATTTGGCTCGAAAATTTGAATATTTTTCTCATCTTTTAGAATATTTATTCCTCCATCATGCGTTACCCAGATCGATTCATCCATCTCAAAAATTGAATAAACAGAATGTGGAAAAGGAATGCGTTTTAGTTCATTATTATTTTTTATAACAAACAATCCATTATTTGGAGTAGCGCAATACAAATCATTTCTTGACCTGTTATAAAAAAGAGAATTAAGTATTACTCTTTGTTTGAACCGAAAACGGTGATTATCGACCAGCCTTCCATTTACAATAACCTCAATACCACCTGCTGGGGTGCAAAGCAAGAGCGTATCTCTATTTGCACTTTCAATATCACTTATAATATTGTGCGATAAACCATTTTTTATTTCTAAATATTTGACAGCTTTTGTTTCTAAAGAAATTACTGCTAATCCTCGATTCTCTTTCGTTCCATACAGCAAATTATTAAAAGTATCTACTTCTATTCGGTTCACTACCTCATCAACAATTTTATTTATAACAAAATTAGAATCTACAACATAAACACCCTTTTGAGATGCTAAAATCAATTGACTCTTAAAGGGCTTACAATCGGTAATGTCTAAATGTGTAAACTCAACTGTGTACACTCCTTTATCATCGCGCAGAATTAGACCTGCATTAGAGCTAAACGTAGTTTTCCCCAACCAATTCACAACGCTCTTAATAACACCATCACTACCATAACGTAAAATTTCCGGATTTGGAATATGGTATAAACCGGCACCCTTTTCACTCAGCCAAACACCACCTTCTTGATCTGTGAATACCACATGAAAGTTGCTATTAAAAAACATAGGATTCGTTAGCACATCTACCCTACCCTTGAACTCTAGTTGAACTAAATCCTCTTGAAGAATTAATACTCGACCGTCGTTTAAAAAGTTCGTTTTTTTTACTTTTTTGTATTCTTTCTTTCTAACAAGAGAGTAGCCCGATACTTCTAAAGAGTAAGTCAACACTTTATTTTCTAAAGAAACTATAAGTAAGTCATTCTGTATATCCGCAGACACAATCTTTTCATCCACTTCCAGCACATTTTTAAACAATCCTGATTGAAATGAGCGTATTTTATTTTCGGCAATGACTCGAATAGTTGAATCATGTTTCAAAAAACAACTAGCCTTTTGAACTTCGTAGGACGAGACTTTAGTCGAATTTAAACTTTGAACGAATAGATTTTCTGTGGAGAGTGCGTATATTTTATTCTCTAGAAAGGCAAGGTCTATTAGGTCTTGATCTTGGGACAATTGAATTTCTTTAGAAAACGTGAAGTTCTCAAAAACATGAATTCCGTTGTTTTTCGTTAATGCAAACAAACGATTATCTGAAGTAACTACTTTCTTATAAAAAGTAGAAGACTTGATTAGATTAACAGAAGCACCATTGAACCTATATAAACCAATATCGGTAGCTAAAATTAATCCTCCTTTATGATCTTGTACTAGATCGTTTACAAAATTAGAAGGTAAAATATTGCTTTTTGTATAGTGATTAATCGACCAACTTTGACAAAAAAGATGGAAGCATTGAAAAACTATAAGAACGAATATTAAGCGTTTACTATTCACCTTGTTTGATCGTTTTAAACTTCATTTCAGGTTCTGGAACTCCACCAAGAGGTACAGCAAAGAAAGGAACAGGAACATTGTATTGATTTACTATGTAAACCACCATATCGTTATGCCAGTTTCCTTTTTTTATTACCTGAAGATCTAAACACTTACCTTTTTCTAAATTATCTATAGCATGTTTTGAATTAGTCCAATTACCATTGCCCGAAGCGTTTAATATCTCTCCTTTTTTAACCTTTGAAAACAACCTTATTTTTCCGTCGTTATCGAAATCGAAATTAAACTGTTTTATAGAGATAACCTGGTTATCGATGTAGGGATAAAAATGGGCTATTTCAGCTTTCTTACTCTTTAAACGCACCGAGTATTCATACGTAAAAGCATTTGCTCCAGGTAAATCTAAATTTGTACTATTTGAAGTCGAAACAGCGCATCTATATAAATTCACATCATCACCTGAAAGTCCGTTAATTACCACTTTAAAAATATACCCTTTAAATGTAGGGTCTAGCTCTCCTTCTTTGGGATTAAGCGGACCAAAAGAATACCATTGGTTATCATATTCTTGTTGGTTTCCGAATGTTTTTTCATACAAAATAGAGCCCGAAATATTTTCAACGTAGTTGATATTTCTCGCGTCTAATGCAGAGTGAGTACCATTTCCACCGTATATCTTAAACTCTGTTTTTGTATTTGGAACACCTTTAACTTCATCATTTTCTCCACTTATTTCAGGATCAAATACACGAATGTAAAATGCGTTTTCTGCAGATTCTGGTATCAAAAAATAAAGCACTTGTTGATGATCATCATCGCCTATACTTTTTTCAGCATCCATACCTGAAGTTACAAGAAAATCAATATTCTCGCCTTTTGACGGAATCATCTGAGCAACCAACATTAGTTGTTTCAGCGTTAGTAGGACTAGAAAGACTATTCTCATCTTATATTTTTAAAATTTTACACTCCACTCTTCTATTCCATTGATGTTGTTCTGAAGAGCATTTCACACCGTCTCCACACTCATTCAGCAAGAGTGTTTCACCGTACCCTTTGCCTTGCAAGCGATTAATTTCTATTCCTTTTGCAACTATATAAGCAGCTGCAGATTTAGCTCTTTTATCTGATAATTTTTCATTAAAAGCATCACTACCTCTGCTATCTGTGTGTGCGCGTAATTCAATTTCAAGCGTCGGATATTTTTCCATTATCGCAACAAGTTTATCTAATTCAACCGCTGCATCGGGTCTAATATTCCATTTATTTAAATCAAAGTAAATATCCTCTAATCTAAAAACGGCATCTACTTCTATTTTCCCAAGTGTAACGATTAAAGTATCACCAACTAACATGTTAGCCAAATCTTCTGTTTCTTCAAAATACAAATATTTATTAAACGTAATCTTCTGCTCAGGCAAGTCATTTAAAGTTAAATATCCGTTTCTATTTGTATTTCCAACTACACTATCTTCACAAAATAGCTGAACATTTGAAAGTAGCATACCTCGTTCATCTACTGTTTTAATGGTATACTTCCCAATATTCTCGAGCTGATAGATAAATAGAAAATCACGTTCAGTTCTACTGGCTAACGATAATATCATATTCTGTATGTTTCCTTTTTCCGTAAACGCAGAAACCGTGTATTCTTTACTCAAATCTACCAAAACAGTAAGTGTATCTTCTACAGATCCATTATAAAAAAGTGTTCCGTTATTTGATTTAAGCGTCATTTGATAATCACTCAAAACGTTCTCATTTGGGTCTTTCACCAAAATCTGAATTGGATGTAACGCTATCAAATTTTGATTTGAATTGTTGCCAATGGTATCTTCAATTTTTAAGTTTTCAATAGAATTATCGGACTTTACATAAACATAATCATAGAAAGACTGATAACAGCAGTTGCTATCTGAGACTTTCACATGCCTAGTTATCCTTTTATACCCCGGATTTTTAAATGAAAGCTCAGGAAAATCCACCATGCTAATCTTACCATTTAAATCCCAAGCAGAAACTGCTAACACTCCAGAGTTCAGTTCACTATTATCCTTAATCTTATACGTTTGATTTATATCTAGGGAGTCAATCAAAATAAATGAAGGCAGATTTTTGGTAGTTGTTTTCACTACAATAGTGTCTGACATTACTCCATTTAAAAACTTACCCGTTAATTTATCTTTGTAAGAAAGCTGAACAAAGTACTCTCCAGTGTCTTTGTAGCAATGTGTTACATAAGCTCCTTCTCCATTTTCACCATCACCAAAGTCCCAAACAAACGCGAACCTTGAATCATCAAAACCTGTAAAATCTTCAATTTCAAGCTGTACACAAGGATCATTTTTACATGCTGAATTACAATCAAAAGTAATTACCGATTGATCGAAGTAGTAAATATCATCTGAACCTTTTCTATTTGATGTAAAATACCCAGCCGATATTTGCTTTTCAAAAACGACACCTAAATCATCGTGAACAGAATTAATAGGAAAGGGTAAAAGAACTGGTTCTGCATTTTCTACCAGCCAATTTACTTTGTAAATATCGAGTTGTCCAACACCTTGATGTCCATTAGAACTAAAATATAAAATCTCTCCAACAAGTTTTGGAAACATCTCATTTCCTTTTGTATTTATATTTTGAGGAAGTTTAATCGGTTTAGACCAATTAGAGTCATTCTTGACGCAGTAAAATAAATCTGTCCAACCATTTTTATTTTCCATGTCAGATACAAAAATTAATGTATCTCCCGTTTCTGAAAATGTTGCGTGTCCAACAGAATAACTCGGATCATTATAGAAAAACTCCTTTTGTTCATTTTCACTTTTAAAAACGAGACGTAAATTCTTATTTTTCTCGTCAGCATAATTAAGTGTAATGGCTGCCATTTCATCAAAAAATGCAACTGGTCCGTCATTAAGTGTTTCTCCCGAAAACACTTCTTGGCTTAACGAAGAAGAATTGATTCCGTTTATCTCTATTGCTTCAATATTTAGATATGCATTGTTTGTTTGCACATCTTTTCGTTGTATAGATAATTGTTTTACATTATCGGTTGCATAGAAGAGCTTTCCATCTTTGTAAGCACAAGTAAATTCTGTGTTATTTGAATTAAAATCAACCTCCTCAATGTTAAACAAAACCAATCCATTTTGAATCTCAAGAATTCTTTGAATGTCTTTTTTAAGAATTTCAATATTTTCGTTAATTGTATGCGTTAGTTCTATTTTTGTAATTAACCTGAGCGCATCCTCAAACTTATTTAATCGATAAAGTACTCTTGCAGTTAACTCATTTTCTTCAAAAGTAGGATTTCTGAGTTTTTCATAAGTTGCTAGATAAGACTCAAAATCAAATCGCGCCCAATCTTTAGCTAAATTTTTATTAATTTGAGAAGTCACAGATTGCGCCGTACACAACACGAAAAATAAGGTAATTATTGATATTAACTTCACTGTGTGGGTTTAAATTAAAGTTACAAACCAAATAAACATTTAAGCTATATACTTAGCTCTTAATAAACGTTGTAGGCGAACAAAAATAAGCATTTCAAAACACTTAAAAAGCATAACTTAAAACGGCTTAAAAAGCGAACCTACAATTAAAACCAAAATTGATATAAGCGTATTATTTTCAGACATAAAAAAAAGGAATCCGATACTGAATTCCTTTTTCTTAAGAGTTGTCCCACTAGGGCTCGAACCTAGACTCTTCGGTACCAAAAACCGACGTGTTGCCAGTTACACCATGGGACATTTGCGGTGGCAAAGATATATATAAAATTCTTTTCTCCAAATAGATTATTTAAAAAAAGTAAAGAAGATTTAAAAAACAGAAAATAGTTACTTAAAAATTAAGCTTTTAGCATTTTTTAGTTTTTATGTTAACCCTTGTCCACCTAAAAGTTTTAAATTCGCAAGACTTATATAAAAAGTATGAATTACAAAAAACTGAATATTTCCTTAGGTTGGTTGGCGTTTTTGATTGCTACAATCGTTTATTTTATTACAATAGAAGACACTGTATCTCTATGGGATTGTGGAGAGTACATCACTGCTGCCTATAAATTAGAAGTTGGTCACCCTCCAGGAGCACCTTTATTTATGCTTTTTGGTAGACTGTTTTCTTTCTTTGCTGATACAGCCGATGTAGCTTTATGGATCAACCGTATGTCTGCCCTATCCAGTTCATTTAGCATCCTTTTTATGTTCTGGACCATCACTATGCTAGGAAAGAAAATTGCTTTTAAACCAGAACCGGGTCAATCTAGAGATGATGCAAGAAAAATGTCTAAAGGTCAGATGATTGCAATACTTGGAAGTGGTTTTGTAGGCGCTATGGCCTATACATTCACTGAGTCTTTTTGGTTTTCTGCCGTAGAGGGAGAAGTTTACGCCATGTCTTCTTTATTCACCGCTGTAATATTTTGGGCTTTATTAAAATGGGACGAAGAAACTACTGCTATTAAACACGGTGAATTAAACGGTGAATTAAGACCTATGCGCTGGATGATTTTCATTATGTTTTTATTTGGACTAGCTATTGGGGTTCACCTTTTAGGATTACTTGTATTGCCGTGTATGGCCTATGTAATTATGTTCAACTATAAACCAAAAATCAACACAACACAATTTTTTGTAACCGGAATCATTGGAGTTGTTGTACTTGCGTTTATCCAAAATGGAGTAATTCCTGGGACAATTGCTTTAGCCTCAGCAATGGAAGTCTTTTTTGTAAACAACCTCGGCACAGGATTTATGGTTGGAGCAACAACATTCTTCATCCTGCTTATAGCTGTTTTAAGCCTTGGTTTAATTTGGACAAGAAAAAAAGGATTTAAATATGCTAACTCAGCTATTTTAGGCTTAATTGTTTTATTCATTGGGTACGGCTCTTTTGCAACTATTGTTATTCGTTCTAATGCCAACACACCTCTAGATGAAAATAACCCTGAGAACTTAGTAACCTTACATGCTTATTTAAAACGTGAACAATATGGTTCTTGGCCTATTTCGTATGGTCAATACTGGAATTCTAAAACCAATTTTGAAGTCGATGGAAATGCTAGCAAGTATAAGGATAGATCGCCTTTTTACGACAGAAGATATGTTGTAGTAAGCACCGGCGGAAGTGAAGTTAAATCATTTAAATTAGAAAAAGACGCGAAAGCATTCGCTCAATCTAACCGTGCTTACACCGTTACCGAAAAATATTTCGAAACCAATAAAAACACAAGAAAAAATCAAGTTCCTACCTATGCTCAAAATACATTTTTACCTAGAATGTACTGGAGTAATGATGCCAATCGAATAGAAGGATACAAATATTGGTCTGGCTATGATGAAAATAGGAAAGTTCCAAAAAACATGCGCGGTAGTGATGACCGACCGCTACCTACTTTTGGCAACAACATTCAATACATGGTTGATTACCAGTTTGGTTGGATGTATTGGAGGTACTTTATGTGGAACTTTGCAGGTAGACAAAATGATATTCAAGGTCATGGTAGATCAGAGTTTAGAGGAAACTATAAATCTGGATTTGACTTTATTGATGAAACCCGACTGGGAGCAATGGGAGAAAATGAATTTTTTGCTTCTTCCAACAATCCAAGTAACAATAGTTTCTACTTTATCCCACTCATTCTAGGACTAATTGGTTTGTTTTTTCACTTCTTGAAAGCACCCAAAGACGCATTTGTAGTTCTTCTACTCTTCTTGTTTACAGGTTTTGCAATTGTAATCTATTTGAATCAAAAACCTTATGAACCAAGAGAAAGAGATTATGCTTATGCAGCTTCGTTTTATGCCTTTGCCATTTGGATAGGATTAGGCGTTTACGGGTTATTTGAAGCGTACCGTTCATTTACAACCGAAGATTATAAAAAACTAGGAACCGGAGCTTTAGCCGTTCTTGGTTTATCTTTCATAGGTTATATTTTCACACAAGAAAGTGCGGTACTTATTTCAGGTATTTTAATAGTTGTAATTGCTTGTGGCTCACTTTTATTAATGGGAGTCCTCAAGAAAGCAATTCGTTCAAAAACAACAGGAGCTTCTATTGCCACGGCACTTGGATTAATAGCACCGATCATACTAGGAGTTCAAGGTTGGGATGATCATGACAGAAGCGAAAGAACATCTGCCAGAGATTTAGCCTACAATTACCTAGCGGGTTGTGCTGAAAATAGTATTCTTTACACCAATGGAGATAACGATACTTTCCCACTTTGGTATTTGCAAGAGGTTGAAGGTGTGAAAACCGATGTGCGTGTTGCCAACCTATCTTTAATGCAAACGGATTGGTATACCAATCAAATGAAAATGAAAGCTTATGATTCTGACCCATTACCAATTAAGTTTACAGAAGAACAAATCTTGATGGGTGCTGGAAACACAGACTATGTTGTTTTTGGTAATTATCTCGATATTTTGGCGAGAACCAATCCAGAATCTGTAAACAAAATTGTAAAAGCTAAAATTGAAAATAACCAAAATGCTTACAACGGAGCCCTATCAAATGTGAGAAAAGGTCTTGCTTCTGCTCTACAAGCAATGAAGGCGAAAGATGTTAAAATTGCGGGGGTAATTCCTGTTTTAATTGAACAACTTAATCAACCTATCTCAAACGGAACAGTAGATGACTATAATGCTACCGTAAAAGTGATGGATCAAGTATTTAAGCTGGTTCAGAATGGACAGTTAGAAGGAAACCAACAAATCTATACATCACTTAACCAAGCAAGAGAAAGTTGGTTAACCACTTGGGATTTCCTTCCTATAGATTTGGCAATGGAATTTGTACGAGATGAAGCAAATGCACTAGACAGACAAGGTGGTAGTAAAATGCGTTTCTTCCCTTCAAAAGGTTTTATTCTTCCTGTTGAAGCAGAAAATGCCGTAGCTTCTGGTGTTATTGATAAATCAGATATTATAAACTGTGAAAAAGAAATTCGATTTGATTTTAGAGCTGGCAGAATGTTTAGGTCTGATGTTCAAGGTTTATCTCGTGAAGAGGTGATGATGATGGATATTTTGGCTAATAATGACTGGAAAAGAGGAACTTATTTCTCTTCTGCTGGAGGCTCTGATGTAGCTAAAGCTCTTTATGCAAAAAACAGAATCGTTTCTGTTGGATTAGTAAGTGTACTTTCTCCACTTAAATTAGAAGTTTCTTCGGATAGAGCAAGAACCGAAACCTTCAAAAATATGACAGAAGTATATGGTTACGGAAACTTACAAGATGGAGCATTAGCCGATTACTATGTACGCAGACATACAAGTCAATTTAGAAGCGGATTTAATGATTTAGCATATAGCTATTTAGCAAAAGCAGATAGAGATTTAAGTAGTAAAATCAGGCAAAATGAAATGATGCTCAGTCGACTAGAAAACGCTGAAGTAGAAAATAAAGCACGTATTAAAGACTCATTAACCGCACAAAATAATAGTCTAAAGCAAGAAGTTACGAAATATAAAGACAGCGTAAGCCTAGTAATTAAAAAAGCACTAACTGTCTTGCCTATCAGTTCTGTACTGGATATGGGAGAACCAAGAGAGGGTCAAGTTTTAGAGCTAAACGTAATGGAAAATGGAAGAGCAACTAAAAAACCAATTGGAAGAATAGCAGAAGATGGTTCTATTGCCAACTTTATTTTCATGCTTTACGAAGCCAATGATATCGAATTGGGCGAAAAGTTAGCAAGCGAATATCTAGATCAACTAGAAACCTATTTGAGATATTATGAAAACTCGGATAAACGAATTGCTTACAGAAACCAGACCGACTTCTTTTCTTTTGCCAACAACCTTTTAAATGTTATTGGTGTGGTTTATTCGTATGACGAGAGTAGACATATAGCCGTTAGAGCGATTGGTATGGAGCAGCGATTGAGTACCATTGTTGTACCTGAAATAATTGCATCAATTGAAAATACTCAAAGCGCTAGTTCAAAAGAAAGAAACGAAGCAAGAAGAGAAGCTAAGGCTTTTGAAATGACGTACAAGGCCATTGAACAATTAAGACTTGGATATCCAGCATTAGAAGAATAAAAATAACATGTATTTATTTAAAACTCCACGCTTTCTTAAATGGGTTTACCCAGAAAGAACGTGGAGTTTTTCTGTAAAAGAACCGTTTGTATATTTGACTTTTGACGATGGACCTATACCAGAAGTAACTCCAAAAATTCTTGACTTTTTAAAAGAGAAACAAGCAAAAGCAACTTTTTTTTGCGTAGGAGAAAATGTCCTTAAATATCCAGAAATTTTTGAAAGAATTAAGCGAGAAGGACATGTTATTGGTAACCATACACATTTTCATTCTCATGCCTTCAAAACAACTAAAGAAAACTATAGCAGGAGCTTGAAGCTTGGAAATGAAGCAACCTCTTCTACACTCTTTCGGCCACCTTATGGACGATTATGGCCTAAAATGGGTAAAGAAATAGCAAAAACCAATAAAATAATCATGTGGACCTTTCTTACCTATGATTGGAACCATGCTGTTTCTATAAAAACAATTGAAAAAAAAATAAACCAAATAAAGGCGGGAGATATTATTGTACTCCACGACAACTTAAAATCTGCTCATCGCGTATTGCCAATACTCGAAATGCTCTTTAGAGAAATGAAACAAAAACAACTAACCGCTAAAGGTATAGAAGCTTAATACTGCTATTTCACTTTTGGCTTTTTATAAATTGGCACAGTTGAGCAAGGTTCTCCATACATTAAAGATTTTACCACAGGCTGCAGATAAGTAACTAAATAACTCATAGCAAAATTAGGAACTGCAATATCAGCGCAACCTTTAACAATAATGCGTTCGCCTACAAACTCGTCTCTAGTCAACTTTTCAATCTCTAGTTTAATCAGTTCCTTAGCCAGCTCATTTTTGGTGCCAACTAAATGTTGTATATCTCTAGATTGTAAATAAGATACAACCAACATATACGCCCAAGTTGGCACAATTGCATCTGTTGAACATAAAACAGCAACGGCGTTATTTTTAAGACTCTCCCAGTGAAAGTCTTCTAGTGCAGCTCTAAATTCTTTTTCTTTCAAAATTAATTCTTGCCAAAGAAAATCTTTAATATCAAAAACAACAATATCTGTCTTCGGTTTAAAGTTGGCTAAATCCAACGTTTTTAAACCACTATCTGCAACTTTATTTACAATTTTGTCCATAGCATCAATTAATTCCATAATTTTAATCCTGAACAAAATTAACGAAATGACACGCTTTACCCTATTAATTTTTATTTTAAGCATTGGTTTGTTACATTCTTGCAATTCGCCAGAAGATCAACTCGTAGGAATTTGGGAGTATGATTCATATGAAATAGATCCGTCTGGAGTTGGAGCCCTATCTCAGTTTTTTCCTGAAAGTATGAAAAGTGAAGTAGATAATTACATTGAAAAGCTAAGTAACTTTTCTAAGGGAAGTTATATTTTTAATGCTGACGGAACATATGAGTCTTCTTTCTCAGGTTTTGCCGAAGATTTAACCTCCCAGTCAGGATATTTCTCAGTTTCGCCAGACAGTAAAAGTCTCACTTTGAAAGCCGGAAATCAGGAAAAACAATCAGAACTATTAGAACTGAGTTCTACACATTTTACACAAGTTTGGGAATTAAAAGAATATCAGCTTCCATTAAAAATTAATTTAAGATACAGAAAAGTAATTATGAATTAGAAATAAAAAAAGGATGTTTATCAAAACATCCTTTCACCTTATAAAAATCCTAATTCTAACTTTGCTTCTTCGCTCATCATGTCTTTATCCCAAGGTGGATCAAAAACAATTTCCACTTTGCTGGACTTAACCTCTTCTATAGCTGCAACTTTATCTTCTACCTCTTTTGGCATAGACTCTGCAACCGGACAATTAGGAGAAGTTAAAGTCATATCAATGAAAACGTTATTCTCTTTGTCAATTTTAACTTCATATATTAAACCTAATTCATAGATATCCACAGGGATCTCTGGATCATGAATTGTTTTTAAAACATCTACAATTGTGTTTTCTAGTTCCTTTTTTGTCATAATGCGTTTAAAGTACCACAAAATTAATTCATTTTTTATCGTATCCGGTACAAACAGTGTCTAATCTATTTCGTTTTTGCAAATTATTTTTACTAGACCAAAACAACTTAAAGAGAATGGAACTAAAATGCTATAAAATGTGTTCAAATTACAATTCACCGAAATAAACAAAAAAAACTATTGGTTCAATACCACAAATTCGGTATTTTTGCATTAAAAATTGGTTCTATTTAAATTTAATCTAAATAAAGCCATTAAGAAAATAAAAGAGTAATTAACATGATAACAGTAACAGAACAAGCCAAAAACCAAGCGCTTAAACTTATGGCTGAAGAAGGGCAAGACGGCTATTTTATCCGTGTTGGTGTTGAAGGTGGAGGATGCTCAGGGCTAATGTACCAACTGAAATTTGACAACAAGGAAGAAGAAGGAGATAAAACTTTTGAAGACAACGGTATTAAAGTGGTAGTTGATAAAAAAAGCTTTTTATATCTCGTGGGAACCATATTGGATTTTTCTGGCGGATTAAACGGCAAGGGATTTACGTTTACAAATCCTAATGCTGGTAGAACCTGCGGATGCGGAGAATCATTTTCATTGTAGGGCAATTGGTTTCAATTCTTAAAATGACGAAAATACAGCTAAACAAATAATAAGATTTGTTCAATACTTAAAGAAATCTGAAAATATAGGCAAGACGTTTTTTAAAACCTTTGCCGAAAATATTAAACTAGAAAAAGAGACAGAGAAATAATTTTCGAAACTCTAATTTCAAATTTCAAATTATAACATGAGTTATACAGAAGAAGAATTAAAAGTAGACTTAGAAAACCAAGAATATAAATTCGGTTTTACTACGAATATTGAATCAGATAGAGCTCCAAAAGGGCTTAATGAAGATATAATTCGTTTTATTTCTGCTAAAAAAGAAGAGCCAGAATGGCTGCTGAAGTATAGACTAGATGCTTTTAGAGCTTGGCAAAAGATGGTAGAACCTGAGTGGGCTCACATCCAATACGAAAAGCCAGATTTTCAAGACATCACCTATTACGCTGCGCCAAAATCTAAAAAGAAATATGAATCTTGGGATGACGTTGAGCCTGAAATGAAAGAAACCATGAAAAAATTGGGGATTTCTATGGAAGAACAAAAACGTTTAACCGGCACAGAAACTGCTGTAGATTTTGTTATGGATTCTGTTTCCGTAGCAACTTCGTTTAAGAAAACATTGGCTGAGAAAGGAATTATCTTCTGCTCATTTTCAGAAGCAGTAGCCGAGTATCCAGAACTTGTACAAAAATATATGGGAACGGTAGTACCACCTTCTGATAACTTCTATGCAGCCTTAAACAGTGCCGTTTTTACAGATGGCTCTTTCTGCTACATACCTAAAGGAGTAAGATGCCCAATGGAACTATCTACCTACTTTAGAATTAATGAATCTGGAACAGGACAATTTGAAAGAACCTTGCTTGTTGCCGATGAAGGTGCTTATGTTTCTTACTTAGAAGGATGTACAGCACCGCAAAGAGATGAAAACCAACTGCATGCTGCGGTAGTAGAACTTGTTGCACTCGATAATGCAGAAATAAAATATTCTACGGTACAAAACTGGTATCCGGGCGACAAAGACGGAAAAGGTGGAATTTTCAATTTTGTAACCAAAAGAGGAATCTGCCATACAGGTTCAAAAATATCTTGGACTCAGGTAGAAACTGGCTCCGCAATTACTTGGAAGTATCCATCTTGTATCTTAAAAGGTGACAACTCTACCGGAGAGTTTTACTCTGTAGCCGTTACAAATAATAGGCAAATGGCAGATACGGGGACGAAAATGATACACTTGGGTAAAAACACAAAGAGTACTATCATTTCAAAAGGAATTTCTGCCGGAAATTCGCATAACTCATACAGAGGATTAGTACAAATTCATAAAAATGCCGATAACGCTAGAAATTTTTCTCAATGTGATTCGCTTTTGATGACTGACACATCTGGTGCACATACTTTCCCGTATATAGAATGTAAAAACCCTTCTGCAAAAATTGAACACGAAGCAACCACTTCTAAAATTGGAGAAGACCAAATTTTTTACTGCTTGCAAAGAGGAATTCCAGAAGAAAAAGCAATTAGCTTAATCGTAAATGGATATTGTAAAGAAGTTTTAAACCAACTTCCGATGGAATTTGCCGTTGAAGCACAAAAATTATTAGCCTTGTCTTTAGAAAATTCTGTAGGATAAACAGCGTAAGTCAATAGACTTGTAGCTAAAAATTAATACTGTTATTAATGAAAAGCAGACAACTTTTCATTAGCACAAACAAAAAGTGAAATAAGGAAAAAAAGATTAAGCATTCTATGCAATCTCTTTATCCTAAGTCCCTTTACCAAAAGGGAAAACATAAAATAAGAAACATAGTTAACGATGTTAAAAATAGAAAATCTCCACGCAGAAGTGGAAACGAAACAAATCCTTAAAGGATTGAATTTAGAAGTAAAAGCAGGAGAAATCCATGCGATTATGGGACCGAATGGAGCAGGTAAATCAACATTGGCTTCGGTATTAGCAGGTAAAGACGGTTATGAAGTAACGGCAGGTTCTGTAGACTTTGACGGAAAAGACTTGCTTGAGCTAGAAACTGAAGAACGAGCAGGAGAAGGTTTATTTCTTGCTTTTCAATATCCGGTAGAGATACCAGGAGTTTCAAATGTTAACTTTCTTAGAACAGCAATTAACGAAATAAAAGAATACAGAGGTGAAGATCCTGTTTCTGCTAAAGATTTCATGGGCATGGTTCGCGAGAAATCTAAGTTAGTTGAACTCGATTCTAAACTTGCTTCTAGATCTGTAAACGAAGGTTTTTCAGGTGGAGAAAAGAAAAGAAACGAGATATTCCAAATGGCAATGTTAGAGCCAAAATTAGCCGTTTTAGACGAAACAGACTCTGGTTTAGACATTGATGCCTTAAGAATTGTTGCAGGTGGAGTTAATAAACTGAGAAATGAAAACAATGCGATTATTGTAATTACGCATTATCAAAGACTACTAGACTATATCGTTCCTGATTTTGTTCACGTTTTAGCAGACGGAAAAATTGTTAAAACTGGTCCTAAAGAATTAGCTTTAGAATTAGAAGAAAAAGGGTACGATTGGATCAACGAAAAAGCATAATTCCTATGGAAATTGCACAAGAAAATAAAGTACTACAATTTGTAGAGAAATTAGAGAAAGGTAAAGATTGTTCAAACTTTCGTCAAATGGCAATTGATGCCTTAGGCGGTATGAACTTTCCAACAACACGCGTTGAAGATTGGAAATATACCCGAGTTACCCGTATAACAAAACAACAATTTACACAGCAAAAAGCACAGGCTGACGTTTCTAAGCTCAAAATTGGAGAAGAGAATGTGCACAGACTGGTATTTGTAAACGGTTATTACGACGAAAAACAGTCAAGTTTACAAGCATTACCCGAAGGGTTAACCATTACTGCAATTGAAAACGCAGATATGGAGGATTATCTAGACAAACTAGATAGTATCGACGAAAATGTCTTCTCTTTAATCAATAAAGGTTATTACACTGGCGGTATATACGTTAGAGCTGAAAAAAATACAGTTTCGCAAACTCCAATACACATCATTCATGTAAGTACAGGAAATGGTATAATTGCAAACACAAGACACTTTTTTGATGTAGACCAAAGTGCAGAGCTAGAAGTTATTACTTCTCATCACACTATGGATACAACTAACTGCTTTTCTAACGTGGTAATGGAAGCTGCTGTTGGAGTTAATGCAAGTTTAAAAATTCATAAAATACAAGAAGAGAATCTAGACTTTTTTCATGTTTCAACAGAAAACATCGTTCAAGAAAAAGACAGTAGGTTTGAGATTAATACAGTAACCATAGGAGGATTGTTGGTTAGAAATGGATTGAATATTTTAGTAGACGGAGAAAACTGTCACACAGCCTTAAACGGAATCTATCTCACAAAAGAAAACCAACTTGTTGATAATCATACTTTCGTAGATCATTTACAACCCAATTGTATATCAGATGAAATGTACAAAGGAGTAATGGACGATAAGTCAAAAGCCGTATTCAATGGAAAAGTTATTGTTAGACAAGATTCTCAGAAGATAGAAGCTTTCCAAGCAAATGGTAATGTTTTATTATCTAATGATGCAGAAATAAACTCTAAACCAGAGTTAGAAATATACGCAGATGACGTAAAGTGTTCTCACGGCTGTACAATTGGACAGCTAGATGAGCAAGCTATTTTTTACCTGCAAGCAAGAGGAATAAAGAAAAAGAGCGCTCAACATATGATGACGCAAGCATTCATAAATGAAGTGGTTGATCGCATATCAAACGTTAGTGTTCAAGACTATGTTTACGCTAAATTTGAAGAAAAATTTGGTTGGACGCGATAAGCAAGTAATTCAATAAACAACGAACCCTGTACACTTTTTAGCGTACGGGGTTTTTTATTTTATACAAAAATCGACTTACACGCACAGGGCAAAAAAACAATTGGTTCTTATTTGGTGTTTAACCAACATGAAAACAATAATCTTCTTAATCGTTCTTTTTTTATACAGCGCTTTTTATGCACAAACAGTGGATCAATTTAACCAATCCAAAAGTAAGGTAGACCAGAAACTGATGTTAACTCTAGGAAGTTGGTCTTTAGCCAATACAGCAGTAGGAATATATGGATGGAGTAAAACCGAAGATGAATCAAAATATTTTCATCAAATGAATGTAATGTGGAGCGGAGTTAACCTTGCACTCGCCATACCCGGATATTTCAGAGCAAGAAAAGAATATGCACAAAACAAAGACTTTCCACAACTGTATTTTGCGCAAACAAAAACAGAAAAAATATTCTTGTTTAACACCGCTTTAGATGTCGCATATATCACAGGTGGTTTTCTATTTAAAACACATGCGAATAATTCAACAGAGAATTTTAATAGATTTCAAGGCTTTGGAAATAGCCTTATTTTACAAGGTAGTTTTTTATTCTTATTTGACTTAACTGCTCTACTCATCCACTCCTCAAGAAGAACTAAAGCCTTAGATCCTGTGCTAGAAAGAGTAAAGCTAAGTTTCACAGGTTCTCAACTTGGATTTAGTTACCAATTTTAGTAATTTTAATAACTAAGAGCAACCGTAATTAGCTTAATACGTTGTAATTATACATGTGTATGAAAAAAATAACCCTTCTTATTCTTGCTATATACTCGTCGTATGCAATTGCACAATGTACTGCTGCTAATTTTCCAGTTTTAGACTTAGGAAACGATACTACAATTTGCCAAGGAGAACAAGTAATTTTTAATTTTGGGTCGACCTACAACTCATATTTATGGGAAAATAATTCTACTCAATCTTTCAGAACCATCACCAATAGTGGAGTTTATGCGCTAACCGTAAACGGAACCGGCGGAAACATAATTCTAAACTCTGGATTTGAAAATGGTGCGGTAGACTTTAGCACGGATTATGTACCTGGTACTGGAGGAGCTTGGGGATTATTAAGTAATACCGGTCAGTACGATATTTCTACTTCTCCTTCATTATCACATAATAACTTTAGTTTTTGCTCTGATCATGGACCCGGCAATGGGAACATGATGGTAGTAAACGGATCATCTACCCCAAACACAGAAGTTTGGTGCCAAACCGTTACCGTTACACCTAATACAGTTTACCTGTTTTCTGCTTGGGTAACCAATGCATTAAATGATCCTAATGTTCCGCAACTTCAACTTTTTGTAAACGGCACTTCAATTGGACCAATCTTTAGCACAGGAACCACAGGTTGTAACTGGCAACAATTCAGTAACACATGGAATTCTGGATCAGCAACAACTGCCGAACTATGCATATTAAATCAAAATACGGTAAACGCTGGTAATGATTTTGCTTTAGATGACATTACTTTTGGGCCTGTTTGTACAGCAACAGATACTATTTCTGTAAGCGTAGAAAATCCAGTTCAAATAGTAAACACAATAGATCCGACATGTTTAGGCGTATTAGATGGAGAAATAGAAATTTTAAATGCAGATGCTACTGAATTCTCAATTGATGGAGGAATAAATTGGCAAGCCAATAACCTTTTTAATGGATTAGCAGACGGTACTTATCAAGTCTGCTCTAGAACAATTAATAATTGTGAAACATGTGAGTTTGTTGTGCTTAATCAAGGTACAGCCGTTCAAATAAACGTAAGTAATGATACAATTATTTGCCAAAATGGCACCGCAACCTTAAGCGCAACAGCAAGTGGAGGAAATACATTTGATTTCTACTGGGATATGACACCCAATTTAGCTAATATACAAACTACTTCTCCAACCACTAATACACCATATACTGTGTATGCCGAGAATGAAAACGGTTGTATTTCTAACTCAGAAACCATTAATGTGAGCGTACTTGATCCTTTAAATGCCGACATAAGTGCTCCATTAAGTCTGTGCGAATATGAAAATGCGGATTTATTCGTAACTAATATCACTGGCGGTTTAGCTCCGTACACGGTAAATTGGACTGGTCCAAATGGAAATTTAGGAATTAACTTTAATCAAAATATAAACGGAAATGAACCCGGAGACTACATGGTAACGATAACCGATGCGTGTGAATCTAATGCCTTTATACTCAACCAAAATGTAATTCAAAACCCAACTCCACTGCCAAGTTATAGTGTAACAGAAAATAATCTATGCGAACCCGCACGTTTTGAAATAACAAACACATCATCAAACAGTGCTAGTGTGATTTGGAACATTGAAACAATCACGACCAATTTTACTACAGATAGTATCGAGGCAGGAATATTTATGGCTGGTAATTACAGCTTACAAATGAGTGTAACCTCTGCCGAAGGCTGCACGGTAACAACTAATTTTAACAATGCACTTAATGTAGTACCGATTCCAACTGCTGAGTTTACTTGGACTCCTTCACCTATTTTAATGTTTAATACTACTGCAAACTTCATTAATCAATCTACAGATGCAAGCAGCTATTTATGGAATATGAACCAAGGTGAACCTAGTATTTCTAGTTTAGAAAACCCAACTACCCTTTTCCCTGACGGACAAACTGGGGATTATAGCGTAGAATTGATTGCTTACAGTGAATTTGGTTGTACAGACACCATAACAAGGATAGTTACGGTATATCCTGAAGTACTTCTTTACGCACCCAATACATTTACACCAGACGGCGATGAATTTAATCAACGTTGGCGTGTTTTTCTTGAAGGTATAGACGTGTATGATTTTGAACTTATCGTATACAATAGATGGGGAGAAACAGTTTGGTTAAGTAATGACCCAAACGGCGAATGGGATGGAACATACAACGGTGAAATTGTGCGCGACGGAACATATGTATGGACGATTCAAGCAAAAGATGTACTTAATGATAATGCGAGAAGCTTTAAAGGAACAGTTACTATTATCCGCTAACGGTTTATCTAGTCAAACTCAAATCGCTCAACTCATTTATAAGTCCGGATTTTATATCAACCAAAACTTCGTAAACGCTTTGAAACTCATTATCTAAAACAAGTTTAATTGTTAGTGTACCTTTTTCTGTTTTTAAGGCAAGAACTCTATTTGTTTTAACAGAACTAAGTGTTGGAACTTTACGACCTGAATAAAAACTATGTTTATTTTGTACTTTCAGAAGAGACAAAGGTGGAGCAATAAAAAAATTATATCTATCCTTTTCCTGATTTAAAAAACCAGTTTCCTTCATTTCAAGAAACAATGAATCTTGGGTTGAATTTAAATTGAGCATTAGCTGCAACGCTTCTATTGGGGTCTCTTTTATTTTCTTTCGTTCAACTGTATTAAAGTTTTCATCTAAAACGGTAACTATCTCTATGCTTCTCTCAATATCAACTCCTCCTTTAGCAAAGTGAAACTCTCCCTCCCAAGCATCAAAAAAATGAGTGGTAGGAAAGCCTATCTTCCGACCTAAGTTGGCTAAATAATTACGCCATTTATTATGCCTATTTAACTGTTGTTTCTCCAACACTAAGTCTACACTAAAAGTAGATTCATCGTTGGAAAGTTTGTGAAACACCGGAGCAAACTGAAATGGAAATTGAGGTAACTTATTAATAAGAACTGATAAGTGTAATGAACTGTCTACTTTTGCAGTAGCACTTATATTTTCGATAGAAAAATCTGTTAACTTTTGGTTTTGTAATTTAGAATAAAATGGTTGACCCTTCTTTTGTATCACTTCTGTCCACGCAGTATCAAAGTAATTCTGTGCTTTAAAAGCAAGCAACTCATCTTCTATTAACAAGTTATAGGTAAACATCAATACACTATCAACCCGAACCGCTTTTATGTTAAAGCTATCTAAACAAACAACGTTTTCTTTAGCAATGTTTTCTTTTCTGAGTTGATATATTTCGGTAAGCTCAGCTAAACGCGTATCAAATAGTACAGTATCAGAAATTTGAACAAATGCTCGAGCTGACTGACTTTCAAGGTTTGCCGAAAAATAAACTTTTGTATTCTCAATCCCTGAATTTAATAGCAAGGCACGCATACTGAACATGTTAAGCCAAGGAGAAATCGATGGAAGTGTTGATGTTTTCAATTGCTCGTCAATAGAGTCTAGAAAAACATAACCTACACATTCATCGGCTACTAATCTATTCTCAATTGGAGTAAAAGGTTTTTCAGCATTCCATTTACAACCAATGAACAAGAGTAATCCAAAACTTACAAAAACAAGCTTTAGCATTTAACGTGTTGCCTTTAGATAAAGCGTATTAATTAAGTCTAACATATAATAACCCCCATTTTGATAGTCGCCATTGAATGTATAATTCACTTTCATTTTAAGCAAGTTTTGCTTTACCTCATCAAAAGACATTTCCATCTTACCTACTTTTCCTGCCATTGTTTGAAACATCTCAAAATCTCTTCTTCCAATATACTCTCTTGGAATAGACTTTAGTAATTTTGCATAATCTACCTCTGCATAAAGCATATTTGTTTTTTTCGCTCGTTTCTTAGCGTCTCCTTTTAACTTATTGGATCCTAGTCCATTTTTTGAGTTTAAAACAAGTGTTAAGTCATTTGATGCAATAAATAAATTGTTGTACACATATACATAAATGGGAATGTTAAACTCATTTGAGGTTATTACGTAATAACCGTCTTTTTTTTGAACATATTGTTGCTCTGTTTTACTCAGCACCTCAAGATATTTAAGTGCTATTTCTGTTTCTTCAGTAGAAATTCCTAGTGTAAAAACGGGTAATACTTCTTTAGATTCTGTTATTACCTCCTTATATTCAAAATTAACTTCATCATATTCGTATGAAATTTTTTGTGTTGGTAATTCTTTAAAACCATTAAAGGTCATAAACATTCTACCAGAATAAAGCTCAAATAAAACGTCTTTATTCATCAATCTATCCCACGTATACCAGATTGCTGAGCCCAATTGCAGGCGTTTCTCACTGCTATTCTCAAGTTTAGGCAGGTAAATTGACTTGAAGCGTTCGTATGCATTCTGGTAAGAAGCGTTGCCAATTACAAATCCCATATTATCATCGGGAATGTACTTCAGCATTTCTTTATCCATTTTACTGTTACCCAATTCATCTACAACCTCCATAATTTCAGTGTGACCATTCATATCTAACTCTGCATGAATACCTGTTTCTGTAAAATTTGCGACCGCATGATACCATTGATCTTTAAAAATAGATGCATTCTTATCTACAATAGGGTTATATTTTAACTCTCTCTCAAGTTCATACGAATTCGTGTAAAATTTGGATGCGTCAAAGAAAAAAACCGCCTGATCGCCGTTGCTAAATGCTTTTTGCATCTTTTCATCATGCTTGAATAACGAATTATCACTTAAAAAATCTGCTAAGACCTTGTCGTTTTCTTGTCTTGTCCACGCTGTTTCTATGCTATCTCTAAAGGTATATTTACTCGGAAAAGTTGGTTCACTTTCAACAATTTCTTCTACCTCTTCCAAGTTCTCAATCTCATACACCCTATCCACCTGCTCATTAATACTTTCTTCCAATTTAGGCATCGGCGCTGGTGGTGCTTCATAGATAGCTTGTTCTTCTACAATTTCAAATTCCTCATATTCTACTTCTTGAGCTGGAGGAATAAAATCCTCCATTTCTTCAGCTACAGCAGCCTCAGCTTCTTCTACCCTATGGTTCAGCTCCTCATTAAACTGTTCTTCATAATAATAATCGTTGTAATACCTACTCTCATCCATCCACCCATTGGCGTAATAAATACTGTCTACATAATCATTTACTTTGTAATAATGTAAATCTGTAACCACAAAAAGCATTTGATTATTACGGATAGCCGTTAACATAGAATTATTAAAATAAAACCCTTCTGTTCGCAGTTTTGTTGTAGCTTCTGCATTCAATTTCATGTTGTCTATGAGCTTATTCATATCCGCTACATCTATAGAAAAACCAAAAAAGTTATAGCTAGGCAAATCACCACCAAAGAAATAAAATTGACCGTTTAAGTCAAACCCAAATTCTGATATAGATTTAGATGCATCTCTGAACAACTCCTTTGAGACTTCTGCCATAAATTCGTATTTCTCCATTTCTTCTAATGGAACATCTTTTAAAATATCTTCTCCAGAGAAAGAAAGCACAAACTGAGCATTATTAGGAATAAACGGTGCTTTTTGAGCCTTCAAAAAGCTAGGTAAAACCAGTAAAGTAAAAATAATTACACGTAACATATTGCGGATTTTAATTCAAATATAGAAGATAAGAATTGAACCCTAACACAAAACTGTCTTTTATTTTACAGTTACAATCTAGTAGATATTAATTTCTTCTCAAACAAGGCAGATGTAGCTTGCCGACCTTACTTCAATTCTTTATATTTGAACTATGATGCAAATAGACTCTAAGCTACCTCAATTGGGTACAACTATTTTTACTGTAATGTCGCAACTCGCCGCGGAACACAATGCTATTAACCTCTCACAGGGTTTCCCAAATTTTCCGATTGCTCAGCAACTACAAGAAACATTTAATAAAATAGGCAAAGAGAATGTTCATCAATATGTTCCTATGGCTGGAAACCCTCCATTATTGAAGGCAGTAAAAGACAAAATTTTACTTCACTATAAAAGAGAGGTAGATGAAAACAATGAGCTCTTAATTACTGCAGGAGCCACACAAGCTATTTTCACTGCCATTCAAGCCCTAATTAAAAAAGGAGATGAAGTAGTTATTTTAGACCCGTCTTACGATTGCTACGCGCCTGCTGTAAAACTAGCTGGAGGTACACCCGTGCATGTTAATTTAGATGAAAACTTTAACGTAGATTGGAATAAGGTTAACGCTGCCTTTTCTTCAAAAACTAGGATGATTATTACCAATAATCCACATAATCCAAGCGGAAAAGTATTTGAAGAGCAAGATATTTTAGCGCTAGAAACAATTTTAGATCGTTTCCCAGACGTATTTCTCTTATCTGACGAAGTGTATGAATTTATCCACTTTGAAAAACCACATATTTCTGCACACACTAGAGAAAGACTAAAAGACAGAAGCATAATTACTTCTTCTTTTGGAAAAACCTTTCATGTAACCGGTTGGAAAATTGGCTACGTTGTTGCACCCAAAGAGATAATGGTAGAAATAAAAAAAGTACATCAATATTTAGTTTTTTGCGTAAACAGTGTTTGTCAAATAGCACTCGCAACATATTTACCACAAGCAGATTTAAGTAAGCTTGGTAGTTTCTACAAAGAAAAACGCGATTTCTTTGTGGAAAGAATGCAAAGCTCTAAATTCGAGTTATTACCGAGTTATGGCTCTTACTTTGTAACCGCAAAATATGCAAGAATAGCAGACCTTGACGATATAGCTTTTTCTAAATGGTTAACCACCGAAAAGGGCGTAGCAGTTATCCCAACATCAGTATTTAATGCAAACAAGCAAGACAACAAAACAATACGTCTTTGTTATGCCAAAACAGAAGAAACACTAATACAAGCAACTAATTTATTATGCAAAATTTAAAGGTAGGACTTTTACAAGCCAATCAAATTTGGGAAAATAAAAAGGCTAATTTTGACAATTATCAAAGACTAATTAACTCATCTGAAAAGGTAGATTTGCTGGTCTTACCTGAAATGTTTTCTACGGGTTTTTCTATGCAACCTCAAAAACTAGCCGAATCTTTTTTCACATCGGAAAGCATAGCTTGGTTACGTCAGCTTGCCAACACTAAGAATTGTGCAATTACTACATCCTTAATTATAGAAGAAAATGGAAAGTATTACAACCGAATGGTCTTTATTGAGCCAAATGGAATACTTCATCACTACGATAAAAGGCAATTGTTTACACTAGCAAAAGAAGATAAGCACTATGCAGCAGGACGAGAAAATAAAATTGTCCAATACAAAGGCTGGCGCATCAATTTACAGGTCTGCTACGATTTACGTTTTCCAGAAAACTGTAGAAACAAGGTTGAATCTAATAAATTTGAATACGATACTTTAATCTATGTTGCCAATTGGCCTGAAAAAAGAAAGGAACACTGGAAAACCTTGCTAAAAGCAAGAGCAATAGAAAATCAGTGCTATGTGATTGGTGTCAATAGGGTTGGTGTAGACGGAAAAGAATTTAAGTATAGCGGAGATTCTGCCCTGATTAACGCCTTAGGAGAAGTAGAATGTACTTCTAATGAAGAAGTAGTGCTCGTTGGAGAGTTAAATGCGGATACCCTTAATCACATTAGAGAAAGTATTCCATTTTTAAAAGACAAAACTTTGTAAATCGCACTATGGAATGGATCGCACTTGGCTGGCTAGGGTTATTTCTGGTAACTTTTTTATCTGCAACAGTTTTACCCTTCTCTTCAGAACTAGTGGTAGTACTATTCATAGGCAATGGTTTTAACCCATCTACCTGCCTAATAATAGCAACAATAGGAAATTCGTTGGGAGGAGTAACCAACTATTTTATAGGTTCTTTAGGAAAAACAGCTTGGTTTAAGCCATTAGGTTTAACAGATAAACGACTCACACAGATCGAAAATGCTTTCAAAAGAAGAGGGAAATATATTGCCTTTTTTGGTTTCTTACCTTTTATAGGTGATTTAATCTTGCTTGTTTTAGGCCTATTTAAAACACCTATTTGGAGCACCTTGGGTCTTATGACTTTAGGAAAAGCAGCCCGATACGCGCTTCTTATTTTCATTATTATATAAATCCATCAATGTTCGAAATAGTAGTGTAACACATTAAAAATTAGTTTTAATTTCGTAATATGAGAAATATACTAACAGCACTAATTATCCTAATTACATTTACTGGATTTACCCAGAACATAAAGGGACTTTGGTTCGGTAATTTATTGGTTGCTGGTCAGAATATATCCTTAGAACTAAACATTACAGAAAACTTTAAGAACTGTGTTTTAGTTGATATCAGAGGAGAAAACAAATACCCAGTAGAACTAGATACTTTTCTACTAGAAGGTAATTCTGTAAGTTTTTCGGTATCACGCTTAGAAATAAGTTATCAAGGAAACCTTACTTCAGATAGTATTTCAGGAACTTTTGAACAAGGTATTTATAAAGCTCCGCTCTCTTTCTACAGAAACAAACCTGAGAAAGTAGACATTAAACGTCCTCAAGAACCGGTTCCACCTTTCAGCTACGCTGTAAAAGACATCTTTTTTGAGAATAGCATACAAAATTTCAAACTGGCAGGTACTCTAACCGTTCCTAAAGACTCAAATCGTGTCTTTCCTATCGTAATTTTAGCCAGTGGTAGCGGGCCACAAGATAGAAACGAACAATTGATGGGACATCAGCCATTTTTAATAATTGCAGACTATCTCTCTTCTAACGGAATTGGTGTGTTACGTTTTGATGACAGAGGAACCGGAGAATCTGAAGGAAATTTTGAAGGATCTTCGATCTATGATTTTTCTACCGATTTAGAAGCTGCTTTAATTCACGTCAAATCCCTATATCCTAATCACCCTGTTGGAATTTTAGGTCACTCTGAAGGAGGTATGCACAGTTTAGTTCTGTCTGAAAGAAAAGAAATTGATTTTCTTCTTTTTTTAGCTGCTGTTGGCACCTCTGGTTATAAAGTTCTAGCTCAGCAGAATTATGATATAACCCTTAAGCGTAGCAATAAGTCTGACGCAAAATGGACAAAAAAAGGCATCTCTATTTTATACAAAGTAATAAGAAAAACAGAGAACTACAGTTCTGCAAAGCGCATGCTTAAAGAAAAATTAATGAAACACTACGAAAAAGCAAGCGAAACGATCAAATCTCAAATTACGGCAAGAAACTACGCTTTAAACTTAAGCAAGCAACTCGCCAATGCATATGGTAAAGAGTTTTTAACGTTTGAAGCCAAACCATATTTGAAGGATTACAGTGGTTATGTATTTGCCATAAATGGTGAAAAAGATATTCAGGTAGCTGCAAAAGAAAACCTAAAAGGATTTAAAAGATATGCACATAAAACAAATTTATTTGTAAAAGAATACTCCGGTTTAAATCACCTTTTTCAAACTTGTGAAACTTGCACTGTCTTAGAATACGGTGTACTGCAGGAAACAATTTCTACTTTGGTTTTACAAGAAATGTTAGGTTGGATTAAGACATTACCTTTTTAGAAGAAGGCACGAACTTCCAATCCTCCGGCATGAATTGTTCTGTTTCCTTCAGATTTTCTGCCGTTATATTGTAAGCTTAATTGTAAACTTTTGGAAATGGTGCGCTGATAACCTAAGTTCCACGTATAATTTATACCTGGCCTTAAAGATTCTAACATTTCAAAAGCAACAGCATTATTCTCAGCACCATCAAACTGAATGTTTATGGCATTAAATCCGCCGAGTAACGAACCTTTTTCTGCTTGATTATACTTGAACAAAACACCTAAATCGGTTAAATTGGTATTTTCCCCACCAAACTCAACACTATTTTCTTTTGTTGTAAACCTACCTTCAACGCTTACTCTAAAATTCGTACTGGGCTGGTAAATAAAGCTTGGTATGGCTTCTAAATAAGAAATGGCATAATTTCTACCTGATGTATAATCTGCCAATACTTCTTTATTTCCATTTTCTAGTGTAGCTTTAAGCGTAAATTTTTTGGCAATATTCCAACGTAAATTAACTTGATTAAAGGCTGTATTTCTGGCATCAAAACCATTCGCTAAGAGTGTTTTTGAGGCAGCGTTTTGAAACACGTAATCCAATCCGAAAATAGCATTAATTCGATTAAAAAAGAGCGTATTCCTGATGCTAGAAGAAGACGAAATAAGACTAGTATCTGCAATTTCTCCTCTAAATGGGTTATAATTCTCCACCACAGCTTCTCCTGTTTTGCGGGTAATTCTAAAACGCGTTTGATTAGAAAAACGAGCAAGTACATTTAAAACCCCTGTTTTATTTGACCAAATGCGCTCGGGTTTCCAGAATATAGATTGATTAAACTCATTGCTAAAAGTTTTAACATACTCGTTACTCGGTGTGAATATTCGAATGTAATCTGCTTGATCGGCAAATTGTGCAACTTCAAACTCATTTAAGTCTTTCACTCCATCTCCATTATAATCTATCCACGTATATACACCCTGACCTGAATTTACTTGAAAATACAAGAATTCTTTTCGCAACTCTAAACCAGAGCCAATTTCATAGAACGTTGTATTGGTTAAAGCTCCTTTCCATAGCTTAAGCGAATAATCTGCCCTTCCTATTACCGTATTTTCTGGGGTTTGATTGATGAGAGTGCTGTCTTTAATTTCTAGCGTTCTGTAGCTTCCTAATACATTTAGTTTAATGAACTTATTACTGATCCAATCATAAGACGCACCAAAATGTTTTGCAATGGCTGCACTCTTCAAACGTAAACTATCACTTTTGTTATCATACCTTTCTCTATAAAATAAACTAAAGCCATTTGCAACGGAATCTCCCTGTTTAATGTAGGCCTTCCAATCATACCATTGATAGGAATTAGTAGACAAAATATCAGAGGTAACAAATTGATTTAATTCGTGATCATCGACAAAACCAACCTTAATAAATCCCAAATTTTGATTTATATCAACTTTATGTCTCAAATAAGTATTTTGCTCAGTGATTGTCTTTGCATTTAGATAACTCGATTCCCAGTTAGCAGAAAATCCATTCTCTCCGCGCCAGTTTCCAGAAAAACGTGCACGTCTTCCGGCATAATCGCTTCCTAGATTAAATGATTGTACTTGCGTGCTAATGTTACCTTTTTGCTTGTGTTTAAAACTGGCTTCGGTTTGTGCCAAAAATTGTTGTCCAACAAACGCTTTATCTCTAATGTTCCAATCCCTATCAAACTCTACTGTTCTGTAGCGCTCAATTTCGCTAAAAAAGGCGGTTCTATATTCAATTTCTGTATCCGTAATAAAACTCCATAAAGAACTATCTGTTTTTCCTAACTTTATTTCTCCAGTTAAACGGGTTCTGTTACCAAAAGCATTATCGTTATTCTTATCTTTCCTGGAAAATGTATTTTGATCATTATTGGTAGTAGAAACCTCTGTTGTTAAAACAAAATTTTCTGCAAAACGGTAATTAACTCCACTACTAATCATTCTTCTTCTCTTTGGCGATAGCAAGAGCTGAGCGGGTATAAAGTTACCTTGTGGAATACCAGCAATTGGCTCTACCCATTTATATACTCTACCCACCGCAGTAAAACGATCAAAGATATAATTACCCTCATTAGGGCCTACTTGCGTAAAAACGGCTCTATAAATTGCAGAATCTGGATGAACCGAATAGATTAACACGCTATCATAACCATTTACATTTTCTAATTTGTACAAGACTTGTTGTTCATTATAACCCACACTATCAATACTGTTTACTCTTGCCTGTAATACACTGTCTCCAACTTCAGAAAGCAGCTTTTTATCTGCTAAGGATAAATCTTGCTGTAAGCTTTGATTTTTAGCATCTTGTTCTGAATAAACATTGAACCAATAATCTAATTTATCGCTTTTGTAATTGGCACTTGCTTGAAATAAAGAACGTGCATAGTTTTGATCTGAATATTGAAACTCAACCACTACCCTGCTGTCTTTTGTAATTAGATTACGCGTAGTAAACGTTACCTCAGAAGTATTGTAGTTTATTGTATAATCATATTCTTGACCTCTTTCTAAAAGCTTGCCGTCTAAGTAAACACGCTCAGTTCCACCTAAAACAATAATAAATGGTTCGTTTTCATTTCCTCTTAACCTATACGGACCTTGATTTGATTCTGTACCTTGAATTACATTACGTGCAAACTTTCCTTTAGATAATGCTCCTGCGCCTTGAATAATCCAATTGGTATTTTCTTTATTGCTAAATGCGTATTGACTGAATAAACCTTGTGCTCTTTTTCTGTATGTTAAAAAATGTCCTATTGGATTTTCCAACCAGAAATCTCCGGCAATTACTTTAAACTTTTCATTATAAATTTGAATAAATATTTGATCAAACTCTTGTAATTTGTTCGTGTTACCATCTGGTTGAATTGGGATATTATCATCAGATACTGACGCAAGAAGTTTAAGATTTGGCGCAATATCTCCTGCCAATTGTAAGTTTAAAGAAGAATTTACCGATAAATCTTGGTTGTTCCCAAAAGAAATTCCGCGAGATATACTACCTGATTTTTGTATGCTACTTCCAAAAAAATCAGTTTGTTTATTAACAGCTGAGTATAAGAAACTATTTCTTTGCTCTAGGTTATTCTTAAAAATAAGTGTGGTGTCCTTTATTTTGAATTCGCCATCAAACATCATATCAAAAACACGATACTCTAATCTCAACGAATCTGAACAAGTGGTAAACAGTTTAAGCTTTGCACTTATAGCGTCTAGGTAATAAACATCGTCTTGTAATTCTAAAGTACCACAGAAAACTTTAAAAGATTCACTATTAATGCTTAAAGTATCTATAAGAAGCGTATCTGAAGTGTATGCAATTGAGTAACTTCTATAATTAGAAGTTTGAGCATATAAATTGTTTTTTATTAAAATAAAACAAATCACAAAACAATATATCAGAGCTCTTCTAATCATTTATGCTAATGTAAAACGAATAATTGAGTCATTTGGTGTGTAGAGCACATTACAATTTAATCTATACATCTTTTGTAATTTTGAAAGATGATAAATGTAGATGAAATAAACTATCTGATACTTGGTTTTTTATTGCTTTTAGGTACCATTGCCTTTGCTTTTTCTACTATAGGAGGCGGTGGTGGAGCCTTGCTTATGATACCTATTTTAAATTTTATGGTAGGAACTGCTGCTACTCCTCCTCTTGTGAATCTGGGTAATTTGATTGGTAGACCTTCTCGCGTTATCTTATTTTGGAAAGAAATAAACTGGAAAATTGTAGTGTATTATGCTCCGACGGCATTGGTAGGTGCTTTTTTAACTGCTTTTTTATTTAGTAAAGTCAAGCTATTTTATCTACAATTAGCAATAGCACTATTTCTTATCGGTTCTTTTATCCAATTTATTCGTAAACGTAAAAGGAAACAATTTACAACTCAACTTTGGCATTTTAGTATTTTGGGTTTTGTAATTTCTGTTGTAGGAACATTTGTTGGTGGTATGGGTCCGGTTGCGAATCCTTTTTACTTAAACGCAAAAATTAATAAGGAAGAAATGATTGCAACCAAAGCCATGAATTCTTTTATTATGGGCGCAGCGCAAATTTACGGCTACACTATGTTTGGTGTTTTAAGTGGTAACCTTTGGTTGTATGGAATTAGCTTGGGAATTGGTGCAACTCTTGGAAACCTAATTGGTAAAAAACTTTTGAAAAAGATAACAGATACAGGATTTAAACGTCTTGTCTATTTTGTGATGTTAATCAGCGGAATATTAATGTTAATTAAATTATTTATATAAAAAAAGGACTTCACAATGAAGTCCTTTAATACTACCAATAAATATTTTATAGCTTACTTTACAATTAATCGTTTGGTTACTCTTTTGTTATCTGTTTGCACAGAAACAACATAAACTCCTACAGAGAAATCAGAAGCATCAATAACAAGTTCTGTGTTTTCAGTAGTTGCTTGATAAACGGGCTGACCAAGTGTATTGATTACCGAAATCTGCTTTTCTTTCGTGTTAGACAAGGTAACTGTAAACAAACCAGTTGTTGGATTTGGATAGACTGCAAGCAATTCAGCGTCTTTTTCTGATTCTAGTCCTGCATACGTATCTATAACCTCTCCAGTTAATGGTTCAAATCCGTTTAAGATTTCAGTATCTGTTCCATCTGGATCTAGCCAATATTTCAATTGATTAGACGGACTAATCTTATCATCCCAAGCTACGCCTAATCTTCCGTAAATATCATACTGGTTGTTATCATTCGTTCCATTACAAGCTGCTGCTCCGGCAGATAGTACACCAACTGTTCTTCTATTTTCGTCAAACAACGGAGAACCTGAAGAACCTGGTTCTGTTACGCCTACATCCCAATCTGCAATTCTCCAAAACTCTGCATTTGCAGTTCCGTTAAAATTTGAAGTCTGCTTTGTTGGAGCTTGATATTCAATAGCAATTTTTTTAATATCTCCAGATGGATGATGTATACCCGCTGCTTGACCAACAGCATCATCTGTCATGTTATATCCATTGTAATACACACCCCAAGCTGGATCTGGTTCTGCATTTAATTCTAATAGAGTAAAATCTGCGTTACCATTATCTGCACGAAGTGTACTACCGTTAACATTCATAGTAGTAGGACCATTAGCAGAGTTTGCGTTTGTAGCACAAGAAGTTCCATTTACTGGAGACTCCCATCTAAATCTGAAAACAGTAGAAACAAAGTCAGAACCATTATTACAATGGTTAGCCGTTAGAAAGTAAGGCGTAACGTTACCAATAGTATTGGTTACACAGTTTACTAAACTACCCGAGCAAAATCCTCCTCCGCTTACCAACATAGCTGCGGCGTTTCTCTGGTTTTCCCAACCTGCTCCGGCCGGACAATTAACATCTACATTACAATTACCAGAGTCGTTCAACCCTTTCATCGTATGTTCTACCAATTCAGGTAGATTAACATAACCATGCACTACGGTTCCGAGTACTAAAGTAGATTGCCCTACAACTTCTGCAGGTTCATATAACTCTATTACTACTTTTGCTCCTTTAATTAAGTCTGTACCTAATACTTTTGCAATGTTGTTATTTTCAGACGTGTGCGCTCCAATATACTGTGTCTTTTCTTCATTGTAAATAAAAAGCTCTGCTCCGTCCGCTAATTCAAATTGATCAAAAATTAAATTTACAGAAAGGGCTTCAGGACATTCTACTCCATATTGGGTAATTAATCCACCTAAACCGTCGCTAATTGATACTCCATCTGTTAGAATGTTTTTTTCAACATGATGCTCATAACCAAACCGTAGCATCTTATCAAATCCATTGGCTTTATTTAATGCATCAATATCTAACTGTTCTTGCACATTTACTTCAGGCATTAATTCAAAGTTTACTTGAGAATTTGCGCTTACAGACCAAGAAGGTGGATTTCCCAAATTCTTTGTTTGTGCCTTTGAGTTAAATGCGAAGCTTGCAACTAAACCAAGTATAAGTACTGTTTTATTCATCTATCTTTATTTTATTCTTTTAATACTACAACCAATTGCATCTGTTTTGTTAACCTCTACCAGACCTTGATTTGCAGTTTGTGTTATTGCTTTTTTGAGATAAGGTGTTACTTTTTCTACCGTTGGATTATATGAATCGTCTATTTGACCTTCATATACAAGCTTATCTTCACTATTAAAAAGGAAAACATGAGGCGTTGTTTTGGCTCCAAACGCATCTGCAAGCTTACTTTTTTTGTCTAATACGTATGCAGCAGTATAGTTCTTCTCTTTTGCTCTTTTAACCATGTCGTCTAAACTATCTCCATCTTTTCGTTTAGCAGCATTGCTATTAACTAGAACGACTCCTACCTCTGAATCGTTGGCAAGTTTTGTTAATCCATTATAATCTTTTTCCCATCCTTCGAAATTCCCACTACCGATTACAAAAGGACAAGTGTTACATGTAAAAATTACGAGTGTTCCATTGTTTTTCTTAAAAGCAGCCAACTCTACTTCTGATTGATCTAAGCGAATCAAAGTTAAATCTTTGGCAGGCATATTTGATCCTATAGAGAGGGTATCTTTTATTTTTGAAGTTGAAGACAACAACAATAATGCAGACATTAATGTACCCACTATAAACCCTTTACTTTTAATGAATTGAAGCATAGACTTGATTTTTACTTGGTTTTATAGTCGGAAAAGTACAAAAAAAATTACTAAACTAATTTTTACGATTAAGCTATTCTTGCAAGCTCAACAACAGAATATGTGAATTTAACCGCCTATCATAAAAAAAAATAAATTTATTCTTTTCCAAAAACGAGAAAGGTATAAGCACCCTTTTCGCCTAATGGTGTGAATGAATTTTATATTTTTGCAAAAAATTGAACAATTGCAAAAATAGCGGTAGTTCTAGAAACAAGATAAAAATGGTAATTGGAATTTGTGGAGGTAGTGGATCTGGTAAAACAACTTTGTTAAAAAGACTGTCAAGTACATTCCAAGAGCTAAGTCCAACCGTTTTTATAATGGATAACTATTACAAGCCGTTTGAAGAACAACTGCGCGATGAGAACAATGAAGTTAACTTTGATTTACCCACTGCTTTAGAAAGGAGTAGATTAAGTTCTGACTTAAACCAATTGCTTTCTGGCAATAAAATCGATGTAAAAGAATATCATTTCAACGCACCTCCCGGAAAAAATGTGCTACTTACCCTCGAACCTTCAGAACTAATTATTGTTGAAGGTTTATTCCTTTTCGAGTATCAAGAGGTAGCCGAGAACTTAGATTTCAGTATTTTTATAGATGTTGATCCAGATATACAACTAGACAGAAGAATATACCGCGATCAAGACACACGCGGATACTCTAGAGATGCCATAATTTACCAATGGAACAACCATGTAAAACCCTGCTACGAAAAGTTTTTATTGCCCTATAAAAAAGACGCAGATTTTATATTTCATAATGATAAAAGAGCGGATACTGAGTACGACACATTAGTAGAAAAACTAAAAGAAAAAATGGCGTTATCTTAAAATATTAGGTTAATTTCTTAATTTAACCTGCTTATGCAGAACATTAAGCGCTTTATTGCAAAATATCTGATTGCTTTTCTAGGTATCGTTTGTATTGGAATTAGTTCTTTTCTGTACACCCTATTTGTTGCTCCCAACTACACATCAGAGATAACAGCGCTCCAAAAGGATATTTTGCGACTAGAGCAGGAACTTAACACCTTTTCTGATCAAAAAATAGAAGAAGTTAAGAAAAGTGTTCTACCTAAGCTTTGGAATAGGTTAAAAAACGACTCTAAGTTTGATTACTTTATTATCCAGCAGGATTCTACCGTATTTTGGACTACCAATCAATTAGATCCTAAAAAAGTAAATGAAAAAGCTCACTTAACACAGACAGGCAATGGAATATACCTCACCCAAACACGAGTATTTGAATCGCTCAAAATAATTACTTCACTTCAAATACAAGCTCAATATCCGTACGAAAATGAAAGCTTAAAGAACGAGTTTTTAGAGGAAATTAGACTTCCACAAGAGCTAAGTATACAATTTAATCGAAAGGAAGGCTCTGCAATTTACAATCGTCAGAACGACTATTTATTCAGTGTTCATCCTACGGGTAAAAAAAATACCACTCCAGAACAAGAACTAAGTATTTTCTTGTTTTGTATCATTGGAATTTACGCAATGTTACGTGCGTCTTTCAGTTTATTTCAGCTAATACAACCGCTTTACATTCGTTATTTCAGCTTCGTTATTACACTTGGTTTACTATTTTACTGGACTATCTTTCACCATCCTTTTCACTTTTTTGGTTCGTTTGAACTCTATGATTCTTTAATTTACGCGAGTTCTGAGCTAATATTTCCCAACTTAGCACAGTGGTCCTTAAATATTCTATTCCTTAGTTTATTTATAGAATGGTCGTTAAAGTTCATAAACAAGAGCAGGCTTTTACCTAGCATAATTTGTTTTCTACTCTTAAATGGATTTGGTGTTGCCATAAGTATTATTTTCAAAAACAGTGTAGTAAACAGTACGATTCCTATGGAGATTGAGCAACTTTTCTCTCTCAATAAATATTCCTTCGTTACGCTTTTAGGTATCTCTATTCTATTCTATCTTTATTTTATTTTAGGCAGAAAAATTATCACACAGCTGAAAGAAAATGCACTAAAAGCCAATAGAGCTGTATTACTCTGGTTTTTCACATCAATTCTGGTTTTAGCTACAAGTATTTTCTACTTTGAACACCCTTATTTTATAGGCCTTTGGCTTACTATTTTAAATGGAGCCCTTTTTTACATTGCGTATACATTTAATGGAAGCTATACTTTCGGATTAGGTATTATGATTATTACCATTTTCGCTTTTTACGGTGCTTTAATGCTATCTGAATATAACTTAAGAAACGAGTACCAAACTAGAGAAATATATGCATACGAGCTGGCTTCAGAATACAATCCAAATGTAGAGTTAGAGTATCTTAAAACACAGAATTACGTCAAAGAGTCTGATTATATTAAATCTGTAATTTACAATCCTGAAGGCATTAGTGTGAGTGAATTTAAGGCTGAATTGGAAAGTCAGATCTATGGCGACTTTTGGGAAAGATATGAGATAGAATTTTTTCTGTTTGACTGTAATTTGGAGCCCTTGGTAAATTATAAGAATGCCAAAATTGCCGACTATCAAACCTTACAAGAACAAATTGAAATACATGGAAAACCAACTGATATTGTTGATGGAATTTATTTTATAGAAGATTATTTTGACAAAATGAGTTACATTTCTAAAGAAATAATTAAAGAAAAAGACTCTGTAATTGCTTATTTGTTTGCTACCTATAAATCAAAAAGAATACCCGAGCAAATCGGTTTTCCCAGACTTTTAATTAACAAAAAAGCGAAAGTATTTGAGGAGCTAGAAAAGTATTCTATGGCAAAATACAGGCTGGGTAAACTAGTAACTCGCTACAACAATTATAATTATCCATTAGACGAAAATGCCTTTTTAAACCAATTTAAAAAAGAAGCTGGATTTGTAGACGACAAAGAGATGAGTCATTACATCTATAAGCCAGATGAACTAAATACACTTATTTTATCCAAACCTAGGTTAACAAAGTTAAGTGTGTTAACTAGCTTTTCTTATCTCTTTACTTTTTTTGGAATATTATTATTGTTTCCTACGTTTATAGAAAATAGAAAAAAACAAAAAGGATTTAAACGCTTTAACCTGAGTTTTAAAATACAGCTTGTATTAATTAGCTTGGTTGTTGTTTCTTTATTGGTTTTCGGACTAGTCTCGGGTAGTTTTGTTAAAAGTCAGTACACCACCTACACCAACGATAACATACAAGAACGTATTTATTCTGTGAATACAGAAGTACAGCAAAAACTAGGAGACAAAGAAGAGCTTGATAAAATTGTATTGGGCAATTATATGGAATACATACTTCAAAAATTTAGTCGTGTTTTTGTAACAGATATTAACTTGTACGATTTAAAAGGAATGTTGTTAGCTTCTTCCCAGCCAAAAATCTACAAAATGGGTTTAATAACCAATCAAATGGACCCATCAGCTTTTAAAGAACTTAAGTTTAATAAGCGATCCGAGTATATTCACAATGAAAGTATAGGAAAACTAAATTATTTATCTGCCTATATCCCTTTTGTGAATACGGATGGAAAACTATTGGCTTACTTAAACTTGCAATATTTTGCTAAGCAAAACGAGTACGAAAATCAAATCAGTAGTTTTTTGGTTGCTTTAATCAACCTTGCCGTTCTTCTTATTGTTTCAACAATTGTAATAGCGATATTTGTTACCAACTGGATTACAACTCCATTGAAACTGATTCAGCGTAGTTTTTCATCTGTAGAACTAGGAAAGACCACACAACCTATTAACTATTCTGGCGATGATGAGATAGGCGCACTTGTTAGAGAATACAACACCAAACTATCAGAATTAGAGATAAAAGCCTTACAATTGGCAAAAAGCGAAAGAGAAAGTGCTTGGCGAGAAATGGCAAAACAGGTAGCACACGAGATTAAAAATCCGCTAACACCTATGAAATTGCGTTTACAACATTTCGAACGGTCATTTGATCCAACAGATGAAAAAGCCAAAGAAAAACTCAGAAAAAATACCGCTAGCTTAATTGAGCAAATTAATGCACTTACGAATATAGCCAATGAGTTTTCTAACTTCGCCAAAATGCCAAAACCGAACGAAGAAAAGTTAGATTTAATTCCTTTAATAGAGAGTTGTATTGTTCTTTTCAAAGATGCACAAAATATAAATTTAAGCTTAAATAGTGAAATAACAGAAGCCATTGTTTTAGCCGATAAAAACCTGATGTTGCGCGTCTTTAACAACTTAATCAAAAACAGTATACAAGCTATTCCAGAAGAAAAACAAGGTGAAATTTTGGTAAATCTGACTCAAAAAGACGGATATATAGAAATTGCCGTTCAAGATAACGGAGTTGGAATACCTAAAAAAGAACAAAGTAAAATATTTGTTCCTAACTTTACAACAAAGTCAACCGGCACAGGTTTAGGTCTTGCCATGGTAAAGCAAATCATAGAAAACCATAACGGAAAGATTTGGTTTGAAACGGAAGAGAACATTGGCACTGTTTTTAATGTTAGTATTCCTAAACAAGAAAAGTAGAATTTATATATGAATCCATATTTATTAATTATAGCTGCTAGTACAGTAATTATTTTATCCTTTTTCTTTAATATTATAGCAAAGCGCACCAACATACCGAGTGTACTTTTGCTTATTGTACTTGGAGTTGCAATAAAAAAGGGGTTTGGTAACATAAACTTAGAAACAGATCAATACCATTCTATACTCGAAGTACTTGGAAACGTAGGGTTAGTTATGATTGTTTTAGAAGCAGCACTTGACTTAAAGTTAGAGAAAGAAAAAGCTAAAATGATACTTTCCTCATTTTTAGTTGCTGTGGTAGCCTTAGCTGGTAGTACTATGCTTATTGCCTATATCTTTCAATTTATGTTTCCGTATGCAGAACTATACACACGTGTAGTATATGCCGTTCCATTAAGTATAATGTCAAGCGCCATAATTATTCCTTCTGTTGGAGGTTTAACCGGAGTAAAAAAAGAATTTATGGTATACGAGAGTACTTTTTCTGATATTCTTGGAATTATGGTATTCTATTTCTTAATTGGCGCAGATTCGCCAGAAAGTACTGGTGGTTCAGTAGCTGTAGACATCCTTATTAATATCGGTATAACCATTGCACTTTCTGTTTTTGTAGCCTATAGTTTAGTTTTTCTCTTCCAACACCTGAAAATGCAAGTAAAACTGTTTTTGATAATTGGTGTTTTAATGCTGTTATTCGCAGCGGGTAAATTCTTCCACCTGTCCTCTTTGCTTATCATTCTTGCTTTTGGATTAGTATTAAATAATACTGACATTTTTTTCAGAGGAAGACTAGGAAAACACTTTGACACAAAGAAAGTAAAACCTATTCTTCACGATTTTCACATTCTAACACTTGAATCTGCATTTGTAATAAGAACATTTTTCTTTGTAATATTTGGAATGAGCATAACATTAGCATCTTTTTATGACCTCACTGTATTTTTAAACTCACTCGCAATTGTTGGGGTTTTATACGGTGTTCGATACATCACGCTTTTAATTTTTGCACGAAAAAATATATTCCCTGAATTATTTATTGCACCGCGCGGATTAATTACCATTCTGTTGTTCTTTGTTTTAACCAATGGAGAGCAGTATGACATTCCTAACTTTGATCCTGGATTACTTTTATATCCTATCTTAATTACGAGTATTATTATGACTATATCTTTAATTAGTTACCGAGGGGAAAAAGTGAAAGATGTTCTCTTACCTCAACTTCCTTTAAAAAAGAAAGACAAAGACAAAAATAGAGACGGTCTTACTGATGAATATCAAGAACGAATTATACAAAATGTTGAAGGACATGACTTTGACGGATTTTAAAACTATAAAAAAATGAAGACAATAATTATCAGTTTATTAGCTGTACTTGCCGTGGCAAGTTGCGGATTAAGCAATAAAAAAGACAAGATTGGAGTTCATAATGTAACTGCCAAATTACTATTTGAAACACACACACCATACTGCGGAGGTGCTAGGCCAACTCCAAAAATAGCCGAAGGCTCTAGAAGTCCCATTTCCAATAAAAACTATTATTTTGAGTTAGAAGGTCATGAAAAAATTAAAGCTTCTACTGACGAAAATGGAAAGCTTTCTATAGACCTGCAAAAAGGAGATTATCTCATTTACAGCAGTGATAAAGTAGAATTATCATACACGGAGTTTTACAATAAATTCAAGTCTAAAAGTAAGTTTGAAATAGAAAAAGAAGAGCAGTGCTTTAAGGACTGGTATGCTGGAGCAGACTTTAAACTTAATATACAATCAGACACTGTGGCTGTATTTACAGTTAAAAAACGATGCTATGTTGGAAACAATAAATGTATAAACTACGAGGGTCCAATAGCTCCCTAAAAAGTAACGATTATTTTTCCTGTAGATTTTCCTGACTCCAAGAAATCATGCGCTGCTGCAAGTTGATTAGAAGTGAACCTACCGCCAACTTGTGGGTTTATTTTGTTTTCTTGTGCTAAATTTACTACCTCTTGTAAACAGTATTTCAAAATATGCGGTTTATTATCTGCAATTTTCAGCATATTAACGCCTAACACATTCTTAGAGCGCATCATTAAACCTATTGGAAGCATCAGTCCCATTTTTCTAACGAAATTTAAGGTAGATAGTATTCCCCATTTCTTGCCAGAACGCTCAGAACCTCCAAATAAAACAAGTCTACCACCAGAACCCAACAAGGCAAAATCTTTCTTAAAAGTAGAACCTGCAACTGGATTAAAAGAAACATCTAATCTCTCGTTACCTAAGTAAGTATCCACACTTTTTTCATAAGCGTGTTCTGTGTGATAAACAATATGGTCTACACCTTGCTCGTGTAAATACCTTTCTTTGCTTCGCGAACTAGTTTTGGCAATAATATGAGCCTGTTTTAATTTGAGTAGTTGAATCAAAGCTGTTCCTACTCCACCCGCAGCAGCGTGTATCAAAACTTTATCACTTTTGTGCACCGGAGCTAAATATTCACTCATATAATAAGCCGTTACATATTGCGTAGCTAAACACAAAGCTTCTCCAGCATCCATATCATCAATTTCTACAACCGCATACTCTTTTGTTATAACATGCTTTGCATAGCCACCAAACCTGCAAAAAGCAACTACTCTTTTTCCAATTAAATCTTGGTTTACTTTTTTACCTGCCTGTATGATTACTCCAACAACCTCGTAGCCAATAACTGCTGGTAAAGGCGGACACTCTCTGTACAAACCATTTCTGCCCATTACATCGGCATAATTTAAACCAAAAGCTTGTGTTTCTATTATTAATTCTTCGTCTGTAATGGTTGGAAGCTCAATTTGGTTAAATGCAAAAGCATCTTCTGCTTTCCCATTTTTAATCAGTTGAAATGCCTGTGTTTTCATGTTGCGAAGTTAAGGAATTTAACCATTTATAGTAAACGCAAAAAAGTCTACCAAATATTGATAGACTTTCCAAATGAATAAAGAAAAATCTTATTTCTGAATCATTAATTTAGTAGTAGATACTAAATTATTTTCGCCAGCTAACTGAACCATGTATTGTCCATTTTCAATAGCATTCGTATTTAAATTAATCAAAGTTGTACCAGACTCAATAAATACAGGCTGCGTTAAAACTACTCTACCTTGAAAATCTAAGACATTTAATGCAGCAGCGTAAGCTGTTTGCGAGTTTACAGAAATACTAGCATTTTCATTTGCCGGATTCGGGAAAACATGCATGTCTATTGATGCTGTATTTTCATCCAATAAAGATGCAGCGCAAGCTTGTGCCGAAATTGTATACCCAGCGTCTGATACTGCTGTTTCTAATTCAACAATTGAAGTTACTGGCCAAATATCTGCATTTTTCAGCTTATTATCATCGCCAATTAAACAGTATGTAGGGTAAGCACTGATACCAAACTGCGAAACTACAGCATTTCCTCCGCCTTCTATACCTGATGCAGATGGAGCAGGATTTGTACCTGCAAAATCTAACTCATACTGAATTACTTCAGCATCCGTATCTCCATTGTCAATAGCTAATAATACTACATCTCCTTCATTACAACCGTATTTATTATAAAATTCAGTAAAATTGGGCACGTTTTGTTGACATGGTCCGCAAGTAGTAAAGAAAAAGTCTAGAATCACAATTTTACCTTGAGCTGTATAATCATATAAGGTATGTGACATACCATGAACATCTGTAACGGTAAAGTTTCCAACTGTTTGTCCTACTGTGTAGTTTCCAACCTGAGAAAAAGCTGTTGTACCTAGTAGTAAAGCTCCTAGAACAGAAAGTAAGTTTGTTTTCATAATTTTTTGTTTTATAGTTTGGAGCAAGTTACGTCATTTATATTAAAATTAGAAATTAAGTTGAACTAATTATTGAAGTCTTAAAATTCAAGCAAAAAAAAGGGAGAAACTATAAAAGAATCTCCCATATACTGTATTCGTTCAAAATTTACTTCACAATATTCACAATCTTACCTGGTACCACAATTACTTTTTTTGGAGTTGCACCTTCTAAGTACTTGGCGGTATCTTCCATTTCCATCACCTGTTTTTCTACCTCATCCTTAGACAGTCCGTTTGGTAATTCTGCTATGAAACGCATTTTTCCGTTGAAACTTACCGGATATTTAACCGTGTCTTCTACCAAATAATCTGGGTTAAATTTAGGGAATTGTGCGTAAGAAATTGATCCTGCTTCGTTTCCTAGTTTTACCCATAATTCTTCTGCCATATGCGGAGCATAAGGAGAAAGTAGTACAACCAAATCTTTTAAAATAGACTTGTTGTTGCATTTCAATTCTGTTAACTCATTTACAGCTATCATAAATGCACTTACCCCTGTATTGAAAGAAAAACGCTCTAGATCATCTTCTAGTTTCTTAATTGTCTTGTGTAATGTTTTTAAGGCTTTCTTATCTGCTTCTCCTTCTGTAACCACAACATTGTTGTCTGCATCATGCATTAAACGCCAAAGCTTGCGTAAGAAGTTATGTACTCCGTTTATTCCTTTTGTATCCCAAGGTTTTGCTTGTTCTAAAGGGCCTAAGAACATCTCGTACATTCTTAATGTATCTGCTCCGTATTTATCTACTAAATCATCTGGCGTTTGCACATTGAATTTAGATTTTGACATCTTCTCCACTTCTGTTCCACAGATATACGTTCCATCATCTTCTAGAATGAATTCGGCGTCATTAAACTCACTTCTCCAATTTTTAAATGCTTCAACATCTAAAATATCTCCATCTACAAAGTTCACATCTGTATGGATACGAGTTGTTTGATAATCTTTTCGTTTACTGAAAGAAACATATTTGTTCGTATCCTTTATTCTATATACAAACTTAGATGTCCCTAAAATCATCCCTTGGTTGATCATCTTTTGGAAAGGCTCATCAAACGGGATATAACCTAAATCGTTTAAGAATTTTGTCCAGAAACGCGCGTACAACAAGTGACCTGTTGCGTGCTCTGCTCCACCGATATATAAATCTACATTTTGCCAATACTCTACTTTTTCTTTGGCAACAAATTCGTTTTCATTTTTCGGATCCATGTAGCGCAAGAAATACCAAGAAGAACCTGCCCAACCTGGCATAGTATTCAATTCCATTGGCCAAGTACAAGAACCATTTTGTTTCTCGTTATCTTTTAAAATATTTTTATTCTTGCACCAACTCCATGTTTTTGCATTTCCTAAAGGTGGTTCGCCATCTTCTGTCGGAAGATACTTATCTACTTCTGGTAATGCAATTGGTAAAAATTCGTCTTCTATCATGGTGGGAATTCCATTATCATAGAAAACAGGGAAAGGTTCTCCCCAATATCTTTGTCTAGAGAAAACGGCGTCTCTCAATCGATAGTTAGTTTGTGATTTTCCTAAACCGCGTTGTTCAATTTCGTAAATCGCCAATTTCATGGCTTTTTTAACTTTTAAATCGTTTAAGAAGTCAGAATTTGTAATCACTCCTTCTTTCTCTGTATACGCTTGTTCAGAAACATCAACGTCTTTAAAAGTGTTCTTAATTTCTATGTTAAAATGCTTAGCAAAGTCCCAATCTCTTTGATCTCCACATGGAACAGCCATTACAGCTCCAGTTCCGTAAGAAGCCAACACGTAATCACCAATCCAAACAGGAATTTTTTCTCCTGAAAATGGGTGTATCGCATACGCTCCGGTAAACTGACCAGAAATATTCTTTACATCAGACATTCTATCGCGCTCAGACTTTAATCCTGCAACACGTTTGTATTCTGCAATATCATTTTTATACTCTTCAGTGGTGATTTTATCCACCAAATCATGCTCTGGAGCTAAAACCATGAAAGAAACTCCATAAATAGTGTCAGGGCGAGTGGTGAAAACTTCGATTTTAAGTTCAGAATTCGGTTCAGAGGTATCCTCCCCCTCGATCCCCCTCCAAAGGGGGAAGGTTACAGATGCACCTACTGATTTCCCTATCCAATTTCTTTGAATATCTTTAATTGAATCTGTCCAATCTAAACCTTCTAATCCAGTTAATAAACGCTCTGCATACGCTTTAATTCGCATACTCCATTGGCGCATTAACTTTTGCTCTACTGGGTGACCACCTCTTTCTGAAACTCCATTTACAATTTCGTCATTGGCTAAAACTGTTCCTAATGCCGGGCACCAGTTTACCCATGAATCTGCAAGGTAAGTTAAACGATAGTTCATTAAAACATCGCTTTTCTTTTTATCATCAAAAGCTTTCCATTCTTCGGCTGTGAACTCAATTTCACAATCGTGTTCTGCTTCTACAGTTATATTTCCTTCTTTTTCAAAAGTCGCAATCAAGCCAGAAATACGTTCTGCCTTATCTGTTTCTTTATTGTACCAGCAATCAAAGATTTGTTTAAAAATCCATTGCGTCCACTTATAATATTCTGGAGAAGAAGTTCTTACTTCTCTATCCCAGTCAAAAGAAAAACCAATTTTATCTAATTGTTCTCTATATCTAGCAACATTGGTTTCTGTTGTTAGTGCTGGGTGTTGACCTGTTTGAATTGCATATTGCTCTGCTGGTAATCCAAAAGAGTCGTACCCCATGGGATGTAGAACATTATATCCTTTTAAACGCTTATAGCGAGAGTAAATATCAGACGCAATATAACCAAGCGGATGACCAACATGCAATCCTGCTCCCGAAGGATAGGGAAACATATCGAGCGAATAAAATTTTGGCTTATCGGAATTTTGAGCAGCTTTGAACGTTTTATTATCCGCCCAATACTTTCTCCATTTTTGCTCTATTTCTGTAAAATTATACTCCATCCTTATTGCATTTTCTTTTGAGGATGCAAAGATAAGAGATAGTAGCTATAAAGCTTAAGCGTTAGGCTGAAAATAAGTAAAATACAAGAATTACTGTGAATAATTGGGTTATTTTAAGAAGTTTAAGTGTCCGTAATGCACTTCTCTAACACCTTTTGAATTTGTAAAGCGAATGTACCAAACATAAACCCCAGTTTTGGCAAAGTTACCATTGGGAAGCGTTCCATTCCATCCAATCTCTCTATCAAAACTTTCAAAAATTTTGTTCCCCCATCTATCGTAAATGAGCAGTTCATACTCTGCTACGTCAAACACAATAGGTTTAAATTCATTATTAAACTCGTCTCCATTTGGTGTAAATGAATTTGGAACATACAGTGTTGTGAGTGGTTCTACATAGATAGCTTGAAAAGAAGAGTCTCTACACCCAAACTCATTAATAACCAGTTGATAAGGTCTATGCACACCTCCTTCTAAATAATTAAAAAAGGTGTTTCGTTCTGTTGTATAATTGTCTTCATCGAAAAAATAAAAATGCTCTATCCCATCAATAGAACTATCAAAGAAGTCTATTCTTGGATGAAAAACATCTGTAACCGTTGGCGAAACTGAAAAGCTAGAAACCGGTTTTGGTTTCACATCTATAATCCCCGGTTTTACCAAAGTTAAATCAGCTACACAACCCTCTGTAACTTGAATATTTAAAGTAACCGTATATAATCCAGGTTGTTCGTATATGTTATTCGGATTTGGAAAAGTAGATGTATTTCCGTCTCCAAAATCCCAAAAATAAGTTACAGGAGCATCTGATAAAGAACTATCTGTAAAATCAGCTCGATACGGAGCACATTTTAACCCTGGATCAACGGTAAAATCAATGGTTGGCTCTTGATAAATAAATACAGTGTCAGAATAAGATGCATTACATTGGTTCCAATCCACCTCAAATGTCACCACATGATTTCCCGAGGAAGAAAAAACAACATTATTGACAGTTTCTGTAGCTGCTGTTGAAGGGTTTGCATTTTGGCCAAAGTCCCAAGAATAAAAAGATTGAGAAGGACTGTAGGTTCCAGAGGGAACAAGATCATAAGAATTGCCTGTAATGCACAAAGAATCCATCGGAGGAAAAGATGCCGTTATTTGGTTAAAAACGGTAAACGTTTGAACAGCAGTATCTGTGCAAGTCCACCCAGGATTTACAACCAAGGTTACATCAAAAGTTCCCTCGGTCGGAAATGTGTACGTAGGTTCAAATTGATTGCTTGTATCTGAAGTTAAAGAATCTACACCAAAATCCCAAAAATAATTTGTGCCTCCAAAAGATTCATTTTCAAACTGTACCGTTAAACCTTGGCAATAAGAAATAAATGTAGATAAATCTTCCTGAACGGTTACGTTTGATTGCAGAGAAATATCACAATTGATGACAGAAAACAAAAAATCTCTTCTGGTTTCTCCAATTAAAACTCCGTTTCTATATTCTTTAGCACAAACGCCTACAACGTATAAACCAAGGTTTTGTGGACTAGCATTTAATTGGCCCGTAGTTAAATTTAAATTAATGGGTCCGTTTGCACCAAATGGCTGAATTTCAGAAAATCCGTTTTCCCAAGTTACAAATGAATAAGCAGGTGGACTTGCAGGGTTGGGTGCTGGATTATTTGAAGTTCCTCCTTGATACGGAGCACATAATTCATATTCAATTAAATCTCCATCCGGATCTGTAGCTGAGTGATCAAAAATTAACTCGTCATTATTACATACCAACAACGGAGGAAAATTATTAAAGCGAGGAGAACTGTTGCACACTACTCCCGTACTTGGCGGAGGAATGGTAGTAGTAAGCGTTAAACCTTCATCATCTGGCACCAATAAGTTGATAATATTGGGACCTCTGCAACACCTTTGATATGTAAGTGTTAGTCCATTTGTATTCTGAGGTAAGTCAAGATCTGCCTGATAAATTGCTTCTTCTGTACAAATATTTGTTGGAGGTGTGATACATGGATTATCGAATATTATGGGTAAAACTTGGCTGCCCGGAAAAGGAATATCGTAGGTAGTAATGAGCATACCGTTACCATCAAAAACAGATAAAGGCAAGATTGGATCGTACTGTGCTCCGGTTGAGTTACAATCTCTATACACCTTAACCGTTACACGATATTGATTTCCGCCTAAGCAATCGTAAAAAATTTCTCCACCCACAATGTGCGAACCAAAGACAAGCGATGGTAACAAAAAGTAAATAAATATTAAAAAATTTTTCACTGTTTAAAAGTAACGATCTTTTTGCTAGATAGTTGTTTATTAATGCAGAAGAATCTTCATAATAATTATTTCATACAATTAAGTGACTAAATGTAAGGTGTTAATTCAGGAAACTGCATAGGGTGATTGTAACGATAAACCATTCCTAGTTGTATGCTTTTATAGTTGCTAACTGTTTTACCTTGTGATAAATCAGAAAGGTCAAAATCAACAGACGGGAGATTAAAAACCTCTGCTACAAAGGGGTAATATTTTTCTTTGGTAGGGTGTTGGCCAGCAACACCATTAATAATTTGACCAAATATTTGATAATTCAAAACATGACAAATCAGTTGTGCAGCATCTTCTTGGTGTATAAAATTGATAGGATGTTTTCTTCCCTTTACATTTTTTTTCCCTGCCAAATAGTTAATCGGTTGTCTGTCTCCTCCAACTAAACCTGCCATTCTTAGAATAGTTAATCTCTTTTGCAGCGTTTTATACAATGCTTTCTCTGTATCAATCAAAGTAGAACCTGAGCGTTTAGAGGGCGATAGAGAACTCAACTCATCCACCACCGTATATTTGTTGTCATAAACAGAGGTTGAACTTATAAAAACCATTTTTTGTTCTCCGTTTAACATTTTCCCAATTTTTGAAATTACAGTGGTGTAATTATTCAGCTTAGAAGGAGAGATTGAAACTAATACAACATCTTTATACTCTAACCAATCAAATAAGCTAGAGTCATCATTATCATTCAAGTCTAAAAATGTTGGAGTAACTCCTTCATCGGTTAATTCTTTGATTCTTTCTTTTGATGAAGTGATACAAGAAATATAGGGTGTTAACGCACCTAATTTTTGGGCTGCTTTCAAGCCTAACCAACCACAACCAATTATTCCTATGTTTAGTTTTTCTTCCATTCAATTTTTACAGAACGTAGTTTTTCGCTGTCAAACCTACTACTTTCTTTCACAATAAAGCCCAAAGACGAGTAAAAATCTAAGGGTATATGATAGGGTTTACCTTCTAGTGTTTTGTAACCTACCTCGTCTACCATCCAACCACAAAGTAAGTCATTATCTTCCTTAATTTTCTGGATTAATTCTTTACCCAAGCCTTGCTTCTGATAATTAGAATTAACTAGAAGAGAAAACCATTTTTGATGGCTACGCAAAAACGTAAAGCTCCATGCTATTAATCTGCCTTGCTTTTTTATTAAATAGTGTGTTTTATCTTGTTTAGAGTTGATAAACGTAAAAGTATCTTCTAGAGATGCATGAGCGATGCCTTTAGGATACTCTTGGTTCCATAAAATTCTTACTTCTTTGGTTTCTTCTAGAGTTAAAGCTGCCTTCTTTTCGATTAAAATCATTCTAAATAAAAGTAAAGAAATTTCGTTAATTTAAAATAATAACGCTCATCTAAATTTCTAATGTATTTTTGTAGTATGACGGCAGTATTCAGTAAAAGATTTATTCGGTTCAATTGGGTAACCCTTGTACTTATTTACTTGGTAGTAATTGCAGGAAGTTTTGTACGTGTAACCGGCAGTGGAATGGGGTGCCCAGATTGGCCTAAATGCTTTGGGCAATATATCCCTCCAACAGAAGCGAGTGTTTTACCCAACAACTACAAAGAAATATATGCCGAGAAACGCATTAAAAAAGTTGAAAAATTTAAGCGATTTTTGTCTGCAATTGGTTTAAATGAAACCGTTCAAAAATTAGAAAACAATAAAGAAGAAATTCTAAAAGAAGAAGCCTTTAACGCTAAAAAAACATGGACAGAATACGTAAACCGTTTACTGGGTGCTTTAGCAGGCTTAGGTGTCTTTTTTGTAGCCATTTGGATACTTCTAAAATACAGGAAACGAAAACTAATTTTACTTAGTGTAGTAAACGTAGTTTTACTTGCTATACAAGCTTGGTTTGGGAGTATTGTGGTTGCAACAAATTTAGTACCTTGGACCATTACCGTACATCTATTTTTAGCATTGGTAATTATAGGTTTACAACTACTAATAATTAGACAAATTTCAAAACCTACAGGGTTACCTATCAAAACCTCGGCTACGCTTAAATGGTTAGTTGTAGTTTCTTTTTTAATCACGTTCGCCCAAATGTTTTTAGGAACACAAGTTCGAGAGTATATAGACGAGCTAACAAAACTAGGCTTTGGTAGAGAAGATTGGAGCGAACAACTCGGTGGAATCTTTTTTATTCACAGAAGCTTTAGTTGGTTAGTACTTGTTTTGCTTGCCGTGGTTTATTATGTGAATAGAAAAACAGTAAAATCTAAATTACTAAGTAGTGCATTTATTATCTTGACTATTGAATTAATATCCGGTGTTTTACTGGCTTATTTTGATTTACCGGGCTTGGTACAAATTGCACATTTGCTTTTTGCTACTATTATCTTTGGTATACTCTTTATTGCGAGTACACGCGTCCTTTTCAACACACCTAAGCTGCAACTTGGAAACTCTTGAACTAATCGGTTATTGTAGCTCCGTTTTAATAGGAATAATACTCGGACTAGTTGGTGGAGGTGGTTCTATACTAACCACTCCTGTTCTTATTTATTTCTTTACAACCGATGATGAAGTAGCAACCAGTTACTCATTATTTGTAGTTGGAATTTCTGCACTTGTAGGTATACTTCAACGCGTGGGCACGCCTTTTATCTCGGTCAAAGAAGGTCTGTTATTCGCTATACCCAGCACAATTACTGCCTTCATTATGCGTGGATTAATAATGCCTAACATACCAGAAAAACTGATGTTTTACAGTACTACTATTCCAAAAAACACCCTTATTATTATTGCACTTGGTATTTTAATGATCACGACATCTTTAAAAATGCTTTTTTCTAAAGAGAAAGATAAAATGAATAAAAACATACCATTTAGCTTAGTACTCGCATTTGGTATGGCAACCGGTATTTTAGCTGGGTTCGTTGGTGCCGGAGGAGGGTTTTTAATTGTACCGGCGTTGATTTTTATGGGTTTACCAACAAAAAAAGCAATCGGAACATCCATGCTAGTGATAACTATACAATCTTCTATAGCGTTTCTTGGCGACTTTAACAGCGAAAAAATTATGGGCGAAAACGGATTAAATTGGTCACTTTTACTTACTTTATCAGGACTTACTATAATTGGTGTTTTAATTGGTGGTCGTTTCACAAAAAAAATAAATGCAAACATCCTTAAAAAAGGATTTGGGGTAATTGTTTTAGTTATCGGCTCTCTGTTAGTGCTCGATAAATTGAATACTTTTTAAAAAGAAAAATGAGAACGAAATATATAGACTTAATTGACCAAACTTTTGATTTTCCACAAGATGAATTTCAACTAAATGGAGATCAATTAATTTTCCATGGTATAGATATGATGAATCTTGTAAAAGAGCATGGAACACCTTTAAAATTTAACTATTTACCTCAAATCTCAAATAACATACAAAGGTGCCAGGGCTGGTTTAGAGAAGCCATGAATACCATCGGTTATACAGGGAAATACAATTACGCCTATTGCACTAAAAGCTCTCATTTTTCATTTGTATTAGATGAAGTACTGAAAAACAATGTACATCTCGAAACTTCTAGTGCTTATGACATTGACATCATTGAACACCTTTTTTTAAATGGGAAATTTGATGCTTCAAAAAATATTATCTGCAACGGATACAAACAAGAACGATACATAGACAACATTGCAAGACTGGTAAATAAGCATGACTTAAACGTAATTCCGATAATCGATAATTATACAGAGCTAGAAGTATTAGAGGAAAAGATTGACAAAAAAATAAATATCGGAATCCGTATTGCATCTGAAGAAGATCCAAAATTTGAGTTTTATACTTCTAGATTAGGTATACGCTACAAAAATATACTACCATACTATCAAGAGCATATTGAAAAGAATGAAAAGGTAAATCTAAAAATGCTTCATTTTTTTATAAACACAGGAATTAATGATAACGCTTATTATTGGAACGAATTAACAAAGTGTTTACGTGTTTATGGAGAATTAAAAAAAGTGTGTCCGACCTTAGACAGTCTAAATATAGGTGGAGGGTTTCCAATAAAAAAATCACTCGCATTTGACTATGACTACCCTTACATGGTGAAAGAAATTTTACTCCAAGTCAAAGCAGTTTGCAAAGAATTTGATATTCCAGAACCGCATATATTTACCGAATTTGGTTCTTACACAGTTGGAGAAAGTGGTGGTGCCGTTTTTAAAATACTTAATCAAAAACAACAAAACGATAGAGAAAAATGGAACATGATTGATAGTTCTTTCATGACTAACTTACCAGATACTTGGGCAATTAATCAACGCTTTATACTACTACCTTTAAACCGTTGGGAAGATAAATATGAGCGTGTGCTGTTGGGAGGTTTAACCTGTGATTCTGATGATTACTATAACTCAGAACAACATACAAATGCCATTTACTTGCCTAAATTTGATCAAGAGAAAGACTTATACGTAGGCTTTTTCAATACCGGAGCTTATCAAGAAACAATTGGCGGATTTGGAGGTTTAAAACATTGCTTAATTCCAGAGCCAAAACACATTTTACTGAATAGAGATGAAAATGGAAATCTTACAACGGAAGTTTTCTCTAATGAACAAACAGCAGGAGATTACCTTAAACTACTAGGATACAAGCAATAAAAAACCTAGCACTTAAAATATTTACAAAAAAACAGATTTATCGCTTGTTTTCTGTCGAATAACTGTACTTTTGCGCTGCTCTTTGCACTTTATGCGCGAATTGATTTTAAAAAAAATGCAGATTAAAAACATATACATCACCGAAGAAAATCACTTTTCCACCTTACTTAGAGAATGGTCTGAACGCATGGATGTACAAGTAATTCCTGTAGAATCTAACGATAATGACTTGTATGAAAAAGTACAAGGCATTGTAATTTTTCATGAAAACCATGATATTTCTAAGGACGCTGAAGAAATTTCTAAGGACTTAGACAAAAGTAACATTGCAACGCATAAAGTAGACATAAACGGAACCGTTACTGCAACAGTAACAAATCTAAACATGTGGATTGAAAGAAATTCTTGTGATAATATCCTAGTTTTAGGAGAAAAAAATCTTGGGAAAAATGAAAACCTTCATCGCTTCTTAGAAAAACTTGAAGCTAGTTACAAGTAAGGGTTTCTTTTCTAATTTCCTCTAACATCCTAGGTTGATTTTTATATTTAGATTGTAAAGAATCCATCATCTCTATACATTCCATTCTACCAAAATCATTGCCCATGTTTTTCTGTAAACATTCGCAGTAGGCCTGTACTTCCTCTTTCATTTGGTTGTTTTCACAACTCATCAATACACTTAACAGAATAATTCCAACAAATTTTCTTAACATATCACAAAGAAAGCAAGAAAAATCAAAAAATACAGATTCAAAAAGAAATGAATCTTTTCTCATAAAGTTCTCTTATTTTAGACGAACAATTATGAGCGCTTCAAAAAATCAAATATCAAAAGCCATAGAAAGGCTAAATAAAAACGACCGTCTCTCTGTATTAAAAAACAGTCCAATTCCCAACAGTAATATCAAAGTAAGTTTAGATTTTACCACTACGGAAAATGGACTCAAAAACAGGCGTGAACAAGCTGGTGAGCTTAAAATACTTAACGCCTTAGATGAATTTACTCCTGCTGATCAATTCAAAGGAAACATTGAAAACTTTATTGGCTTTTCTGCAGTTCCAACTGGTGTCATTGGTCCGCTAAAAGTAACAGGATCTAAAGCTGAAGGCGATTATATTGTACCACTTGCAACTACGGAAGGAGCCTTGGTAGCTAGCTACAATAGAGGAGCAAGTGCGTGTTACTTGGCTGGCGGAATTTCTTCTATCTGTTTACGAGAAGGTGTACAACGTGCTCCTGTTTTTAAGTTTGAAACCCTGCTCCAATCTTGCGAATTCGTAATTTGGATAGAAACCCAATTTCAAACATTTACTGAAATAACACTACAACAAACTTCACACGGTAAGTTAGAGGATATTAAAGCACACGTAGAAGCAAATCAAGTTACTTTAACGTTTGAATATTATACGGGAGATGCAGCCGGACAAAACATGGTTACTTTTTGTACAAGTGCTATATGCCAATATATAATAGAAAAAGCTCCCGTTCAACCAGAACGCTGGTATTTAGAAGGTAACTTTTCTGGAGATAAAAAAGCCAATGCCAACTCATTTTTAGGTGTTAGAGGTAAAAAAGTAAGTGCAGAGGTTGTGCTATCTGAAGAAATTGTAAAAACAGTTTTAAAATCTACTCCAAAAAAGATATATGAATACTGGAAAACTTCTACAGTGGGTGTAATACAAACTGGTGCTATTGGTGCACAAGGCCATTATGCCAACGGTTTAGCAGCACTCTTTATTGCTACTGGTCAGGATGTTGCCTGCGTTGCCGAAGCTGCAACAGGTATAACTAGACTAGAATTACAAGACGATGGTAGCTTGTACGCAGCTGTTACATTACCTAATTTAATTGTAGGTACAGTTGGCGGTGGAACAGGTTTGCCTTCGCAAAAAGAGTGTTTAGAAATTATGGACTGCTACGGAGCTGGAAATGCCGTGAAATTTGCAGAAATAACGGCAGCCGTACTTTTATGTGGAGAATTAAGTATAGCCGCAGCACTATCTGCTCATCATTTTTCGCAAGCACATCAACAACTGGGTAGAAAATGAGCTCATTAAAGTACAATAACAGTTCTTTTTTAGTGCGGTTTGGTATTTACCAACAGGAGCGATTTCCATTTATTGGTCATGGTGTTTTAATTCTATTATTTAACCTCGCTGCGTATACTTTTTCCCAAATTATACACCACAGAGCATTTGAAATAGACTGGAGTGTTTTTTTACCTGGAATCTTTATAACACTTACCTCTTTCTTTTTATTGCGCATAAGTGACGAGTTTAAAGATGCCGAAGACGACGCGAAATTTAGAAAATATTTACCTGTTCCGAGAGGTTTAATAAGTTTAAACGAGCTTAAAATAACAGCAGTCGTAACCATTCTATTGCAGTTTACTGTCATTCTTTTTTATATCCCACAAATGTGGTGGGCTTATTTAATTATAATGGGGTATTTATTTTTGATGCACAATGAATTTTGGGCGCCAGAATATTTAAAAAAGAAACCTGCGTTGTATATGATAAGTCATATGCTAATTATGCCTTTAATCGACTTATTTGCTTCTGGCATAGATTGGATTATTGTTGAAGAAAGCAACCCATCTTTTTGGTTGCTCCTATTCTATGCCATTAGTTTGCTCAACGGTTTTGTGATGGAAATAGGTAGAAAACTAAAATCTACTGAAATGGAAGAAGAAGGAGTAATGTCTTACACCAAAGCGTGGGGTAAGAAAAAAGCACCTATAATTTGGCTCGTTATTGTGAGTTTAAACGGTGGATTGGCGTTAGTTGGTCTAGAAAAAGCAGGGTTCGGACTATCGGCCTATCTCTGCTTAGTTATAACTTGTCTTATTTGTTTGGCTTCTGGATTACTTTTTTTACTAAAATCTAGCTCACTTAATTCAAAAATACTAAAAGTTTGTAGTGTTTTGTGGACCTTTGGTATGTACGCTTCTCTAGGATTAATCTATGCACTAACCTCTTATTTTTAAACCATGAATTTAGGCGGAAAAGCAAACAATTTAATAACACTCAGAGATTCTTTGGGAATAAAAACAGCATCTTTTGTAGTTATACCTCATTCTGTAATAGCAGAAAATGATGTTGAATACATACAAACTAAAATAAACGCACTAGATCCTTCTAAAAAATATGCAGTAAGGTCGAGCGGTTCCGCAGAAGATGGAGAAAATCAATCCTTTGCTGGTCAATTCTTATCTATTTTAAATTGTGAGTTGAAAGATATTGAAACGGCTATTAACAGTGTTTATAATTCTTCCAAAGAAACGCATATTAACATTTACAGTAAAGTACAAGCTGAAATTGAGATGAATGTAATTGTGCAAGAAATGGTAAACGCTACAACAAGTGGGGTTCTATTCACCTCAAACCCAATAAATGGCAAAAAAGAAACTGTTATAAATGCCGTTAATGGTTTGGCCGAAGACTTGGTTTCTGGTAAGGTTGACGCTGATACCTATGTAGTAAAAAACACCAAAATTGAACACAAAAACGTACTCACTTCGCCATTGACAAACCAACAAATACAGCAACTACTCATAACTGTAAATAAAATAGAGGAAGCATATAAGAATCCGCAAGATATTGAGTTTGCTTTTGAAAACGATACGCTTTTTATATTGCAAACCAGACCCATCACAACGATAAAAAAAAGAGAAAACAGACAAGTTTGGGACAACAGTAATATTGTAGAATCCTACCCTGGTGTTACTACTCCACTCACCTTCTCATTTATTTCTCAATCCTACAAAACTGCTTATAGACAAATGGGTGTTTATTTAGGTATTGACACTAAAGATTTGAATGCCAATGAATCTATTTTTGTGAATACACTTGGTTTACTAAACGGCAGAGTGTATTACAACCTACGCTCCTGGTATTTAATGTTAGCCTTATTGCCAGGTTATAAATTGAATGCAACCTTTATGGAGAAAATGATGGGAGTAAAAGAACGATTTGAAGTTCCTGCTCCTACTCACACTTCTAAAGTAAAATTATATTTAAAACTGAGTAAAACGCTTTTCCAACTTTTGAATAAGTACAAAAAGCTGGATAAAACCAAAGCATTATTTTATCAAAAACTAAACAGCACAATGCAACAAGCGCAAGCTGTTGAATTAGAGAAATTAAACGCATCAGAAATAATTGCACATTTCAATTGGTTTGAGTCTGAGTTAATCTTAGAATGGAAAGCTCCGCTTTTAAATGATTTATTTGCCATGATTTTCTACGGCAGATTTGAGAAAAAATGTAAAGCACTTTTACCACAGCACCAAAACTTACATAACGAGCTCTTGTGTGGAAGTAAAGACATTGTTTCTATAGAACCCGTGCATTTAAGCTTAGATTTAGTTGCTGCAATACAAGCCGATGAACATACTTTAGCACTTTTTAAAAGTGAAAGTAGCGCTACAATCTGGCAAAATTTAGAAAAAACAAACGCATCTATTTATCAGCAATTTATTGCTTACATAAATAAGTTTGGCGAACGTTGCTTGGGCGAATTAAAGTTAGAAACCATTAGTTATGCTCAAAATCCTTTGCAATTTGTAGGCATCATACAAGGGTACATTAAACAAAATATAAATAAAGAAAGCTTTGCGTTTGGTAAAGATGACGCAATAAGAGAAGAAGCTGAGGCTAAGCTAAATGATTTAAGTTGGTGGAAAAGAAGAAAACTTAAAAAGACCTTAAAAACTACTCGAAAATTAATAAGAGACAGAGAAAATCTAAGGTTTGAACGTACTAGAGCTTTTGGAGAAGTGAGAAGAACTTTTGCTGCACTAGGCCAGCAATGGAACTTAGATGGGGTTTTAGAAGATGAACGACTCGTTTTTTATCTTACACGCGATGAAATTATTGCCTACAAAGAAGGCAGATCTGTTACACAAAAAATAAATGCTTTGGCAAAGCTAAGAAAAGAAGAGTTTGAAGCGTTTAAAGCTACCGAAACACTGCCAGAAAGAATAGAAACCTTAGGTGTTACCTATCAAAACAAGTTTGAATCTTACTACGAAGAACCTTTAGAAGACGCAGATATTTTTGGTATAGGTTGCAGTTCTGGTATAGTAGAAGCAGAAGTAATTGTTGTAGAAAATCCTCAAGAAGTTGTTTCTATACAAGGTAAAATTATGGTAGCTAAAAGTACAGATCCTGGTTGGATCAGTTTATTTCCTACCTGCTCTGGTATGTTAGTAGAAAGAGGAAGCTTGTTGAGTCATTCTGCCATTGTTTGCAGAGAAATGGGTATTCCGTGCATAGTTGCCATTGAAGGGATTACCAAAAAACTAAAAACAGGTACGTGCGTTAAAATGAACGGAAAAACCGGCGAAATTGTAATCCTTTCTGAGCATGAGTAAAGCCTTAAAAAAAGTAGATTTTGGTCTCATACGTTATGCCAACTGTTGGGAAGACATTGAATTGATGTGCCAGCATCTTTCTTTCAAAGGAAATGATAATGTAGCTTCTATTTGTTCGGGTGGAGATAACTCGCTTTATTTCTTAACCAAAAATGTAAACAAAGTGGTTGCTTTTGATTTGAGTTTACCTCAACTGTGGTTAACAGAATTAAAAATTGCTGCCATTAAAAAGCTTTCACAGCCAGATACTTGCTCTTTTTTAGGGTTTGAAAAAGCGAATAATCGTATTGAAACGTATAAAGCGTTAAAGGTAGAACTAAGTAAAGAAGCTCAAGCCTTTTTTGATGCACAACTAAACGCAATTGAACACGGAATCATACATACAGGCAAATTTGAAAAGTATTTTACGCTATTTGCAAATAAAGTGTTGCCATGGATACATAAAAAAAGTACTACACACGATTTATTAACAACAAAATCGGATCAAGAACAGAGCGAGTTCTACCAAAAAAAATGGAACACCCGAAGGTGGAAATTCTTCTTTAAAATTTTCTTTTCAAAGTTTGTGATGGGTAGAAAAGGGCGCGACCCAAAGTTTTTAAAAGAAGTGAAAATCTCTGTACGACAGTTTATTTACAGAAAAGCAGAAAAAGAACTCACCCGAGGAAATTGCGGTAATAACTTTATTTTGAACTATAACTTAACAGCTGGTTTTAATGGATTGCTTCCGCCCTATTTACAGCAAGAGAATTTTGAAAAAATAAAACAAAACCTACATAAAATTGAGTTAGTACATGGTGGTATAGACACGCTGCAAAACCGCTCAGTAAAATTTGATATCTACAACCTTTCTAATATTTTTGAATATTTAGATGAGCACACATGCAATTCAATTTCAAAGCAAATTGCAGAAACCGCAAACAGCAACGCACAAATAGCCTATTGGAATTTAATGGTGCCTAGAGCTTTATCTGAACTAAATACTGCTTTTGAATTATTTCTAGATACAGAAAAAGAAAAAATTCACGACAAAGGTTTTTTCTATAAAAGAATGCTTGTTGAGAAAATCCGTTGAATTGATTAACTTTCCTACCTCAACTTTATGGAATTTGAAAGTATCTTAATCTACACGGGTTTATTCTTAGCCATTTTTGGTCTAGGAGAAATTATGTACCACAAACTGAAGGTAAAACCAGAAATTACTCGAAAATTTAGTCATTTCTCTTCAGGTATTTTGGCTCTCAGTTTTTACATCTATCTCACGGAGATAACAAGTGTCGCCGTTTTATGTACATCTTTTCTTGGCTTGTTAATCTTAAGCAAGAAGTACGGCTTTTTAAAGAGTATTAACAACGTAGATAGGGTAACTATTGGTAGTTTCTTATTTCCCGTTTCTGTATTTGGGTGTTTTGTTTTGGCACATTGCAGCAGTTTGCAGCTACATGCTCTCTTTTTTTATCTACCCATTTTAACCCTAGCCATCTGCGATCCGTTAAGTGCCTTAGTTGGGAAGAAATTTCCGTATGGCAAATACAAAGTAGGTATTAATCATAAAACACTTATGGGTTCTGGAGCATTTTTAGTTTCTGCATTCTTATTGGGATATGTGTTGAGTTTACTCTTAAATATTGACGTTTCAGTTCTTACAATAGTACTTTCTGCACTACTCTGCACTTTTATAGAAGGTATTTCTAGAAATGGCTGGGATAATCTTACCATACCAACCGCAAGTGCATTTTCTATTTGGGTTTTAACACTATTTTAAAATGAAAGTAGAACAATATAATTATGCAGCTTTAGGTAAGTTGGATTTACAGGAGATGATGTTATCTATCTACAAACAACCCACAGCCTACCAAATCCCCAAAGAAAACTATTTTAAGAAAGCTTTTGTAGTTGTTGAGGGTGAAACCATTGTTGCAATAGCATGTTGTTTTATTAATCCCTACATAAACAAAAATGCGCTGTTAATTGGCGGTTATGAAGCCCAAGAAAATGGCAGAGCTGTTCAGTTACTGTTCGAAGAAATTAATGCTTACGCTCTTAATCTTGGTTTAATAGAGTTAGTTGGACCAATAAACGGATCTACTTGGGATAAACATCGATTTATCTTAACTCAAAAACAAGCTTTTTTAGGAGAAGATATTCACCCTACCTACTATCCAGAACAGTGGAAAAAAAACGGCTTTGAAACAGCACAAGCGTATTTGAGTGCAAAGCAAACAGAACCTCAAAAAGAAGAAAAATATAAAAGTGCAACTGCCAAATTTAAGGAAAACGGAATTGTATGTAGAAAGATAGATTTAGCCAACCTAGAGAACGAACTCAAAAAAGTTTACCCTTTAGTTTGTGCTTCTTTTAAACAAAATATTTACTATTCTCCCATATCAGAAGATGCGTTTATTAGTGATCTTATGCAAAAAAAAGCATTATTAGACAACAAGCTTATTTGGCTAGCTTTTGATGGTGCAACTTGCGTTGGTTTTGTGTTCTGCTACCAAAATTTAATTGATGCCGAGCAAAACGGAATTATAGCCAAGACTTTGGCCAGACATCCAGATAAAAAGTATGGAGGACTAGGAACCGTTTTATCCGGTCATATTAACGCTTATGTAATAGAAAACAACATAGATTATGTGGTACACGCTTTTATGCATAAAAACAATGTTTCTAATAACGTTAGCAAAACCTTTTTAGGCAAAGAAATAAACACTTACGCACTTTTTAAGAAAGAACTAAATGCCAATTGTATTAAGCATTTCTATCACAACTTTGAAAAGAAAAAAAAGAACATTGCTTTGCAGCTAGAAGATGAACAGCTCACTTTTGAGGCATTAGATGATTTGATTCAAAAAAAAGTAAGCTATTTGCAAGAAAAAGGAATAGTTAAAGGAGATAGAGTTGTTATTTTATTAGGAATTAGCAAAGCGCTCTACGTTAATTTACTTGCCCTCTTTTTTATTGGCGCAGTGCCTGTGGTTGTAGATAAATGGTCTGGATTTAAACGCATAAAACAATCTATTAAGTTAGCGGATGCCAAAGCTTATATAGGTTCAAAAAAGTTAAAATGGTTGGCATTATTTGTAAAAGAGATACGAGCTATACCTAAATATCTTAACCCCACTAAAACTGCAATTAATAAAGCTCAAATCCCAACCTTCATAAATTCAAATGACCCTGCATTAATTACTTTTACTACCGGCAGCGCAGGCACACCAAAAGGAGCAATTAGAACCCACCAAAACTTAAATGCACAGTTTGAAAGGTTGGCTGTTAAATTAAACGCAACAGCCAACGATTTAGTGATTACAAACTTGCCTATTGTGTTGCTGATTAATCTTGGAAAAGGAGCCTGTACTTACATTCCTAAAATAACCTTAGAAAAGCTGAATACGCTTAAAACCATAGCACTTACAGAAAAATTAGGCAAAATAAAACCCAACATCTTAATTGGCTCGCCTTATTTTGCAGAGAAATTGTGTAGTATATTTCCAGAAAATCAATACAAACAAATTGTAATTGGTGGTGGACCCGTATTCCCAGAAAATGCTCAAAATTTAATAGCGCTGCAACCTAAAACCAATCTAGAGATAGTTTATGGTAGTACAGAGTGTGAACCTGTTTCTAGTTTAAAAGGAAATCTATTGTCAAAATCCAACTTAGATCATGGTTTGTTAGTTGGAAAAATTGACGAAAAAACAGACTTAAAAATCGTAGACATTCACACCGCAGAAGAAATTACAGAAACAAACGAAATAGGAGAAATTATTGTTGCTGGTGAACACGTAGTAGCTAGTTATTTTAGAAATGAAAAAGCTATTGCAGAAAACAAAATTTGGATAAACGAGGTGCTTTATCACAAAATGGGAGATGCTGGAAGCTTGGATACAAATGGAAACTTGCAATTACATGGACGCGTAAAATACCTACCACAACAAAACGGTAAACTTTTTTCTTTACTGGGAGCAGAAAGTAAGCTCAATAAAATGAATGGTATTTTAGAAGCTACGGTAATCTTTAAAAATGGTAAGAATGTGCTTTTCTATTCCTCAAACAGAGAAATTGATAAAAAAGAGTTTGAAAACTGTTTACCTTTTGCAATTGGTAACATTAGAGGAGTAAACGCGTTACCTAAAGATAAACGTCACAATACAAAGATAGATTATGAGAAGTTGTAATTAAACCAACTTCAAAGCATCCATTTTCATTTTCTTTACCATACTTACCAAACCGTTAGCACGTGTTGGAGAAAGATGTTCTTGCAAGCCTATTTCTTTTATAAAATTGAGTTCTGCCTTGGCTACATCTGTTGGAGTTTCGTTGTCTAAAACACGAATTAACAAAGCAATTATTCCTTTTGTGATTATAGCATCAGAATCTGCTGTAAAACGCATTTTATCGGCTTCTAATTCAGAGTTTACCCATACTTGAGATTGACAGCCCTTTATAATTTTATCTTCTGTTTTTAACTCTTCTTTGATAATTGGTAAATCTTTTCCAAGATCAATGATGTACTCATACTTTTCCATCCAATCTTCAAAAATTGCAAATTCGTTTATGATGTCTGTTTCTTTCTCTGCTATTGTCATACTACAAAATTAGCGTTTATTGTAACATACTTAGTATGCGTTTTAATGCATTTACAAAGTAATCTATTTCTTCTTTGGTGTTGTAAAACGCAAAGGATGCTCTAATTGTTCCTGGAATTTGATAAAAGCTCATAATTGGCTGTGTACAATGGTGTCCGGTTCTTACGGCAATACCCATTTTATCTAACAAAGTACCCACATCATAAGGATGCGTACCTTCTACTAAAAACGAAATTACGCTTGCTTTGTGTTCTGCTTCTCCGTAAAATTTAATATTCGGTATTTTAGCTAGCTCTGCGGTGGCATAATCAAGTAATTCTTTCTCGTGCTTTTCTATCGCATCAAAATCTAAGCTATTGAGATATTCAAAAGCTGTTCCTAAACAAATACCACCTGCAATATTTGGCGTACCGGCTTCAAACTTGTGCGGTAACTCATTGTAAGTGGTTTTTTCAAAACTTACTTCTTTAATCATATCTCCACCACCTTGGTATGGAGGCATTACGTTTAAAATCTCTTCTTTTCCGTAAAGAACACCAACTCCTGTTGGGCCAAATAACTTATGACCAGAAAAGGCATAAAAATCACAATCTAGCGCTTGTACATCTACTGTTGTATGTTGGATACTCTGTGCGCCATCAATCAAAACTTTTGCGCCTACAGCATGGGCTTGTTCAATTATTTCCTCAATGGGGTTTACCGTTCCTAAAGCATTAGAAATATGTGTAACACTTACCAACTTCGTTTTTGAAGAAAGCAGCTGAGAAAAAGCATCCATATCTAGCTCTCCTTTGTGCGACATTGGAATAACTTTTAAAACCGCCTTTTTTCTCTCGCAAAGCATTTGCCATGGAACAATATTTGAGTGATGCTCCATTGCAGAGATAATAATTTCATCTCCCTCTGATAACAATTCTCCAAAAGAAGAAGCTACCAAGTTTATACCATCTGTAGTTCCTTTGGTAAAAAGAACCTCGTAATTGTGCTTTGCGTTAATGTAGGTTTGAATAATATCTCTGGCTTTTTCATAAGCTGTTGTAGCAACCTGACTCAAATGATGTACTCCACGATGAATATTTGAATTATAATCCGAATAATATCTACTTATTGCATCAATTACTACCTGAGGTTTTTGAGAAGTAGCACCATTATCAAAATAAACTAATGGTTTACCATGAACAGATGTAGAAAGAATTGGAAAATCCTTTCTTATTTCACTAACATCAAACTGTTTTTTTTGCGCTACTGTTTCCATATCACAAAGATACAGTTCTATTGGAATTGAAAAGGAAATAACTTAGAATATTCGGGTAAACTGGATAACCAACTAAGACTTTTTAAAGTATAAAACAAACTCTCTATTTCCGTGATTACCAAGAATAGGACTCTCAATTGAATTGACAAATACAAGGTTACTTAGAGCTGCTTGTTTCTTTACATTTTGCACAACTGTTGGCAATAATTTTGTGTTCTTCACCAATCCTTTTTGCACCTCTTTTTTGTCTAATTCAAATTGGGGTTTTACTACTACCACAACCGCTGCATCTGGTTTTAAAAAAGGATGAATAAAAGGTAAAACTGAGTCTAAACTCATATCGTCTACATCAACAGTACACACCTCTATTTTGTCTTTGATTAAAGCTGGAGTTAGCTCTCTTGCTTGCTTGTTAGGTAAATTTGTTATACTTTTTTCTTCGCGTAAATGTTTAGTTAACTGATTGTCTTGCTTCTCAACAGCGTAAATATGTTGTGCTTCAGAATCGAGTAAAACTTGTGTAAAACCTCCTTTTCCTGCACCGATGTCTAAGGCAATTTTATTTTTGACAGAAAGAGAAAAAGCAGATAACGCTTTTTTAAGAATTACAGCCCTAACTGAAACCGCAGTTTCTTTTTGTATAACTGTTTCTATTTGCACAGAAACGCTAAACTTTTTTCCTGGCTTATTAACTAACTTTCCGTTAACAAGAACACCATATGTTTTAATAAGGTATTCGGCTGCGGTTCTATTTTCAGCCAACTGTTGGTCAACTACTAACTTGTCTAGCCTAAAAAGAGCACTATCTGTCATGCAACAAAGATAGTTAAAAATGAGTTTGGCAAAGTAATTGCATTTCACACAATAACCATAAATGAAGAAAAATGAAAAAGTTGTTAATTGTATCTGGTATTGTAGCGTTAGGACTTGGTTTTACCAGCGCTTCATTGATTTCTTACCCTTCGGCAAAGACAAATAGTTTTAAATCTGGAGAAAAGTTAAGATATAGAGTAACCTATGGTTTTATGGACGCAGGTGAAGCCATATTAACGGTAAATGAAACCTCAAAAAAAGGAGCTGGCAGATCTTTATATCATGTAAAAGGTGAAGGAAGAACACTTGGCGGATTTAATCTTTTTTACAAAGTTGAAGATACCTATGAGTCTTATTTAGATAAACAAGGTGCTTTCCCTTGGTATTTTAAAAGAAGAGTGAATGAAGGTGGATACAAAATTTCACAAGATTATACGTTTAAACAAGATAAGCAACGCGTAAATAATGGTGAAAAAGACTTTAAAGTTCCGCTCGGGATTCAAGATATGATTTCTTCTTTTTACTACGCGAGAACATTAGATTTCGAAAACATGAAAAAAGGTCAAATTACTTCTTTCAATTGTTTTATGGATGATGAAATCTGGCCCTTAAAAGTAAAGTTTGTTGAAAAAGAAGAAATAAACATTAGAAAAGGAAAGTTTGATTGTTTAAAGTTTGTGCCAGTTGTACAAGAAGGTAGATACTTTAAAAACGAAGACGATGTTGAATTTTGGGTAACAAATGATAAGAACAGAATTCCTGTACTCGTAAAAGCAAAAATTCCTGTTGGAACGATTAAAATGCACTTAGTAGAATGGGAAGGTTTAAAGTATGAATTAGCAAAGAAATAAAGAAACACCGTTAACACCCTAAATCTAAAAAGCCTCGATAAAATTTATCGAGGCTTTTTATTAATCTAGTCTTTATTAAAGGTTACTTCTCAACTTCCATCCTGTTTTTTTGTATACCCATAATTTAAATCGATACACTAACAAGTACATTGCCGGAATAATTACTAAGGTTAAAAACGTAGCAAACGTTAAACCGTAGATGATAGTCCAACTCATTGGACCAAAGAAGATATTATTATCTCCACCGATATAAATTTTAGGATCATAAGAAGATAAGAAACTAAAGAAATCAATATTAAAACCAATAGCTAAGGGTATTAAACCTAAAACAGTAGTAATCGCAGTTAACAAAACAGGTCTTAATCTAGTTTTACCACCTGTAATTGTTGCTTTAACCACTTCATCAAAGGGTAATTGTTGGTCTTCTGTAAGGCCTAACTCTTCTCTTTTCTCTTTTCTTAAAAGATTTGTGTAATCAATTAAAACAATTGCATTATTAACCACAACACCTGCCAATGAGATGATACCAATCATCGTCATTATAATCACAAATGTTTGTCCGCTAATTATTAATCCTAAGAAAACTCCAATCATAGATAAGAACACTGCAAATAAGATTATTGCTGGTGTAGAATAAGAGTTAAACTGTGTAACAATGATTAACAAAATTAAGAATACAGCTATTAACAACGCTCCGCTCAAGAAAGCCATTTCTTTTGCCTGCTCGTCTTGCTGACCTGTAAATTTGTAATCTATACCATTCGGAATTTGTAGGTCAGATGCATATTCTATCATTAAAGCTTTAAGCTCTTCTACCACCTCATTACCATTAAAGCCTTCTGTAACATTCGAAGTAATGGTAACCATCGGTACTTGATCTTTACGCACAACACCTGTATACGAAATATTTTCTTCAGGTTCTTCTATAACAGAGCGTATAGGTATTCTTAATAACTTTCCTTGGTTATTTCTAAACATCAACTTTTGATCTAAAAGAGCGTCTAAATCATTTCTATCCGATTCTTGGAAGCGAACAACAATATCGTAGGTTTCTTCATCTTTTGTATAAGTTGTGATGTCTTGTCCTAACAAGGCTTTTCTAATTGCCATACCCACAGCCATGGTAGATGAGTTCAATTTTCTTACTTGATCTCTGTCTACAACTATTGGTATTTCTGGACGATTTGACTCTACGTTTAACTTAAGTTTTTCTACACCATTTACAGCGTTTCTTTCAAGGTAATTTTTTACATCTGTAGCAGCAAGAATAACATCTTTATACTCCCCTTTACCTGTCATTTCAATATTAATTGCAGGAGGTAAAGGTGGTCCGTCTTTATTCTTATCCACGCTCACCTCAATTTCTGCTGTAAACTTACCTTTTAACTCGTCTTGCAACTTCTTTACAATGTTTCCAGTTTCTATTCCATTTCTGAATTGAAATTCTGCAAAACTAATTGTAACTCTTCCTTTGTGAGGTGTATTACCCATACTCACACCCTGACTTGGATCTGAAGCTCCTTCGCCAACTTGAGAAATAATCGACTGAATCATTAATTCATCCTTCTCTTTGCCCACAGTATCAGCAATTAAGTCAGCCAAAATAGTATTTACCTCATCTTCAACTTCTAATACAGTTTTGTTTGTTACTTTAATATCTGTTCCAATTGGATGGCTCACAAAAACGTTTGCATAGTTCGGTTGATTTTCTGGGAAAAACTCCACTTTTGGTTGGAATATAACCGTCAACATAATAGAAAATATTAACAGTCCAATAGTTCCAAGTAAGAAATAACCTGGACGTTTGCCATTTAGCGCATACGTCAAAAAGGTGTTATACGTATTTTCTAATCTAGGTAAAAATTTATTTTGAAAAACCTGTGTTCCAGGATAGAACACAAACATATTAAGCACAATTAACATTGCTGTGATAATTAATAAATTACCAAAAGTTAAAGCTCCTCCAATTACGAATAATAAACCAAACAATGCAAGTCCACCAGCAATGATTAGATTCTTTGTACGTTTCGGCTTGTTTTCTCCTACTTTCATGTAAAGAGCAGTTAACATAGGATTAATTACCAACGCAACAAACAAGGAAGAACCCAAAACGATCATTAGCGTTATAGGAAGATATTTCATAAACTCTCCCATTAAACCTGGCCATAAAGCCAACGGTACGAAAGCAGCTAAAGTAGTAGCTGTAGAAGCAATAATTGGCCATGCAACTTCTCCAACTCCCTCAATTGCAGCTTTAAATGGAGGTACTCCTTCATCCATTAATCTGTAAATATTCTCTACTACAACAATTCCATTATCCACTAGCATACCTAAAGCAAGTACCAACGAGAACAGTACCATTACGTTCAACGAAACGTCCATTGCATCTAGGATTAAGAAAGACATAAGCATTGATAATGGAATAGCAATTCCAACAAACATTGCGTTTCTACCACCTAAAAAGAAAAGTAAAACGAGTACAACTAACAAAATTCCTAGAATTATTGAGTTTTCTAGGTTAGAAACCATATCGCGCGTCTTGTTTGACTGATCGTTGGTAACCGAAACCGTAATACTCTCTGGGATTGTTTTATCTGCTTTAGCCTTTGCCAAAATTGTTTCTATTTTCTCAGAAGCATCCAATAAATTTTCACCTGCTTGTTTCTTAACATCCAGCATTACAACTGGCAAACCAAACTCTCTAGCATACGATGTAGTATCCGCATTTCCAAAGTAAACCTCTGCAACGTCTTCAAGATAAACAGGCATAAACTCTTCTTGCTTCACAACAATTCTACCTAACTCTTCTGCATTTTCAAACTCTCCTTCTATACGAATTGTTTTACGCAATCCATCCATCAAAATTTCACCACCAGAAATAGTTTGGTGCTCTGATGAAACAGCGCGTTCGATATCATCCAAAGTAACGTCAACAGCCTCCGCCTTTAGTCGGTTTACTTCAATTCGCATTTCCTGCTCTTGCACACCTCTAATATCTACTTCGCTAATTTCTGGTAAATCTTCAATATCATCCTCAAGGATTTCACCCACTTCTTTTAAAAGCTTAGGGTTGTTTCCTCTTAAGTTGATATTTAAAATAGGCATTGCAGAAGGGTCTAGTTCAAACACATTTGGCTCTACTGGCAACTGCGGAAAATCTGACTTGGCTCTTGCGTTATCAATGGCATCTTTCACCTTGGTTAAGGCATCAGAAACTTCCATCTCAAAGTCGAATTTCACACGAATTGTTGTATATCCATGTACGGAGTTCGAGTTAATTTCATCAACTAACTTAATACCCGCAATCTCTTTTTCAACTGCTTCTGCAATCTTTTCTGACATGTAAGAAGGAGAAGAACCTGGCTTTGCAATTCCAACATATATCTCTGGAATTTGAAGTTCAGGAAAGTTCTCTTTTGGCATACCTGTGTACGCTCCTAATCCTCCAAATATGATAATCATCATAATTAGAAAGACCGTTTTTCTATTGTTTACAGACCAGGTTGATAAACCAAAGCCTTTACTTTTTTTGTCTGACATTTTTTAGTTTTTTGCGATGACTAAGTCTTGCTCCGTAATACCTCTAGCTCCTGCTGTAACCACTAAATTACCTTTTTTAATAGCGCCAATTAATGGTTGAACTACAGTTTCTCCTTCGTATTTTGTAACCACTTCTACTACCACTTTTTCTACCTTGTATTGCTCTCCAGATTTGGATGCAATAAAGAGGTAATCTTCGTTTTGTTGTGATTTTAAAACTGCTTTTGAAGGTACTACAAGTACTCCGCTTAAGTTTAAGTCGGTAATATTCAATTCCGCCAACATATTTGGTAAAAGCGTTTTGTTTTTCTCTAATTTCGTTTGAATGCGAAATGTTCTGTTTGTAGGATTAATATAATTTCCAACGTTTGTAACATTCATCATAAACGTATCTTTAATTGTAGGAACAAACACAGCAATTGGAGTACCCTCTTTTATGGATGAATAATGACGTTCAGAAATATCTGCTGAAATCGTTACTTTATCGTTATTCACCAATCTTAAAAGTGGAGATTGAGCTCCAGCCATTTCTCCGGCCTTTGGGAAAATTTGATCTACAGTTCCTGAAAACGGTGCTTTAACTACAGATTTTCCGCGTTGTGTACCAAGCGTTTTTAATTTAGAGTTTAAGGCATCTACCTGACTTTTAGCTTGCTTGTAGTCAAATTCAGATCCTACACCTCTCGTTTTAAGTTCCTCTTGCTTTTCAAGCATGTATTCAGCAAATTCTAATTGGGTATTTATCTCCTGAATATTACTTGCTAAGATATCTGAATCAATCGTAACTAAAACTTGACCTTGTCTAACTTTATCTCCTTCTTTAACGTGTATTCTCTCAATGGTTCCACCCATTTCGGCATTAATCAACGCGTCTTTATCTGTCTCTATCGTTCCTTGGACAGCAATTTTATGTTGAAAATCTTTTTGCTCTACAGTTGCCAACTCAACCATAGGAGATACAACAACTTGTGCAGTATCTAGTGCTTTGATTTGATCATCAATTTCTGCGATCTCTATTTTCAGCTTTGCTTTCTTTTCTTTTAACCCTTCTAAAGATTTGGTAGATAGTGGTCCACCACAAGCCGTTACGAAAAGTGCAACGATTGCTAATCCTGATATTTTATTCTTTTTCATATTTTGAGAGTTGTGGTTGTATTAATTTTTATTACCGATTTTATTATATAATTTGTCTAATTCTAGCTTCGCATTAAACACCTCTATCATAGATGCAACGTACTGCGTTTGTGAGCTAATCACTTGTGTATACTTTTGTGTAACAGAAATACTGTTCCCTTTTCCAATTTCTTTCTTGGTTACCTCATTTTCGTAAATAGATTGAGCTAAAGCAACATTTCGTTTCTGTAAGTATAAGTTTTGTTTCGCTGTTTCTAAATTATTTTTAGCTTGTATTTCTTGAAAAGAAAGCGTGCGTTGAAATTCAGTGATATTGTTCTGATTTTTCATTACTTCAATCTTCGCTTGTTGTGTAACAGCCCATCTTTGACCAGATGAAAAAATAGGTACATTAACTTGTAAACCCCAGAAAGTTTGTGAAAACCATTTTTCATTTGCAAATAAATTAAACTCCTCATTTCTAAAGGTGTTGTACTGCTGCTGAAAGAATGCACCCACAGAAGGTAGGTTAGCAAATTTGGTGTTTTTCAGGCTGTATTCAGACAATGTTAACTGTTTTTTAAGCAACTGTAGGTTAAGGTTATCTTCTTTGTTTCCATTAGCATCTAATGTAGATTTTGCAAGCACCATTTCTAACTCTTCAGATAAAGCCAAATCTTTATCTTGCGGAAAAGCCATTGTAAGCTTCAGGTAAGATAATGCCGACTTTAATTGATTTTCTGAATTGATTTTCGCTGTTTCTGCATTTAACAAAGAAAACTCTAGTTGATCCATGTCTTCTTTGGTCATTAACCCTAGCTCAAAATAGTTGCGTTGCTTTTCTACTAAAGACCTTGTACTTTGTAATAATGAATCAACAAAAACCAAATTACTCTTGCTTACTAAAGCCATTTGATAGGCTTGCGTTACGTTGGCAAGAATATCCTGTTTTGTTCTCTCAATACTTGTACCAACAAACTCGGTATAAAATTTAGACACCTGCAAACCAACTAAATAAGAACCATCAAAAAGCAATTGACTAATCTCAAGCGTTCCATTTGCACTGTAGTCTGTTCCAGCTCTGAACTGAACGGTTTCTCCAGGTTGTGCATTTGGGTTAATAAACGAAGCATCTACTACCTGTACAGGTAAGTTTAAAAAGTTTTGAAAACTTGCACTTGCACTTATTTGTGGTAAGCCTATTGCCCTAGTTTCAATTACTTTTTTTTCTGCCGACTCTAAATCGAGTTGCGCATTTTTTAATTTTTCTATATTGTTTATCGCATAATCTTGAGCTTCAAACAAAGAAAAACTTTGGATTTCTTGGGCTGTTGCTCCCAAAAAGAATAACACCGCAAAAAGTGTCGTTTTCATTTTATACATCTGTCTCTTTTTTTAATCGTTTTTGTAAATAATTAAGACCATCAGAATTGACTAGTCCTCTTAAAAAAAATCGTGATACTTCTATGTAAACCTTGCCAAAAGCAATTGAATTTTGTTTCATTACACTATCGATACTCGCTACATACATCAGTGAAACAATTTCTGGGTTTATGTTATCTCTATAGAGCTTTTCTTCTATTCCTCGTTTTACATTTTCGGTAATTTCATTCCTCACAAAATTACTTTTATGATTTTCCATTAAAGCCCAAGCTTCTGGATGATACTTCTGCATATCATAAAAAACAGAGGGATGTATATCAAGCAAGTGACTTTCTAAAACGTGCTGATTCATTATTACTAGCTCGTCAATTGCATTCTCAGAATTTATCCTGCTGGCTTTACAAACAAGCTCATCTTCTCTGGTCTCCCTTTGAATAATATGAACAACCAAGTCATTCTTGTCTTTGAAAAATTTATAGATTGTTTTTTTAGAAACACCAAGTCTCGATGCCAAGTCATCCATGGTTATACTCTTTATACCGTATTGCATGAAAACCTGAGCAGATTTGTGTATTAGTTCTAATTTTTTTTCTTCCACGGGGCAAATGTAGAACAAATATTTACTTTGGAAACAGTTTATGTATATTTTGTTTCCAAAGTTTCTCGTCGTATTTTCAAAACAGCATATATCTTGAATGTTAAAGGCATTAATACCGAAAATTAAAAACTAATAAATGTATAAGAAAAGACACTAATAAGACGCGTTTCTAGATGTTAACGCTATTTGATTGAAAAATGTAATTTAAAAAGGCCGTTATTATCGGATTAGGCATTTCTCTTGTACTACAAATTTGCGGACAAAACATTGTAGCAACGCAGAAATCATGTGTTTTAAGAGATACTATCTCTGGTTCCTCAAACTCATTTATCGCCTCAATATCCATCACATCATCCTTAAGATAATTAATAAGCTGCGGATAAAGCGAGTAACGAGAAGAAGACAATTCTATTCTTCCTGCGTCATGATACAGCTTTTTTAGTTCTTTAGACACAGGATACACCTCTACATTATGAAAACTTTCACCGGATACGAGGTTATCTGAAATTAATTTTTCTTTGTTGGGATTTAAATTGTAGTTAGCAATTAAAATTTCAATTAATACTTTAAATGCGTCTCCTGTAATTAATGTTGGAATACCTGATTCAAGGACAGTTTGCAATACGTTACTTAAAAAAAATACATTCTCAAATGGTCCTGGAGCAATCCAAACTGCATCGTAATTTTTCCATTGATTTAGCTTCATAGAAGAAGCCTCGTTAATACGTATCCAATAATAACTAATTTCTATATCTAACAAGTTTTGAGAATGCTCTAATGATAAATTGGTAGCGTGATGCGCGTTGTAAGAAAAATTAAAATCTCCAACAATTGCTATTTTGATTCTATCTGGCATCTCTTTGAGCGTTTGTATGAAAGTATAAAAAAAAACGATTGCTTCAAAGGAAACAATCGTTCTATCTAAATTTCTAAATCATTACTTACGTTTGAAAAAGGCTTTATACACACCGTTCTCAACCGTAATAAAGTCTGTTAAATCATCATTATATAACTTACAGTTAAAAGTTGCTTCGAACTTCATATAATCTGCGTTGTCATCAGATTCTTGAACAAAAGAAGTAAATTCAAAATTCTGAGGATCTGGATTTGAAATATCAGAAATCCAAATGTTGTTCGCGTTATCTCTGTAAACGATTTCTATACCACCATCTGCTTCTGTAGCATAAGCCGGTTGCGTGTTAGCTAACATAAACGCTTCAAATTGAGAAAGCGAAGGCTCTGGAGTAACGCTTGCTTGAAACTCCACTTTACCTAGTGCAATTTGAAAAAAGTCGTTTTGTGAATTTGACTTCATTTCTGAATAATAAACCGCAGAACTTGGTTGTGGATTAGGCAAAATTTCTTTTGCAATTGTTCCTTCACAAAACATTCCATCAACATTTTCTACATATTCTATGGTTGTTCCATCAATATCTGCAATAAAACTGCAAGTTAAGTCTACAGACGGACTTGGAGGTGGAATCACTTCGTGTTCAACACAAGAGAAAAGCATTGAAACTGCTAAAACGGGAATTGCAAATAATTTAAATTTCATATCAATACAAGTATTTCGACTGACTAAGTTACGAAAATAAAATGCAAAGGGTTGCGAAAATCATATAGTTATTTCTAAATCCAATCCATCAGTTGGTAGATACTTGGATTTTGACACGCTATTTACCCGTGCTTTAAAGGCACTAAAATTATGCGAAACGGTTTCAATCCACTTAGGGATAATTACATAACCCAAGCAAAAACCTTTGTAAAAAACACTGTATTTGGAAGGGTTCTCGTCTACTTTTATCAACTCAACATCATTTCCAACTTGTAAATGATGATAAATATAAATCAAATCATAACGTGTCAAATCTTCTACTTTTGTAATAAACCTTATGCTATCCATTATGCTCTAATTTGTTTTACACTTCTGTTAAATTCAATTTCCTCCACGCAAATCGTATCCCAACCAAAATCTTTCATGTCTAACTGATATAAAGTTCCATTATCTGTTTGAAAAGCCGAAAAATTATCGCTCAATGAGATTTCAACATCTAAATTTCTAAGCTTGTTGAACAATTGATTTAAATCTGTTTGATTTAAGAAAAATTTCGTGTTTACAGGTTTTCCGTTTTGAGAAATTACGGCATCTACCGTTGCTTCTTTTACACCTTCTTCTATTAAAATATAGTTTATCTTTACTTCTTGAAATATTGCTTTCATAATTGTGCCTTTTAATTATGATACAAATATCTGATTGCAGAACGTAAACTACTTACGACCTAAATAAACCTTAGATTTTTATTATCTTCGTTGCCATACATTTTAAGCATACACTATGAAGTATAACAAAATTGACAAATCCCTTTTCATTAAGAATAGAAAGAAATTCGCAGCTAAAATGGAAGGTAATTCTATCGCTATCTTTAACTCCAATGATATTTATCCGATTGGGGCAGATAGTACGATTCCATTTCAACAGGCTAGAGATATTTTTTATTTATCTGGAGTTGATCAGGAAGAAAGTATTCTCGTAATTTTCCCTAATGCTAAAACCAATTCTTTTAAAGAAGCACTGTTTTTAACTGAAACGAACGAGCATATTGCCATTTGGGAAGGCGAAAAACTTACAAAAGAAACAGCTGCTGAAACCTCAGGAGTAGAAAACGTTTACTGGTTAAAAGACTTTGATACTGTTATTAATCAAATGATGACAGAAGCTGACACTGTTTATTTTAATACAAATGAACATTTGAGAGCCAACACAGCAGTTGAAACAAGAGAAGACCGTTTTATTAAGAACTTCAAACCAAAATATCCAGCACATCAAGTGCGAAGAAGCGCTCCAATTATGCATCAAATAAGAAGCGTAAAAGAAGACATTGAAATAGATTTAATGCAAACGGCATGTAACATTACTAAAAAAGGAGTAGAAAGGGTACTTAACTACTTAAAACCAGGAGTAATGGAATTTGAACTTGAAGCCGAAATCATGCACGCTTTTCTGAGAAATCGTTCAAAAGGGTTTGCCTATACACCCATTATCGGATCTGGTAAAAATGCATGCGTTCTTCATTACATTGAAAATAATCAAGAATGTAAAGATGGTGATGTTATCTTAATGGATTTTGGTGCAGAATATGCAAACTACGCTTCTGATTTAACGCGATCTTTCCCCGTTAACGGTAGATATACAGAACGTCAAAAAGCAGTATATAGCTCTGTTTTACACGTTAAAAAAGAAGCAGAAAAGTTACTTGTACCCGGAACACTCATTCCAGAATACCACAAAGAAGTTGGTAAATTAATGGAAAGCGAATTACTTAAACTTGGGTTATTAGATAAAACCGACATCAAAAACCAAGATAAAAACTGGCCTGCATATAAAAAGTATTTTATGCACGGTACCTCGCATCATATTGGATTAGATACTCATGATTTAGGCATATACACAAATCCAATTGAAGCAAACATGGTATTTACATGCGAACCTGGAATCTATATCCCTAAAGAAAATTTAGGAATTCGATTAGAAGATGACTTAGTAGTGCAAGAAAATGGTGCTCCTAAAAACCTTATGGCAGATATTCCTATCGAAATTGAAGAGATTGAAACAATAATGAATGACAAAAAATAAGTACTTATCACATAGGATAGTTGGAAACGGCTATCCTATAGTGTTTTTACATGGCTTTCTTGAAAGCTCAACCATGTGGAAATATGCAGACCTCAAACCGCATAAAAACCTTAAATATATTTTTATTGACCTTCCGGGTCATGGAACATCTAAAGATTACTCTGCCAATAGCTTAAAAGAGATAGCGCTGCTGGTAAAATCGGTTTTGAAATTAAATGAACTAACTAAATATGCTTTAATTGGTCATAGTTTAGGAGGGTACGTAGGTTTGGAGTTACTAGACAATGAATATGCCCCAGAAAAGCTTTGTCTTTTTAGTAGTCACCCTTTTGAAGATACACCCATACGAAAACAAAACAGAAACAGGCTAATACAGCTTGTAGAAAACAAAAAAGAACGTTTTTTAGAAGAAGCTATACCTCATTTATTCTATGCGCCAAACGCTTTTCGTAAGGAAATAGAAGAACTAATAAACGAAGCGAAGGAAATCGATTATGAAAAAATACAAGATGTGACCATAGCCATGAGAGATAGACCTGATTACAGGTTGATAAGCGAAATAACAGCCTGCGAAATAACGTATATTGGAGGAAAAGAAGACCTATTAATTGATCAAAAAAAACTGAAACGCTGGATAGACAAAATAGGTGTGAAATCTTTTCAAATAAACGATACAGCACACATGGCACATATTGAAAAATCAAACGAATTCAACCTCCACCTAAGCAACTTTTTAAATACACTTAATTGAGACAAAAAAACGGGAAGTCTAGTTCCCGTTATCGTTAAAAATCCAAATTAAATTTTTAGGTTCTAGTACTTGTTTTTTCATAGTTATTCTGTTTTAGCGTTAGTTATCTCCTTATAAAATTACAACAAGTGAAGAGGACTGTTACGAACTACCATTTTATTTCTAGTACTTTTTGATTAATTAGTATATAATCTTAATTTAACGGTTATTTAACAAATTAAAAGAACAAAAATGAATAATGTAAGAAAATAATATTTTCTATATTCAACAAAATATATTCTATGAAACTACGCGCTATAGTTATTGACGATGAAGAAATGGCAAGAAAAAATCTTGCAATGTTGATTCACGACTTTTGTCCAGAAATTGAAGTAATCGGTACGGCCGAAAGTAAAGTCGACGCTAAAGCGTTAATAGAAAAAGAAAAACCCAACTTAGTCTTTCTAGATATACGTATGCCAAGTGGTTCTGAAGGTTTTGAGCTTTTAGAGGAAGTTGAGAACCGAGACTTTCAAGTAATATTTGTGACTGCATTTAAAGACTTTGCAATCAAAGCTTTTCAGGCAAATGCAATACACTACTTATTAAAACCGATAGATATCGAAGAATTAAAACAAGCTGCGACCAAGGCTTTAGATTATCATCAAAAATTTGAAGACGATCCTGAAAATAAGAAAACCTATAACGCATCTTTAGAAAATTTATCGGAAGAACTTTCACAAAATGTTTTAAGTAATCGCATTGCAATAAGCTACACCAAAGGACTAAAAATAATTGAAGATGACAACATCGAGTATCTTGAAGCAAGCGGAAACTGCACAACCTTGTACTTTAATAACCAAAAGCGATACTTGGATACGCGTACTTTAAAAATTTACGAAAGTATTTTAAATTCGTCAAAGTTTTATCGCATCCACAAATCCTATATCGTAAATTTAAATGAGCTTTCCGAGTATATAAACGAAGATGGACATACCGTTATTCTAAAAAGTGGAAAACACTTACCTGTTGCCAGAAATAGAGTTTCCGCTTTTCTTAAAATGTTAAAAGGTACATAATGCGCATTGTGCTCATTTTCATTGTACTCTGTTGCACGTTACTAGTAAAAGCACAAAACTATAGCTTCGTTAAGTACAGCAACAACGAGGGGTTACCTCAATCTCAAGTTACGGCTATACACCAAGATAGCAGCGGTTATTTATGGATAGGAACACTAGGAGGATTATCAAGATTTAACGGATCTATTTTTAAAAATTACACGCCAGAACACGGATTATACAACAACCGAGTAAGTTCTATCAACGGTATTAACGATAAGCTGTATATCGGGCATGAAGGCGGAATCTCTATTCTACACAATGATAGTCTTACAAGCTTAAGTTTACCTACTGAAAACAACATTGTTCAAGTAAAGAAAATAATAGTTTTTAATAATAGAATACTGATTATAACCAACGGTTTAGGATTATTTGAAATAGATGGTAAACGCATAAAACCAGTAAAATACTTAGATACAAACCAAGTTCCAATTGGTAATCTACTTAAAGTAAGAGATGCCAAAGTAGTTTTAGACGAACTGTATCTAGCTACACAAAAAGGTATTTATACGCTCAATCAAAGTAATCAAATAAAGACAGTAACTACATTAAAAAACAACAGTTATTCTGGCATAACTTACTACAAAAATAAAATTTACACCTGTTCATATAACGGCAATATAATTGAAATAAACCCAATAAGTAAAGAGTATAAGCTTCTGCACACCTCCTCTAATTTACGATACAGACAACTCTTCATTTTTAATGATCAAATCTGGTTGAATGCGAAAAATGGAGTTGAAAAATTAGATATCTCAGGAAAACAATTAATGGTTTTTTCAAGTGAAAACGGTTTGCAAACCCAAGACATTAATAGTGTTTTTATAGATAGAGAAGCCAATATTTGGTTTGGAAGTAGTGGAAAAGGTTTACTAAAATTAACCGGCGAAGCATTTACCTATTTTAATAAACAAAGTGGGTTAAGCAGTGATTTAATCTTGTCTGTTTTAGAAACAAAAGAAGGCGATTACTACTTTTCTTCTTATGATAATGGAATAACTCTGAAAGAAAAAAAAGGTGCAAAAAAAGTTGTTTCTATTAATTCTCAAAACATTTGGTGCTCTTTAGAAAACAAAAAAGGTGATATACTTTTTGGTACAAGTAATGGGTTATATCGTTTAACAAATAAAGTAAGCACACAAAAAATAGATAAAGTTAGCGCATTTACTACAAAAGTAAGCGCATTATACGAAACAGAACCCAACAAAATTTATATTGCTGGTCAACATGGATTTGGTATTCTAACTCAAGATTCATTAACGGTAGTAAGTAATGAACTGACGAAAGATTCTGAAATAAAAGGATTTACATGGCACAAAAACACCTTGTACGTCTTAGGACAAACCGCCTTATTCAAATATACTGCACAAAAGTTGGAGCGAATAAAACTAGATCAGCCCTATACTTTTTCATCAATAACTAAAATTGGGGATAAAATTTTCATTGGTTCTGAACAAGGACTCTATCAATTAAAAGAAAATAAACTTATACAAATTTATTTATCAAATAAAACGAGTGCGAATAATGTTACTTTTCTAAACAAAAAAAGTAACAACCTTTATATTGGTACGAATGACGGCTTATTTATTTTCAATACACAAACAAAAAGCAAGCTACACTTTGGTATTAACGAAGGATTAATTGATTTAGAAACGAATATAAACTCGAGTTACTTTGATAGAGATGGTTATTTTTGGTTTGGAACATCTAATGGCCTTATGCGTCTTGATTTAAGTAAAAGTAAAGATGTTTTTAACACTGCTCTTCCTTTGCTTACAGTAGCAAATATCTCTCTTTCAAAATCAAATAAAGACGTGTTGGCTTATGCAGAAGGTGTGGATAAAAACGGCTTACCAAAAAACCTAAAAATTCCTTTTAAATACAATGGTTTGTCTGTAACACTAGACGGACTGTACCTAAGTAATCCTAAAAGTTTAAAATACGCAACGAAACTGAACGACGAAGAAGATGCCTGGAGTAATTTAACTGAAGATAAAACCATCAATTTAGCCAGTCTATCTTATGGAAGATACACACTCAGCGCCTTTGCTGAAACTCAAGACGGTAAAAAAAGTAAACCCTTAAATTTCACCTTTGAGATACTACCTCCGTATTATGCGAAAACGTGGTTTATTGGGCTATGTTTAGCCGTTTTACTTGTCTTGTCTTTGCTGTTGATTAAACTAAATGGAAACAGAATAATAAAAGAACAAAAAAGAAAGCAGCTAGAAGAAAAACTGCGCTATCAAACCAGACTTTCAAAACTAGAACAACAATCTTTAAACGCGAGCATGAACAGGCACTTTATATTCAATTCGCTTAATTCTATACAATACTACATTAATGCCAATGACAAACTATCTGCCAACACATTCTTAACCCGTTTTGCAAAGCTTATTAGACAAAATCTAGACAGTTCAAACACAAAAAATGGACTCTTAAACCTAAGGGAAGAACTAGACCGATTAGCCCTTTACATGGATTTAGAAAAAATGCGTTTTTCTAACAAATTCACTTACACTATTAATATTGAAAACAACATCGATACAGAAGCAATCGAAGTACCGGGTATGTTACTGCAGCCCTTCGCTGAAAATAGTATCATACATGGAGTATTGCCTAGGCAGGACAGTGAAGGTCAAGTTACGATAAATATTAAAGAAAACACATCTAATTATGTGATAGAAATATTGGATAACGGTGTTGGAATAAAAAATAGTCAAGAGCAGAAAAAAACAACAGCAGGAGATCATAACTCACAAGGAATGGAGATTACTTCGAAACGAATTTCTATTATGCAAAAGTTATCTAACCGTAAAATGGAACTAATTGGACCCCAACAAATAAACAATCAATACGGAATACTCAATGGAACCGCCGTAATTATCAATATTTCTAAAGAGAGTTTGGACGAGAAGTAAAAAGTTTGTATATTTGGTAGACTAAAGAAGGTGATAAATAAGCTTTTATGAAGAAGATAGGATTAATTTTGATGTTGTTGACCTTTGCAGTAGTGAGCTGTGAAAAGTCAGACATACGTCCAGATTATACGAAGAAGAAAAAGCCAATTGTTGTATTTACTGACGGTGATCGATCAATCACAGATCCCAACAATGATGACGATGAGACAATAATCAATACCATTGTTGATCCAAACAATGATGAAGATGAAAACAATTCTCTCGGCGGAACAGGTATAGTTGATCCAAACAATGACGAAGATGAAAACACAGATGCTTTAGACAATTCTAACGAAAACTAAAGTATACTCAAATATTTTTTAAACCTCGGAACAATCCGAGGTTTTTTTTTACCCTAAACCTACCGTTAAATCAATAAAAAAGACCTTTTACTATCTATTAAACTATACATCTCTAAAATTAGCGTAGATTAGGTTTCAGAAGGTGAAATCGAATAAAAACGGCTGTTTTCTCCCACTAACTAATTGTAAAATTAAATATGTCTAAAACGCCCTCAAACGCAATACACGAGTTGATACAATCGCTCACTAAGTCTGAAAAACGCTATTTTAAAGTAGTTTCTTCTCGGCACACCATAGGAGAAGAAAATAACTACATTAAGCTATTCGATTACATTGATCAACAAGAAACCTATGATGAAACGGCTTTATTTTTAAACTTTGAGGGAGAAAGTTTTCTAAATAAATTTTCTATTACTAAAAATCGACTATATGAATCAATAATGAAAGCGCTTTCTGCATTTCACTCTAGTAGTTCTATCGAAGCACAAATACATCGACTTATACATAGTGCAGAAATTTTATTTAAAAAGAGTCTGTACCAACACGCCAAAAGACAACTCTTAAGTGCAGAAAAACTTGCTAAGAAAAACGACCGTTTTGGGATGTTAATTGAAATAAGCAACCTTCAAAAAAAATTAATCGAAACCGAAGGCTATTCCAACATCACAGAGGAAAAACTAAACGAGATTAAGCAACAAGATGCGCTTTACTACTCAAAGCTCCAATACTATGCAGAACTATGGAATATTAAAAGTAAACTCTTTATTGATCTAAATAAAAAAGGAAAAGTTCGATCTGATGAAGAGGTAGAATCCTACAAAGTATTAATTGATGAACTGCAAGAAGCCAGTAACATTGAAGCTCGTAGTTTTGATAGTGAATATCTCTATTACCATATTAACAGCGCTTATTATTTTGCTGTAAATGATTTAGAAAAATCATTGCACTACCTGTTAAAAAACAGTTCTTTATTGAAAAAAAACAAGAACCGAATAAAACAAGAACCGAATCTATATTTTTCATGCTTATCAAACGCAATCTACATACAATCAAAGTTAGGTAATTACAGAGAAGCCTTAATTTTATTAAAAGATTTGAAAGACTTCCCTACCACATTTTCAATAAAAATGAATCAAGACTTAGAGATAAAACTCTTTTCTAGTAGCTTAAGCATTGAACTTACGCTACTTATCCATAAAGGTAAATTTAAAGAAGCTATCGCATTGGAAGAAGAAATATCTACTGGATTTACTCTTTACAAAAACAACATTGCACCATTGCGTAAAGCCTATCTAAATTTTAAAATGGCCGTTGCTTATTTTGGATTAGCAGAATACACAACCTCGCTTAAATGGATTAATAAAATCCTAAATAATCATGATGTAGACAGCAAAGAAGACTTGCTCTCATTTACACAAATTTTAAATGTAATGGTGCATCTAGAGATGCAACACGAAGCTCTATTACCCTACGCTATCAAAAGTACTCAACGCTTTTTAAAATCAAGAAATAGAACATATAAATTTGAATCTTTGTTTCTAAAATATATGAATAAGATTAGCAAAAGTGAGAATCCTTTTGAAAAAGAAGACATACTTGAAGAGATTCTTACGAAAATAAAAGCACTAACAAAGGACAAATTTGAAGCCGAGGCTTTTGACTATTTTGACTTTGAAAGTTGGATAGAATCCAAACTAAAAAAAGAAAGTATGGCCGATATACGTAAAAAAAAGTATCAACTACTTTTAAAGTGATCCCAGCCTTGTGCCTTAAGGTCGATTAATGCACCTTGCTTATCAACTAATTGTAAACCTGAATTTTTATCTACCATATGTCCGATAACAGTCATATGCGGATTCCCTTTAATTTTATCATAATCTGCCTGTGCAACGGTAAACAACAATTCATAATCCTCTCCTCCATTTAAAGCAGCAGTAGCTGGATCTAGGTTAAAATCAATCGCTGTAGTACTTACTTTGGCATCAATTGGTAACTTTTCATCGTACACCCTACATCCTACTTTACTTGCTTTACAGATATGAAAAATCTCAGAAGCTAGTCCGTCCGAAATATCTATCATACTGGTAGGTTTAACCTCCAGCTCTTTTAAAAACCCGATAATATCTTTACGTGCTTCTGGTTTTAATTGACGCTCTAGTAAATAATCAAAACCATCTAAATCAGGTTGGATATTTGGATTCGTCTTGTACACCTCTTTTTCTCTTTCAAGTACTTGTAATCCCATAAAAGCAGCTCCAAGATCTCCTGTAACAACCAATAAATCACCGTCATTTGCTCCAGATCGATAAACAACGTCTTCCTTTTTTGCAGTTCCAACTGCTGTAATACTTATAGTCAATCCAGTTAAAGACGAAGTTGTATCACCGCCAACAAGATCTACATTGTATACTTCGCATGCTTTCTGAATTCCTTCATAAACCTCTTCTAAAGCTTCCAACGGAAATCGATTAGATACGGCAATACTAACTGTAATTTGTTCTGGAATTCCGTTCATGGCATAAATATCAGAAAGATTAACTACCACTGATTTGTAACCTAAATGCTTCAGAGGCATATACATCATGTTAAAATGTACACCTTCAACCAGCATATCAGTAGAGATAAGCGTTACCTCATTCTCAGATTTTTCCAGAACGGCTGCATCATCTCCTATACCAAAAAGCGTAGAATCTTTTCCTTGCTTAAATCCTTTGGTTAACTTTTCAATTAATCCAAACTCTCCTAACTGTTCTAATTCTGTACGTTTATCGCTCATACTGCAAAGATAATAGGAATACGCTCCAAAAGAAGAAAATTTAAATCCGCAGCAATTAGGTTTTTAACAGAAAGATCTATTTCTTTGATTACTATGCGCAAACTACTATCTATCTGCACATGCTGCTTGCTGCTTTTTTGGGGACAAACTCAACAAAAGAGCGCTTCAATTTCATCTAAAGATAACACGGAACGTATAGAGAGCTGGAACAATTTAGAACAACAATTTACTAATTACAACCAAAGCAACCTTCCAAAGGCAGATTCTATCTTACAACAATTAATAAAATTAGGCGTAAATATTAATCCAACAATAGCACTCCGAAGCTATGAACTCGCAGCCAATTATTTAGAATTACAGGGTAAAATTGAACTAAGCCATACAGCCCTAAAAAAAGCAGTAAAGCTAAAAGACAAAATAAAAGTAAAGGGTACTAAAAATCAGAATATATCACTAATTGAAGCACGCATTCTAGTTAAAGACGAGAAATACGCTACTGCAAAAAATCTACTTTTACCATTAATACAACCTGCAAAAAAAATAAAAGATTATGATCAAATCGCGCAGATCTACACCCTGCTTGGTAAAGTTAACCTTTTAGACAACAAGCCTGATTCTTGTTTCTTTTATTTAGAAAAAGCCTTGCCTTATGCACGACGTGGTAATGAAAAGATTCAACTCACTAAAGTTTATGAAATTTATTTGCGTGCCTACGAAAAAACAAAAAAACCAAATCAAGTTTTGCGTTTTGCCTTACTTGCATTAGAAGCCAGTACTAAAAACGACCTCTATTATTCAGAGGCTATTTACGCAAATAAAATAGGAACTATTCAGCAAATTAGTTCTAACCCAACAGAAGCACTGCGTTATTTTGAGTATGCCCTTAAAAAATCAAAACAGGTTAAAAGCAATGCGATAGCTGCGGAAATATATACCAATATGGGCAATACTTTACGTACAATGAAGCGTTACCAAGAAGCATTACAAAATCACTTAAAAGCAGAGGAAATCTACAAGCAAAAACAAAACGAATATGGTTTAGGTGTAATTTACACCAATAAGGGCTTACTCTACAACGCAACCCTTAACTATGAAATGGCTATTAGTCAATTTCAACTTGCCCTCAATTATTTATCAGAACGTTATCAACCAACCGAACTAAGTAACACGCTGCATCACATGGGTGTTTCATTTTTATTATCTAACCGCTTATCTGAAGCTTTGCCAATTTTAAACAGAGCCTTGAGATTAAGGCTCAAATCCAAAAATGCACGTAAATACGAAACTTATGCTATTCTTTCAGAAGTTCATTCAAAACTAGAAAACTTTAACAAAGCCTACGAATATCTCTCAATTTATCAACGTCATAAAGACTCAATTTTCACCTCTCAAACGAACGAAACTTTAGCACAATTGAGTGCTGAGTACCGCGCTGAACAAAATTTTAAAAAGATACAAGAACAAAACTTGAAATTAGAACAAAAAGAGAAAGAGAAAGCAATCTATAACAAAGAGCTAGAAGTTACTGAACTTCGAAATAATCAAAAAACATATATAATTTTCGGAATTCTGGTCGTAGTAATATTAGTCTCAGCACTTTTATTTGCCAAAAACAAACAAGCACGTTTACGTGAACAGCAAAAAAAGGCAGAGCTAAATCAATCTTTACTTCGCTCCCAGATGAATCCGCACTTTATATTTAATTCAATGTCTGTAATACAAAGTTATATCTACGACAACGACACAAAAAACTCAAGTAAATTTTTAATTAATTTTTCGAAACTGATGCGATTAATCTTAGAGAATTCTCCAAAAGAATTCATTCCTATTCGCATAGAAAAAGAGATACTAGAAAAGTATCTGATTGCACAAAAGCTTAGGTTTGAAGAAAGGTTTAACTTCTCAATCGAGATAAACCAAGAATTGATTGATTCTGAAGCGCTCATACCTCCTATGCTAACACAACCATTCATTGAAAATGCCATAGAACACGGACAGCTTCACAAGATAGAAAACGGCACCATTGTAATAAAATTTGTACCTTTTAACAATCAATTAAAAATAGAAATAATAGATAACGGTATAGGCAGAAACCAAGCTATAAAAAACAAATTAGAAAACAAGCACAAAAGCATGGCGATGGAAATTACCAAAGAAAGAATTGATTTACTGAATAGTAAATATAAATCTGACGGTTACATGAAAGTAGAAGATGCAAACTCAAAGGAAACAAAGGGCACGCATGTAACTTTAATGATTCCATTAAAATACGGAGAAGAGAGAACTGAAATTAAGCAATAAAAATATGAAAGTTGTAATTATTGATGATGAGAATAGGACAAGAAACTTGATTCGGAAAATGGTTGAATCTTTTGGTCTTGATGTTACTTGTAATGCTGAAGGACAAGATTTAAAAAGTGGACTAAAAGTGATACAAGAAGAGGATCCTGACATTGTTTTACTAGACATTCAAATGCCAGATGGTTCTGGATTTGACTTATTAAACTTAGTAGAAAACAAGCGCTTTAAAGTTATCTTTATTACTGCTCATGAGGAGTTTGCTATTAAAGCCATTAAATTTTCTGCTTTTGATTATATTTTAAAACCTGTAGATGCCGATGAGTTAGAAAAAACTTTGAAAAAAGCAATTACAGAGATTAAAGAAGAAAATCAATTTACAATAAATGATACACAGTATGCTGCTTTAAGTCAAAATATCATACCCAAACAAAAACAGCGATTAGTACTAAAAACACAAGAGAGTATTTATGTGGTAGATTTAAAAGACATTATACGGTGCGAAGCCGATAGAAATTACACTTCTTTCTACTTGCACAATAAAACCAAAATTTTAGTATCAAAAACGCTAAAAGAGTATGATTTGATGCTTTCTCCATTTAATTTTTTGCGTGTGCAACAATCTCATCTTATCAATTTAGATTATGTAGATCGGTATGACAAAGGACAAGGTGGAGCCGTAGTAATGAAAGACGGTTCTCAAGTACCTCTTTCTCAATCGAAGAGAGAAATATTTTTTTCAATTTTAGAACAGTTATAATAAAGTATACATAAATATTCATTGCTACCATAAGAATATTCATCGCTACATAATCAAACGCAAAAGACTTTATATCTTTCTTGTGTGAAAGCTACTAAGTTCATTTGTTTTGGTTTTATTGTTACAAGCCTAGTCTTTATGTTACTTGCTTTAAAAAAACACCTTAATTACAAAGATGTAATAAGTAGTTTTAAAGTTAATAGTAACGCAATTGATGCAGAAGGTTATGGAGTTGTTATTGACAATGTAAACTTAATTTTAGGTATGAAAAACAACTTTTTACTTTTAGCTGCAACAAGCTTAGTTATAGGAATTTCTTTATTACTGTATATAAAGACCCAACTTAACTAAAAGGTATTTTTGTTTTTATAGTTCATAGTACAGCACACTACTACTGCTACTAAGAGAAAGGCTCTCAAATTGAGAGCCTTTTGTATGTTAGTCATTTAATTTTAATACAGCTAAAAATGCTTCTTGAGGAACTTCTACCCTTCCTACTTGTCGCATTCGTTTCTTACCTTGCTTTTGTTTTTCAAGTAGTTTTCTCTTTCTAGAGATATCACCACCATAACATTTAGCTGTAACATCTTTTCGTAATGCTTTTATCGTTTCTCTCGCAACTACTTTTGCTCCAATTGCAGCTTGAATTGGTATTTCGAATTGTTGACGAGGAATTAGCTCTTTGAGTTTAAGACAAATTTTCTTACCGAGGTTAAATGCGTTACTTCTATGAACAAGAGCTGAAAGTGCATCTACTTGTTCGTGGTTTAATAATAAATCTAACTTAATTAAATCTGAAGTCTTATATCCAATAGGGAAATAATCAAACGAAGCATATCCTCTAGACACAGATTTTAATCGATCATAAAAATCAAAAACGATCTCTGCTAAAGGCATTTCAAAAGAAATTTCTACTCTATCTTGTGTTAAATACACTTGATTTTGTAGCTCACCTCTCTTTTCTATACATAAACTCATTACCTGGCCGATGTATTCTGATTTGGTAATTACCTGCGCTTTGATAAAAGGCTCTTCAAGTCTTTCCATTGCTGCAGGATCAGGTAACTCCGATGGATTGTTTACAATAATTCGTTCATCCGGATTCTTGCGCATATAAGCATAGTAAGAAACGTTTGGAACCGTAGTAATTACGGTCATATTAAACTCTCTTTCTAATCTTTCTTGGATAATTTCCATGTGTAACATTCCTAAGAAACCACAACGAAAACCAAAGCCAAGTGCTGCTGAAGATTCTGGTTCAAAAACCAATGAAGAATCATTAAGTTGGAGTTTTTCCATAGAATATCTCAGTTCTTCAAAGTCATCTGTATCTACCGGATATATCCCCGCAAAAACCATAGGTTTTACATCTTCGAACCCTTTTACAGATTCTAAACAAGGATTTGCCATCGCGGTTATGGTATCTCCTACTTTTACCTCGGCTGCTTTCTTTATCCCTGATATGATGTATCCTACGTCTCCTGTACCCACCATTTTCTTCGGAACCAAATCCATCTTAAGAATACCAACCTCATCGGCTAAATACTCTTTTCCGGTGTTCATGAATTTAATGCGCTCTCCTTTAATAATTTTACCATTCAAGATTCTATAATAGGCTATAATTCCACGAAATGGATTAAAAACAGAATCGAAAATCATTGCTTGTAGTGGTCCATCTGAATCTCCCACAGGAGCCTTAATTCTATTTACAACTGCTTCAAGTATTGCATCTACTCCTAGCCCAGTTTTACCTGAGGCAGGTATCACATCTTCTGGCGAGCAACCAATGAGTTCTACAATTTGATCTGTTACTTCCTCCGGCATAGCACCAGGAAGATCCATTTTATTTAGAATTGGGATAATTTCTAAATCGTGCTCTAAAGCGAGGTAAAGATTTGAAATTGTCTGGGCTTCAATACCTTGAGAAGCATCAACAATTAGCAGCGCACCCTCACAAGCAGCGATAGAACGAGAAACTTCGTAAGAAAAATCAACGTGTCCGGGAGTATCAATTAAATTTAAAATATATTCTTCTCCGTTATGCGTATAATTCATTTGTATTGCATGCGATTTTATGGTTATTCCACGCTCTCGCTCAATATCCATATCATCTAAAGCTTGATTGGTCATGTCTCTATCAGCAATTGTTCCAGTTGTTTGCAACAACCTATCTGCTAAGGTACTTTTACCGTGGTCAATATGTGCGATGATACAAAAATTACGTATGTTTTTCATGCTTTCTCTCTATAGTTTAAAATGGCTTTCGCACTTGATGCTAGGCCTTGCAAAAGTACTCAATTTAGTTGTGATTAAATACTTCTCTTTTCGAAAATAGTAAGGCTTGTCGCTAAGGCTAAAAAAACACCTAAGTGCTGTATTAAAAAGTATGTAAACGATAAACAAAGCCCTATTTTGCTTCAATCAGCAGAACAATTTCTCCTTTAGGTGTATTTTTTTCGTAATATTCGGCTACCTCAGAAGGAAAACCAATTTGATACTCTTCGTAAATCTTAGTTAACTCTCTAACCACGCACACTCTTCTGTGATTTCCAACAAACTCTTCTATTTGTTTCAAACATTTCACTAATCTGTGTGGCGATTCATACAACACAACTGTTCTTGTTTCTTCTGCTATAATCTTTAAACGAGTTTGTCTTCCTTTTTTATGAGGTAGAAATCCTTCAAACACAAAGGAGGCACACGGAAATCCACTACCTACAAGTGCTGGAATTAATGCAGTTGGACCAGGCAAGCACTCCACTTCAATACCTGCTTCTCGGCAAGCTCGTGTAAGCAAGAATCCGGGGTCTGATATAGCAGGTGTGCCCGCATCAGAGACTAAAGCAACCATTTGAGCGTCTTTTATCTTGGCAACAGTTTGCTCTAGTGTTTTGTGCTCATTATGAATATGATGTGCTATAAGTTGGTTCGTGATTTCTAAATGCATCAACAACTTTTTAGAAGTACGTGTATCTTCCGCTAAAATAAAATCTGCTTCTTTTAAAATACGAATTGCACGTAGTGTGATATCTTCTAAGTTTCCTATCGGGGTAGGAACGATGACCAATTTTCCCATAAGAACAAAAGTAAGTGTAAATTCACAATCAAAAAACTAAAATTAGAAAGGTTACTTATCTTTAAACGACTAATAAAAAAAAGTAGTATGAAAACCCTCTTGTTCTGTATTATTAGTTTTTCTTTTCTTGGAAATTCTCAAGGTTTATTAGACGGATATCTAAAAGGCAAAAAAAATTTAGATTTAGCTTTTTCTGCGGTCTATCAAAATTCTTCTACCTTTTATGCTGGAACAAACAGAATAGAACTGTCAAGAAATATTTTTTCAATCGGTGCGTTTGCTGCTTATGGCTTAACCGATAAGTGGGATGTGGTGGTTAACCTACCACTGATTAACGGACAATTACAAGACGGTGCGATAGGAACAAAGTATCGATTGGTAAAGACGAAAATTGGAGGTAAACAACTCTCTATTTTACCGGCTTTAACTTTTTCTACACCACTGTCTAATTACAATACAGAAAATAGTCAAGCAGTTGGTCAAAGAGCAACCGTAATTTCTCCACGTCTAATTGTACAGCAAAATCTTCCTTTTGGGTTGTTTATTCAACTTCAATCTGGATATAATTACGCACTATCTCCTGTAGCTTCTTCTGTTCCGTTCTCTGCTAAACTCGGAGGAGGATTTGGCAAATTGTATGTAGACGTTTGGTACGATTATCAGCAAGGATTTGGAGATAAGGATTATCTTGGTGCTATTCCTTACAGTTCGTTCAGAGAATTTGTTGTTAATCACAACAGAATTGGAGGAGTATTCTACTATTCGTTAAAAGAAAAAACAGGTGTTTTTTTAAATTATTCCTATACAATAAATGGGAGAAATACGGCAGAAGCTTTAGGAATTGGAGCTGGAGTTGTTTTAAAATTCAAAACTAAATAAAGCGCTACTTTATTCTTTTTTACATTTGCAACTAAATGTAAGTAAACATGAAAAAAGCGCAATTCCTTTTATTTTTATTCGTATTGATCCTTGATTTCAGTTTTGGGCAAGATACTACCGAAGCTGCATCTACAGTGATTACCGAAAGTTCAAATACAGAAGAACCAGCCCCTGGTATACTTTTCTGGATTTCTTGTTTTATTGCTGGTGCACTGCCTTGGGTTTTTATTTATTTGATGAAACAACGCAACCAAAGAAAAAAATAAAAAAGTTGCTAAAGAATTGGGATTTGTATGTTCGGTAAATATTAGCTCCTAACTACTGATTTCTAACTCAAATCCTTACCTTTGTGTAAATTTTAAAATTACATACAATGTCTGAAGTAACGACCGGAGTTAACATCCAAGAAGTATTAAGTCAGTTAGGAATAGAATCTGTAAACCACGGTGCATCAACAGGTAGCGTTTGGTTCGAAACTAAAGGAGAAAAAATTGAATCATACTCACCAGTAGATGGAAAATTAATTGCTACAGTTAATTCTGCTACCGAAGCAGATTACGATAAAACTGTTGAAAAAGCACAGGAAGCTTTTAAAACATGGCGCATGAAACCAGCTCCGCTAAGAGGAGAAGTTGTTCGTCAACTAGCAGAAAAATTAAGAGACTACAAGCAGCCATTAGGAGAACTCGTTTCCTATGAAATGGGGAAATCTTTACAAGAAGGTTTAGGAGAAGTACAAGAAATGATAGATATCTGTGATTTTGCAGTTGGACTTTCACGACAGCTACATGGTTTAACTATGCACTCAGAACGTCCTGGACACAGAATGTACGAACAATATCATCCATTAGGAGTAGTAGGTATTATATCTGCTTTTAATTTTCCAGTTGCCGTTTGGAATTGGAATACTGCATTGGCTTGGGTTTGTGGAGACGTTTGTATTTGGAAACCATCAGAAAAAACACCTTTAACCGCCATTGCTTGTCAAAAAATTACCGAAGAAGTATTTGCTGATAATGATATTCCAGAAGGTGTATCTTGTTTAGTAATTGGTGGAGCTGAAATTGGTAAGAAAATGGCAGATGATACTCGCGTACCTCTCGTTTCTGCAACTGGATCTACACGCATGGGTAAATCCGTTTCGCAAGCTGTTGGTGCTCGTCTTGGAAAATCATTGTTAGAGCTAGGCGGAAACAACGCAATGATTATTACGCCAGATGCAGACTTAAAAATTGTTGTTCCAGGTGCTGTATTTGGTGCAGTTGGTACTGGTGGACAAAGATGTACATCTACACGAAGATTAATTATACACGATTCAATTTACGATAAAGTAAAAGAAGTAATTGTGAATGCATACAAACAGCTTAAGATTGGTAACCCATTAGATGAGAGTAACCATGTAGGACCTGTTATAGACAAAGATTCTGTAAACATGTACCTAGCTGCATTAGAAAAAGCAAAAGCCGAAGGAGGAACCATTTTAGTTGAGGGCGGAGTATTAGAAGGAGAAGGTTACGAATCTGGATGTTATGTAAAGCCAGCAATTGTTGAGGCTAAAAACGAATATGAGATTGTTCAACACGAAACTTTTGCACCAATTTTATACTTATTAAAGTATTCTGGAGAAGTTGAAAACGCAATTGAAATTCAAAACGGTGTAAAACAAGGTTTATCTTCTGCTATTATGACAACAAACTTGCGTGAAGCAGAAAAGTTTTTATCCGTTGCCGGTTCTGATTGTGGTATTGCAAACGTAAACATTGGAACATCTGGAGCTGAAATTGGTGGAGCTTTTGGTGGAGAAAAAGAAACAGGAGGAGGACGAGAGTCTGGATCTGATGCATGGAAAATCTACATGAGAAGACAAACAAATACTATAAATTATACAACTGAGTTACCTTTAGCGCAAGGTATTAAGTTCGATTTATAAGCAAAGGACATATAGAATAAAAAAACCCAGACCTTAAGGTCTGGGTTTTTTTTGGTATCACTTTTCCTTTTCTTATTTTTTCAATACCTTATAACTAGAAGAATTTCCATTAACAATAGCCTGTATGTGATACATTCCAGAACTATACGTGTGCATGTTTAACAATACCACGCCATTTAAAACGCTCATTTGTGGAAAAAGCTGTTTCCCATCACTAGAAAAAACAAGTATATCCGTATTGGTCAATTTTATATCTTGATTGTAAATAGAAATTGTATTTTCAAATGGATTTGGTGATACGCCTGTTTTACTATTTATACAATTGTTTATAATGGTCTTTAGCACTTCTACTTCTCCGTCAAAATCAAACTGAGTAAGTCTAAAGTATTTATAACTTTCAGAAACATAGAGTTCATAGTTCTGTACATTGCTAGTATTACCACTACCTTCAACTTCTGCGTATTCCCTAAAATCTTCTCCATCGTTGCTCACCTCTATTAGAAAATAGTCGTTGTTCTGTTCACTCCAAGTATTCCATTGCAATAAACTACCGTTTTCTTCGCAAGCTAAACTAAAATCACCAAAAGTAACTGGTAAAGGATTAAACGCTATATCTAATGTAGTTGCGTCTTGATCATCGCAAGGAGGCGAACCAATTGTGTAATTAATCGTGTGCGTTCCAGGTCCAGCAACTCCTGGATCAAAAATCCCGGTAACTGGGTCAATACAGGCTCCACAAGAAGCAGTCCAAGTTCCCCCATTATCGTTGGCATTCATTGTAAATGCAGGAGTTTGGTTATCTACTGCACCCGGACTAATAATTGTTGCATCTGCCGGACCAGTATTTGCCGTGCCAGGGTTTCCGCTTAAAGACATTGTAAAATTGGCCATGACATCGCTCCAATCCTCTACCACTATCATAAGTACATCTCCAGCAGTAACTGTAGGAGATGGAACCTCAGAATTACAAGCTGTACTCCAACTACCAAATTCTGCACAACCATCTGCATTAGAAGCATAGTTGCAACTTATTTGGTTTGAATTATCTTGAATTGCAACACAAGGAGCAACTCCAGCTGGAATATTAAAAACAGCAACATCTAAAAATCCGGAAGAAGAGTTTCCATCAATTAGCATTTCTAATGGACCAGAAGAGGTAATGTAAAGAATAATAAAACTGTAATTTGGTGCACCTGCACCAAGACCGTTTCTAAAATCTAAACACGTACTAACAGAATTATCTGCTGTAGTAAAACCATAAGGGCCTGCGGTTCCTTGTACGCAAATATCAGTATTCGTATTACATTGATTAAAAGCAGTATTAATACCAAAAACAACTGCTATAAGTGTAAATATTATTTTACGCATAGCTTTAAAGTATATAGTAGTCATCTATCCCGAAATGCTTCATTAACATTTCATAATCAATACTGTCTTCTAAAGCTGGCTCAATTAAAAATTGATAATCTAAAGGAGAGATCTTTAAGATGTTTTCTAAGCCGTCAACGTAATTCACTAGTCTCGTTCTAAAAACCTCAAATCGATCTGTGTGTATTTCTTTGTTTGAAACGAAAGTGTAAATCACTTGTTGTCCGTCAAAAGAACGCACAACTTCTGTTTGAGAAAAAAGAAGAGAACTGCAAAATAAGCAGAATAGTAGTAATAGTGTTTTCATGACTAAAAATTAAATATTTGCATGAGCGATAAATAGATTTATCGACGAAACAAATTATTTGTTAGATAGAACGTGTTTTTTTGTTGATAAGTTGCAAAAAAAGGCATTTTTTTTAAAAAACCTACTTATATACCGAAAAGAGCCCAATTTCTCTGGGCTCTGTGACTAAAAAAAATTTAATCATTGTTGATAATATTTTAACAGACTGTTAAGTAAAGTGAATTATTACTTTCGTAAAACCTTCTTAATGGTATGAGTACCTTCAATTCGTAATAAATAATACCCACTTTCTTGTTTAGATAAATCAATCTGACCAGAAGTAAAACCTTCTTCAACTATTTTTCCTTCAATAGTATAAAGTGTAAAAGCAGTATCTTTATTTATTCCGATAATGTAAAGGTAGTCTTCAGTTGGGTTGGGATAAATCACGTATGAATCATTAGTACTATTTTGTATTCCGGCTAAACCAAATAAAGCAAGAATAGCTTTATAAGCATCTACCTTCCCCATTCCCCAAAAAACAGAACCTGGCGCACTAATTACACCTGTTTTATCATCTAATCTTGCAGTAAGCTTTATAAAATCTTTAACTTGTGTAGGTGTTAAAGTTGGATCAGCCTCCAATAAAAGGGCAACAACTCCTGCAACAACTGGCGCTGACATTGAGGTTCCGCTTAAACTACCGAATGGATAAGAAACACCATTAAAGTCAACAGAAGCAGATACCGTTGGATTTGTGTTTGAAAATGAATTTAAACTAGAAGTAACCGATCTTCCAGGAGCGCTAATATCCGGTTTAATTCGTCCATCTAAAGTTGGTCCAACTGACGAAAAACTTGCCAGCGTACCTCCAAACAAGCTACCATTACTCAATGTATACTCTGACCGATAAGCTCCAACAGAAATCACCGCTGCATTACAAGCAGGTTCGCCTATACCATATTCGTTATTACCAGCAATGGTTCCTGCGCCTGATATAGAAAAAGGCATACCCCAATTTCCCAAATCATTGGTTAATTCAACTACATTCCAAAAGTGCACTGTACCTCCAGAGGCTTTTGCATTTAGAATAATAGCGAGTGACGTATTGGTATTCTTTATTCTTAAACGGGCATGCGGTCTTTGATTCAAAGGATGTGCATCTTCCATCATTAGGTTGTAAAAAATAGTATCAGCATTAATCACTATAAAAGTGTCTACGTAATTAGATGTAGAAACTGTATTATACCAAGGAGATACAGCAATTGTATTTGCACCTTGTTTTACTTCGAACCGGGTTTCAAAAGGATTTGTAGGCGTTCCCCACATGGTTAGACTTTGCCCCCACATATTAGGGTTTGCACTATAAGGGTAGAAATCTACTTTGGTCTTAATTAAATCGTTATTGAACGTATGCATTAAGTGAAAATCAACGTCACCATTATTACCGCCAGAAGTAACAAACACAACATTTTGAGCGGTATAGCTATCTAAAATTTGCCCTAAAATTGATGCGCCGTCTAGAGTACCTAAATGATACAAACCCCAACTCATATTCACAACTAAGCGCTTATTAGCATTATCTGCCTTCTCTTTCATCCAAGCAAAAGCATCCATTACTGAAGCTTCATCATGATAAAAAGTAGTAAACAGTAAGTCAGACTCAAAGGCTACTCCTCTCAAGTTAGGATTTCCAGCACCACTACCAGCAGCAATACCAGCAACATGCGAACCATGGTAAGCATATCCATAAACATTAAAAGTATCTGATTGGGCAGCCAAAATGTCTTGCGGTGTTGCATATTCAACGCCATAATTATAGTTTACAGGAGAATTACCATCTGTTCGATAATGATCCCAAACAGCATGAATTCTAGTTTGATTAAGGAGCGTATCGTAAAAATTTGGATGACTGTAATCAAATCCCCAATCTGTAATTCCAATCATTACATTTTTGCCTGTATATGGTTGATTAAGTCCTATCCCTAAATGAACACTATCTACCCTAACGTCAGCAACTGCCTCATCTATTAAAGGAACTATTTTCTGTGCAATTTGCAGATAATCGATCTTCGGGTGATTAATTAATTCTTGTATATCTGTAGTTTTAGTGTATAAACTTGCAATACCATCTATCTTACTTCCTACAAAAATATTTGGGCTCTGAAAGTTATCCTGAACCTTAGCCACACATGCAATTACCTCATAACCAAACATATTTCTAATCGGCAAAGCAGCAGTTAATTCGTTGATTTTCTCAAGGTTGTTTTCTTTTACCGCAGCATCTAGCAGCAACAAAGACGATCTTGTATGATTGGTCATTCTTACTTGAGCAGAAGCAAATTGCACAAACAACAGGATAAAAAGGGATACGCGAAACATGTTCATAATTTTTAATAAAGATATAGAAATGTTCGAAGATTCAATAGCATTTGTATTCGCTATCAAGAAAATATCATTTGTCGTACATCGAGATGAAAACTTACTTCAAAAATCCTTATAGGTTTATAAACAGACAATTAAACACTAAAACAACCTAGAAAAAGTAAGCACACGATTAGTATATCGAACAGATAACAAATAACTATAAAACGATTTATTATGAAAGCACTAGAAATTACGATTACATCTCTTATTGTTGGAAGTTTGGCACTTTCCTCTTGTAAAAAAGAAGATACGGAAACAGCTCCGACCCCAACAAAGGATACAAAAGCAATTACTTTAGATTTAACTGGATTAGAAGATTTAGGGCCAGATTACAAATACGAAGGTTGGTTACTCGTTAATGGAACCCCAAAATCTGCTGGGATATTTTCTGTTGATGCTTCTGGAATTCCTTCTCAAAGTGTATTTAGCTTAGCAACGGCAGAAGTTAATGCAGCAACAGCTTATATTATTTCAATAGAGCCTACAATAGACAATGACCCTGCGCCTAGTGATGTAAAAATAATTGCAGGAGACTTTAACGGTACTACAGCTAATCTTGCAATAACACACGCTGCAGCCCTGGGAAATGATTTTTCTCAATCTACAGGTGGATATATTCTCGCAACCCCTACAGACGGTGGGATGATGGATGACGAAAATAGCGGTGTGTGGTTCTTGGATCCAGCAGCAGGCCCAGGAGCAAGTTTAAACTTACCGACTTTACCTACAGGGTGGAAATACGAAGGTTGGGCGGTTATAAATGGTACACCAATAAGCACAGGTACATTTACTTCAACAACGGGTACTGACGAAGCAGCACCTTACAGTGCTACACTTTCAGCTGGACCCGCATTTCCTGGAGAAGATTTTTTACAAAACGCACCAATGGGACTAACATTTCCGGTTGATTTATCTGAACAAACAATTGTAATCTCTGTTGAGCCTTCACCAGACAACTCACCTAATCCTTTTACATTAAAACCATTAGTAGGAAATGTGCCTACAAGTGCAGCGGATCATGTTCTTTACAGTTTAAATAATAATTCAGTTGCTACAAATCCGACGGGTACCGTAAACCGTTAGTTTTTTGTTTCATAACGTGAAAAGCGATAGACATTAGTTTATCGCTTTTTTATTTTAAACTAAATTAAGGTGTTAGCAAATTTGTTAATAAAAGACTGTACTTCAGATATACAGCGCTTTTAAGCTTGTTAACTTTAACCAAAGCACTTATTATGGCAAAAAAAGCTAAGATTTTTGTACTGGATACCTCAGTTCTTCTTCACGACTTTAATTCTATCAATCAATTTACGCACAACGATGTAGCTATACCGATAACTGTTCTAGAAGAACTCGATAAATTTAAAGTTGGAAACGAAACCAAGAATTTCTCTGCCCGAGAGGTAATTCGTTTTATTGATAAATGCTCAAACGGAAAAAAATCATTACAAGATTGGACTTCCTTAGGAAAAGGGAAAGGGAAATTCAAAATCTCACTCGACCATCATCCAAAAGGACTTAATGCGGAAACGGTTTATGCACAAGGGAAAAATGACCATAAGATAATTAACAGCGCACTATTTTTAAAAGAAGCAGAACCCAAAAGAGAGGTTGTGCTGGTAACAAAAGATATAAACCTAAGAATTAAAGCGAAGGCTCTCGGTATTTTAGCAGAAGATTATGAGACCGGAAAAGTAAATGAAATTGAGCTAGATAAGTCGAGCCTACAAACGCTTACTAACATAGATGCCGAAATTATTCGCGATTTATTTAATAAAGGTAAAGTAGATGAAAATGGCATTCTAGGCGAAAAAAAAACAGCAAACGGATTTTATATCTTAAAAAATGACAACGCAAGTTCATTGGCCTACTACAATCCATTAACGAATCAAATCGAACGAGTTGAAAAAAGCTTTACCTATGGCATTAAGCCTAAAAATGCAGAGCAAGCTTTTGCAGTACATGCACTTACCAATCCAGATATTAAACTTGTAGTACTTCAGGGCGTGGCTGGAACAGGTAAAACGCTTTTAGCTTTGGCTTCGGCTTTAGAGCAACACAAACAATTTCATCAAATAATCTTAGCCAGACCTATCATACCTTTATCCAATAGAGATATTGGATTTTTACCTGGAGATGCAAACGATAAGATTTCTCCTTACATGGAACCCCTTTGGGATAATCTCAAATTCATAAAAGCACAATTCGGAGAAAATGAACGCAAGCATAAGGCTATCTTAGACATGCAAGAAGAAGGCAAAATAATGATTACACCGTTAGCTTTCATTAGGGGTAGAAGCTTAAGTAATATTATGTTCATTATAGATGAAGCGCAAAACTTAACTCCACATGAAGTTAAAACAATAATTACCCGAGCCGGAGAAAACACTAAAATTGTTTTTACAGGAGATGTGCATCAAATTGATACACCTTACTTAGATGAAAACAGTAACGGTTTAGCTTATTTAATTGATCGGGTTAAAGGTCAACAATTATTTAGTCACATAAAATTAGAAAAAGGAGAACGCTCTGCTCTAGCTAATTTGGCGAACGACTTGCTATAGTTAAGACTGTTTAATATATACACGTGGAACGCGCTTAGATATTCCTGTCATAACTTCATAAGGTATCGTTTGCATTTTATCTGCTAAGGTTTTTAATGAGATAGATGTGCCAATAAGTTCTACAATATCGCCCTCAACGCATTCTACATCTGTAACGTCTACCATACACATGTCCATACACACGTTACCTACTACCATACAGGGTTTATCTTTAATATAGACTTCCCCAACGCCATTTCCTAAAGACCTCCTAAATCCGTCTGAGTAACCAACAGGTATTACCGCAATTTTCATATCTCGATTTGCCATAAATGCCCTACCATACCCTACAGTACTACCGGCTTTTAAAACCTTAATTTGAGAAATTCGAGAATTCCAACGCAACACCTCTTTTAAAGCAGGATTAGAACCAATACCATACATGGCTATCCCTAATCGTACCATACCCATTTGATATTCTGGATACAGCTGAATACCTTCAGAGTTTAAAATGTGTAACCAGGGTTCTTCGTCTAGGTCATCTAAAAGAATTTGTGCATTTTGCGTAAAATGACTTACCTGCTGATGAACATACTCCTCATCAGAACCAGCGGTAGCCAAGTGCGAAAATATACTTTTTACATACACTTCTGGCTGCGTATTTAATATGGCCAAAAGTTCTGATAATTCGCCAGTTAAAAAGCCAAGCCTATTCATACCAGATTCAAGTTTAATATGAATTGGATAATTCTTCTTACCCAGCTGTATAAGTACGTGTAAAAAGTCTTCTAGTTGAGACAAAGAATAAATTGCAGGCTCGAGTTTATAGTTTACGATATCTCTAAACGCATTGCGTTCTGCATTCATAACTATGGTAGGAACATTAATTTCTTTATTTCGCAAAGCAACTCCTTCGTCTGCATAAGCAACTCCGAAATAATCTATTTTACGCTGTGCAAGAAAATGAGCCATTTTAACATCTCCAGAACCGTAAGAAGAAGCCTTGAGCATAGCTAAAACACGTGTTTCTGGCTTCAAATTACTTTTGAGTAAATTTATATTTGAAGAAATCTTAGATTGATTTACTTCTAACCATGTTTCGTGCTTTTTTTTAATGCATTGATTTACAACAGACTTCAACGTAGATTGATAATTTCCTTTAAAAAGCAAATAACTGTTATAAATCATATCTAACTTGTCATAGTCTTGATTGGTTACAAACAGGGTTCCGTCAATCTCATAATCTTTTGTAATTACAGCAATCTCTTCTTTTTGTTCTATGCTTAGCTCAGAATCATTTAATACCAAGAATTTTTGCTCTTTTTCATTTTGCTGCAAGAGATAAGTTAAAGCAATACGTAGACTATTTTCATCTAACGAATATGTATCATTTATAATCGTATTGTTATTGATGCCTTCAAGTACCTCCAAACGAGAAGATACCGCAGGCAACTTGACTACTTTTTGCTCGATAACAGGGAGTGAAATACCATAGAAGAGTGCTATTTCTATACAAATAGCTAAGGTTTCTTTAAAGGCTATATTTGATTTGGCAGCTATTTTTACTGCTTGCTCTGAGCAAAAAACACCGTTCAACTTATTTCTCCTAAAAACACTTTGAAAAGTAGCTTTAGTAAACACAAAATTTGTGTGCTTAAACAACTTCAATTTTTCATTTAATCGTTGCTTTTCACTTTCAAAATTAACTGCATTCGCGTTTTCAATACCGGTAAAAACTCCTAATATGGGATCTACGAGCTGCTCTAAAAGTTGCATTTCGTCAGGCTTAGAAATACCTACTTCAAAAATTCCGAGTGTATGCTGTTCATTTAACTCTAAAATGCTCAACGCAATTCCTAAGGGTGTGTTGTAACTTTTAGGGCTACGAACAATATTAAATTCTTCTTTTAAGAAAAAATACAACCATTCTTTTGCAATTGTTTTTCCGTAACCACCTGCTATTGCAATAACGGGAAGGCTGAATTTCAATCTATGCTTATACGCCAATAATTGTATTGCCTCCATGGTATCATCCACTTTAAAAATACTTGCATCATGGGGCAAAGAAATATCTTTTGAAACTACAAAAGATCTAACTCCTTTTTGATACGCTTCTAAAACATAAAGATGTCCATCATTTGAGGGTGTAACTAGTGCAAAAAAAACGAGATTCTTTTGGTTTACAATTAATCTAGAATCCCATGCTACAGCATCAATTATCCCCTCATTAATTTGAAGTGTTTCTGCTTCAATAAGTAATGAAAATTCCTGATGTGTTAGTTTTAACTTCAATGCTCTATTTTATTATAACAATTTCTACACAAAGGTTTGTATTTCTCAACCGCTCCAAGTAGTACTTGGCTGTCTTCTTTAACCGTTCTATGCGAAAACTGTGCTAAATTACCACAAGATACACAAATTGCATGCACTTTCGTAATGTATTCTGCTGCTGCCATTAAGTATGGCACCGGACCAAAGGGCTTACCTTTATAATCCATATCCAGTCCTGCACAAATAACCCGCACACCTTTTGATGCAAGCTCACTAACCACATCCAAAATAGTAGTATCAAAAAATTGAACCTCATCAATGGCAACCACTTTCTGTTCTGTCCAATAGGTTAATATTTGAGCAGGATTTTCAATGTTTATCGCGTCGAACTGATCACCGGCATGAGATATGATTTGATCATCGCTATATCGATTATCTAATTTTGGTTTAAAAAGCAAAAAACTTTGATTAGCAAACTCTGCCCGTCTTAACCGACGTATAAGTTCTTCGGTTTTGCCTGAAAACATAGAACCGCAAACTACTTCTAACCAACCGTGACTTTTTCCCTCTTCAGGAAATTGCTCTAAAAACATAAACTATTTTTCATTAAATGTGTACGATATCAACAATAGCTTCCTTAAAAATAGAAGAATTTTGTTTTCGTTGTGTGGAAAAACACCGTAACTTTGGTTGCTAAATTGGGTAATTTTAGCGACGTAAGTACGACTGCGTTAGTAAATCTTACAAATTGTTGAAAATTCAAGAGGTTTTACCTCATTTTTAGTTTAGAAATATGGCAAATACACAATCAGAAATAGTAGCACGATTAGTTGAATTAAATAAAGACTTAGAAACAGGAAATTTAAGTGAATTTGACTTAAAGGAGATGGTTCAGCTTTCTAGAGAATTGCACGAGAAAATGGTTGTTATTCAATACAAAGCTATTGAACAAAGTGTATACGAAAAAAAGCGTTCAGCTAAAAACGTGGTGAGTGAAGAAGCAGTTGAGCAAATTGAAGAACCTACAAAAAGCCAAGAAGAAGTTGGGTTTGACTTTTCAAATCCAAGTGTAGAAAATCCAGAGATAGACTTCTCTATTTTTGATTCTGAGAAGCCCACTCAAATAGATAGAAAAGAAAACGCATTTAATCCAGAAATAAAACAAGAGCAACAACCTGAGCCAGAATCACAAAAAATTATTGAAAAGCAATCTTCTATTTTAGAACAGATAGATGAAGAAAAGTATGCTTCGTTTCACGAACGTTTTGCAAAATCAGAAGACGACTCTTTCCTCGGAAAAATGAGTGCAAGTAAAATAGACACGCTAAAAGGTGCCTTTGGATTAAATGAAAAAATGCAGGTTATAAATGACCTTTTCAACGGAAATTCTGATTTCTTTAATAAAGCAATTGAGATTTTAGACACGCAGTCTACCCCCGAAATGGCTAGACAAAAGCTAAGTGAAATAGCAGTATCAAATGAGTGGGATTTAGAACAAGAAATTGTAGAAGAGTTTGTTCGAAAAGTAGAACGTAGATATGCATAAATTACAACTGCTTTTATTCCTTATTTCTACTACCTGTTTTGGTCAGCTTACCGAAGCTAAAAGAATAACCGAAGTACTTTGCTCACCTTCTTTTCACGGAAGAGGATATGTAAAGAATGGCGATAATATTGCTGCCGAATTTCTCGCAGATGAATTTAAAAAAGTAGGCCTAACTCCTATAAAAGATAGTTTTTTCCAAACTTTTGATCTTGATGTAAATACGTTTCCTGGTTCATTATCTGTTGAATACAATAATAAAGAGTTAATACCAGGCAAACATTTTATCGTACACAGTACTTCTTCCGGATTTGATGGGCAATTAGTACCTGCCATTTTAGATTCTCTAATGTTAACAGATAAAAAACAAATACAAGCGGTTTTTGAAATTGTACAATCTGAGAAAAAAAATACGTTTTTAATTGATACGCGAAACATGTCTGCAACAACAGAACAAGAGATGATGGCATCTCTTATTGGTTTATCAGACTTTGCTCCTGTAGTTTTTTTAACTCACCAAAAATTCACTTGGTCAGTTGGTAGAAAACAAGCTAAACATCCAATATTAATTGTACAAGACTCTATCTATAAAGAGGGTGCTGTTTTTAGAGTAAATATCGAAGCTGAATTTGTAAAGCACACCTCTAAAAATGTAATTGCACACCTACCAGCAAAAAGAAAATGTGCCAAAACCATCGTTTTTACAGCCCACTATGATCACCTAGGAAGAATGGGCGAAAACACCTATTTCCCTGGAGCAAATGACAATGCGTCTGGTACAACTATGCTCGTTACACTTGCACAATATTTTAAAGAGAACCCTTCTAAATACAATCTTGTTTTTATTGCATTTGCAGGCGAAGAAGCAGGCCTTGTTGGCTCTGAATACTTTGTGAATCATCCATTTTTTAAACTAAAGAAAATCAAACTTCTCCTAAATCTAGATATTATGGGCTCAGGAGAAGAAGGTATTACAGTTGTAAATGCGACCGAACATAAAAAAGAATTTGAAGTATTAGACAAGCTCAATAAAGAAGAAAACTTCTTATCGAAAATCAAAAAAAGAGGTCCAACTGCCAACTCGGATCATTATTACTTTTCACAAAAAGGTGTGCCGGCTTTTTTCATTTACACCATGGGCGCTAACAAGCATTATCACGATATTTTTGACACCTACGAAGAACTCTCATTTAGTGCATATTTAAACATACAGCAGCTATTGGTTAGATTTGTAGAATTACTCTAATAATGTAATTCAATCGTTTTCTTTTATTACTTAATTGCTTTACTTTAGCAGTACTAAAGTATTGCTATGAAAAAACTTGGATGTATTGCCCTGTTCTTGCCTTTTTTGGTTTTTGCACAACCTTACATGGGATCTGAAACGGTAGAAATTAACAATCTACAAGTAAAAGCCGGATCTTGTCCGCCAGCCAATACATCTACCTTTTTAGAATTAAATAATGTTTCTGCACTTATCCATACTGCAGGAAATCTTTGGCAGATACAAGGTCAAAATTTTAGTCAATACGAAGTCCCAAAAGGCTCGGGAATCATGGCACTTTTCGCCTCAGCACTTTGGTTAGGTGGTAAAGATGTAAACGGACAATTGAAACTTGCAGCCTTGCGTTATAGAAATGGTAATGACTACTGGACGGGCCCACTATCTATTGGAAATGCAACTATCGACTCGGAACAATGCCAGAAATACGACAAACACTTTTATTCTAATCAAGATGAGGTGCGCGAGTTTGATGCTTGGTTTACAACAGGCTTACTTGATCAACAAAACGGAACCAGTTTACAGAGTTCTTTGTTTCCAAATTACGAAATTCCTTTATTTATAAAAGATTGGCCTGCCCATGGCGATCCGTCTATTGGACAAGACTATTACTTGGCTCCTTTCTTTGATAGAGACGAAGATGGAAACTACGATTGGACAAAAGGTGATTATCCATGGTATGATTTAGAAAATAACATTAACTGTAGATCCGATAGAACCGTAACTGTTTTTGGAGACGAAAACTTATGGTGGGTTATAAATGATAAAGGAAATATCCATACAGAAACTGGTGGAGACCCAATTGGAATGGAAATAAGAGCGCAAGCATTTGCATTTGCTACAAATGACCAGATTAATAATATGACTTTCTACAATTACGAGCTTATCAATAGAAGTACACAAACTTTACAAGACACCTATTTTGGGGCAATGGTAGATGTTGCTCTAGGCGGGCCCTTTGATGATTACGTAGGCTGCGATGTATCAAGAGGTCTGGGATACTCCTACAATGGAACTGCATTTGATGCAGACGAAGGCGGTTTTCTAGGGTACGGTAATCAGCCAGCTGCCGTTGGTGTAGATTTCTTTGAAGGACCTTATCAAGACGATGATGGCATCGATAACGCTTTCGGAATAGGACCCAATGAAGCATTAAATGGAATAGGCTACGGAGATGGTATTATAGATAATGAAAGATTTGGAATGCGCAGGTTTTTGTATTATAACAATACCGGAGGAAGCGCTGATATAAATACAACTGATCCTATTAATGCGGTTGACTATTACAATTATTTAAGTGGTTTTTGGAAAGACGGAACTCGTTTTTTATACGGAGGAAATGGCCATACCTCTGGAGGAGGAAACCCTGCCATAGAAGCAGATTTTATGTTCCCAGGAGATACAGACCCGTTAGGCTGGGGAACCGGTGGTGTTCCGCAACCTGAATGGACAGAACAGACAGCAGGAAACCAACCCTTCGACAGAAGATTTGCTCAAAGTGCAGGACCATTTGTTCTAAAGCCGGGCGCCGTAAACAATATAACCATAGGCGTAGTTTGGTCGCGCAGCGGAGAATCTGACCCTTTTGCATCTGTTGAAACCTTAAGAATAGCAGATGATAAAGCGCAAGCCTTATTTGAAAACTGTTTTCGTGTAATCGATGGTCCACACGCCCCAGATTTAACTGCTCAAGAGTTAGAAAATGAAGTAATCTTAATGCTATCTAATCCAAATAACTCTAATAATAAGAATGAGGATTACGAAGAAAAAGACCCTTTTATTGTAGGAGATGAAGATATTGATAGAATCTATAGATTTCAAGGATATCAAGTATTTCAATTGTCTGGAAAAGATATATCAGTTTCTGACTTGAGTGATATTGACAAAGCTAGATTAGTTTTTCAGTGTGACATAAAAGACTCCGTTTCCAAACTCATTAACTACGAATTTAATGAACAACTTCAGATTGCAGTTCCTAGCTTAAAAGTAGACGGAGAAAACACCGGAATTAGGCACAGTGTTTCACTTACTCAAGATGCTTTTGCAACAGGAACGGATAAAAAGCTAGTGAATTTCAAACGCTATTATTACATGGCTATATCTTATGCACACAACAACTATAAAACCTATGATCCTAGTGATCCAAATAGTATAGACGGACAACAAAAACCTTATTTATCTTCTAGAAAAGCTCCTATTGGAGAAGTTAGAGCCTTAGAGGTTATTCCGCACTCTCCTTCACCAGAAGCCAATGGAACCTTTAGCAATGTAGGGTATGGATTTGAGTTTCCAATTACACGTATTGATGGAGCCGGAAATGGTGGTAGAGTGCTCGAAATTAGTGAAGAAAGCGAAAAGCAAATAATAGAAAATGGAAGTATTAACGAACTTACTTATGCTCCAAATGGTGGGCCAATTTCAGTAAAAGTTATCGATCCGCTAAATATTAAAAATGGCGATTTTAAATTGAAATTCTATGAAGATCAAAACGGAAGGTTAGATGATGCAAGCTGGACATTATATGAATTAATCTCTGGAGATTCAATCACATCAGATCAGACCATAAATATCTTTAACGAGCAAATCATTCCTGAATGGGGTATATCCATCACCTTAGAACAAACGGATTATGTTCTACAAGGACCTAATATTAAATATACAGCTCCACTAGATGCATCAATTGAGTTTGCAGATTCTAGTAAACAATGGTTAACTGGACTAGAAGATAACGATGCTTATTTTTATAACAATTGGATTCGCTCTGGTACATTTCAAGCAACGGCGGATGAGTGCAATCCGAGTTTGGGCGACTTTAATCCTTGCAATTTTAACGACAGAAGCTCTATTGACGATGAAAAAACCTATCCTCAATTATTAAACGGAACCGTTTCTCCTTATGGTTTAGTTGGATATCAGCTCACAGGAATGCCTGTTGGAGATTTAAAAGGTGCTCTAGATAGTGCAACAATTAATTCAAGTATAAGCACTTCACAGGTTGGGTTAACAAAAAGCATAGACCTTGTAATTACCAAAGATAAGAGCAAATGGACAAAAGCTGCTGTAATTGAAACGGGTAGAGACTACCAATTAAATCAAAACCAAGGTACCTCTTTTGTATTGAGAAATAGTGCGTCTTTAGACATTGATGGAAACGAAATTCAAGGAGAATTTGGCTGTAGTTACTTCCCAGGATACGCTATAGACCTTGAGTCTGGAAAGAGATTAAACATCGCATTTGGAGAAAACTCTTTCTTATCTGGAGAAAATGGTGCAGATATGAAATGGAATCCTACCTCCAATCTATTTAACTCGGCAAATGCACCTAAATTGGGCGGAATGCATACAATCTATGTTTTTTCTGCAGATGAGTACAATAACGGCACCACATACTACAACGGAGATTTAAGCAAATTCACCTCAACACTCAATCAAAACAACTTAAATCAAATAGATGTTACACAACTATACAGAAGTTGTATGTGGGTGCTTTATCCCATCTTAGCACCAGGCACTAATTTATTAGATTCTGACGTACGTATTAAATTACGCGTAAATAGAAAGTATGAAGTATACACTGCTACTGGAGAAAATAATGCTTTACCACTTTATGGTTTTTCAACAAAAAACTATATTACTGAGTTTAACCGTTCTGATATCTTATCTGAGGTGCTTACGGAAATCAATGTTGTCCCAAATCCATACAATGCATTTTCTGAGTATGAAAACGGCAGATTAGATACGCGCATTAAAATTACAAATTTACCAGAGCGTTGTACGATGAGAATATATAACTTATCTGGAAAACTAATTAGAACCTTTCAAAAAGATAATCCACTTACATTCCAAGATTGGAATTTAAGAAATGTTGAAGACATACCTGTCGCATCCGGAACGTATCTCATACACGTTACAGTTCCCAACATTGGCGAAGTTGTTTTAAAATCATTTGTAACCATGCGACAACCCGATTTTGATAATTTTTAATTAACATATTTTGTGACAAAAAATAAAACAACCTGAATCCTAAAACGTTTAGAATGTAACCTTTAGCACGGTAAGTGTCATTAAAACAAAGGAAAAGTCTAAATTTTATATAGCAACAAAGATTTAGGTTTCATAAGTAGTAGTAGAAAAAGAGAGGAGTTCCAAAAGAGCTTCTCTCTTTTTTATGAAAAAAGGTATTATTCTCTTTCTGTATAATTTCTAAAACGCAATAAACTTCCGTATCCTCCTTTTTTATTTTTCCAAACAATAAACTTTGTCTGTGCTACCATAAGCGCAAACATAATCATAACAATAAGTAAAGCACCCATAATCCCAAATCGATGGTGCTCACCATAAATTGTATATATCAATGGTTTGCCAACAGAATAAATAATAAGTAGATGAGAGATATAAAGCCAGAGTGTATTCTGACTCATTTGTCTTAACAACTTTGGTAAGGTATTTATTCTCAAGGCGAAAAGAGCCATTAAGCCTCCGAAGATAATTACACAACCCATTCTGTAAAAAACAAGATTCGGACTTTTCGTCCAAAAAAAGCTTTCTCCAAAATAGTAGCGCTCAAAACTATCTCCTACCATACTAATAAGATAAAAAACGGATCCTGTTAGCAGAAGGTAAATCCACAGTGTTTTCTCGTAGCCTTCTTTTCTTTGTTTGGTAAAAATAAAAACTCCTAAAATCGCTCCACCCATTATGTAGGATAACCAAGGTACAAGCGGAAACATTGTATCTACGTTTGTTTCATTTATATATGGCCTGAGAAAATTAGGTAAATCTTCTGAAAAATCTACACCTGTTACCATCCAATTTAAATACATGGGAAGCACAAATAAGATGATCAAAAAGGGAAGAAATAGTACTTTTCTAGAAGAATAAAGGCTATAAGTTAGCAACATCAAACACAACCCTGTTCCGATAACATGTAAAACATCAACCCTGTAAAGCTGAATCAAATAGCCATCTTGTAAACCGTATCTAAAAATATCAAAATTAAAGTTTAAGAAATATGCCCAAAAGAAAAGGGTCAGCACGCGTCTCAAAGCAATCTTAATTCGTGGGTTTATTTTATTTTCAGTGTGGTTCTTTAGCAAGAGAAACATAAAAACCGCACCTGTTATAAAAAGAAAAAAAGGTGCTGTAAATCCTCTTAGACTGCGCCAAATAGAAAAGAAAGCAGTACCACCATCCCTCATTTCTTCTTCAATAAATGCATAAAGTGTGTGCCCTTGAATCATCATAAACAAGGCAACCATGCGCATCATATCTAAAAACAGTATTCTTCTTGGTTTTTCCATTTAAGAGTGCAAAGATAAGGAATCTAATTTGTGTGTAAAGAAGTTAAAAAAGCAAAACCTAAGGTAAGTTTTCAGTTTCTGTACCAAAGTGCTATATTTGTTAGGCTTATTACTGCAAACTGTGAAAAAAATAATAGACGCTAATTCCAAAACAATTTTCCCCGATTTTAAGGAGATATTAAGATATAAAGATTTATTTCTAACCTTATCTTGGAGAGATTTTAGAGTACGCTATGCGCAAACAACAGTTGGTTTTCTTTGGGCCTTCATTCAACCAGTGGTTACATTATTAATTCTTAGTTTGGTTTTTAACACTTTTGCTAATGTGCAAACAGGAGAAATTCCACACTTGCTTTTTACCATTTCTGGGTTAAGTGTTTGGACCTATTTTTCTTTCGTGATGAGTAACTCTGGTAATTCAATTATTCAGAGTCAGGGTATGATTAAAAAAATATATTTTCCCCGACTTATTGTTCCACTTTCTAAAGCTGTTGTTGGTTTAATTGATTTTGGAATTACGCTAATCATATTAATTGTGCTAATGATTTATTACGGAGTTGCTCCCTCAACTAACATTTGGATGGCTCCCATATTTATTGCTATTGGAATGATAGCAGCGCTTGGAGTTGGTGTTTGGCTAAGTGCATTAACTGTTAGATTTAGAGATTTTCAACATATTGTACCCTTTATGGTGCAACTTGGTTTATACATTACACCTGTAGCCTATCCTGTTACAGAAGCATCTAACCGATTAGGTACTACGGCAATGGCCTTTTACTATTTAAACCCCATGGCAGGAGTTGTGCAAGGTTTTAGATGGTCAATTTTTGGAGGAACCCCTCCAGGTAGCATGATGTATATTTCTTTTGGAGTAGTATTCATTATCTTTATTACAGGCTTAATCTATTTTAAGAAGGTAGAAGATCAAATGGCAGATTTTGTATAATGGAAGATAACATTGCTATAAAAGTTACGGGTCTTGGTAAAAAATATACCATCGGCAAAGAAAAAGACAGTAGTCTACGTTCTACGCTTGCTGGCGCATTTAAAAGTTCTGCCCAAAAGGGTAAGGACTTCTGGGCGTTAAAAGATGTAAACTTCGAAATAAAAAAAGGCGAAGTAGTGGGCATTATTGGAAAAAATGGTGCTGGTAAATCAACACTTTTAAAAGTACTTTCTCAGATAACAAAACCTACCGAAGGTAGAATAGAAATAAACGGAAGAGTTGCTTCTTTACTAGAGGTTGGTACTGGTTTTCACCCAGAATTAACGGGCAGAGAAAACATTTACCTTAATGGAACAATCTTAGGAATGACGCGCAAAGAGGTCAAAGCAAAATTTGATGAAATCGTAGAATTCTCAGGAGTTAAACAATTCATTGATACTCCAGTTAAACATTATTCTTCCGGAATGTACGTGCGCTTAGCATTTGCCGTAGCTGCCCACCTAGAACCTGAAATACTTATTATCGATGAAGTACTTGCCGTTGGAGATGCAGAGTTCCAGAAGAAGTGTTTGGGTAAGATGGAAGACGTTGCAAAGGAGGGTAGGACAGTGATTTTTGTAAGTCATGATTTGGGGGCGGTTAGTGTTCTTTGTAACTCAGGCATACTTATACAAAATGGTAAAACCGAAAGTTTCAAAAACATAGATACTTGTATTACTTCCTACTTAACAACAAACATGACGAATACTTATGAGCCAAAAAAACTACATATAAATAATATAGCATTCTATAAACGGATTGAACTTGTTGATTCTGCTCAAACAAAGTCGAATAATTTTACGATCTCAGAGTCAATTTCTATAAATTTCTATTTAGGCTTAGGCACTGAGCATGAAGGTTACTGCGTGTTTGTAACTATAAAAGATAAAACTGGAAAGCCAGTTTTTTCTATAGAAACAGAGAAATTATCAGAAAAAATACAATTAAAAATTAACCCGCAACAGCTAGTCAGAGGAAGCTACTATTTAGAAACGTTCATCCACAAACCGCGCGTAGAACAAATTGATAGAGCTGATGTCATTTGTAACTTTAATATAATAGACAACGAAAGCAATTTAGCCAAACACGGAGACTATAACTACGGTGTTGTTTTTGGAAAATTTGAGTGCCATCATTTGTAAAAAGACAGTTCGAAAAAATTAAAATAATGATTGGAAAGATCCGAAAAATAAAAGAAATATATAAACATGGTTTAAAATATATAAATGACGAATTTTACAAAAATGCTCTACAGAAATCCAAGAACGAGAGTGCTAAAACACCGAATAGAACCAAAATAATTAATGATATAACAAAGTTATTTATTGAATGTAATTACTTGGAAATAGGAGTTAGAAACCCTAATGACAATTTCAATAAAATTAATGCAAAGTATAAAACGAGTGTAGATCCAGGTATTGAATTCCATTCCAACCCAGTAGATTTTAAACTTACCAGTGATGATTTTTTTGAACATTTAAACCTAAAAGAAGTAAAAAAGTCTTTTGATGTCATTTTTATAGATGGATTGCACACAGCTGATCAAGTAAAAAAGGACATTGAAAATAGTTTAACTCATTTATCCCCCAATGGATTTATCGTTTTACACGACTGTAATCCACCCACAGAATGGCATGCGAGGGAAAGATATGAATTTACATTATCTCCAGCTGGGAAAGCATGGAATGGTACTACTTGGAAAGCTTACGTAGATGCTAAACAAAAAATGAACGCTTGCTGCGTTGATGCCGATTGGGGCGTTGGTATATTGTCTAAAAATATTATTTTCAAAAATGCACCAACTCTTGAAGAAAATATCTTTTTTGATTACTCGTATTTAGAAAGAAATAGAAACAATCTGCTCAACCTTAAAACATATCAAGAATTTTTGAATGAGTTAAAAATGTATACGTCAAAAACGGCTCTATTATGACACAACTTTCTGTCGTAATAGTACATTATAAAACGCTTGAATTAACCAAGAGGTGTCTATCAAGCATTTTTAACAACAGTATACAAGATATTGAAGTAATAGTTATTGACAATAATTCACAAGATCAAGCATGCGAAGTTTTGAAAGGTAGCTTCCCTAACCTTATCTGGGTTAAGAATAGCAAAAATGAAGGCTTTGGTAGGGCTTGCAATATAGGTATTCATAAGGCAAACGGCAATCATATTCTACTTTTAAATTCAGATGCAATTTTCAATAGGAAGACTGCATTAAGAGCAATAGAGACACTAAATAACAATAAGAAAATAGGATTAGTGGGCTGTCAAATTATGAATGAAGACTTAACAAAACAAAACTATACAAGTACAATCGCTTGCTATAAGTATGAATTAAATAAGAACCTGATTATAAATAAAGTTTTCCCCAACTTAAAATGTGAGCAAAATGCAATTATGGGTTCATTCATGATGTTAAAAAAAGACGTCATTCGAAATTGTGGAGCGTTCGATCCCAACTTTTTTCTATATTCTGAAGAAATAGAACTATGTAATCGAATTCTCAAGCATGGTTACAAAATTATTACACTTGAGGATGAATTTATTATACATAAGAACAATGGTTCAATTAACTCTAAAGACTTGGCTTTCCAACAATCAATTGCTTCAAAATACTTACTTTTCTTGAAAACTCGAGGATACTCAGGATATCTACTACTATTAATTATTTCATTTACCACGGCCTTAACAAATCTCGTGTTTATGTTTTTTATAGACCAAACATACGTTAAAGACAATGTGAAAAATCTAAAATTAAAGATAGTCTTGATACCAAATATACTATCGATTCCATTTCAATATTCTAAAAAATACAGACCAAGCAGCAAAAATCTATTAAAGCTCAAGAAGTATAACAAAAACTGATAGATTAGTTCTATTTTTATCCCTAAGATGACCGAAAAAACACTCATTATTGAAATCAAAAACTCTGGCTTGGGTGATCAATTATTCCATTCACACTTGCCCGAGATAGCGAAAACAATTTATAGGTATGACAAAGTATACATATCAAATAAGTCCGAAATAAAGTTTGATGCCTACAAAGAGTTTGTTTGGGATATTAACCCGTATATTGATGGATATACAAATAAACCAGGTACAGGTTTTGATATAACGGATATAATTAATGAAGTATGTACTGAACGTAATTTACTTGATGTAATAATGGTTAAATTCGGTCTGGATAATGGTCTCACACAAAATCAACCGAAAATTTATTACCAACCAAAAATTATTACAGCATTTACAAAATTGTCGGTATACGATCCAAATTATCTTTCGTGGATTGGAGATACAACTCCTGAAGATTTCATGCACTACATCCAAAAAAATAACATTCGTTTTGATGCAATTATGAAATTAAGAAAGGGTAAAATTTTTTTTGTTCCCGGTAACAAAACTAAATATATTGAGACGCCTACACTAATGGACTTTTGCGATCTTATTTATTCTGTAAAAAAGTTCTACTGCCTAACTTCTGGAGCTGCAACTATAGCATCAGGAATTAACGTACCAGCATTTGTGTTCTATGGTAAAAAACAACCCATTGGATACCAACACTACGGAAAACACAAATATATTTTAGTAAAAAAGAAAATGAAAACGAGAGTAAAAAGGAAATTGAAAAAATATATTCAGGTTTTAACAAAAAAAACGCTTAATTCCCAATGAAAAAGGTTACTATCGGCATGCCAGTTTTCAATGATATAGAATTCATAGAGCAATCTATAAAATCTATACTCAAACAATCTTTCATAGATTTTCAACTGGTTATTTCAGATGATGGCTCAACAGATGGGAGTGATGAAATTTGCAAAAAATATGCTGCGTTAGATGATCGTATTATTTATATACGCCAGACAAATAATTTAGGAATCTCAAAGAACATGCAGTTTTTGTTAGAAAAATCTAATAATACATATTTCATGTGGGCAGCAGATGACGATTTATGGCACCCTAATTTTTTAAGAAATTTAGTAAAACTACTAGAACAAAATAAAGATAGCATTGTAGCTTTTTGCAAGTACGATTTAATTGATGAGAGAAACAATTCGTTAAAATCTATATCTAAACCAAAATATTCACAGAAATCACCTGTAAAAAGACTTCGAAATTTCATCAAGGATGCAGACGACGGTTTTGGTTATGGATTATTTAAAAGAGCACATATATTAGAAGTAAAATTCCCTACATGGTGGTGGATTAACAAGAATACACCGTATAACAATATCTACCCTACACTGTGTTATTATTTGACCAAAGGAAATTATGTAGAACATTCAAATGAAACACTTTTTTATAAAAGAATTAAGACAGGCGATAATGTTCATCACAAAATTATCGGAAATGGGAATGCATTTAAAGAAACATTCGCTTACATTTTACGTAAATTCAATCTTATAACATACTCTACTGCGGAAATAAGAAAGAATGGCAGCATTTTATTAGCTTTAAGAATATATCCTGTATTGTTTTATATTTGGTTTATACACCCCTCTTTTTTACAGACAAAATTAGCACTCACTAGTTTTTATAAAAACAGACTTAAAAGAAATTGAAGAAAATATTAATCATATCCTACTTCTATCCTCCGTCTAATTTTGTAGGAGGCGAAAGGACTCAGTTTTGGGCTGAAAACTTAAATAAATTTGGATACTATCCAATAATACTAACAAGAACTTGGGATAAAAATCAAACAGACATTACAATCACTCCAAAAGAGAATTTATCGTACTGCAAAAAGTATGAAAATCACGAAGTACATTATATTCGGAAAAAAAAAATACTTCGGGATTATTTTTCAAAGGGAAAGGTATCATTAATTATACGTAAGATCTTCACATTCATTAATCAAATTCTAATACATGCTGACGCAAAAAATATAAATTTTCATAATTTCATTAAATATTCTGAGAAAAGTTTAAACCTAGAAACGATTGATTTAATAATTGCTAGTGGAAGACCTTTTGAGGCTTTTGCTATTGCTCAAAAAATATCTATAAAACACAAAATTCCGTGGATAGCAGATTACAGAGATGAATGGACATCAAATTTTAGAAGAAAAACTCGAAATCCATTTGAGCTATTCTTAAGAAATTTAGAAAAAAAATCAGAAATCAAATGGACAAAAAGTGCTCATTCATTTATTACAGTTTCCGAAAAATGGGGAATAAGAATTCAAGAGATTAATCTTAAAAAATTTGAAATTATCAAAAATGGTTATTCTAAAATTATTCAATACGAAAAACTAAAGAAAGACTTTATACAATTAACATATGTAGGAACTCTTTATCCTTATCAAGACTTATCTTTATTATTTAGTTCTCTCAAAAAATTGGAAGAGATGAAATTTAAAGTCAAACTTACTTTTATTGGTTCCAATGATGATTCTAGACTGAAAGAACTCATAATACTTCATCATATTAAAGAGGTTGAAATATTACCCAGATTACCAAAAGAAAAAGTAATAGAGATCTTAAAAAAAACAGACTTTGGAATATTAATTAAATATAATAACTTGGATGGATGTATTCCAGTAAAGCTTTATGACTATATTTCAACTTCGACTCCTGTTTTACTTTTTCAATCTGACAACGATCTAATGGCTGGAATAATAAATGGCTCTGCAGGTTCTCATATTATTGAGTCAGTAGAAGACCTGAAAAATGTTATAAACAATTACCCGGAAAATAGACATAGTCTAAGACTAGAAACTAACATCACCTTGTATTCACGGGAATACCAAACCAAGCTACTAGCTAAATATATAAGCACAATTATAGGTTAAATAATGATTCCTATATCTTTGGTAAGCAGCTATAAAAATACTTTAGGATAAGACCTGTTTATTAAAGTATTCAAATTACACTTTCATTTTTACCCAAAAAATTAAGAATAAAAGAGTTAACTTAACATTATTGATGGATGTGGTAGTAATAATTAGTTATAAACAAACCGATAAAAGAGTTAATGAATTTTGAGATAAGCTTATTCTTTAAGAAAAAATTGGTATTCGCTACCAAATAGGTTGTTTTTGAGAATATATAAAACGTAGTGGTTTAGATTTTTACTCTCGAAAAGAGCAAACTAAAAAACTCGCTAGATTACTTGATAAGATTTAAAACAGTCAATACTTAATAGAGTCTATAACTCCCTACTGCGCAATCCAAAGGTTAGGATTATGTCTTTCAATACCGCCTGTACTTGTTACTTCATGTATTTCGAAATGTACTACAGATACTTCTCCGGTTTTGGTTGGCAATAGCAAGCCTATCGGAGACTTCGTACTTAATACACTGCCTTTTGTAACATAGACCTCTTGTAAATTAGCATAGACCGTTCTAAAGTTCCCATGTTTTACGATAACTACTTTACCCGCTCCAGATATATTTAGAACGCTCGTTACTTCGCCTTCATAAACACACCTAACGGTTGCACTTTTCGGAGTACTAATATCTACTCCATTGTTATTGGTGTAAACGTTTACAAGCGTAGGATGCGGATTTTTACCATAATTTTCAGTAACTGTTCCTTTTTCAACTGGCCAAGGTAATCTACCTCTATTTGATTGAAAACTTTTACCCAATAAATTTTCTTCTTTTGTAGTCAGAAAGGGTGCAGGAACATCTTCCTTTTCTGCAACCGTAGTTGTATTTAATTTTCTGGCTTTTTCTGCTGCTAATCGCTTCTTTTCAGCTTCTTTTCTTGCTTTTTCTATTCTCTTCTGTTCGGCAATTAACTCTGCCTGTATAGCAGCTTTAATACGCGCTTCTACTCTTTTTTTCTCTTCTACTTTTTGAGCTAGTTCTTGGCGGAGTAGTGTCTCTTCCGACTTCAATTTTGCGTAGATTTCTTGTTGTTTCTGCTTTTCTAAAAGAATAACCGCGCGCTCTTCTTTCTTTTTATCGAGTAACTGCTGCTTTTTAGTTTTTTCTTCTTTTAGTTCTTGAATTTCTGTAGAAAGTAGAAGTTGATTTTGTTTTATGATGCGCAACTGTTTTTTCTGAATCTCTGCGAGTTTGTCTAAGTATAATTTTCTTTTCCTAGCTTCTTCTACTGATTTTGAGCTAAATACGTACATTAACTTAGAATATTTACTTCTTTTCTTATAAGCATAAATCAATAATTTTTTGTACTGATCTTTTAGCTTAACCACTTTTTGGTCCAATGCAGCTATGCTATTTCCCTTCTCTATAATTTTTAATTCGGCCGTACGTATTTGATTATCATAATTACGCAACAAACTTTCTCTGTTTCTAATTTGCTGATTAATTAAGTTTAATTGATTTAAAGATACAGATGTATTATTTTGAGAAGTTTCTAAAAGCGCTTTGGTAGACGCAATTTGTTGCTCTAATTTTTGCTGTTCTTTCTTTAAACGACTAGAGTCTTTTTGAGCAAAATAGGCACCTATTCCTACAAAAAGGAACAATAGGATCACTATTTTACTTACATTGCTCATAATTCTCAGGTATAGCTAAAAATAACTTTTTCGGTTCATTTATCGTTACCTTATTGTAATTCAAATCTATAAATAAAGTATCATTAGGCGTTTCTACCCTAATTTCTGCTTTATTAGGCACGCTATAACCATCTATAAATTGTCGGGTTAAAAAATCTACTTTTATGTGTGTTGTGTCTGTTGGACTATCAATAATTATCTTGCTTAAGTTTCTCGCATCGTCCGTCAAATAATATTTGATATACACGTCGATTGCCTTTTCATTGTCTTTTTCGGCTTTTTTTAATTGTCTTTTATTATGACTAGCAATGATATAGTTGTAGGGATCGTTTATTTGGTGATACTTTTCATTGTCGTCCCAACCGATTGGCATTCCCAACAAAAACTCTTCTATGTTCTTATGTTCAAAATCTACACCGAATGTCTTTTTTAAATAGCTTACAGACTCTACCGTGTAACATTTCCCACGTTTATCTACCATTTTCAGTGTATCTGGCGTAACCATCGTGTTGTAAATAGGAATTCTAGCAAAAGTAATAAAAGCGTTTAGTGCGCTATCTTTGCGCATTCTTACATTTGTTTTAAAAGACACATTGTACTCGCTGTCTTCATATTTTGAACTAATTTTAGAATAGAAAAACTCAGGCTTTAGTTTTGATAATTGAGATAAACGATTGATAAGCTCTTGGCTCTTCACTTTAGGAAGTTTTTCCTTTCCAAACTCATTTTTAGAACTTCCACATCCAACAAGAAATGCACCCATCCAAACCAAACAAAAGGCTTTAATAATAAACTGGCTCATGTACTTTTCTTGTTTCAATTTTTTTATTAATCTGTTTATTACTTGTATTCAATTTTTTTGCTTTTTCCCAAAATGCAACTGCTTGTTCTACTTTATTTTGCATAAATAATACGTCTCCATATAAATCCAATGCGTTTGCAAAATTAGGTACTTCTTTTAAGACTTCTGTCATTAAAACAGACGATTCTTCATATTCTGCTAAACGATAATAAACTCGAGCCAATGTTAACCTGTAAGCAAGAGAATTCTTCTCCTCTGCTTTCATTTTTTGTAAACTTGCGTATGCCTTGTCTACCTCTACATTGGCCAAAGCACGTTGCGCACTCCAATCAATTATAAATCCCGTATTTATATCTGTTGCCTTTATAGCGTTCTGATACATTGTATTCCCTTTCGTATATGCTTTCTTTGCGTAAGCTAACCGAGCTCTCACCATATAAAAAGTAGCTGCGTTGAGTCCATTAATATCTGAAACAATTAATTCTTCTCCTAGCTCTATTTGCTCTTCACACAGCTCCTTATCTCCCAAATACAAAGCAGAAATTGCACTAAAAGCATACATTTCTGGTAGATTTGGATAAATACTTAATGCTTTTTCTGCATCCTCTTGTAGCCAATTATAAAAACCATATTTTAACTCTGTTGCCAACAGATTTCTCCACGCTTCGTAACTGTTTGGATTTAGTTCCAAGCCTTTGCGTTGTAATGATAATCCTTCAATTACTGCTCCGTTTTGAAGTAAAATTGGAGCAACAATAGCCTGTAATTCTGAATCTGTAGTGTTACCAGCATTCAAAGCTAGAGCCTGTTTTACCAAAGTGTCTTTTGGCACTGCGTTAAGGAACATTGCAGTTTCTAACAAACTCGCCTTGGCAATGGAGCTGGCCTGTTTATCTTGCATAAGAACATAGAAACTACTGGCAAACTTTTCTGATTGTTGCGTAGCGTAATAATGCTCTGCAAGCATTAGCTGAGCACTTATATTTGTTGGATTTTCTGCAACATCCGATTCTAAAATGGCAATTAATTTATCTTGCTCTCCGCTTTCTTGATAAAACTGAATGATCTTTTTTAAGATTCCTCTGTTATCTGGAAATGCTTCTCGCAAAGCCGAAAGCTCTGCCCCAACTTCATCTGCTCTGTTCAGTTGTTGAAGGAGTTCAATTTTCATGAAGGTAATCTCCGGTATTTGACCCATTAAATCCTGCACTTTACCTAAAGCTACAACTGCTTCTTTGTAATTTCTAGAAAAGACTAATGCTTGAGCATAGCTATAAATCAATTCTGCGTTGCGTGGTTCTTTTTCTACCAATACTTGATAGTTCAATGCTGCACTTTCGAAATCAGCTTTTTCAAATTGTGCTTGCGCAACTTCTAGTACATAATGGAAATTCTCAGGATCTGCATCTTTAGCACTTAACAAATAGCTTAATGCTTCACTTTGCATACCGTCTTTAGCACTAATTTGACTTAAAGCATAAAGTACAGCATCATCATTCGGCTGTTCTTTTAAGCATGCTTTTAATAAACTTTTTGCCTTTGCGGTATTTCCAGCCATTTTTAGTCGTAAGGCTTCATGGAAACGCTCTATATAAGGAAAGTCATCTTGCGTTAAAGCAAAAACATCATCGCGCGACTGCTCTAATATCTCTTTTTCTTTCGACTTTTTATATCTTTTCTGGGCAACGGAAGAGAAACTTGCAATGCAAAATAGAAAAAGAACTCCAAGTAGTATTTTTAAGTCTTTAATCATTCATCAATGGTTGTATAATCTCCTATACTCAAATCTCGTGCCTTACCTTTGTAATGCACATTATTTCCTATCATAGAATCTATAATATTTGCACCAGAAATTAATGTACCAGATTGTATATTGGTATTTGAAATACGACTATCGCTAATTTTGCTGTTGGCTCCAATACTTACATGCGGACCAATAACTGCATTTTTAACTACCACATTATCTCCTAAAAAGCACGGAGGAATAATCACAGAGTTGTGCACTACAGAAGACGGTGAAATCATTTCTCTATTTCTCGCCCTATCAAATTCTAAAACGCGCTGGTTAGTATGAACTGTTACCACCTTGTTTCCGCAATCCAACCATTCTGAAACCTCTCCAGGTTTAAATTTTTTGCCTTTTTCTGTTAAACGTCTTAACGCATCTGGCAATTGGTATTCTCCACCTTTAATCACCTTGTTTTCAATGAGGTATTCACATTCTTCTCTCAGGGCTGCACCTTCTTTGAAGTAATAAATACCTATCATTGCAAGGTCGGATACAAAGGTTTGTGGTTTCTCTACGAAATCGATTATATTTCCTGCTCTATTCATTTTAATTACACCAAAAGCACTAGGATCTTCGATTTGTTTTACCCATAAAATTCCGTCTGATTCAGGATCAATTTTGAAATCTGCCTTAAATAAAGTATCCGCAAACGCAACTACTGTTGGTCCGTCTAACTTATCTTTTGCGCAAAGCACAGCATGAGCGGTTCCTAGCGGTTCTGTTTGATGATAAATAGAACCCTTTGCACCTAAACTTTTTGCAACTTCTAGTAATTCTTTTTCTACGGCAGAGCCAAAATCTCCAATTACAAAGGCAATTTCTGTTATTGGGTCGCTGCAAACAGCTGCAATATCTTCAACTAAACGATGTACAATTGGTTTTCCTCCAACAGGCACAAGTGGTTTAGGTACTGTTAATGTATGTGGTCTAAGACGAGATCCTCGCCCTGCCATTGGAACAATAATTTTCATATTCTATTTATTTCACGCCTGTACTACCGAAACCGCCTTCTCCTCTATCTGTATCAGAAAGGCTTTCTGTTTCTTTCCACTGCGCTTGTTCAAATTTAGCAAAAACAAGTTGTGCTATTCTTTCTCCGTCTTCTATCACAAAATCCTCTTGTGATAAATTAATTAAAATTACGCCTACCTCACCTCTATAATCTGCGTCTATAGTTCCGGGAGCGTTTAAAACCGTAATTCCTTTTTTAAGCGCTAAGCCAGATCTAGGTCTAACCTGCGCCTCAAAACCAGCTGGGATTTCTAAAAACAAGCCTGTTTTTATCAAAACTCGTTCAAAAGCCTTTAATTTTATAGGCGTATCTAGATTGGCGCGCACATCTACACCCGCAGAAGCTGTGGTTTCATATTTGGGTAAAGCGTGCTTAGATGTATTAATTACTTTAACTAACATAGTAAACAAAAGTAACAAAAAAGGAAGCATGTTTTAGGAATGAAACAATATATAATCCACACCTGTTGCTAGATGTGGATTAATATATTGTTCTGATTTAGGTAATTTATAGAGAAACGTATTTTTACCAAGTTCGGTTGCTTGAGATCTGCAATTTTTTGTATTGATAAATATCAAACTTGTGATTTATTTCTTTTTTTCTTCTATAAATTAAGAATCAGCGTTTAACTTTGTATGTATGCGTTTATTAGTAATTGTAATAATATTGGTGGGAGGTATAATCACGGCATACGTGATGACAAAGGATTCTCAAGAAAAAGAAAGATTAGCTGTAATACAACCCAAAGATGTAATCAAAGAAGTTGTAGCCGAAGACTTACAAACGGTTGGGGTTGGACACAGAATTGGAAAATTTTCTTTTGAGAATCAATACAAAGAAATGATTTCTTTAGAAGATGTAAAAGGAAAGGTATTTGTTGCTGAGTATTTTTTTACAACCTGCGGAACAATTTGTCCAATTATGACTAAAGAGATGATGCGTGTACAAGAAAAGTTTAGGGGGAATAAAGATGTTGCCATTTTAAGTTTTACGGTAGACCCAGAGTATGACAAAAGTAATATTTTGCGAGAATATGCAGATGCACACAATGCACAAAAAGGTCAATGGCATTTTTTAACGGGTGAAAAAGAAGACTTATATAAAGTTGCTAGACGTTCGTTTTTTGTGCTTAAACCCGCTGAAGCAAGAAATTTAGGAGATGCAGGATCAGACTTTATACATACCAATAATTTTGTTTTGGTAGATCAAGATTTACGTATTCGGGGTAAAGGTTTTTATGATGGTACCTCAACGGAAGATGTAAACCTAATGATGGAGCACATGGAGCTTTTATTAGCAGAAAAATAAGCACAAAAAAAAGGTTACTTTCGTAACCTTCGTTTTAATAAAAATGTTCCTTAAAGAGCAGCAACATCGCTTTCTTCAACAGATGTGGTAGTATCTCCATAAGCATCGCAGTGCGCACCTTTAGAACTTCCACATGATGATAATACTGCTGCCAAAAACATTCCAATTATAGCGAAGGAAAATAGTCTTTTCATAATCTTTTTAATTTTAATCCGTTGTTGTTTGAGGTTCAAAGATATAAATAAAACGCAAAATGAATCTATTTATTTTACTACACGTGCTTGTGAATAACTTGAAAACGTGTATTTTGAGCACCTTTTAAATACGCTAATTGAAAATAATCTTTTTCATATCTCTCCTAATTACGTTTAGTACACTTGCGCAAAAAACCCGTATTGTATCTTTTGAAAACGATACTCCAGAACGAGTTAATCTTTTGTATAAAAAGGAGTTCAAAGATTCTTTATCTCTTTTAAAAAGACTGCAAGAGGAACGACTCTTCGACATTGAGAAAGGGTATGCTTTAGCAAATGTTGACTCTGTTGTGTGGACAACAGCCGGCGCTCATATTTATTATTTCAAAGGATCAATTTTTGAAAAGATTCATCTCAATCTGCAAGAAGATGACAAAAACTGGTTGTTTGAGTCTACTGGAATGACAGAGAAATTAATTCAAAAGCTCCCTTTCAATAGTAAAGACTTAAAACAACTCATACAAACTTCTCTTTCCTACTCAGAAAATAACGGGTATCCATTTGCAAACCTAAAGCTAAGCGATGCATATTTTGAAAAGAACGAACTCTATGTAAGCCTCAAGGTAAACAAAGGTCCAAAAATGATTTTTAACGAAATTATTGTAAAAGGTGATTCAAGTATTGCAAAAAAATACCTCGTTAATTATATCAACATAAAAGAAGACAATCCATATTCTGAATTGCGCCTTAAACAAATATCTAATCGCATTCAGCAATTGCCCTTTCTTAAAGAAATAAAACCACACGAAGTGTTATTTACGCCAGCTGGGGTAAAACTTTATTTATACGTAGAAAGCGTACCTGTTAGTAATATTAATGGGATAATTGGTCTACAGCAAGATCCTACCACTTTTCAATCTAGGTTAACCGGAGAAATTCAACTCAAACTACAAAATGTGCTTAAACGCGGAGAACTATTAGCTTTTAATTGGAGAAGTATACAGCCTGAAACACAACAATTAAATGTAGTGGTAAACTATCCCTTTCTGCTAAACACGCCTTTTGGTCTAGATGCAGGATTTGATTTATATAAAAGAGACTCCACTTTTCTTACTACAAAAACACAAATTGGAACACAATATTTTTTACCTGGAGGAAACTACTTAAAAGCGTTTTATGAGGCAGATATTTCCAACCTACTCTCTGGTGCAAATAGCGGAAATGTAAGTACAAACCTGAGCAATGTACGCGTTAATAATTATGGATTAGGACTTTACAGAAGAAGGTTAGATTATATTCCAAACCCAAGTAAAGGTCTAATAATAGCCGCAAAAGGAAGTGTAGGACTAAGAGATTCTCGCGTGCTCGACTCACTCACATCAAACAAAACAACAACCTATAAAATAGATATTGAGTTAGACTGGTATATACCCTTGGCAAAAAGACACATTTTACGATTATACAACAAAACAGCAAGTTACTTTGCTGAAGAGATATTTTTTAATGAGCTGTACCGATTTGGCGGACTTAATTCGCAACGTGGATTTAATGAAGAAGAATTGTTTGCGACTACTTTTAGCCTATCTCGGGTTGAGTATAGGTTTTTAGTTGACAAAAACTCGCATGCATTTGCCTTTTACGACCAAACGTTTTACGAAAACAATGCAGAAGATTATTATCAAGATAATCCTTTTGGTTTTGGTTTAGGTTTTAGCTTTGGAACAAACATCGGAATCTTTTCCTTGTCTTATGCTTTAGGTAAACAATTTGACAACCCTATACTTTTGCGAGAAGGAAAAGTACACTTTGGATATATTGCATACTTTTAACTTTGAAAGACTTGTTTATTCTTGGATAACAGCCTCATACAATTCATCAATCATACCTCTACTGTAGTCTGTTAAGTTTGGAATTGAGTACATAATGAGAATTAAGTCTTGTTTAATGAGCATTTCTTTTGTGAGTTTGGTTTTAGGAATTTCCAAGCTATTTATATCATAATTCACACGATTATAATATCTGTATTCAGAATTCACACCAAAATACGTTTGCCTTAGGTTTGTCCAAGAAATTACATCAAAATAACTATCGCTATTTACAATTGCTTTCAAATCATTTTTGGGCGTATCGTTATTTAATTCAACAATCCTCAGTGATGTATCTTTGTACTTAAACAGCAGATTTGCAGTATTCAACAAATCCATATCCATATCCAGCTGTTTATGTTTATCGGATAATGTCCAGCTGGGAAAATTAATCTTGTCTTGTATTTTTGTTTTACTTAAAAACCTTAACACAGAATCCATAGCAAGTGTTGCACCAAATTGGTTCCAATGAATACCTCCAGAACCAAACAATGGTCTAACTATAGTATCTTTTAACCGTAAAAACCATTCATCAAAATTGATGTAATTTAAATTAGACATATTGTAAAGACTGTCAATCACAGCAAGATTACTCCATCTATTTGACCTGAAAAAATCATTTTTCACCTTATCTCTATAATAATGACCTTTTGAAGGAGTTATAACCGATAATATCTCGGTATTATATTTGTCTAGCGTGTCTTTCACAACCTCTAGCTTTCGAATTCGCTCTTTGTTAATGTCCCAACCTTCAAAACCCATTTCGTCTGAGTAGTTGTACATATAAAATCTAAAAAATTGACCATCGAAATAGTATACATCACCTGCATGCAAGGTGTCATATAGATAAAAGTCGAATTGATTACGTAAACGAACAAAAGGAGCACGAACAAATAGGTTGTCTTTTAAATAATTTTGCAAAGAGTCTTGAAAAGCACCTGTTTTAATTGTATTTAAAGTTAGAGAAACTGGTTGTGTTTTTAAAAAAACACCTCCTAATTCTTTGTAATTTCCTACCTTAAAAATATGTAAAAAAGCAGGCAAAAGCATCCCAAGAAGAACAATAATGTACAACACTCTTTTAATGTATGTGTTTGATACTTTCATTAAAACCTATAATAAATAAAGGGATTAAAGTTAGATGACAATATAAAACTAAGACTTAATATGTAAAGTATAACTGAACTAAAAATCAGAACAATATGTGTTTTTATATTGAACTGACTAGCCATGTAAAACTGTACCCCTTTTTTGATCTTAGGCACTAGCGCTCCAAAACACAATAAGAATGCAACCGATAAAGTTACCAGAAGCTGGAGTTGATAATTGCCTGAGTACACGTTTGAAAAATCCCATAACTTCTGCACATACTGAAAAGCAACACCGATATCTTCAATTTTAAAAATAACCCAACCATGCATTACAATCAAAAAAGTAATAAGAATAGAAACACTTCCTATTTTGACATATAACTTATGCAAAAACAACCGTTCAACTACGAGAAAGAAACCATGGTAGCAGCCCCAGAGTACGAAATTCCAAGATGCACCGTGCCATAAACCTGAAAGCAGAAATACTACCACCAAATTCGTATACAGTAAGCGTTTACTCCCTCTGTTTCCACCAAGTGGAATATACAAATAGTTCTTCATAAAATCGCCCAACGTAATGTGCCATCTACGCCAAAAATCGGTTATACTTTTTGAAATATAGGGCATATTAAAATTTTCTGGAAAAGAAAACCCAAGTATTCTGCCTAAGCCAATTGCCATATCTGAATATCCAGAAAAATCGAAATAAATTTGAAAAGTATAGGCCAACATGATTAACCATGCAGTGAGCGTGCTATCCGGCACAAAAAAACCACCTTGAACGGTACCCATGTACTGATCAACATATGCACCAAGAACGTTTGCAATTAATACTTTCTTTGCAAGTCCAACACAGAAACGATATATACCAATTAATCGATCGTCAGCTGACGGGTGTCGTTCTTCTAATTCTTTAGCGATTGTGTTGTATCGTACAATTGGACCGGCAATCATTTGTGGAAACAGCATGATATACAAGACATAATTGCTCAATTTTTTTTGTGGAACGGCATTATTACGATAAACATCTATAGAATACGTAAGCGTTTGAAAGGTATAAAAAGAAATTCCGATTGGAAGCACTACACTTGTCCAACTCAAGGATTCAACTCCTACTTGTTTCAAAAAAAAGTTTAGATTTTCTATAAAAAAGTTGGCATATTTAAAGTAGGCAAGTAATCCTAGGTTCATCACCAAAGAAGCAATCAACCATTTTTTTTTCAATGCTCCTCTTGCACGATAAAGTTGTCCAACCAAGTAGAAATCGATAACAGTAGATAGTAAGAGAACAAATATGAACAGTGGAGCTCCCCAAGCATAGAAAAAGATACTACTGCCTAATAGAACTGCATTTTTATATTTACTTGGCGTGAAATGGTAAAGCGATAAAAAAATCGGTAAAAAAAAGAGAATAAAAACGACAGACGAAAATACCATCTACCTTAAATTCTACTTAGAAAATCTATATTTAAAAATGCAATAAATTGCTCTAAACCCATCTTTCCATCCAATCTTCTTGCCTTCTTCATACGTTCTTCCGTAATAAGATATACCTACTTCGTAGATTCTAATTCTCTTAATTTTAGCAAGTTTAGCTGTAATTTCTGGTTCTATTCCAAAACGGTTTTCTTTGATATTTATTCCCTTAGCGATAGAAGTTCTAATCAGTTTATAACACGTTTCCATATCTGTAAGGTTCAAGTTGGTCATCATATTTGATAAGCCCGTAAGAAATTTATTTCCGCGCGAGTGCCAATAAAACAAAATACGATGTGGGTTTGCGCCTACAAATCGAGAGCCATACACAACATCAGCATCGTCCATAAAAACAGGTTTCAACAAAGCATTATACTCATGTGGGTCATATTCTAAATCCGCATCTTGAACAATAATATAATCACCTGTAGCTTCTTTAATTGCTCTATTAATCGCAGCTCCTTTTCCCGTGTTTTTAGCCTGAGAAAAGAAACGTATATCCATTTCAGGATTTTCCTTCATATACTGTTCAACATTTTCTACCGTTTTATCCGTAGAGCAGTCGTTTACAATTACAATTTCTTTTTGAATATTATTGCTCAGCTCAACCTCGTCTACTTTATCTAAAATAGATTTAATTGTATTTTCCTCGTTATACGCTGGAATAAGAATAGAGAGTTTCTGAATCATATTGTATTAATCTAGTTGCATTTCTGGCACTGTTTCTGGAACAACCAAGTCTCCTTCTGTAGCAGCAATAATTTCTTCAACTGAAACACCTGGAGCTCTTTCTATTAAATGAAATTGATTGTTTTTAATTTCTAAAACAGCCAAGTTGGTTACCACACGTGTAACGCATCCTACACCGGTTAAAGGCAAACTACATGTTTTCAGTAATTTAGATTCTCCGCGCTTGTTGGTGTGCATCATAGCAACAATAATATTCTCTGCGGAAGCAACTAAATCCATTGCTCCACCCATTCCTTTAACCATTTTACCTGGGATTTTCCAGTTGGCTATATCACCATTTTGAGCAACTTCCATTGCACCCAAAACAGTTAACTGAACATGTTGCCCTCTAATCATTGCAAAACTAGTTGCAGAATCAAAATATACGGCACCTTTTGTAGCGGTTATAGTTTGTTTACCAGCATTAATTAGATCTGCATCTTCTTCTCCGTCAAAGGGGAAAGGACCCATACCTAAGATACCATTTTCTGATTGAAACTCTACCTCAATTCCTTCTGGAATATAGTTCGCAACTAAAGTGGGAATTCCAATTCCTAAATTGACATACCAACCATCTCTTAGTTCCTGTGCAATCCTTTTTGCTATACCTGTTTTATCTAAAGCCATACTATAAAAATGATATTCTACGCTAAAATAGTATTTCTATTCAACTTTTTTCAGCAATTAAATAAAATCCACATGAAAACATAGATAAAACAAGTCTAGTTCAGCTCCTCAATAAATAATTCAATGTTTTTAGCACTTGTGCTTGCCTTATCGATATTCCATAAATAAAGTATATAGTGGTGCATATTTTTAGTATTTACAACAAAGCGCTGGTTAATTTTCTTTTCCTTACTTTGCCTTCCATACAACCAATCTATATTTATATATTGATACTCAATTTCGTTATTCAAACTATCTCTACCACTAAACACTAGGTTTCCTTTGAAATAAGGTGTCTGGGTTAATAAAGTTAAATCGACGTTTAATTTAAGTGCACGCGTTTTAGTAGAAATGCGGTCTTCTATTAAATTGAAATACTCTGACTGTACAACGGAATCTTTTAATTTAAAAGACTTTCCTGAATCAAATTGCACACGTTTTTTACGCTTAAAAAGACAAACATCCGTCTCTGGATTTTGATACGTTAAGTTATACAACGGAAAAATCAATGCACTATCTACCAAACTACGTTTATTTATGAGGTAATCTTGTAACGTATCATTTTCTTTATAGGGCTGTGCAAAGTTTGATTTTCTGCCTGAGCGTTGTTCTAAGTAATTATAACATAAAATATGTGTTTGATATGCTCCAACGGTTGGATGCTTTAAATTATCTTCAAGAATTAGGCTGTGTAAAGTATCGGAAACGCGCTCATCTGCACTAAAAATACTACCTTGAATGTTTAATTGAGTCAGAAAATAAATAGGAAAGAATAAAAATATAGCAGACAAATAGCTAAGCTTTATCAACCGATCTAAAACAAAAAGAGTTAGTAATAGAAATAAGGGAATAAAATAAAACGCAGCTCTATCTTCTGGGAAGTTTACGTCCAGAAAAAAAACTAAAAAGTAGATCGCTAGTATATTTCCTACAATAAAGTAGCTCGTTAAGAATAGAGGTGATTTTAACTTTGTTTTAAACGATACTGGTGCACGAAAAAATAAAAATACGGCAACAAAAATGAGCAACAAATATAAAAATCCGAAAACTATGTGTGTTGTCCCAAAAACTTGTTCCGTTAACGTTTTACCTGTGACATCCCACAAACCAGTTTTAGACCCGTAATAGAGTGCTCCAGTAGCTTTCAGTTGTAAAGAAAAATAGATAGGATATAACATTAAACCTATACTTAACAGAATAATTACAACAAAATACCAGCGCTTTTTGAAACTATAAGAAGTATAATTTAAAGCAAACAAAAACAACAGTAAAACAAGAACTAGTCCGTATGTATTAATTAACGTAAGGTTTGCCATACACGCCAAAAAAAGCACAAACAATAGTGTAATTAAATGTTTATTCTGTTGGGTAGATACATACTTGAAAAGATAGGTTAGCGCGCAAGCAAAAAGAGCCATAGATAAACCGTAACCTCTGCACAAAGCAAAATACTCTACCAAATAGCCAACCGTAATTGATGCAATAAAACCTAAATTTCGTATTACCTTGTTGTTTATTGAACGTGCTAAAACTGCAATCGACGAAGCGTAAATGAGAAAACTCAATACGTTTGGCAGGCGCAAAGCAAAAGACGAACTACCAAAAAGGTTATACGCGATTTCTGTAAAAAAGCTATTAAGTAAATGGTTGTTTGCGTCCCAAATTATCCCTGATTGCGGTGGAAGATATTCGCCAGATTGAACAAAATGAAAATAGGTAGCCACCTCGTCATGAAAAAGCGGATTATAAATAGCTCTGATGACAATGTATAAAAAAACAAGCGTTGTGCATCCTATCCACAACGCTTGCTCTGCTTTTATACCTTTAAAAATACTCAATTCTTATTTCTGACGAACAGTGCGCTGCTCAATTCTTTTCTCAAAGGTTTCTCCTTTAAAAATACGTTGTACAAAAATACCTGGAGTATGAATTTCATTAGGATCTAACTCACCAGCTGGAACCAACTCCTCAACTTCGGCAATGGTTATTTTACCTGCCATAGCCATCATAGGATTAAAATTCTTCGCTGTAGCTTTAAAAATTAAATTACCTTCTGTATCACCTTTCCAAGCTTTTACAATGGCAAAATCTGCAGTTAAAGCATGCTCTAAAATGTGTGGTTTTCCGTTAAATTCTCTTACTTCTTTCCCTTCAGCTACCTCTGTACCGAATCCAGCTGGAGTAAAAAATGCAGGTATTCCTGCTCCTCCGGCTCTACATCTTTCAGCTAAAGAGCCTTGGGGTATTAAGTCGACCTCAAGCTCCCCAGAGAGCATTTGCCTTTCAAACTCATCGTTCTCGCCCACGTAAGAAGAAATCATCTTTTTAATCTGCTTACCTTGCAGAAGTAAACCTAAGCCAAAATCATCTACACCGGCATTATTAGAAATACACGTTAAGCCTTTTACATCTTTTTTCACAAGCTCTGCAATAGAATTCTCTGGAATTCCACATAAACCAAATCCACCCAACATTAGGGTCATATTGTCTTTAATACCTTCGCAAGCTTCTTCTACGTTATTTACTACTTTATTCATATTCTCTTATAAACCGAAAAGACCGCCCTCGTTGGTAGGCGCGTTTTCTTGTGACTGATTATTACAATTATACATAGAATTTTGATAATTGACTGGAATTTCAAAATCTCCTGTTGCTATTTTTAATTTAGGGTCTTTATACACTTCTTGCATATAATAGCCGTAAATAGGCAATGCCATTCTCGCTCCTTGTCCCCAAAGCATACTTCTAAAACGTACTCCTCTATCTTCAGCTCCAACCCAAACACCTGTAACTAATTCTGGCGTTAACCCCATGAACCAACCATCAGAGTTATTCTGAGTTGTACCTGTTTTACCTGCAGTTGGATATTTAATTCCTCCCCAAGTTCTACTTCCACGTAAACTGGCTCCTGTTCCACTCTGCACTACACCTTTCATTAAATCTAAAGTAGCATAGGCTAAATCATCACTCATTGCTTCTTTACTTTCTGGTTGTGCTTCGTAAATTGTATTACCATTTCTATCCTCTATTCTTAACAAGGCGGTTGGCTGATTATAAATTCCTTTATTTACGAAAGCACTTTGTGCACCAACCATTTCATATAGTGATAAATCCATAACACCCAAACACATAGCAGGAACAACATCCTCGTCTCGAATTGATATGTTCAAATCTTGCATTAATTTCTTAACGGCTTGCGGACCAGCAGTTCCTCCCATCCTAGCCATTACTGCAACTGTTACGTTGTTCATTGATTGAGCTAAACCCGATCGGAAACTTACAGGACCACCGCTTAATTTAGCACCAGAATTTCCAGGACACCAAGATGTCATTTTATCTGGATCAGCCGTTTTCTGAACATCAACACAATAAGAAATATTTGGTGTTGTCATACATGGAGTAATTACTCCAAAGCGCATACCAGCAGAATAAATAAACGGTTTTATGGTTGAACCTACCTGTCTTCGTCCTTGTTTAACGTGGTCATACGCAAAATGGTCTATATCTGTACCGCCAACCCATGCTTTTATAAAACCTGTTTGAGGTTGAATAGATATTAATCCAGCATGCAAGAAACCTTTATAGTACTTAATGGAATCTAGCGGACTCAAAATAGTATCTATCTCTCCTTGCCACGAAAAGATTTTCATTTCTACAGGTTCGTTAAATATTTGATCAATTTTGCTTTCTGATAGTCCGCCAGCTTTTGCGCTTTTATATCTTTCAGAACGTCGAATAGCACCGTTCATTATTCTCTCGATTTGTTCTTCTTTTAATCGATTATCAAAAGGAAAATTTTTTGTCCGTTTATTATTTTTATCAAACTCTTTTTGTAACGTTTCACCCAAATGCCTTCTTACTGCATTTTCTGCATGATTTTGCATTCTTACATTTATAGAGGTATAAATCTTCAGACCGTCTTCGTAAATGTTAAAACGCTCTCCGTTCTTTTTGGCAATTTTCAAGTTTCCGTTTTCGTCTTTTTCAGACAGTAAATCTTGAACTTCTTTTCTTAGTGACTCTCTAAAATATGTAGCTATCCCTTCTTTGTGATCAACTGGCTGATAATCTGTTTTTAAGTTAACCGCAGTAAAGGCATTATACTCTTCTTGCGTAATCGTAGCAGTGAGGGCTTCGTTACCTTTCAAACTATTCTCTAGCCATTTTTTGAGCACTGTATTTCTTCTGTTCACAGCTCTTAACGAGTCTTTCTTATATCTTTCTCTAATTTCTTCTTGCTCAACTTGATTTTCTTCAATTCCTTTATTGGATGCTATTATTTTCCTATAATTTCTTACTTTAAAACTATATGGATTGTATAATCCTGGGTTTTTGCACATCCCAACTAACATTGCTGCTTGTTCTTGCGTTAAATCTTTAGGTTCGCAATTAAAGTAAACGCGCGAAGCAGAAGAAATTCCTACTGCATTATACAAGAAATCGAATTGATTTAGGTACATCGTTATGATTTCTTCTTTGGTATATCTTTTTTCTAAACGAAGTGCTATGATATTTTCTTGCACTTTTTCGTACAAGCGTTTCTCTAAAACACCCATTTTTTTGCCGTCAGCTTTTTCAATATCCTCCTTACTCTGTGTAAGTTTAGCTGTGCGTTTGTCTTCTCTTTGTTTGAGCGTAAAAATAAGTTTGGCCAATTGTTGCGAAATCGTTGAGGCTCCACCATTCTTCCCGAGGTTAACCAAGGCTCTACCCACGGCTTTTGCATCAATACCACTATGCTGCATAAAGCGTTCATCTTCTGTAGAAATAAGCGCAGAAATTACATAAGGAGAAATTTCATTATAGCTAACGCTAGTTCTGTTTATTTTCCAATACTTACCAAGTGCTGTTTTTCCGTCATCGGCAAGAATAGTGGTTGCCAATAATTCTGGTGGATTTTCTAGCATTGCTAGAGAAGGTAAATCTTCCTCATCCGTAACCCAGTAACGCAAATATAGGATACCGAAGAAAGGAACTAACGCTACAAACCAGAGCGCTAAGATTAAAACAAAGCGTGTTTTTTTGTTAAATGTTGCTGGTTTTTTCACCGTTTTTTTTCCACTCATAACATCAATAATACAATGTAAAAATAACTATAATATGAGCGGTAGCTATTTTCAACCGCTGTTTTTTATAATTTGCTAGTAAGGATCAATTTTTCGACACAAAAAACCGCCTCAAGTAAACTTAAGACGGTTTTTTAAGTTAACGTTATTTATTTTTTCTTTTTACTTTCTTTAATATGGTTTTCAATTGCCATGGTCATAGAAGGTGAATTTGGTGTAGGCGCATGAACGTCTAATCGCAAGTTATTATCTACAATTGCTTTAGCTGTAGTGGGTCCAAAAGCTGCAATTAACGTATTGTTTTGTTTAAAGTCTGGAAAATTTATGAGTAACGACTCTATACCTGAAGGTGAAAAGAAAACAAGCATATCATAGTATACATTTTCTAGGTCTGATAAATCAGAACAAACCGTTTTATACAGTGTAGCTTTTTTGAAATCTATGCTATTTTCTTCTAAAGTAGTCGGAATTGATTCTCTCAAAATATCTGAACACGGAAGTAAAAACCGTTCTTTTTTGTGCTTTTTAATGGCGTCTATTAAATCTAACATGGTTTGTTTACCATGAAAAATTTTGCGCTTTCTGTAGGTGACATATTTTTGTAAATAATAAGCAACAGCTTCAGAAATACAGAAGTATTTCATATCATCTGGCACCTCAAATCGCGTCTCTTCCGCCATTCGAAAATAATGATCTACTGCCGTTTTAGAAGTCAAAATTACAGCGGTAAAATCTTTAAAGTCAATTCGCTCCTGTCTAAACTCTTGTTTATCTATACCTTCAACATGAATAAAAGGGCGAAAATCTATTTTAACATTATACTTCTTAGCCAAAGCAAAATAAGGCGATTTATCGTTCTCTGGTTTCGGCTGAGATACAAGAATTGTCTTTACACTCAAAATTTGTAGTATTAATCGTTTTAATTATTTACCTAAAACTCAAGTAACGTATGATTGAAACAATAGGTATAAATTCTAGGGTGCAAAAGTACAAAATAAAATAATACCACCTCACTCCGTGATACAATGCAAAGACTCCTCCCCTAAACCAGCGATATAATTGAGTTACAAAGAGTAAGAAAATAAAGATGATAACAAAATAAGGTGTATAGGAATAGTTTAAAATCCACAAAAACAATAAAGGAAGGAGAAGTAAACCTAAAAATTGATGAAAAAAGAAGTGGTTTTGAATGCTTTCTGCAAACACTTTAAAATTACCAATTATAAAACTGACCAAAAAGAAGGAGAAAAGAATAAAAAAGAAGTAGCAAAATGGCAAATATAAATGGATTAACACTTCATCGTAATAATCAATCGTTAGATAAGTGCACGTTAAGAGTGCAAGAAAATAATTAAGTAAGAGTAATACTCCTCCCGAGTTGAGTGGAGAAAAACCATCTTGCATACTTTGAGTTAGTGATCCATTAGAAAAAACTGCAGTACTAAGAGATGTAAAAAGAGAAGGCTTAATTGCTTTAGCCGCCGATATGAGTCCGACCATAAAAAGCAATGTATATAAAACAAAGCTCGGATAAGGATCAGTTCTAGGCTGCAACTCAAATTCTTCCTGCCCAAAAGAAACATTGAACATTGAAGTTAGCATCAATCCTAAACTTAAACAAATGATACGGCTTAACATAGAGTGCACAAAAATAATGGGCTTTTGCAAATGACTACACAAAAGCAAGTTAAAAATCAACAAGAATTAATTAAATTTGTAGAGATTTTAAACAAAACAGATTATTCATGGCAACAGATTTATATACACACCCAGATTATTACAATATGGATGACCTTCTTTCTGAAGAGCACAAACTTGTAAGAGACGCTGCAAGAGCATGGGTTAAAAAAGAGGTTTCACCTATAATTGACGAACATTATGAAAAGGCAACTTTTCCTATGCATATTTTAAGTGGACTAGGAGAAATTGGTGCATTTGGACCATACATTCCTGAGGAATATGGGGGTCCGGGGTTAGATCAAATTTCTTATGGACTAATCATGCAAGAATTAGAGCGATGCGATTCTGGATTGCGCTCTACTGCATCAGTTCAAAGTTCACTTGTTATGTATCCTATTTGGAAATATGGTTCTGAAGAGCACAAACAAAAGTTTTTACCAAAATTAGCTACAGGAGAAATGATGGGCTGCTTTGGTTTAACAGAGCCAGATCATGGATCAAACCCTGGAGGTATGACAACGCATTTTAAAGATGCAGGCGATGGAGAAAATGTTATCCTTAACGGAGCAAAAATGTGGATTTCTAACGCACCTTTTGCAGACGTAGCAGTGGTTTGGGCAAAAGACGAAACAGGTAGAATACACGGAATACTGGTAGAACGTGGAATGGAAGGTTTTTCAACACCTGAAATGCACGGTAAACTATCTTTACGCGCTTCATCCACAGGAGAGTTGATTTTCGTAAATGTAAAAGTGCCTAAATCTAATATTTTACCCGGAAGATCTGGTTTAGGAGCACCATTATCTTGTTTAGACTCTGCACGTTTTGGCATTGCATGGGGAGCCTTAGGAGCTGCTATGGATTGCTATGATCAAGCCGTAAGGTATTCTAAAGAAAGAACACAATTCAATGTACCTATTGGAGCTTTTCAGCTGATTCAAAAGAAATTGGCTGAAATGCTAACAGAAATTACAAAAGCTCAATTGCTTACGCTGCGTTTAGGTCAACTCAGAAACGACGGAAAAGCAACATCTGCTCAAATTTCAATGGCAAAAAGAAACAATGTTGAAATTGCACTAAACATTGCAAGAGAAGCACGCCAAATTCATGGTGGAATGGGGATTACGTCTGAGTACTCTATGATGCGTCATATGGCCAACTTAGAATCTGTAGTTACCTATGAAGGAACACACGACATTCATTTACTGATAACAGGTATGGATATCACAGGAATTCCTTCATTTACAAGAGAAATGCCAGACGTTTAATTAAGTCGGACAGAGAATAATAAAAGAAGGCTGTTAAATTCAACAGCCTTCTTTGTTTTCTAACTTAATGTGTTTGTTCTTCCTTATCTTTCTGTGGCATGCCATCAAATAATGCCGGAACATTACTTGCAAATAACTTAATTGCGATTGCCAACAGAATAATACCAAATACTTTTTTCAAAATAGCTATTCCACCTGGACCCAAAATACGTTCTATTCTTTTTGTGAGTTTTAAAACAAAAAATACAACGATAATATTGATTAAAATTGCCAGCATTATATTAATCATTTCATACTCTGCTCGCAGAGATATAATTGTTGTCATAGAACCCGCACCTGCAATAATTGGGAAAGCCAAGGGTACAATACTTGCTGTTTTCCCTCCTCCTCCGTCGTCTTTAAATAACTCTATTCCCATTACCATTTCTAAAGCCATGGCAAATAAAATTAAGGCACCTGCAACAGCAAATTCCTCCACTTCCACGTGAAACAAGCCAAGAATGCTTTTCCCTAAAACCAAGAAAGCAATCATTAGTCCGAGCGAAACTAAAGAAATCCACCAGGGATGAATATCACCTGTAGATGCTTTTACTTTTATAATTATCGGAATAGAACCTACAATATCAATTACAGCAAACAGTACCATAAAAGCCTCGAGAAATTCTGTCCATGAAAAGGCACTAAAAAACGCTAACATATTACTTTGATTTTAAAACTGTTTCTATCACAAACGGAAAATAGCTATGTTCAAGAAATTGTATTTTACTTTGAACAGAAGATAAGGTTTCAGTATGAGAAAGTTTCGTTCTAAACTGTGCAATAATCCTTCCTTCATCAAAATTTTCATTTACATAGTGTATTGTTATACCTGTTTCAGGTTCTTTATTCTGCAATACAGCTTTATGAACATGCTCTCCATACATACCTTTTCCTCCATAATTAGGCAGTAAACTAGGATGTAGGTTAATAATTTTTTCGTTGAACTTAGCAATAAAATCAATTGGAATTTTCCTTAAGTATCCAGCTAAAACAATTAAGTCTACACCTACACAAAGTTCACCGAGAAGATTTGCGTTCGCTGCATCGGAATTAGAAATAACAGCAACCGGCACTTCTAAGGCCTGAGCTTTACTGATTACGCCTGCTTTTGGATTATTACAAACCACTTTGACAACCTCAACAGTTGATGTTGATGCAAAGTGTTGCATTATTCTTTCAGCGTTCGAACCTCCTCCCGAAGCAAAAATTACAATTCTCTTGACATTCATAATTCTGCAAAGTTATGAATGTTACTTATATTTAACACACGCACTAAAGAAATTAACATGAAAACAGAAGAACATCCGTTCATTGACTATAAGGGAGAAAACTATACTGCTGAAGAAATGATTAACAAATCAGCAGCCTACTACAAATGGCTTAACACCAGAAGGTCAGTACGTGATTTCTCAGATAAACCAATACCATTAGAAGTATTAGAAAACATCATTATGTCGGCCAGCACAGCTCCATCGGGTGCGCACAAACAGCCGTGGACATTCTGTTTAATCTCCAACAAAACCCTTAAATCAGAAATTCGCAAACTAGCAGAAAAAGAAGAGTATAAATCTTACAAAGGTAGAATGACAGAAGAATGGTTAAAAGATTTGGCTCCACTTGGAACAGATTGGGAAAAAGAATTTATTGATATTGTACCCTGGATTATAGTTGTAATGAAAAAACCGTATGACCTAATAACCGGAGAAAAGAAAAATAATTATTATGTATCTGAATCTGTTGGAATTGCGTGTGGAATTTTGCTGAGCGCTATACATAATGCAGGATTGGTATCTTTAACGCACACTCCTAGTCCGATGAACTTTTTAATTAAAGCATTAAATCGTCCTGAAAATGAAAGACCATATCTTCTAATTCCTGTGGGATACCCGAGTAAAACAGCCAAAGTACCCGATATAAAAAGGAAAAATAAAGACCAAGTTATCCATTATTATCGCTAAAAATTTTGATATATTAAAGTTTAATTTTTTCTTTGCCCTCGAATTAACCCTTTAAAAGATTAAAGACATGTCTGATATCCATTCAAGAGTAGTATCAATTATAGTTGATAAATTAGGAGTAGAAGAAAGTGAAGTAACAGCAGAAGCTTCTTTTACAAACGATCTAGGAGCAGATTCTCTAGATACAGTAGAATTAATTATGGAATTTGAAAAAGAATTCAATATTGCAATTCCAGACGATCAGGCGGAGAACATCCAAACTGTAGGAAACGCTGTTTCTTACATTGAAGAGAACGCAAAGTAATTGATCCCAAAAAGTAGGTAGAATTTAATTTAAATTTTATGGAGTTAAAAAGAGTTGTTGTAACAGGTTTAGGTGCGTTGACGCCTATCGGTAATTCAGTTGAAGAATATTGGAACGGATTATTAGAAGGAAAAAGTGGTGCTGCCATCATACAACAATTTGATGCTTCTAAATTTAAAACTCAATTTGCTTGCGAGGTTAAAAACTTTAATGTTACGGATCACATAGACCGTAAGGAAGCCAGAAAATTAGATCAATTTTCACAATATGCCATGGTTTCTGCTACAGAAGCCATGGTAGATTCTGGTTTAGATGTTTTAGAAACATTAAACAAAGACAGAGTTGGAGTAATTTGGGGTTCAGGTATTGGTGGATTGAAAACTTTCCAAGACGAAGCCCAAAATTTCTTTGCTGGCGATGGAACACCACGTTTCAACCCATTCTTTATCCCAAAAATGATTGCAGATATTGCTTCTGGTCATATCTCCATCAAATACGGATTAAGAGGTCCTAATTACGTTACTGTTAGTGCATGTGCATCTTCTACAAATGCGATAATTGATGCTTTTAACCTAATTCGTTTAGGAAAAGCAGACGCAATTGTTACAGGAGGTTCAGAAGCTGCTGTTAACGAAATGGGTATGGGAGGTTTTAATGGTTTAAAAGCCTTAAGTACACGAAACGACTCTCCTCAAACGGCATCGCGCCCATTTGATGCAGAACGAGATGGTTTTGTTTTAGGAGAAGGTGCAGGAGCACTTATTCTTGAAGAGTACGAACATGCAGTGAAAAGAGGTGCAAAAATCTATGCAGAGCTTGCTGGTGGAGGTATGTCTGGAGATGCTTATCACATGACGGCTCCTCACCCGGAAGGAATTGGAGCAAGAAATGTTATGTTATCTGCGTTAGAAGATGCTGAAATGAGCGCAACAGAAGTAGATTATGTGAACGTACACGGTACATCTACTCCATTAGGTGATATTGCAGAAACAAAGGCGATAAAAGCTGTCTTTGGAGAGCACGCCTACAACTTGAACATAAGTTCAACAAAATCGATGACAGGTCATTTGTTAGGTGCTGCTGGAGCAATAGAAGCTATTGCATGTATTTTAGCGGTTCAAAACGACATTGTACCTCCAACGATTAACCATGTAAATGAAGATCCTGAGATTGACAATAAGTTAAACTTTACCTTCAATAAAGCACAGAAAAGAACGGTGAATGTAGCTTTATCAAATACCTTCGGGTTTGGTGGACACAATACGTCTGCTATTTTCAAAAAATTCAAAGCTTAAATTTGGTTCGCTGGTTCTCAATATTTAGTTCGGTCAAACGAAATAAAAAAGACATACAGCTTATCCGATTTATAATTAAAACGTTTGGTTATAGACCAAAAAATCTGTCTTATTTTTACGAAGCTCTTACGCACAAATCAATCTCAAACAAGTCGAGTACGCTCAAATCCAATGAACGACTTGAATTTTTAGGAGATGCCATTTTTGATGCGGTAATTGCGAATTATTTATATGACAAGTTTCCGGAAGAAGATGAAGGCTATTTAACTAAACTTAAATCCAAGGTTGTAAGTAGAAAATCACTTTCTTCCATTGCCGAAAGAATACAGTTACGAAAGCATATTATCTATCAAAAAGGAAGATCCATTAAGATTTCTACCTTAGAAGGAAATGCACTTGAAGCACTTATTGGAGCTATTTACTTAGATGGTGGCTACCAAGCAGTTCATAAAACTGTAAACCACCACATATTTAGAAAGTATGTTGATTTAACTACGCTTTTAGAAGAAGAAATAGACTTTAAAAGCAAACTTTTTATTTGGACACAAAAAAATAAACTCATTCTAGATTTCAAAGTAGTAACTGAGGAAAATAAAGGAGAAAATTGGTTGTACAAAGTAGAAGTAGAAATCAATAGTCAGCCATACGGATTAGGTACAGGAACATCGAAAAAAATTGCTGAACAAGCTGCTGCCCAAGAAACACTTATCCTAATGGGCGAACTTTAACAGGATATTCATACAAACACACGTTTATTTCTATACCTTTACTCTAGTAACACTAGTTGTTTATGGCCAAACATATTTTAAAATTAGAAGCTAACGTAGATTTTGATTTAGTGGGTATATGTAGTCACCACCCAGACTATAGGTTATGTTGGGCACTCAATGAACAAATGAGTTTACGACTTACAAAAGCGAATGAACCGTTTTGCGTAAGTAATAAAAAAGGAGGTGTAGTATCAGAACATTCTTTTTATGAGTGGTTTGACGAGACAAATCATATTGAATACTACTTTATAAAAAATAAGGGTGGAGGAAAATATCTGATTCCTGAAGAGCCTCAAATAGATTATTTTTTAGTTTTAAGAGAAAACTACCTGCTAGATATTTCAGAGTTAGTTGCCGACTTAAAACAAAACAGTGGAATTATTACAGCATTCAATCTAGATGTTGATACACTTAAATCTGCTGATAAATTGATATTTTAATTATGAAAAAAACAAAAATTGTAGCTACTATTGGACCAGCGTGTGCCGATAAAGCCGTCTTGAAAGAAATGTTTCTATCCGGACTAAACGTTGCCAGATTAAATTTCTCACACGGTTCTCATGATGTACACCTGAGTACTATTAAAACAATTCGCGAATTAAATGAAGAAATGGGCTTAAACGTTGCCATTCTTGCAGATTTACAAGGTCCAAAAATAAGGGTGCGCGAAGTTGAAAACAACGCAATTGAACTAATTAATGGAGCAGCAATTGAGATTTGTACGGACAAAGACCATCTAGGGACCGCAAAACGCATTGCGATTAACTACGAACAGTTAGCAAGAGATGTTAAACCTGGAGAACGTATTTTGTTGGACGATGGGAAACTTCAAATAGAAGTTGTTTCATCTGATGGCAACATAATCAATGCAAAGGTAGTGCATGGCGGTATACTTTCTTCTAAAAAAGGAGTTAACCTTCCACAAACAAAGATCTCACTTCCATCTCTTACCGAAAAAGACAGAGAAGACTTAGCCTTTGCTTTAGAGCACAACGTGGATTGGATAGGACTATCTTTTGTGCGTTCTGCAAGAGATATAATTGAACTAAAACACATCATTTCTAATCAACACAAAAAAGCAAAAGTAATTGCTAAAATTGAAAAACCAGAAGCTGTAGAAGATATAGATCAAATCGTAAAAGAAAGCGATGCACTTATGGTTGCTAGAGGAGATTTAGGTGTAGAGGTTCCATATCAAAATGTACCATTGATTCAAAAAATGCTCATTAAAAAAGGCTATCATCATGCTAAACCAGTAATTGTAGCTACGCAAATGATGGAATCTATGATTACAAGTGTTACCCCTACTAGAGCAGAAGTAAATGACGTTGCAAATGCTGTTTTAGACGGAGCTGATGCCGTTATGCTATCTGGAGAAACATCTGTAGGTAAGTTTCCTGTTGAAGTAATTAAAACAATGAGCAATATTGTAACAGAAATAGAAGAATTCGGAGGAATTTATCACAAAGAAGAATTACCTGAAAAAAACCAAGAACGCTTTATATCTGATAGTATTTGTTTTAACGCATGTAGATTAGCCTCACGTGTTGAAGCCGATGGTATTGTTACTATGTCGTTTTCTGGATATACAGCATATAAAATTGCATCTCAAAGACCAAAAGCTACCATTTTTGTGTTTACAGGAAACAAACAAATTCTTACACAATTAAATTTAGTTTGGGGTGTACGTGCTTTTTATTACGATAAAATGGTGAGCACAGATCATACTATTGCAGACATTAAATATTTACTAAAAAAACAAGGCCTTCTTAACGAAGGTGAATTAGTAATTAACATTGCTTCGATTCCTATTGAACAAAAAGGAAAATCAAACATGTTAAAGCTGAGCTATGTAGAATAAAAAGATGAACATAAAAAAAGTCGGACTATCTTTAATCCGACTTTTTTTGTATTTACTTATCTATTTAAAATAAACCGTAGAGCAAAACCTCCATGCCAACCAAACCCAGGGCTGTTTATTAAGCCTAAATAGGGCCCAGTATCAAACGCTAAATTTAAGGGAATACTAGAAAAAGTATAATCTAAACCGACAACTGCTCTTGCTCCTAAATGAAAACCAGAGTTAAATCCATCGAAATCATAATTTTTACGCCAACTACCGAGTGCACCTCCAGCTCCTACATACCAATCTAACCCGTCTATCAAATTTGTAGGATTTTGCCATTCATAAAGCAGTTCAAACCATGTAAAATTTCTACCACCGCCAATTGTTGCTTCTAATGCATTTGAGCCAGCGATAAAGTGTTTTCCATTTAGTGCTCCCCAGCCAAAAAGACCTCCTTTTAGCCCAATTGACGTGGTGTAAGACTGAGCTGGACTAAAAAAGGAAAAGGAGAAAATGAATAAAGTACCAAAAACTATTTTTTTCATAACCAACGTTTATAATTTTCCGCTCAAAGTTACAACTTGCTTTTTAATCAAGACCTCTCCAGTAGATAAATCTGTAGCTTTAAAGAGAATAATATACGGACCAATACTCGCTTTATTATCGTCTTGATTTAACCCGTCCCAAGAGAAGGTGCCTTTTGTACCCAAAAGGAAGCTTTCTGCCAAGGTTTTAACTACTACACCTCTATCGTTATACACACTCACTGTAGCTACAAGATCAGGCTTATTCATTTCATAAGTTAAAATCACAACATCCTCAAAGCCATCATTATCCGGAGATAGTGTAGAGGAAGACAAGTAAAAATCACCCAAAAAATCTATAGAAATTACCTGACTATTTTCTCTACCCGGCGTTCCAAAGCTAACCGATTCTGACGCGCTATGCCAGTTATCAGAGTCATTCGTTTCCGCAGTATAAGAAAAACGTTCTAACGCCTTTCCATCAGAATCATCCAATAATTTAAATTGCCAGTCATCATCATAACTTAATCGATCAGAAATTACTCCGTTAAGCATCACATACACCGTATTTGAATCATTGTTAAAAGACGGCATGTCCATCTCAATAAATTTTCCTGCTACGGCAAACGGATATTGATTTAACTGCGCAGACGAGTCTTCTGTAAGTACCACGAACTCTTTTGGGGCTAATAAATAATTCACCGGTACTACTCTTATATTGGAAATAGTATCGTCATCATAGTTTGCTATACTCCAATCTTTAAGGTCTAAATATTGATCTGAAGTATTATAAAGCTCTAAATAATCAGCTCCACCAGTAATTGGGTTATACAGAATTTCATTAATGATTAATTCATTTCCTTGTCCGTCTTCTGGTAAGATTAGTTCTATTTCAATGCTGGTGCTGTTTCCACTGCAATCACTAAACCCATCAATTAAGAGTGTGTAGAATTCTCCAAGTACAAAGTTTTCATTTAACTCTAAGGTAAACGTATTCGGATAGGTTTCTGTTATATAGATTTGATTGATTGTTAAACTAGGAGAAAAACTGTAAATTGCATCAGCAATAGAAGCAGAATCTAGTCCTTCGTTAAAATTAAGTTCAATAAAATTTGGAGCTAAAGCAAAATGACTCACAAGTTCTGGAGCCGTAAAATCTGGAGTAACATCATATACACTGTTTTGCAAACCAGGTGTACCACCATTTAAGTCGTTTGATGCGCTCCAATCAGAAATTCCTGAGCACAACAACGTAGGGTTGATCCGTTCTATGCTGAAACCTCCATCTGCTTTCGTTTCATCTTTGTACCAATTACTGGTGTAAGTGATTTTATCTATTTGTAAACCTGTGTTGTTTTCTAAAACTATATCGTCTCCACTATTATTTAAACTAGGAAAAGAACTAACACCTACCGCCATAGGATAGTCAATCAAAGCAGCATTTGGCACTAAAAGCAGGTACTCACCAGGGTACAACCACGCATTATCTAATGTTCCAAAACTAGAAGCATCTCCAATCTTCCAATCTTCTACGTTAAAATATTTTGAACTTCGGTTATAAACTTCTATAAACTCTACTTCTGGTAAACCTTGAATGGGTGAAGGATCACACATAAACTCATTAATTACTACATCTCCAAAAACTGGAGTTTCAGCTATGAGATAAGTAAAGGGAAGTGTACTAAGTAAGCTAAGATTATTACTTAAATCTGTTATGTTTTCCGAAGTAAGTTGGTAAGAGTTGCCAATAGTAAAACTAGCAGAAAAGGTGAGTCTAACTTGCGCTAAATTAGAAGCATCTTGAACTGCGGAAATGGGATTTCCCAAGCCATTATCTAAGCTGTAATTGATTATATCCTCAGCTGAAGCTTGCTCCAACGGTTCGTCAAACAAAACATCTAACTCGTTGGCATTCAAAACAACTATATTCAAAGCAACTGGAGGATCAGTGTCTACAATAATATCGCCTACATAAAAATCGTCATAATAAAACTTAGTACTGTTAGAGGAAGTATAATTACAATGTATACCAAAATAAGGCGCTATACCCGAAACAGGATAATTTGCAGTTGCTTCAAACACAAAATTCTCTCCAGCAGTTGGATCAACAGATAATGTCCAGTTTCCTAAATCATCATAGACTATTTTTACTTTAATATCAAAACTACTAGAAATGGCACTTGCCGTTCCTGCTAAAATTTCGGTATTTGTACCTCCAACACGTTCAATTAGTCGAATTGCATCAGCAGAACCACTTTCTCCGAACAAAAGAAATATGCCATCTGGGTCGGTACTTAAGTCGGACACAGCCGTACTTAAATAAACTTTACCATTATTTGAACCAGAAGGGCTAAAACTTTGTTTAATTTTAAACTTCCATTCTTTGTTAATGAAGCTAGACAAACCGCTCAACGTTGTCAAATAGGCATTACCTGGCTGATTATCATTTAATTGAAGTTCATTGTTTGCATTGATTTGGAAAAGTAAATCTGTACCACTCCAGGCAGGTGACGAAGAAAAATCACCATCCGAGAAATCTTCAAGAATCTGTGCAAAAAATAGCGTATTTGTTAAAAATAGCAGATTGAATAAAATGAGATATTTCATAGTCGATTTATAGACTTTAAATGTAGTATTTTTGCCTGAATTGAAAGTTAAGAGAATATGAAAGTTGCAGTAGTAGGCGTAACAGGTATGGTAGGAGAAGTAATGCTTAAAGTTTTAGCGGAGCATAATTTCCCAATAACACGCTTAATTCCAGTTGCTTCGGAAAAATCTGTAGGCAAAAAAGTGAAATTTGGAGGTGATGAACATACAGTACTAAGCCTTTCTGATGCTTTGGAATTAAAACCAGATATTGCCCTTTTCTCTGCGGGCGGTGAAATGAGTTTAACGTGGGCGCCAAAGTTTGCTGCAGCAGGTGTAACCGTAATTGATAATAGTTCTGCATGGAGAATGGAGCCTACTATTCCGCTTGTGGTACCAGAAATTAATGGAAAAAGTTTAACTGAAAAAGATAAAATTATTGCCAACCCAAATTGCAGTACAATTCAACTTGTTATGGTTTTAGCTCCTCTACATGCTAAATACAAAATTAAGCGTGTAATTGTATCTACGTACCAATCTATTTCGGGTACGGGTAAAAAAGCAATTGACCAGATGCATTCAGAACGTTCTGGTAAAAATGGAGAAATGGCCTATCCATATCCGATTGATCAAAACTGTTTACCACATTGTGACGTATTTTTAGAAAACGGATACACAAAAGAGGAAATGAAACTCACGAATGAGACCAAAAAAATCTTAGATTCTACCATCAATGTTAGTGCTACTGCTGTTAGAGTACCTGTACAAGGCGGACACTCAGAAGCTGTGAACATAGAGTTTGAAAACGAATTTGATCTAAGTGAAATACGTAAACTCCTACATGAAACTGCAGGTATTACCTTACAAGATTCTCCTCAAACAAATACTTACCCTATGCCTTTGTACGCTGCGGGTAAAGATGACGTATTTGTAGGTAGAATTAGAAGAGACGAAACACAAAAAAACACAATCAACCTTTGGATAGTAGCAGATAATTTAAGAAAAGGCGCTGCAACAAATGCTGTTCAAATAGCCAAATATTTAATAGAAAACCACATAATTGTACAATAACGTATGCATACGAATATTGAGAATAACCTAAATCCATTAAGAAATAAACTAAAACACCATAGTTTATACAAAAAATTATCTAGTATTAACGACATACAGACGTTTATGGAGCTTCACGTATACGCCGTATGGGATTTTATGTCGCTCTTAAAAGGGCTACAACAAAATTTAACATGTGTAAGTACGCCTTGGCTTCCTAAGGGAAATGGGCAAACAGCACGCTTTATAAATGAAATTGTACACGGCGAAGAAAGTGATGTAAATGAACTCAATGAACCTAAGAGTCATTTCGAAATGTACATAGACGCCATGGAGCAGATAGGAGCAAATACCGAAAATATTAATGCTTTTATTTCTAGTTTAAAAAAAGGTAATAGCGTAGAAGAAGCACTTAATCAACAAGAACTTCCTAATAACGTTAGGCAATTTGTGCGCTCTACCTTTGATGTAATTAGAACAGGAGAATCTCATAAAATAGCTGCTGCTTTTACTTTTGGAAGAGAAGATGTAATTCCCGATATGTTTTTATCTATTGTTGAAGAAGCTGAACAAAATAGCGAAAAGAATAGATACAATAAGCTAACTTACTATCTCAACCGGCACATCGAACTAGATGGAGATGAACATGGCCCAATTGCCTTAAAAATGATAGATGAGCTTTGCGAAAATGACCCTAAGAAATGGGAAGAAGTGAATGAAATTGCTGTTCATTCTTTAGAGATGCGTGTTCGTTTATGGGATAGCATAGAAGAAGCTATTGTTAATTCAAATCAATAAACAAAAAAGTACGGAGCATGAGCTCCGTACTTACTCAAAAATTTCTATGAAATCTAACTTTTATTGCTGCTACTGCACGACTGAAAAAAAGCTATAATCGTGCCAAACTAAAACAACGCTATACTCAAACCTACACTTAAAGGTGTTAGATTTACACTTTCATTATCATTAAATAAAGTAGAAAAGAAATACGCTCCGTATAGAGACACGTTTCTAAAACCAATCCGCACCGTTGCACCATAACGCAACCTATTATTATCCGGAAAATTGTAACTCTTAAATTTATAATCCCTACCCTCGATCTCTTCAACTGTTTTTGTATAAGCATTAAGTTGATATCCTATTTTACCACCAACTAAAAACTTAAAATGCTTCATTCCTTTAGTTCTAAATCTAAATTCTATTGGAATCTCTATATAATTTGCTGCATACTTACTTCGCTTGATATTGAGCGTACTATCTAAATCAGATAAAGTGGTTGTGTTGTTATTAAAATTTCTGTCAAAATTTGTTTTTGTATGGTTGTTGTAGTGACTAAAACCAATACCCCATCCAAAGCCTACTGTATTAGATTTTGTAAATGGTACATCAAACATAAGACTCGTATTTACGCCTATAGAATACCAAGGACTCTCAAGTATTTCTTTATCTCCTTGCCAATCATTGTAAACAATATCTACCATTAACCTGTCGTATTTCCTCAACTTGGTAGTCTCATACGGTCGAAATCCGCTGTAAAACCACATTATACCTGGCCTTCTTTTTGAAGACAAATCTTCTCTTTCTTCCAAATATTGAGAAGTAGAAAAAAATGTTGTGAAAACGAATAAGATAACCAATAAAACTCTCATAAACTTTGTTTGTTTAATTCCCATTTCCAAGAAGACGCAATTGCTTCTTCTACCGAATATTTAGCTTGCCAAGAAAGCGCTGTTCTAGCTTTATCTACTTCGGCAAATATTTCAGGTACATCTCCGGGCCTTCTCTTTCCAAATTCCCAATTTAAATTTGTGTTTGCAACACGCTCGAACATTTCAATAAACTGTAAAACAGAAGTACCTTTTCCTGTTCCAATATTAAATACCTCGTAAGAAGAATGTGTATCGGCTGCAAGAAAATCTAAGGCTTTAACGTGTGCATTTGCTAGATCAGTAACATGTATATAATCCCTAACGCAGGTGCCATCTACCGTTTGATAATCATTACCGTAAACTGTAAGTTTTTCTCTAACCCCAGATGCCGTTTGTGTGATATATGGTAACAAATTGTTTGGAATACCTTGTGGCTCTTCTCCAATAAGAGCAGATTCATGCGCTCCAATAGGATTAAAATACCTTAAAGCAACTATGGATAGTTGAGCGTAAGCTTGTGCTGCATCTTTTAAAATATCCTCGCACATGAGTTTCGTTCTTCCATATGGGGAAGTTGGTTTTTGGGTTGGCGACTGTTCGTTTACTGTTTTATTCTCTGGATCTCCATAAACGGTACAACTACTAGAAAACACTAGATTTTTAATCTGGGTTCGTCTCATCCAATCTAACACCACGATTAATCCACCGAGATTGTTTTGATAATATTTCAACGGTTCCTTAACCGACTCTCCTACAGCTTTATCTGCTGCAAAGTGAATAACACCCCAAAAATCATATTTTTTAGCAAGTATATCCAATACAGCAATCGTATGACAACTTTCAGATTCTACCTCTAATTCAACACCTGTAATTTTTTCGAGTCGTTCAATTACCGATGTTTTTGCATTTCTAAAATCATCTAAAATTACTGGAATAAAGTTGTTTTTAACTAGTTCAACAACCGTGTGCGATCCAATATAACCTGCACCTCCTGTAACTAAAATATACCTCTTTTGCTCCATTTTCATCAAATGTAAACAATAGAAAGCAATTATGCCTAAGCTACAGCTGTATTATCTAGCTTAACAATTTGCACATGATTATCAAAATGATGTTTAAAACCAAAATCATATATCATAGTATATTTTCCTCCATCAGGCGCATTAAATGTATGTGTATGAAATTTTGGTGTAAATCCGTCTGCTTTTAAGATCTCCAGTTTTATAGGAGACGACCTGTACAATTCGTACATTTTAGATAAAACAGACCAATTTCTATGCAGTTGTTTGTTTAGTTTTATTAGCAAAGAATTCTTTTCTTTGTTTCTTTCATTGTGAAACTCATTTTTACAGGATAGTGAGCAATATTTTCTATTTGCTCTGCCTTCAAATTGTCTTTGACATTGAACGCAAGTAGTATTTTTCATAGTGTAGTATTTGATTTAACAAACGTTTTAAAGACGAAAAAAGTTACATTAAAAATGTAAAAAATTAAAATGAAAAAACCCGATTTTCAGCAACATAGGCAATATAAGAAAGGTTATAAAATGCTTGTTCGTTTTGCTCTTTACGGAGTTACCTTAGCCTTTTTAATTTACTTTATTCAAAGAAAATCACAAAAACCAAGTGCTTTAGACAACAGTCAAATCCGCAATTTTGTCATTGATGATACTACTACAATAAATAATTAATAATTACTTTTTAGTTATGATAGAACCTTTTAACGACGAATACTTTATGAAACAAGCGCTACAAGAAGCCTATAAAGCTCTGGAAAAAGACGAAGTACCAATAGGAGCGGTGATTGTTTCCAACCAATCCATTGTTGGGCGTGCGCATAATTTAACAGAACAACTCAATGATGTAACGGCCCATGCCGAAATGCTTGCCATCACTGCAACTGCCAATGCCCTTGGCGGAAAATACCTAAACAACTGTACGTTATACGTTACCATGGAACCCTGTACTATGTGTGCAGGAGCTTTAAATTGGAGTCAGATTACAAAAATAGTATTTGGTGCCAGTGATGAAAAAAGAGGAGCCCAAAGACTTACTGAAAATATTTTTCATCCAAAAACTGAAATTATTGGCGGAGTTTTAGCGCAAGAATGTAGTCAAATAGTAAAAGATTTTTTTAAAGGAAAACGTTCGTAAATAAAAGTATCAAAAAAACAAAATAATATAGACAATAAAAATGATAGATACACAATTATTAGCCCGTATATGCGAAACACCAGGAGCTCCAGGCTTTGAAACACGTATTAGAAATCTTGTTCTTGAAGAAATTAAAGACATATGCGATGAAGTAGAAACCGACAATATGGGTAATGTTTACGCCATCAAACGCGGAAAAGAAAAGAAACGTGTAATGGTTGGTGCACACATGGATGAAATTGGTTTTATTGTAACCCATATAGATGAAAAAGGGTTTATACGTTTCCATACATTAGGTGGTTTTGACCCCAAGACATTAACGGCACAGCGTGTTTGGATACATGGTAGAGAAGATGTAATGGGAGTAATGGCCTCAAAACCTATACACGTGATGTCTCCCGAAGAAAGAAACAAAGTTGCTAAATTAAAAGACTACTTTATTGATACAGGCTTACCCAAAGAAGAAGTTGAAAAGCTGGTAAAGGTAGGAGATCCCATAACGAGAGAGCGAGGATTTATAGAAATGGGTAACTGTTTAAATTGTAAATCTTTAGACAACAGATTAGCCGTTTTCATTTTAATTGAAACACTAAGAAACTTAAAAGATAAAGAAATACCTTATGATTTATACGCCGTTTTTACCGTACAAGAAGAAGTAGGAATACGAGGAGCCAACGTAGCTTCTATGCGCGTAAAACCAGATTTTGGATTTGGTTTAGACACTACAATAGCATTTGATTTACCCGGAGCTGCTGCACACGAAAAAATAACGGAACTAGGTAAAGGAACTGCCATTAAAATTATGGATGCTGGAACCATTTGCGATTATCGAATGGTAGAATTTATGAAAAAAACAGCTACACAAGAAAACATTACATGGCAACCTGAAATACTCACAGCTGGAGGAACAGATACTTCTGGAATTCAACGTATGACAGAAGGCGGATCTATTGCCGGAGCGGTGAGCATACCAACAAGACATTTACATCAAGTAATAGAAATGGCAGACAAAAGTGATATTCAAGCAAGTATAGATTTACTTACAGCGTGTGTTTCAAAAATAAATCAGCACGACTGGAGTTTTTAACTCATTTTCTTCGACGAAAGGCGAAAAACCTTCTTTTAATTGGCATTATTTTAGCTTAAATTTGAAAAAAAGAAAAACATGTTTGATTTAAAAGAATTAATGAATAACGATACAATTAAAGGTATCATGGCAAAAGTAGGTGTTTCTGAAGAGCAAGCAAGCTCAGTAATAAACACTGCTGCAAGTACAATGAAGAATAAATTTTCTGGTAACGAAGCTCAGGCAAGCTCTTTACTTTCTGAAAATGAAAATACTGCGGACGATAACAAATTAGCAGAAGAAGTTGAAGAAGGTTTTCTTTCTAAACTTAGTGCAGATGATAATGGTATTGATGATGGTATTATTAGTAAACTGAAAGGAGCTGCAATGCCCGCAATTATGTCTGTAATGTCCAGTAAAATGGCCGGGAATAAAGAAGGTGGTACTTCTGGAATTACTTCTATGTTATCTGGTTTTATTGACGATAAAGATGGAGACGGAATTGGGATGAATGATATCATGGATAGCGCTAAAAGTAAACTTGGCGGACTATTTGGAAAATAATTCAGACTCAAGATAATTATAGAAAAGCTCAATCGAAAGGTTGGGCTTTTCTTTTGTATGAAAACTATTCTTAGCAAAAATTAAAAAAATTCATACCTTGCTTTTTATGCGAGGAATTTTGAGTTGTATCTTATTGTTGTTTTCACAATTAATTGTTAGTCAAACTACCAACACAATTAGCACTTTAACCAGCCAAATAAATGAAAGTTCTGGTTTAATTTACCTCAACAATACCTTTATCACGCATAATGATTCTGATAACGCACCAAATTTATATGAGTTTAATAGTGCAACTGGAGATATCACAAGAACGGTTCATATTGCAAATGCACAAAACAAAGATTGGGAAGACCTTGCTATAGACGAAACATTCATTTATATCGCAGATTTTGGCAACAACCAAGGAAATAGAACAGATTTAAAAATTTACAGAATAAGCATAGCAGATTACACAACAACACCAAATGATACTGTTTATGCAGATAGTATTTTATACAGTTACTCAGATCAAACAGATTTTACGAGCAGCACTTTCTCTACAAAATATGATGCAGAAGCATTAATTGCTTTTAGAGATAGTCTTTTTATTTTTACTAAAGATTGGAGTAACAGCACAACTCGTATTTATTCTATTCCAAAAGCTCCAGGTAACTACTCTGGTGTAAAACAAGATAGCATTAATACTGGTTTCTTAGTAACAGGAGCAGACTTCGATACAATTAATCAAAAAATTGCATTAATTGGTTATAGTTTTAACAGTGCTACCGTATTAGAAATTAGCAACATCACAAGTAAAATTTCTGAAGCTACACTCTCGCCCTTCGCATTAAATTGTTCTGAATCTTACCAAGTAGAAGGTGTAGCCTACGCAAATAACAATTGTTTACATATTTCGGCAGAGCAACACAGCAGCGGAGCAGCAGCACTTTATGAACTTTGTACACCCAATGTTGGACTAATAGAAGAATACGAGAACGAACCAAGAATATATCCAAATCCTGCAACAGACTTACTAAATATTTTTCTCGGAAATGAAGAATATTATGAAATTTACTCTTCAATTGGTCAACTTCTATATGTTGGCAAAAAGAAACAACTTGACCTAGATTCTTTTTTACAAGGAGTTTATACCATTCGTATTCTTACTACTAACCAACAGAAACAAAAAACACTAAAATTTATAAAACTATAAAACATGAATAAAGCACTACAAAATAGTTTGGCACTAATATTCGGACTCATTCTTGGCGCAATTGTAAATATGTTAATTGTAAGTTTTGGCCCGGCTCTAATAGCACCACCAGAAGGAGTTGATGTGAACGATATAGAAAGTATAAAAGCCAACTTGCACCTCTACTCTCCTATTCAGTTTTTGATTCCGTTCTTAGCACACGCACTTGGTACATTAGGCGGAGCTTTTGTAGCTGCTAAAATTGCTAAATCTCATAAACGAACATTTGCTTTAATAGTTGGTGTATTTTTTCTTTTTGGCGGAATTATGATGGTCGTAATGTTACCCACTACGCCTATTTGGTTTATTCTATTAGACTTACTCGTTGCTTATATCCCTATGGGATATTTGGGTTGGAAATTGGTAAGGTAGGTGTTTTTAATAATTTAGTTGAGTACAAAAGTTAGATTCATCTGATTTAAAAGCAGAATAAAACCTAGTTTTTCACTTTCTTTGCATCCAGAAACATTAATCACATGAAAAAAATATATCATTTATCTTCTTGTAACACCTGTCAGCGTATCATAAAGGAAATAAACCCTGGCAGCGAGGTAGAATTACAAGACATTAAACAAGAAAATATTGATGCCAAAACCTTAGATTGGATAAAAGATAAAGTAGGTTCTTACGAAGCAATGTTTTCTAAAAGAGCAATGAAATATCGTTCTATGGGATTAAATGAAATGAACCTAACGGAGGACGATTACAGAAAATACATGTTAGAAGAATATACGTTCTTAAAGCGTCCGTTTATAATTTTAGACGAAGAAGTTTTTGTTGGAAACAGCAAAAAAGTAGTAGAACAAGCTGTTAACGCTTACAATAAATAAAGGTTGAGAGGACTTATTCTAGCCCATTTAGCACTGCTTGGGGTTAATTTACTTTACGGTGCCAATCACGTTTTGGCCAAAGGCATTATGCCAGATATGATAAAACCCAATGCGTTCATTTTCTTACGCGTACTGGGTGCTACCGTTCTTTTCTGGATTGTAAAACTCTTTGTGAAATCTGAGAAAATAGAGAAAAAAGATTGGATTAAAATTGTTGGTGCTGGCTTTTTTGGTGTTGCCGTTAATCAGCTTTTCTTTTTTAATGGTTTGCAGCAATCATCGGCGGTAAACTCGGCTATTATTATGACCACCACACCTATTTTGGTGGTAATTTTGGCTTTTTTCTTCTTAAAAGAATCACTCTCGCCCATTAAAATAATTGGTGTATTGGTTGGCGGAACAGGAGCAGTTTTGCTTACACTTTCTGGCAGTGTAAAAGGATTTGATTCACAAATTGGAGATTTATACATCTTTATTAATGCAATGAGTTACGGTATTTACCTCATCTTTGCACGTTCTTTAATGAAAAAGTACAAGCCAATTACCGTAATTACTTACTTTTTTACGGTAGGATTGGTATTAGTAACCTTGTTTCCGCTCACTATTCCAGAATTATTAGACACGCCCTTTTCTACCTTTGACGGAAGAACAAATGCCATTATAGCTTTTGTAATTATTGGTGTTACGTTTTTCACCTATCTATTTAATAATTTTGCGTTGAGAAGGTTGAGTCCAACAGTATCAGGTTCATACATTTACCTACAACCTATGTTGGCCATGGGTTTTGCTTTTCTATTCTTTTATGTAGGCTGGGTAGAAGACACCACCAAGTCTATTACACTAGAAAAAATAGGTTATATGCTCTTGATTTTTGCGGGCGTATTCTTTATCTCAAGAGCAACGTATTTAGAACGTAAGAAAGCGAAGTTAAAAGGATAAACCCGCTTTCCATCTATTTTTGAGTTGATTAATTATTTTCTTCAAAAGACTTTAGATGCCTACTTACTTTCAAAAGTGTTGGGCTAGATTGCCTTTTATATATGAAAAAAGCGTATCTTCACTAAAAATCAACGATATGAAAAAGTACTTTACTCTACTACTACTACTACTCATTCTATGTTTTGAAACAGATGCTCAACAAACATTTATAATTAAATTAAACTACAAGAATCTAGACTACGACATAATAAACGATCAAACTATTCGAAATTGCAGCTTTGCAAAGCTATTTAGCAATCAAAATAAAGAAAAAGCCAGAAAGTTTTTATCCACTTTTCCAGAATTACAAAATGCAAATGCCATTAAAATTTTTAGAAACTTAACTACGCATGATAGTATTTCAGTAACTCGTTTCGGGCATACTATTTCTATACCGCCGTTTTGGGCCTGCTTTGTAATCCAAATGAACAACGATATTAATCTAACAGAGTATTTAATACGCCTAAATAAGTTTCCTGAAATTATTGAGTATGCGCACCTCAATGTAAAAGAGGAGCTTTTAAACATTCCGAACGATCCTCTCTTATCTCAACAAGAATCACTGATTGATCCGCTGAATTTGGCACATATAAACATGGAACAGGCTTGGGACATTGAAACTGGCAAACCTTGGGTAAAAGTAGGTATTTTTGATAATGGTGTGGATAGTATACATCCTGATTTAGAACTACTAACGGGTCATGGATATTACTATTATCAAAATTTACCTTTAGCCTCAGATTGGGGCACTTCAAGTGGTACAACTTACAATCATGGTACACCTGTAGCTGGAATTATAGGAGCAAAACGAAACAACAATGTTGGAGTTTCTGGAATTGCAGGTGGAGATGGTTCAGATTCAACAGGAGTTTCTATGATTGATTTCAAAAAGCCCTATGTAGACAATAACCCAGATTTTACAGCTTTTAGGATGGCATCAATAGTAGATGCAGCTAGAAGTGTTGGTAGTTATTTTGATTACGGTGGTGATTTTTATACTAACGATGCAGATAGTAATCAGTTTTATTATAATGATGCAAAAGGTTATGGTATTCAAATTGGTAATCATTCTTACAGATTATTAACTGAATTGCCCGCAAATTTATCAGAGGGCAAAGTTGTTCCTGATGTTAACCAAACCGATGTTTTTATAGAAGAATGCAGACTATGCAGAGAAGCTTGGGTTTTCTCTATGCAAAACGGGGTAATAAATGTGGTTGCAAGAGCAAATGCTAATGCTAACACAATCAATTTTGAAGACGTAGAGGGTATGTTTCCGCAAAATTTACCTGATAATTGGATAATAAGTGTTGGTGCATCTGGCTATGATGGGAATACTATACAACCTGGTGTTAATCAATCTATGACTGAAATCAATTCTGGATTTTCATCTTTATATGGAGCAGGCATGGATTTAATTGCTCCTGGTTCAGATTCTATTGTGTACACCACTAATTTTATCATTCCAAGCAATACAACGGATACATTATTATACACCCGTTTTAATGGCACATCTGCAGCTGCTCCACACGTTTCTGGAGTAGTAGCACTCTTATTAAGTTTAAGAAACAAACCCTGTTACAGTAAACAAAACTTAACGTTAGAAGATGTTGAGTACATCTTAGAAAATTCTGCCACAGATCTGAATGCTCTGGGGTATGATGATTTATCTGGTTGGGGAAGATTAGATGCTAAAGCTGCTTTAGATATGGTTGCGTCTCCAACTAAACAAATTATACACCCAGATAGTATTTTAGAAACCAACTTTTTAACCGCAGACACCATTTCTATTGCTTACAGCCAAGCGTTTACAAATGAACAGTGGGGACCTTATACGCAAAATTTCGAGTTAGAACAAGACAGACAGTATAAAGTGGTAAGACATTTGGTAGAGATAGTGTATGATATTTCTAACTACGTTTTACCCACCACTACATTAATTGATGCTTGGGCAAATAGCAGTATTAGTAATGCTACAGAATTTTTGGCTGATACTATACACGTTCAAGTACCCATTGGTAATACTGGCGGTACACAACTCGGCTACCAATATGATATTTATCAACAAACCCCATTTGCAGAAGTTACACAAGTTAATTTAGGTAACCAACAAGCCAAGGTTATTGGGTATTATTACGAGTTTATTGAAGAATACTTTTTTGATTTTACTGCGAACTCAAATAATAACTCAGTAACAACAACTAATGCTCCAGTAACTCAATCACAACTTAATAATATCTGGTATCCCTCAAATCCAAATGAAAATTTACGATTACCCCTTAGTATTTATTTAGAAGATATTAATTTTACAGATTTCTTTACACAACCGTGTGATTCTATAAATTTATTAGTTGATGATTCTACCTTTATTTATCCAACTTTGAACATAAATAACATAGATGCAGATGCATTTACGGTTTACCCTAACCCAGTTCAAAACACTTTTTATTTAGATAATAGTAATTCTTCTATTTCTAAAGTTTTGTATTTAACTGATTTAAACGGAAAGATTTTGCAGAAAGTAGAAGTAGACTTGCAAAGCAAAAAAGAAATAAGCATTGCTATTTTACCGAAAGGAATTTATTTACTAAGGGATACTACATCTGCTAAAACACATAAAATTTTAAAATTATGATGAAGAATATTAGCTTAGTAATAGTGCTATTTTATTGCGGAGTAACTTCTGCACAATGGCTAACCTTGCCCAATGCACAAACAGGATTTATACGCCCAAAAGATGATTTTAAAATTAATCCTTACACCAATGAACTATGGGGGGCAAGGTATCAAGAAGGTATGGTTAGATTATCTGTAAACGGAACCGTAACCCATTATTCTGAAGCTACCTTGGGCAATCAATTCTGGATATACGGCGATATAAAAATTGGTTTTACATCTAACAATGTATATTACAGCAGAGAACAAGATGGGTTGTACAATTTGAATAATGGTAATCCAAATTTAATCTTTGGGTTACTAGATATCAAAAACTTAAGTAATGATGCAGACACCTTGTTTATACAACCGTTACCAGGGTATTGCCGAACTTTAACTGAACCTAATTTACCTATCCAACAAAGTTATGGTTCAATCGTAAGTTCGAAAAATGGGAATACCTACTTTAATGTTGGAGCTTTACGCTACGTTTTAAATAATGGTAGTTTTATGACGTTTGATACCGATCCGTTCTACTATCAAGGCTCAGTTTATAGCTTTAACTTCAAAAAACAAACAGACTCGTTATACATTGGTTTTGAAAATGGTTTATCAGTGTGTTATAAAGACCAATGTTACGATACAATTACCCCTTACAACACCCTTAACATGCCCAATGGTAAAATTGCAGAAATAGAATTTGATAAAGACGATAATTTATGGTGCGCCTTTGCAGATTTTAGTCCTACTCCACAAATTGATAGCTACCACGCCATTGCTAAATTAGAAGGCAACACTTGGCAAGTATATAATACTACCAACACACCCTTTAATTGGGATGCTTACTACGGTATGGAAATAGACACCTTAGGCAATGTTTGGGTGGCTACCGGTAATAATTTACATGTTCTGCAAAGCAACAGTAACCCAGCATGGTTAAGTATACCTGAATTTGAAAAAGAAACGATCACTATATATCCAAATCCGGCAACTGATTTAATAAACATAAGCTATAACCAAAACATAGAAAGGGTAGATATCCTTACTGTTACAGGTAAAATACTAGCTACGCACTCTACCGGAAATGTAAAAAACACCGAAATAAATACCAGTACTTTACCTAAAGGTATCTATTTGATACAAGTATCAACCTCTACACGGGTTTTAAAACAAAAAATAGTTGTAGAGTAATGCGTAGTTATATACTCATATTATTCTTTTTCTTAAGCACTTCTGCCAATGCACAATGGCTAACCTTGCCCAATGCACAAACAGGATTTATACGCCCAAAAGATGATTTTAAAATTAATCCTTACACCAATGAACTATGGGGGGCAAGGTATCAAGAAGGTATGGTTAGATTATCTGTAAACGGAACCGTAACCCATTATTCTGAAGCTACCTTGGGCAATCAATTCTGGATATACGGCGATATAAAAATTGGTTTTACATCTAACAATGTATATTACAGCAGAGAACAAGATGGGTTGTACAATTTGAATAATGGTAATCCAAATTTAATCTTTGGGTTACAAGATATCAAAAACCTTTCAAATGATCTAGATACTTTATATATCTCAGCTACATCAGAAAACAACTATTTCTACATATCTCCAAGCTTACCACAACAAGAAAATTCTTTTGGCTTTGTAAAGTCTAAAAATGGAATAAAGTATACAAACAACGATATAATTTCTTACGTACAAGGAAATAATTCCACGTTTATCTGGAATCAACCCTATTATCTTTTCGGAGAAGTTTATTCTTTCAACTTCAAAAAACAAACAGACTCGTTATACATTGGTTTTGAAAATAGTTTATCAGTGTGTTATAAAGACCAATGTTACGATACAATTACACCTTACAACACCCTTAACATGCCCAGTGGTAAAATTGCAGAAATAGAATTTGATAAAGACGATAATTTATGGTGCGCCTTTGCAGATTTTAGTCCTACTCCACAAATTGATAGCTACCATGCCATTGCTAAATTAGAAGGCAACACTTGGCAAGTATATAATAATACCAACACACCCTTTAATTGGGATGCTTACTACGGTATGGAAATAGATACCTTAGGCAATGTTTGGGTGGCTACAGGTAATAATTTACATGTTCTGCAAAGCAACAGTAACCCAGCATGGTTAAGTATACCTGAATTTGAAAAAAAAACGATCACTATATATCCAAATCCGGCAACTGATTTAATAACGATAGAAGATAATGAAAATATAACTGCAATAGAGCTCACTGCATTATCAGGAAAAACAGTTGCAACATATAAAATAAATAATACTAAAAAAATAAATATAAATACGGCAAGCTTTCCAAAAGGAGTTTATTTAATAAAAGTGAGTAGTGCGAAAGGTGTAGTTATTAAGAAAATAATACTTCATTGAAACTGACTTACTCAATTACTTACTATCCAAACCTACCATACAAACTGTCTTGTGTGATGATTGAAAACAATAAAACCAGCATATTTTATAAGAAAACAAAACGGATAGACTAGAATCTTTATCTTTGCACAAAATATTTCGTTTATGCTTCAATCAATGACCGGTTACGGTAAAGCAACAGGATCTTTTAACGATAAAAAAATCGTAGTAGAGGTTCGCTCTTTAAACTCTAAAAATTTAGACCTATTTGTGCGTCTTGCTCCGCTCTATAAATCAAAAGAAATTGAGATTAGAAAAATGGTTGGCGAAGCCTTGGATAGAGGTAAAACCGAATTGAACATAAACATAGAAAATACGGGTTCTACTGCTAATTTTGTTATCAATAAAGAGTTGGCTAAAATCTACTACAACGATTTAAAAAGTATTTCTGAAGAAGTAAACGAACCGCAAGATTTACTGGCAATGGTTATGCGTATGCCAGAAATTTATGTAAATCAGTCAGAAGAATTAACAGACGAAGAAAGCCAACAACTTGAAACCTTAGTGAAAGAAGCACTAAATAAATTAATTGATTTTAGACAGCAAGAAGGAAAATCTTTACTAGAAGATTTAACAACGCGCATAGAAGAAATTAGAGCATTGTTATTACGCGTACCCGAGTTTGAGCAACTTAGAATTGATACCATTAGAGAAAGAATGCGTAAAGGTTTTGAGGATAACAATACGAATATTGATGAAAATAGATTTGAACAAGAATTAATCTATTACATAGAAAAACTAGATGTTACCGAAGAAAAAGTACGCTTAGAAAATCACCTAGATTACTTCTTAGAAACCATGAAGGCTGGTAAATCAGTAGGTAAAAAACTAGGCTTTATCTCGCAAGAAATAGGTAGAGAAATTAACACTTTGGGTAGCAAGTCTTATCATGTAGAATTACAAAAAATAGTAGTTCAGATGAAAGATAATTTAGAGAAAATTAAAGAACAGGTTTTAAATACGCTTTAGTGAAGAATTTTGGAAATACAACCGGTAAGGCCGTTATTTTTTCTGCTCCGTCTGGTGCCGGAAAAACTACAATAGTAAAGCATTTACTTACAAAAGAACTGGGTCTAGAATTTTCTATTTCTGCTTGTTCTAGAGACCCAAGACCTGGAGAAGTAAACGGTAAAGATTACCACTTTCTAGGTTTACCCGGCTTTAAAGAATTGATTAGAGAAAATGATTTTATTGAATGGGAAGAAGTGTACAAAAATAATTTTTATGGTACACTTCGTATAGAAATAGAACGCATCTGGAAAGCTGGTAAAACAGTTATTTTTGATGTTGATGTGATTGGTGGACTAAACTTAAAAAAGATTTTTGGCGAAGATGCTTTAGCTGTTTTTGTGCAACCACCTTCTTATGATGAGTTAGAAAAGAGATTGCGTTACAGAAGTACAGAAACAGAAGATAAGATTAACCAAAGAATGTCTAAAGCTAGAGAAGAACTGTCTAAAGCGCAAGAATTTGATTACATTTTGGTAAACGATGATTTAGACAAGACTTTGATAGAAGCAGAAAAAATTGTTTCTACTTTTTTAAATAAATAAAATATGAAGGTCGGCTTATATTTCGGTTCATTTAACCCAGTACATATTGGTCACTTAGTAATTGCTAATCATTTGGCCAACAATTCTGATTTGGATCAGATATGGTTGGTTATTTCGCCTCAAAACCCGCATAAAAAAAAGAGTTCTTTATTGGCAGATCATCATCGTTTAGCGCTTGTAAAAGTTGCTGTAGACGATAATCCAAAACTGAGAGCTTCTGATATAGAGTTTAAACTTCCGCAACCTTCTTATACAGTAAATACACTAGCTTATTTAAAGGAAGAATACCCAAATAACTCGTTTACCCTAATTATGGGAGAAGACAATCTCAGAAGTTTTCATAAATGGAAAAACTATGAGCAAATCTTAAAAAATCACGAGATTGTTGTATACCCAAGGGTTTTAACCATTCAAGAATTAGAAAAAATAAAGGCAGGAGAGGATATTTCAAAGACTTCGTCTAACATAGATATACAAAAAGAGAACATTACTGTTTTAGAAGATACGCCTATTATGAAAATTTCTAGCAGTTTTATTAGAAAAGCTATCAAAGAAAATAAATCTGTGAAGTACTTACTTACACCAGAAGTTGAAAAGTACTGTGATGAAATGAATTTTTATCGTTAAACTTTCATTTCCTGTCTTTTCTATAACGCATCATTTTAAAAGGATGAAAAATCCAGGCTTTAACACGTGCTCCTTTATTCACTCTAATGGGTTCTGGATACCTTACTGGTACACCCTTTGTCCGTTGAACCACTGCACCTGTTCGCTTTATGTTTGGTTTTCTAGCAACAATTACAACAACTTCAAAATCTTGAATTAATGTTTGCTCTAAATCATCTTTAGAAAATTTGAGCTGTTTAATTTCATAATTTTCCGCTACAACCTCCAGGTGTAAATATTCATTTTTTTGCCAATAATCTTCTGGTAAATTAACTGTAAATTGTCCGTTAAATTCAGAATACGCTACAAGCGTTTCTGATCTATCTTTTACCTCAATTTTTGCGTAAGATACGGCTACCTTATTTAGGGTGTCTTTGATAGAACCCGATATTTTTAAACTGTCTTTACCAGGATAAACAGTGTTAGAGAGTTCTATTGTTTCTATATTAATTATATTACTATTCAGCAATTGCGTTTGCGCGATAGCAACATCGGTTAACGGTAATATAGCTAACAAAGCTGCTACTTTTAACAAATCTAAGGTATAGGGAGTTTGTTGATTTTGATCTACGGAATTTTCAACCAACTGAGTAGTTTTAAATCTACCACAAATTTGTCCAATAGGTTTAGTTGCAAGTATACTTTCTACGGCGTTGTTATCTAATACAGAAAAATCTACTACCTCTTTTTCACAACTCAAACAGAATCTGCCCTTCTCTGTTTTAGTCATACTACCCCAATCTTCAAAGCAAGGATTTGGTATAGATATACTTGTCTTTTTCATTGCTTAAATTTACGAAAGTACTACGTACTATTGATTTTAGTAAAGTTAGGACGAACATCTTTTATTTATCCTTATTTCTTTTAAAAGGTTCAGTTATTTTATGTTCAAACGGATTTCCATTTATATCGATAATTGGTTCTCTCACTATAATTCCGATACTAATATCTTCTATATCACTATTCATACTAACATTTAAGAAAGAAACGTGATTGCTCTTAACCACAACAGATTGTTGAATTGTATCATAATCAAGATGTGAAAAATTCACTAGAAACGTATCACTTGGATTAGTCATATTTGGGATTTGCAGTTTGTATCTGCCGTCGAAATCAGACATACATCCATACATTTTTCCGTCAACGGTAGTGGTTATTTTTACAAAAGGCAATAGTTCTTCTGTTTCTGCATCTTTAATTTCTCCTTGGATTACCCCAAACGAATTCTGTACTAAAGTAAAAGACGGCAGTGTTTGCGGTTGAGCATCCCAATTAAAACCGTAGGTAGGCCAAGTTAACGATACTATTGCTAGCCCAATCGCTGCTCTTCTCATCACTCGTTTAGGTTTTGAAACCGATATTCTTCCGCATACACGTTCATTCTTTTTGATGTTTAAATAATCATCTATTTCTTTAGAAGTAGCGCATGTAAAGTCAACCACGTTTAAGTCACATTTTACACAAAACTTTCCTTCTTCATTGGGCAACATATTGTCCCAACTTTCAGAACACGGTGTTTTTATATTAAAAAATGAATTTTTCATTTTACTTGATTTAAATCCGTTACAATTTACATTCAATTATACAGATGCACAATAAAAGAATTATCCATAAAAAAAGGTCTTTGCAATAGCAAAGACCTCTTAACGTATATATTTAATCTAATTATTTAATCATCAATTTGTTTGATGCTACAATTGTGTTATTAACAGAAATTGTATAAATGTAGAGTCCATCCTTCAAACCAGAAACGTCTAGTATAGTGTTATCTGCTTCAAAATTTTGATTCGCAACGCGTTTTCCTGCAAGGTTTACAACCTCAACTGTTTTTAACCCTTTTGCAGTTGTTTCTATTGTTACAATATCTTGTGCTGGGTTAGGAAAAACATTTGTTTCGTTTATTTGATTTTCATTCAGTGATGCATAATCTGCAACAAATAAAACATTACTACAAGAAGCATTATTTGCATCTGATACTTCAGTTGCTGGAACAGCACTTGTATCTTCATAAAGTAAAGCAACTACGCATAATGAAATATTCGCTTCTAAATCACCAGAAGGAAAGTTTAGTCCGTCAAAAATAACTTGAGGAACAGTAAAATCAACATCCCAAGTACCACCTGGTGTTACTACAGCATCCATTCTATCTGCAAGTAATAAACCACCAAAAAGATCTAAAAAAGACCCTCCGTTATTGATTCCTAAGGTGTAGAAAACTGAATCTGTAGCAATTAAATCTGTTGTTCCAGCGTTTTCTACCGTAAAAGATAATTGAACATCTGCGTTACTCTGAACTGTTGATCCATCTGCTGGCGTATTCATCGTTACTGCAATATCTTTTTGAGAAAATGCGAGTGTGCTACATACAAGTGTTGTAGCTAAAAGTAAATTTTTTATCATAATTTTAAGTTTGTGCTAAAATTACAGTTTTGAAACCTAAAATAAACGTCAATTTTAACCATTGACTTAAGCGCTAACAACTGAGTTTAAATGGTATGAATTTTATAATAAAGAGCACAAAACACAAAAAAGGGTCTGACTTATAATAAGTCAAACCCTACAACCTAAAGGTGTATTTTTAGTTTTTTACCAACTTAATTTTAGTATCTCCTTCGTTTTCTATATCTACACGCATTGCGTCATTCCCTGAGTTTCCTAGTTCAATCCCTACGGCCAATACCTCATCACAAATGTATTGTTGATTAACGGTAACCGCCTTTGCTATTGCTGCAGATGTTTCAATGGTAAGTTTAATTTTATCGGTTACTTCTAATCCAGATTCTTTTCTAAAATTCTGAATTCTATTTACCAATTCTCTGGCAATTCCTTCTTGCTTTAAATCATCTGTTAAAGTAATATCCAAAGCAACAGTTAACCCACCTTCAGATGCAACTAACCATCCAGGGATATCATCTGTAACAATATCAAAATCTGCCATGTCTAACGCAATGTTTTCTCCGGCTACTTCACCTGTCCAACCATTATTCGCTTCTACTTGTGCAATTTCTTCTTGTCCCCATTGGTTTACCATTCCAGCAATTGCCTTCATTTGTTTACCGTATTTAGGTCCAATTGTCTTAAAGTTTGGTTTGATTTTCTTTACCAAAACTCCTGTTGTATCTTCTAATAAGTCAATTTCTTTAACGTTGATTTCTGAGATAATTAAATCTTGAACGTGTTGCAAGTTTGCTTTAAATTCTGGGTTTAAAACAGGTACCATTATTTTTTGTAATGGCTGGCGAACTTTAATTTTCTCTTTCGCTCTTAAACTCAAAGCCAAAGAAGAAACTTTCTGAGCAATTTCCATTTGTGCTTCTAAGGCTAAATCAATTGCAGATTCATCTGCCACAGGGAAATCTGCCAAGTGAACAGATTCTACTTTATGTTTCTTTGAAATTGCGTTTAAATCACTAAACAATTCATCGGTAAAAAATGGAGAAATGGGTGCGCTTAAAATAGCCACCGTTTCTAAACAGTTGTAGAGCGTTTGGTATGCAGAAATTTTATCCTCTGTATACTCTCCTTTCCAGAAACGTCTTCTGCACAAACGCACGTACCAATTACTCATTTGATCATTCACAAACTCCTGAATTAAACGTCCTGCTTTTGTTGGTTCGTAAGCTGCAAATGCTGCATCTACGTTTTTAATTAAGGAGTTTAATTTAGAAATTACCCATCTATCAATCTCTGGTCTGTCCGCTAAATTAATATCCGCTTCTGCGTATGAAAAATTATCAATGTTGGCATATAACCCAAAGAAAGAATACGTATTGTAAAGTGTTCCGAAGAATTTACGTTGCACTTCTGCAATTCCTTCTAAATCAAATTTCAAGTTATCCCATGGCTGTGCATTTGTAATCATGTACCAACGCGTAGCATCTGGTCCAAACTTATCTAAAGTAGTAAACGGATCAACTGCGTTACCCAAACGTTTACTCATTTTCTGACCATTCTTGTCTAGAACCAGTCCGTTAGAGATTACATTTTTGTAAGCAACCTTATCAAAAACCATTGTAGAAATTGCATGAAGCGTATAAAACCAACCTCTTGTTTGGTCTACACCTTCTGCAATAAAATCTGCTGGATACCCTGTTTCAGCTTCTACCTTTTCTTTATTCTCGAATGGATAATGCCATTGTGCATAAGGCATAGAGCCAGAATCAAACCAAACATCAATTAAATCTGCTTCTCTTTTCATTGGTTTGCCAGATGCAGATACAAGTGTAATCTCATCTACATAGTTCTTATGTAAATCAATTTGATTGTAATTGTCATTCGACATGTTTCCTACTTCAAAATCAGCTAAAGGATTTGATGTCATAACACCTGCAGCAACAGCTTTGTCACATTCATTTTTCAATTCTTCTACTGAGCCAATGCAAATTCTTTCGTCACCTTCTTCTGTGCTCCAAATTGGAATAGGAATACCCCAGTAACGAGAACGAGAAAGGTTCCAATCATTTAAGTTTTCTAACCATTTACCGAAACGACCAGTTCCTGTAGATTCAGGTTTCCAATTTATCGTTTCGTTCAATTCCATCATTCTTTTCTTGGCAGCCGTAGCTTTTACAAACCAAGAATCTAATGGATAATATAATACAGGCTTATCTGTTCTCCAGCAATGTGGGTAACTGTGGACATATTTCTCCACCTTAAAGGCCTTATTTTCTGTTTTTAATTTAATAGCGATTTGAACATCTACAGATTTATCTGGAGCTTCATCTGCCGAATAATATTCGTTTTTCACATACATTCCTGCAAACTCTCCCATTTCTGGTCTGAATTTACCTTGTAAATCTACAAGCGGAGCAGGGTTACCATATTCGTCTTTTACTAACATGCCAGGAACGTTTGCTTCTTTGGCAACTAAAGCATCGTCTGCACCAAAAGTAGGAGCCGTGTGTACAATTCCTGTTCCGTCTTCTGTAGTAACAAAATCTCCAGGAATTACTTGAAAAGCATTTTCTGGCGTTTCCATTGGTTGCGCATAAGGAAGTAGCTGTTCATATTTTAAACCAACTAAATCAGATCCTACACAATCTGCCAAAACTTGATACGGTATTTTCTTATCTCCGGCACTATAATTCTCTAATTCAGCACTTTCTTCAACTGCGAAGTATGGTTTCTTAAATTGTTTCCCAACCAATCCTTTGGCACAAACAACGTACATTTCTTCAAATGTATATTGATTGAACGTTTTGACTAAAGCATACTCAATTTTTGGTCCTACCGTTAAAGCAGTATTCGAGGGTAAAGTCCATGGAGTTGTTGTCCATGCTAAGAAATGCACTTTATGCAAATCCTCCTTCTCTAATCCCTCTCCTAAAGGGGAAGCTTTAAATTGTTCTTGCGAAGTAGAATCCAATTTAAACTGAGCTACAACTGTTGTATCCGTTACATCTCTGTAACAACCTGGTTGGTTAATTTCGTGCGAGGACAAACCTGTACCTGCCGCAGGAGAGTATGGTTGAATGGTATATCCTTTATAGATTAAATCTTTATTGTACAGTTTAGACAGTAAATGCCAAACCGACTCCATATACTTTGCTTCGTAGGTTATGTAAGGATTCTCCATATCTACCCAGTATCCCATTTGTTTGGTAAGGTTGTTCCAAACATCTGTATATTGCATTACCGTTTCTCTACACTTTTTGTTGTATTCTTCTACGGTAATTTTCTTTCCAATATCCTCTTTTGTAATTCCAAGTGCTTTTTCTACACCTAGCTCAACCGGTAAACCGTGTGTATCCCAACCTGCTTTACGTTTTACTTGAAAACCTTTTAGTGTTTTATATCTGCAGAAAATATCTTTAATAGAACGTGCCATAACATGATGAATTCCAGGCAAACCATTTGCAGAGGGTGGTCCTTCAAAAAACACAAAAGGTTTATTTTCGTCACGTGTAGTAATCGATTTTTCAAAGATGTTTTGTTCTTCCCATTTTTTTAATACACGTTGTGCAACGTTTGGCAGACTTAATCCATCGTATGTTTTGTAACCCGTTTTCACTTCACTCATGTTATATGCTATTTTCTGAACGTGCAAAGATAAAGTTTTAAAGTTTATTGCTACCGTCTTCAACCGTAAAGTTAGTCTTCCGAGTTATCTATTAAAAGAGAAGCTAACTCTGTTAATACGAGAAAAGAAATATTCACTACTAAAAAAAGAACAAAGTAACACAACTGTAATCCGATTATAGTTAACCAGCTAACGCACAAGAACAAGTTATCGTAAAAATCAAACACCTTTATCTTAGGTTAAGCGTGTGCTTGAACTTGACTCTACTCAAACGCTGAGTTATACACTTAAAACGTGTTGTAACTTACTACATATAAGCTAGATGTGTTTTTTGTGAAATAATCATAATAAAAAGAAAACTAATGGATTTTAACACTATGTTTGCCATAAAAAAAAGCATGAATAAAATTTTACTTCTCGCATCATTTGTAAGCACACTAGTTGCTTTTGGTCAAAACAAATTGGATGCAACAGCAACTCGATTTTTTGATGATCAAGGAAACGTAGTATCCCAAGACTCACTAAAGTATAACTATGACAATTTTCAGTTATACACCGTAGATGATTTTAAACCCAAACTAAACTTTGAAGAAGGTGTTTACTATGTAACTTTTGCAGATAAAAGTCCAAATTTTTCTACTGCCGAAGTGTATACCTCAATTCCTTTTCAATTACAAAATAACCTAAGCAGTACTTATGTAAACGAAAACGTAGTTGAAACCCTTGAAACCGCAAACGGTAATATAACTGGAAAAACTGAATATCAATACGATATGAATGGCAACCTAACAAATCAAAGTTTCTTCTTTTTTGATGGTACAAATTATCTAATAAACAATGGCACAAATTACAGTTATGATGCCAATGGTAACCTAATAGAAATTGTTAATTTTTTCTCGAATAATAGTACAATCGAAAACGATGCTGTTGATTCTATTTTTTACGATGTAAACAATAATCCCACAACTTATTTAAGCTATTTCCTAAACAACGGTGTTTTAGAGTTAGGCAATAAAACGGTTACTAGCTATAACAACAATACCCCAACGATTACTTATTTATTAGAGGAAAATAATGGAAGTTTAGATTCTGTTTTTAGACTAGAATATACATTTATCAATAACAACCTCACACTTTTAGAAGGTTTCCCATACGTAGGAAATGGATTTTCGTCTTTTGCAACTGGATCTTTTGTTTACACTTACAACACACAAGGAAACCTAACATTAGAAGAAATTTTATTTGCCGGAAATGTGGAGACCACTGAATATGAGTACAACCAAGATAATCAAGTTACAAAAATCACAAACGCTGGAAACTTTGGAGGTACATTAGAGATAAACCAAATCACTGACTATTACTTTCAATCGGTTGCTAGTTTAATTGAAAATAACGCAATTAGCGTATCTATTTTTCCAAATCCGACGTCAGACATTCTAACTATTCAAACGCAAGAAGAGGTTAAGTCAATTAAAATTTATAATGTAAATGGTAAACTGGTTCTTAAACAAAAAGAGAACTCTGTAAATTTAGACAACTTTGAAGGTGGTACATATACTGTACTAGTAGAAACACAAAATGGGATAGCGCAAAAAACCTTTGTGAAGAAATAAACTGTGAATTAAATAAAAAGCTGTGAACCATAAAAACGAGCAGCTTTTTTAGTTTAACCGTTTCTCAGCACGATAAAAACAAATAATTGTTTATCCTGAACGAATAAAATAAGGTTGGACTTAAACAAAATAAATACTTCTGATGTTTGTTCTACAGATACACTTAGTGTATTTTTGTTAATTGCAACCCTTTAGGCTATGAAAGAATATAAAGCAGGTCCACTTTTAAATGAGATAGAGCTTCCGGCTGACTTAAAAAAGTTAGACATTGAAGACCTTCCACAGGTTTCTGAGGAAGTGCGCCAATACATAATAGATGTAATCTCAGAGATTGGTAACTCACACTTTGGAGCTAGTCTAGGTGTGGTTGAAATGACTGTTGCTTTGCATTACGTTTTCAATACGCCATATGATCAATTAGTGTGGGATGTTGGTCACCAAGCATATGGACATAAAATATTGACAGGTAGAAGAAAGAATTTTCATACCAATAGAACAAAAGGTGGAATATCTGGATTTCCTAAAAGAAGTGAAAGTGAATACGATACTTTTGGGGTAGGACACTCTTCTACATCCATATCTGCTGCACTTGGAATGGCAGTTGCTAACAATTCTAAAGGCGAAAAAGAAAGACAACACATTGCTGTAATTGGAGATGGATCTATGACTGCCGGTTTAGCATTTGAAGGAATGAACCATGCTGGTTTTGAAAAAGATGCTAATCTATTGGTTATCTTAAACGATAACTGTATGGCAATTGACCCAAATGTTGGTGCCTTAAAAGATTATTTAACAGATATTACAACTTCGCACACCTACAATAAAGTAAAAGACGAAGTTTGGAAATTACTCGGAAAGCTTTCTAAGTTTGGGCCTGATGCACAAACAGTTGCCAGCAAAGTTTCAACTGCATTAAAAGGTAGTTTGCTAAAGCAAAGTAACCTGTTTGAATCATTAAACTTTCGTTACTTTGGTCCGGTTGACGGGCACGATGTAATTGGTTTAGCGAAAATAATGGAAGATTTGAAAGATATTCCTGGACCAAAACTATTGCATTGCATTACAAAAAAAGGAAAAGGTTATAAACCAGCTGAAGAAGGAAACCCAACACAATGGCATGCTCCAGGTGTTTTTAACAAAGAAACAGGAGAAATTGTAAAAGTTGTACCTAAATCTCCTCAACCACCTAAATATCAAGAAGTATTTGGGCACACAATAGTTGAATTAGCAGAGAAAAACGAAAAAATAATGGGTGTAACGCCTGCTATGCCCTCTGGCTCTTCAATGAACATTATGATGAAAGCAATGCCAGACCGATCTTTTGACGTAGGTATTGCCGAACAGCATGCCGTAACGTTCTCTGCTGGATTAGCTACTCAAGGTAAAATTCCTTTTTGTAATATCTATTCTACATTTATGCAGCGCGCGTACGACCAAGTTATACACGATGTAGCATTGCAAAACCTAAATGTAGTTTTCTGTTTAGACAGAGCAGGTTTTGCCGGAGCAGATGGAGCAACACACCATGGAGCTCTTGACATAGCTTACATGCGTTGTGTACCAAACATGGTAGTTTCTGCACCAATGAATGAAGCTGAATTAAGAGATTTAATGTTTACTGCCCAACAAGATAATATGGGACCATTTAGCATCAGATACCCAAGAGGTAAAGGGGTGATGACGGAATGGAAAACTCCAATGAAAGCCATCAAAGTGGGTTCAGGTAGAAAATTAACCAACGGTGATGATATTGCCATATTAAGTATTGGACATCCGGGAAATTTTGCGCAAAAAGCAATTAGTGACCTAAAAGAACAAGGTATATCTGCAGCACATTACGACATGCGTTTTGCGAAACCTTTAGATGAAACACTCTTACATGAGGTATTTTCTAAGTTTGATAAAGTAATTACATTAGAAGACGGTGCAATTATGGGCGGACTTGGTTCTGCCATACTTGAATTTATGGCCGACAATAAATACAAATCCAACCTTACGCGACTCGGTATACCAGATGCATATATACATCATGGTACACAACAAGAGCTGTATGCAGACTGCGGATTTGATGTTGAAGGTATCAAAGCAACCGTATTTAAGGAATTAGAAATAGATACCTCAATTAAGAAAGAAACTAAAAAAATTGGATAACCAAACGATAAAAAAAGAGATGCAAATGCATCTCTTTTTTATTTTATTCTGAGAAAAGTTCTTTTAACACCTCTTCTACACGTGTACATTGTACAATTTCTATTTTAAAATTGGCTTGTTCTATTCCTTTGTTGTGCTTAGAAATGATAATTTTATCAAAACCTAGCTTCTGTGCTTCATGAATACGCTGGTCTATTCTATTAACCGGTCTTACTTCTCCAGCCAATCCTACTTCTGCACTTAATGCGATATTTTTTGCGATTGGGACATCAAAATTTGACGAAAGTATAGCTGCAACTACAGATAAATCAATCGCTGGATCGTCAATTTTAATTCCACCAGCAATGTTTAAAAAAACATCTTTAGCTGCAAGTTTAAATCCGCAGCGTTTCTCCATCACAGCTAAGAGCATATTTAATCTTCTTAAATCGAAACCCGTAGCACTTCTCTGCGGAGTGCCGTAAGCAGCAGTACTAACTAAGCCTTGAATCTCTACAAGCATAGGGCGCAAACCTTCTATGGTAGCAGCAATAGAAATTCCACTTAGCGTAGCGTCAGAATCTGAAATAAGAATTTCTGACGGATTCTCAACTTGTCTTAATCCATTTCCAAGCATTTCATAAATGCCCAATTCATTTGTAGAACCAAATCTATTTTTAATAGAACGCAATAAACGATAGACATGGTTCCTATCGCCCTCAAACTGTAAAACAGCATCTACCATATGCTCAAGTACTTTTGGTCCGGCCAGCGATCCTTCTTTCGTAATATGCCCAATTAAAAAAACCGGAGTTTCTGTTTGTTTGGCATACCTCAACAATGCAGCTGTACACTCTCTAATCTGAGAAATACTTCCTGGAGAACTTTCAATGTGCTGCGTAAAAATGGTTTGAATAGAGTCAATAATCAACATATCAGGCTCCATTAACTCGGCTTGCTTAAAAATATTTTGGATGTTCGTTTCAGTAAGAATAAAGCAATTTTGGTTATCCAAACCTATTCGCTCTGCTCGCATTCTTACCTGTTGATCACTCTCTTCTCCAGAAACGTATAGAATTGTTTTACCCACTTCTTTTACTGCCATTTGCAACAATAAAGTTGATTTTCCTATCCCTGGTTCTCCTCCAAATAGTATTAAAGAACCTGCAACTAGGCCATTTCCAAGAACACGGTTCAATTCTTTATCTCTTAACTGGATTCTAGGTTCTTTTTTAGACTCGATCTCTGCAATTTTCTGTGGTTTAGCTGTTCTTCCTGTTGAAGATGAAAACGCAACCACCTCTTTCTTGGCAGTAGAAACCATTTCTTCTACAAAAGAATTCCACTCTTCGCAAGAAGGACATTTTCCTAACCATTTAGGTGTTTCATATCCGCAACTCTGACAAAAAAAAGCAGTTTTAACCTTAGCCATATCTATTCTTTATTTAACTACAAGATTACTGAGAATTTCATGAGATTAAAAATAGTTGCAAAAAAAGGTGTAACTTTTCTGGAACAAAATAGTCTTACTAACACAATGTACTTGTAAATGACTGTAAAAGAATATAATCAGAGTGTAGATTTATATGCAGACGGAATTTATCGTTTTGCCATGAAACACCTGAAAAATAAAATGCTTGCAGACGATGCCGTACAAGAAACATTTACAAAAGTTTGGCAAAACCACTCTACAATCAACCCGGAAAAAGTAAAAAGCTATCTTTTTCAAACGGCTTACACGAGTATTCTAGATATCCTAAAAAAAGAGAAAAGAAGTGTAGATATGAATATCGTAACTGACGCAAATATCATACAAACAAAACAGTCAAACTTTGATATTCAAGAACACTTAAATGTAGCTTTAGACAGGTTGCCAGAAAAACAAAAAACAGTTGTACTCTTGCGCGACTATGAAGGATATTCTTATAGCGAAATTGGTGCAATTGTAAATTTAACAGAAGCCCAAGTCAAAGTTTACATTTTTAGAGCCAGAAAAGCTCTAAAAAATTATTTAATACGTATTGAAGCACTTGTATAATGATTACGATAGAGAACTATGAAATATATTATTTAGACTATCTCGATGGTAATTTATCTGAAGAGTTATCTGAAGCGTTACGTCTATTTTTAATGCATCACCCTGATTTAGTGATAGAAGAAACTAATGTTCGCCTGAATCCTGAAGAAACTGATTATGCTAATAAGGCAGAACTGAAGGTTTGGGATGAGGATGAAGTTATCACATTAAACAATGTAGAATTATTTACCATTGCTGCAGAAGAAAAATTATTAACTACTACTAAACAAATTGAACTATCACGGTTTACACAAGAACATAGTGCTTTACAAAATGAGTTAAGCTTCTATACATTGACGAAGTTACAGCCCAACTTAAACTGGGTATACACAGATAAGAATAAATTAAAGCGAAAAAATACAATTGCACTTTGGCCTTGGTTTAGCGCAGCAGCTGCAGTAATCTTACTATTTAGTATTACAAGTTTATTTGACACAAATAATGCAAACGTGCGCTACACAAAATCAAATGAGGTTGATCTGTTTATTTCTTCGGAGCTTGAAGAAGAAATACAATGGAAAAGCAACCGAGTAGCAGAGCAAAAGGGTAGTTCTTTTATTGAAAAACAACGCGTAAACGATATAAATAGAAGTGCAAAAGGTAAGGTTAAACAACAAAAAAGAAAGTTTCCTGTTGCGATAGAAAAACTGCCTGTTCGCCAAAATACACAAAAGGTATCTCTACCAACAGTTCTGGTAGAACCACGAGAAATAAATCCAAAACTTGCTTCACAATTGCCTAAAATTGAACCATTAAACAGCATGAACAACCCAATTTGGGCAGTAACCAACTTAGTTGGAGCAGTAACCAATAAAGACGTAGATTTTAGAACTGCAAAAGAAACCGAAAAAAACACGGGAGGTTTTCATATAAAATTTGGAACTTTTGAGGTTTATAAAAATAATTCAAAAAAACTGTAACTTTTTTAACGGTTGTTAGTCTTACTACAAACCAGTAAAAGGCAAACGCATTTTACACAAAACAAAAAAGGATGAAAAAATTAATTACGCTAACGCTCATAGGTTTAATTGGTTACACAGGATGGTCACAAGAAGAACAACCAGCAGACACCACGGTAATTAAACTGAAAAATAAGCAAATCATTATTAAAGATATTCCTTTAGAGGATATAGAAGAACCTGATAAGGATGATGACAAAAATAAGGCAGACGCGCATTGGGCAGGTTTAGATATTGGAGTGAATACGTTAGTAAATGCATCTAATAAAGTAGCGTTTGACGACGCCCGATTTTTAGAGATAAATCCGGCAAAATCTTGGAATTGGAATTTAAATTTTGCCGAGCACAGGTTTTCTTTATTTAACGAATATATTGGAATCACAACTGGCTTAGGTTTAAACATTACTAACTTTACGTTTAAAAACAATTACATCTATAATTACAATGCAGATTCGATAACGGCGACAATGGATACTGTTATTTCTTATGATAAAAATAAACTGCGCCTGACTTACCTTACAGTTCCTTTATTGTTAGAATTTAATTCAAATAAAAATAGTGACAAGAACTTTTATCTGTCTGCAGGAGTTGTTGCTGGTGTAAATGTAATTTCTAAACTTAAACGACAATCTGACCAAGAAGGATACGAAGTACGTTTTTCTGAAAAAGGAGATTACGGTGTAAACCCATTTAAATTAGATGCCATGCTTAGAATGGGGTTTAGCGATTGGGGATTATACGCAAGCTATAATATTTTACCTGTTTTTGATACAGATTTAACTGAAACCGCGCATCATGCAAGTTTTGGATTAACATTTAGCTTTTAGCAAGTACAGTTAGGTTAAAATAAAAAAAGGGCGAATTTCATAGTTAATTTGCCCTTTTTTGTGTTCAATACTTAGCACAAAAAAATCCCAAACAACCGTTGCCATTTGGGACTATTTTTTTGCAAGCTGAGAGAAGCTCTCATTTAATTAATAAAAAAGTGAGTTACTCATTTAACTCTTTGATAAAAATACGAGAAAAATTTATTTCTTCCATCTCGTTAGCCATAAAATTTCTTATTCTGGCATTAGTTAACGAAACAAACTCGTCCATTACTAAAGGAATAACTACAGCATCCTTTGTAATTATTTGATCACAAGCTGCTAATAACTCCATTCTTTTAAGATGATTTTTTTCCATTTTTGCCTTTTCAAACAATCGATCAAACTCAGCATTGGCGTATCCAAAGGTGTTAATACTATTTGAGCTATAAAATAAATTTAAAAAATCTACTGGATCAGGAATGTCTGCAAGCCAACCTGCTCTCCAAAAAATAGCTTCACCAGAAGCAATTAAACTATCTCGATCGGTTAACGAGACATTTTTCACCTGCACCCGCACACCTAAATTAGATTGAAGCGATGTAACTACCGACTTTGCCAACAAATATTTCGATGAATTTTTAGGTGCATTTACAATTAAATATACTTGAGGAAAACCGATACCATTCTTAAATCCTGCTTCTTCTAAAAGACGCTGCCCTTCTCTAATATCAAACCCATAACCTTGTATCTTTTCTTTGGGATAATCTTTCATTTTTGGCACAAACCCATTTGAAGCAGAAATACCCTCTCCGTTTAATACCGTTTCTACAATGTAAGGCTTATCAATAACCATACTAAACGCTTTTCTTATGCGCACATCTTCAAAGACTGAATTATTTTGAGAAAAAGCATAGTACTCTGTACTTAAACTACTTTTAGAATAAATATTGTGCTTAATGTTTTTACCCATCTTGGCTTCCTCTAGAGAAAATAAGATATTCTCTATATGATCTACAGGAATTTCAGTAACTAAATCAATCTCTTTTTGGCCAAAAAACAGAAGCTCTTGCTTTTTGTCTGATGAATAAAGAACGGTTATTGAGTCTAAATAAGGTAATTGATTGCCTAAATCATCTTTTTCCCAATAGTTTAGGTTTCTTTTCACAACCATTTTATCTTGAGATAAATTAGTTAACACAAACGGACCGGTTCCAACTGGATGGATTACAATTTTATCGTTGTACATGTCTAATGCTTCCCTAGGAAAAATTCGCAATGCAGCATGCGCAAGATAGCGCTCAAAAGCTACATCAGGATGATTCAATTCTATTGAAACCCGATAACGATCTAATACTTGAACACCACTTACACCTTTCTCATCATTTAGTAGTTTACCTTTGCTGTAAAATCGTTTTGCTCCTTTAATTTTATCAATAAACAAGTCTGAATATAAATTGCGTTGATCTGAAGAACAAATAAAATCAAACATGAATTTTACGTCAGTTGCTACAACTTCTCGAGGATTGCTTTCTATAAAGCATGAATCAGAATGAAAAAAGACACCTTTTCTTAAGGTAATTGTGTAGCGCCTTAAATCTTCACTTACCTCGTAACTCTCGGCTAACGCTAATTTCAAATCTGTAGAATTCTGGTCAAACCTTAATAAACCTTCATAAAATAAAGATGACAACCGAAAAGAATAAAGATCGTCTGCTGAGGCACTAAATAGACCCTGAATTTTTTCAGGCGTCATAAACGTAAAGTTTCCACCATAAACTGCATCACCTTTTGCTAAACGCACATCTACATCACGCGAAACAGTCTCTGTTTTATCTGGATAAGAGCAATTAGAAAATAGTAATAGAAGCGCAAAAGCAGCGCAAAATTTCATAAACATAGTAGTTTTAGTATTATAGCAACAAAGGCAAATATATCAAATTTGTATTGATTATATCGGATACATTTTAGCGCTAAACAAGGTATCTTAGTTAATTAAACACACTAAAACAAAAGAAGTGTTTAACAAACGTGATTCGTATATAACTAATAACCAATTTGTTTACGAACCCTGTTCAACGTTTCGCCCGCTACTTTTTTCGCCTTTTTAGCTCCTATTTCTAGCGCTAAATCAATTTCCGACTTATTTTCAATCAAGTGCTTAAAACGAGTTCTTTGGTGCTCAAAACGCTCTAAAATAAGTTCAAATAATGCCTGTTTTGCATGTCCAAAGCCAAAATTTCCGGCAAGGTACTTCTCCTTTAAGGCTTCTATTTGCACCTGTGTACCCAACAATTTATACAGCGCATAAACATTACATGTATCCGGATTCTTTGGCTCTTCGAGCGGTGTACTATCCGTTTCTATACGCATTACCTGTTTGCGCAACTGTTTATCTGGCATGAAAATATTAATGAAATTATTGCGCGATTTACTCATTTTCTCTCCGTCCATACCCGGAATTAACTGTGTTTCTTCACTAATTTTAGCTTGAGGCAACACTAGTGTTTCTCCATTAACATGGTTATAGCGAGACGCAACATCTCTTGCCATTTCTAAATGCTGTAACTGATCTTTACCCACAGGAACAAGCTCTGCATCATACAGTAAAATATCGGCAGCCATCAGCATTGGATAGGTAAATAAACCAGAGTTTACATCTCCTAATCTATCTGCCTTATCCTTAAAAGAATGTGCCAAGGTTAAACGTTGGTAAGGGAAAAAACAACTTAAGTACCAGCTTAATTCAGTAACCTCAGGGATATCAGATTGCCTATAAAAGGTAGTTTTCTCAGGGTCTAAACCAAAAGCTAACCAAGCTGCAGCAGTTTGATAAGTGTTTTCTCTAAGTTGAGCGCCTTCTTTAATTTGAGTTAAAGAATGGAGATCAGCAATAAATAAAAAGGCATCATTTCCAGGTGTATTTGCCATTTCAATTGCTGGAATAATTGCTCCAAGCAAATTACCTAAATGAGGAGTTCCTGTGCTTTGCACACCCGTTAAAATTCTTGCCATTTTCGTTTTTGTAACAAAAATAAGGTTTCGCCCTCTTAAATGTAAGATTTAGCTCAATTTCTTTGCAAAAAACACAGAGCACAAAGTTGTATTTTCTTTGCGCTTTTTCAATAACAATCTCTACATTTATGGGGTGAAATATTTGAGGTTCATCGTGTTTAATCTTTGGAAAATATACATTGGCGGTGTGTTTACACTAACGCTATTGTTTTTCTATCCTATATTGTTCTTTTTATTAAGTAGAGAAACTTGGAAGCCTCACGCGTTTAAGATCTTTGTTATTTGGAGCAGATGCGTGCGTATACTTTGTTTTTATGGTGTTCAAAAAATAAATGAATATCCATGTAAAAAAGAAGCTAAGATTATTATCGCTAACCACACTTCTTACCTCGATATTTTTTTGTTGTATAGTACCTTACCCCAAAACAAATTTGTGTTTTTAGGAAAAAGTGAAATACTCTCATATCCCTTGGTAAAAACTTTCTTTAAAAAATTAAACATTCCCGTGTATAGAGATAATCGTATCAAAGCTGCACGTTCTTTTATGGCCTGTAAAAAAGCACTCAACCAAGGATGGAGTGTGGTAATTTTTCCAGAAGGCGGTATACCTGATGACAACCTACCACACCTAATTCCCTTTAAAGACGGTGCATTCAAACTGGCAAAATCATGCAATGTTCCTATTATGCCGTTAACGTTTGAAAACAATTACTTGCTTTTCTCTGACCCAGAAACTATTTTTGGTAGTGCATATCCCGGATTAGCTCGCGTGCATTTTCATCCAACAATTACGAAAGAACAAATTGCCACAGCAACTGTAGAAAAAATCAAACAAAACGCTTTTCAATTAATTTCTGGTGTTTTGAAGAAATAGATTTGTAACTTTGTTTGTCCTAAGTAAACATTATGGAAATAACAGACGATTTAATCGATCATATTGCGCATTTATCCCGACTCTCATTTGAAGGTAAGGCTAAAAAAGAGATAAAAAAAGACATGGAAAACATTATTGTTTTTATGGAAAAATTACAGGCCGTTGATACTGAAAATGTAGAACCGCTTATTTTCATGTCTGAAGAGATTAATCGTCTGCGTCCAGACCTACCAGCGGTTACAGTTACACACGAAGAAGCGCTTAGAAATGCACCTAAAAAAGACTCTGATTATTTTAGAATTCCAAAAGTTTTAGATAAAAAATGAAATACTTAAGCCTACTTTTTTTCTCGTTATTCCTTTTTTCTTGTAGTAAAAATATAGTGTGCGACTGTGCTAAAGCCGGAGAAAACTTAAATAAATACGCCAATCGATTCTTAACCGAAATACCGTCTCAAGCAAATAAAGATAGTATTGCGTTACTAAAGCAAGAAAGAGAATCGGTTTGTGCAGAAGTGAAAACCCTATCTACAGAAAAACTCGAAGAATTAAGTGCAGATTGTGATGTGCTGCAGGTTGGCCAATAAACGCTATATGAACTCTTGTTCTGTAAAACAGCTATGCATTAGCTCAATTTTTTTTCCATCACAAAATCATTCATAAAAAAGCCCTCCCCAATATCAATATCTTCTTCTTTTACGCTAACAAAACCTAAGTGTTCATAGAAACTAACTGCTGCATTGTATTTATTTACGTTAAGGTGTAAATGCGTTTGATTTTCTGGAACTGCAATGCAACGCGTGACATGTTCAATCAACTTTGCTCCAACTCCTTTTCCTTGGGCGGTTGGCAAAACATATATTTTATGAATACGCAATTTTTGTGTGTTCTGGTAATTTAATTCTACTCCAATAAATCCTAAATCTTTTTGGTTTTCTTTGAATATATAGAAAATGTGACCTGCTTCAATTTGTTGTTCTAAAGTTGTTAAATTATACATCCAGTTAAGCATGTAATCAATTTGCGCTTGTGACAATATTTCTTTAAACGTACTTGGCCAAGTTTTCCTTGCCAAATCTTCTACCCTACTTAATTGATCAATTGTTAACTTTTCTACCTCAATCATTTTTACTCATGTAGTTAAAAAGAAATTGTGAATTCCACTTAAAATACTTTGCACTGCGTAAGATGCTAACACTAAACCCATTACTTTACTTATTACTGTAATACCATAAACGCCAATAAAACGTTGTAGATGATTTGCAGTTAAAAGCATAATGCATGTTAAGACCACTACAGCTAAAACTAAGAGGGTTGTTATTACTTGCTGTTGAAAGGTGTAAATATGATTATCTGTCATTAATACAACCGCCATAATTGCACCAGGTGAAGCTATAGAAGGCATTGCAATAGGAAAAATGGTAACGTGCTTGTAATCTGTTATTCTATTTTTCTCTTGTTCTGGTTTTCCATCGCCGAAAATCATGGTTAAAGCAAACAGAAACAAAATTACACCTCCAGAAATCTGAAACGCATCTAAAGAAATAGCCATTCCTTCTAAAATAATCTGACCAATTACAATAAAAAACAACAATATACCAAATGCAACGATAGATGCTCGTACCGCAATTTTGCGTTTATGTAGCTTATCAAATTCTTTAGTAGCTTCTAAATAAACAGGTACAGAACCCAAGGGATCTAGTACGGCTACTAAGAAAAGTAGTTTAGTAATGATTTCTATCCACATATTTGCATCACCTTAGTGGTTTTTATTTCGTATTTGCATTTCTCTCTGTTAAATTTAAGGTAAATCTTTTGCTTTTATCGTTTACGGCACCATTAAATCTCTTTGTTTAATTAATTTGACCAAAGAGATTTAATGTTTAAATACCTCCAACAACTTTCCGCTGTTTACAATGTTTAAATTTAAGGTAAACCTTATTCTTTGCTCATAGGCTTTAGAGATAAAACTATCTTCTAAATTTTGACTCTGAAGCACTGGAAAATACACCTGCAATAAACCGCCCATGCGCATACCTATACCTGCATCGTAAATGCCATAAACTGTTCCGTTTTGATCCGTTGCGCCTAGATCGCCATAGAGTCCGAAAAACCCTTTTAGCACAGGAATTTGCAAGTAGGTATTTAGAGTAGTTAACCAAGTAGTAGAATTACCGTAATTACTCACGGTTTTAAAAGCACCCATATTTTCTGATCGCTGTTGTGCCCAGAGACCGCTAGTTTGATTTCTACCAAAATAATACTCTTCTAAGAACACATCTTGTGCACCATTTTGACCGCCCAAAGCATACACATAACGATTGGAATTGTAGGCAGAATTTATTTCATTTAAAAAGTTAAATCCTGCAAAGGCTCTTACTTCTACCCAACTTTCTTTCTTACTTTTTAAATATTTATATCTGTAGGTTGCATCTAAACTGGCTCTACCCATTTCATCGTTTGAATTAGATTTAAGGTATTCTATACGCGTTTTAACTTCTATTTTAGCGTCTGGCTTATTGTATTTTAGTCGATACTGACCAAAAGCTCCTGCTTCGTTTATAGTTGTTGTAGCTCGTTTTGTAGTTTTTATCAAACCTTGTAATAAGATATTTTTCGACCAAGCAGATCTTGGTCCGCGTGTACCTAGCTCCATGTTGATATACGGATTAATTCCGGCAAAGTAGGAATCGTTATCTCTAAAGATATTATCGTCTTTAAATGATTTTAGTGATGCACCTACTTTTATGCTTTCAAAGTTTTCTTTGGGTAGTAAAGTGTAAAATAACTCTCCTGTACCAGAAACCATTTTTCTTCCGAAAGAATACATCGGTGCTAAGAAATACTGTAACTTATTACCTGACACGTGGAAATTATGGAAAGAAAGTCCTAACATAAACTTATCGTACTCATTCATACCTAAAGCGGGTAAAATAGAAAGGTTGCTTTGTTCTTGTCTGTTATAAGATGTTATCCCGTTGATTTTTAAAGGTTCTACTTTGTTCAATAACCAATCTGTATTATAGTTGTTATTGCTTCTGTTCAACTCTGGAATTTGATTGTCTATATCAATAATCGCTTGTTTAATTTCTATATCATTAAACACTGTAGTTTTGTTTTCTTCGGTGGCTTTAATCCATTGCGTTAGTGTATCTCCTTTTTGTGTGATAATTGTTACGGGAATTGGACCTGCAACTTGACCAACATCTTTAACTGTAACGATTGTATTATCGCCTTCTTGCTTTACGCGTTTAAGCTTGTAATCTATTTTATTAGTTGTTTGAATCAAATCTTTAAAAAACCAATCTAAATTTTCGCCTGTTTTTTCTTCAAATACTGCTTCTATATCTTCTGGTTGCGGATGTTTAAATTCCCACTTAGAATAATAGGCCTTCATGCAGTTATCAAACGTTTCTTCTCCTAAATAAGATTTAAGGTAGTCGAAAATGAGTCCTGTTTTCTGGTACACCATTATCCCATAATTGATAGAAGTAAAATCATCTGAATGCATTTCTAATGGCTGATCTAAACCAAAAGCACTAGCTGTTCTTACTAAAACATCGTTTTGATCGTGGTAATCTTTGCCATGAAAATTGAATTTACCACCTAAAAGCGCGTCGGCTAAACGTGTATTGTTGGGATATTTTGTTTGAATATACCTTACCTCGTTTAATGTATTTAATCCTTCATCCATCCAGGCATGCATTCTTTCGTTAGAGCCAAGTTGACCGTAAAACCAGTTATGGCCAACTTCGTGTACAATCACAACCTCCAAATATTCGGCAGAACCAGAGTTTCCAATAACTGTAACGTTAGGATACTCCATTCCTCCGCCTGCTGCAATGGTTCCATCTACAGCTGTAACTTGCTTGTATGGATATTCACCATTCCATTTTGAATAGTAATAAATAGCGTCATTTAAATACTCTGAGGCATTTTTCCATAAATAACCGTTTTTAGGCGTAAACATGGCGTAGCTCTTTACCTTTCTTTTTGAATTTGGAAGTTCAACTTCAGAAATTAAAACTTCAAAACGTTTATCTGCAAACCACGCAAAATCGTGCACATTGCTTTGCTTGTAACGTATAGTTTTGAACGCTTTATCAGAAGGCGGAATTGTATTTGCTTTTCTTCTTGCTTCTGAAGACTTTATAACGGTATCAAAAACCCCAGATTCTATTCTTTCTTGTGTCGATTTCGCTTTCTTCTCTAAAAAGCTGTATTCTGTTGGATTTTGTAAATCTCCGGTTGCACCTACTACATAATTTTTAGGTAAAGTAATACTTACGTCGAAAGATCCGTATTCAGAGTAAAATTCTCCTTGACCAAGATATGGCATGGTATTCCATCCATTTTTATCGTAAACAGCTGGTTTTGGATACCACTGAGTAATCATGTAAGATTCTTCTACATGGCCTAACCTAGAGATAGATGCATTGGGAATTTTTACACGAAAAGGTGTACTCACTTCTACTTGCGCACCTGGCAAAAGCGCTTGATTCAAAACAATTTTTGCAATGTCTATATGCGCATCGTCAAACACTAATTTTACTGGTTCTCCATTTACTTTAAAATCTAAAGAATCAATGTAACCTTTGTCTTCTTCTTTTCCGTACTTCAAACTTTTGTCTCCTTGTCGGTACAATTGATTGGCAAGTGCTGTGTTTCCGTTTTTATAGGCATTTGGCCAAAGGTGTATGTAAATTTCTTTGAGTGTATTGGGCGAATTATTTACGTAACTAAACGTTTCAAAACCATGCAAAAAATGGTTTTTATCGTCTAATGTAACTTGAATACTGTAATTTACAGATTGCTGAAAATAAGTTTGACTCTGCGCTGCAAACACAATGCAGAATGTAGTAAGTGTTAAGAATACGTTTTTCATGCTTCCTATTTTTGGTAAGACTAAGGTAAGTTGTTTTTGTTACAAAAGAGAGTAAAAAAGATTATCTCCTTCTATTCCCACCGTACTGCATGGCTTCTCCCTTACCAAAACCGTAACTAAAACCGAGAGTAATAAATCTTCCTCTATAACCTCTGCTGTAAACATAGAAGTTTGGATTTAAGGTTTCAGATATTCTAATTCTAGATGCAAAAAGATCGCGAACACCTAAACTAATCACTGATTTTCCCTTGTTGAATTTCTTTCTTATTCCAATATCTGCAAAAAGTTGATCCTCTACATTGCCTTGTACTGTTTGAAAAGCAGATTCGTATTGTCCAGTTACCTCAAAGGCAAATTCTTTAGGCAAATCAAACTTGGCTGTCCATTTAGTAGACCAACGATTGGCTGAAAAATCGAACGTGGTACCGTTCAACTCTCCGTCGCGTGTAAAGTAATTGTAGTTTATGTTTCCTTGAATGTCTACCTTTTTAAAAGGAGCGTATTTTAGATTTAATTCTGTACCTGTAGCATAATTTTCTCCAATATTTTCAGGACTAACCGTATTCACACCATTCTCAAATGTGGAGATACGCTCAATTACCTCAAAGGTATTTTTTTGAAATACACTTAGGTTTAGCGTTACCTTTTTAAAGATAAATATGCTAGAAACTTCGTAAGAATCTGTAAATTCTGGTAAAAGATTTGGATTACCGGCACGTATACTAAATGAGTTTCTAATATTAAAAAATGGATTTAAATCCCAGAGTCGTGGTCTATAAATTCTGCGCGAATATCCTGCCTGAACAGAAAACCGTTTGTTAAAACTATACGATGTGTGTACCGTTGGAAAAAGATTAGTGAAATTCTGGTTATTGGTTTCGTTGGTGTTGGCCAACACCGTTTTTAAGTCAGTATTCTCTGCCCTCAAGCCCAATTTTACTCCAAATTTATCTCCTTCATAAGAACCAGTAGAATATAAACCTAACACATTTTGGTTGTAGTTAAATAAGTTGGTTAGGCCAGAATCTATCACAGCTGCTCCATTTTCTATATTCGATACGCTAAAATCATTACTCACATCTTGTAAAACATACTGTGCACCTGCTTCTATTTTATACTTCTTTTTAAAGGGTTTGGTATAATCTACGTTAAAAGTGTATTTCGCTTCCTGAAAATTGGTATAAGTTTCTTGTCTTCCACTATTGTCTATTCCTGAAACTGCCCGATTAAAAAATTCCGACTCTTGTTCTTTACCAAAGAAATTGCCCAATGCACTTAATAGAAGCTCGTGCTCTTTGTTATCTTTAAACGTACTTTTGTACTGCAATTCGTACTGATACTTAGGGTTAACGGCCGTAGTGTTTTCTGTTCTTTGCCATTGAGAGGTAATTGTGCCCGTACTGTCTTCAAAACTAAAGTCTGTTTTTGAGGGTTGATCTTCTAATTCTAAAGAAAAACTACCAGATAACGTAAGCACATTTCTTGAATTGATTAGGTAATCTGTACCTAAAATTAAGTTATAGAACTGTTCATCTCTATATTCTACCCCTTCGCTTAAAATAGCTGTATTGTTTATCAAATCTCTATTAATGTTATTACCAAAACGAGGTAAAGAGCGATACCCGGCTCCGAGTTGACTAAATAAATTAAACTTTTCTGTTCTATAATTTAGACTTAAGCCCACGCTATGGTTATACGGAATTCCGGTATTTAGAGAAATAGAGCCATTTGCACCCTTTCTTTCTTCCTTTTTAAGTACAATATTGATGATACCTGAGCTACCTTCTGCGTCATATTTTGCAGATGGATTAGTTATTACTTCTACTTTTTCTATCATATCTGCTGTGATAGAACCCAGTGCACCACCTTGTTCATTGGCTAAAACAGAAGGTTTACCATTAATTAGAATTTGCACTCCTCCACTACCTCTTAAACTAATTGCGCCCTCTATATCTACATTAACAGAAGGTACATTGTTTAACACTTCTAGCGCACTTGCTCCGGTACTACTTAAATCTTTTCCTACATTAAAAACACGCTTATCTAGTTTAAACTCTGTTGTAGATTTTTCTGCTTGAATGACAATCTCATCATAATCTTGAACAGGTTTGTTCAATTCAATAATTCCAAAATTAATTTCGAATTGATCAAAATTGACAATTTTAAGGGTATCACTTAAGAAACCAATGAAGCTAATTTCTACATAAAAGTTTTTTTCGTTCGTGCTGATTTTAAACGCTCCATCATCGTTGGTAGAAGTTCCGTCTAGCACTACGTTGGCTGTTTTATGATGATTGGTATCTGAAAAAAGTTTTACTGAAGCATAAGGAATAGGCTGTTTACTATCTGCGTCAAATACGGTACCGGAAAGTGTTGTTTGACTATGCAACTTTGAACTTAGTAGGGAAGACAATACAAAAATAAGAACGTATAGACTGCGCATAAATAGAGTTACTTTAATTTTCTCAAAAATCCTTTCTTTGGAACGTACTTAGACGCTTTTTGTTTGGTAAAACTTTGGTTAAATTGGTATTATTTCTACTTAACAAAAAAAGGCAACCACACTGCTGTGTAATTGCCTTATCTCTTGTTGGTGTTTTATTATTTCTTTACAGAAGCAGAAAGATATTCTCTGTTCATTCTTGCGATATTTGTTAATGAAATTCCTTTCGGACATTCAACTTCACATGCGCCTGTGTTAGAACAGTTACCAAATCCTTCTTCATCCATTGCTTTAACCATATTTAAAACACGGTCTTTAGCTTCTACTTTACCTTGTGGTAATAAGGCAAATTGAGATACTTTTGCCGAAACATATAACATTGCAGAAGCATTTTTACAAGAAGCTACGCATGCTCCGCAACCAATACATGTTGCAGCATCAAATGCCATATCTGCATCTTGCTTGGGAATTGGAATTGAATTTGCATCTTGTGTATTTCCAGAAGTATTTACTGAAACGAAACCACCTGCATGTTGAATTCTATCAAATGCTGATCTATCTACCGCTAAATCTTTGATAACCGGAAATGCCTTTGCTCTAAATGGCTCGATATAAATCGTATCACCATCTTTAAATTTACGCATATGCAATTGACAAGTAGTAACGGCTCTATCTGGTCCGTGCGCTTCTCCATTAATTTGAAGTGAACACATACCACAAATACCCTCTCTGCAGTCATGGTCAAAAGAAATTGGAGAATCACCTTTATTAATCAATTGATCATTCAAAACATCAAGCATTTCTAAAAAAGACATATCTGGCGAAACATCCGAAATAGGATAATCTACCATTTGGCCTTTGTCATTTCTACTTTTTTGACGCCATATTTTGAGTAAAAGTTTCATATCTAATATTTTTAATTCTAATTACTTGTAACTTCTTTCTTTAACTTCAATATTTTCGTATTTCAGCTCTTCTTTGTGAAGTACGGCATCTTTAGGTTCTCCTTTGTACTCCCAAGCTGCAACATATTGATATTCTGGTTTTCTCAATGCTTCTCCTTCTGGAGTTTGGTGCTCTTCTCTAAAGTGTCCTCCACAAGATTCTTCTCTTGCTAAAGCATCTTTTGCGAATAACTCTCCAAGCTCTAAGAAATCTGCTACTCTTAATGCTTTTGCTAATTCTTCGTTAAATTCATTTGCATCTCCAGGAACTCTAACATCAGCGTAAAACTCTTTTCTTAATTCAGAGATTTTATTAATTGCATCTGTTAACCCTTCTGCATTTCTTGCCATTCCTACTTGGTTCCACATAATTTTTCCTAATCTTCTGTGGAAAAAGTCTACGGATTTAGAACCTGGGTTATTAATTAATTTATCTACTTGGGCTTGAACGCTGTTTAAGGCTTCGTCAAACTCAGGTGTTTCTGTTGAAATTGCACCTGTTCTAATATCGTCTGCTAAGTAATCTCCAATTGTATAAGGTAACACGAAGTATCCATCTGCTAAACCTTGCATTAATGCCGATGCACCTAAACGGTTGGCTCCGTGATCTGAGAAGTTTGCTTCTCCAATTGCGTATAAACCAGGCACATTGGTCATTAAGTTATAATCTACCCAAAGTCCACCCATTGTATAATGCACCGCTGGATAAATCATCATTGGTGTTTCGTATGGATTTTCATCAACGATTTTCTCGTACATCTGGAATAAGTTACCGTACTTATTCTTTACTACTTCTTGACCTAACTTTTTAACTAATGCCTTATCATTCACATCTAAGTGTTTGATAGTAGCTTGTTCTTTACCGTAACGCTCTATAGCTGCTGCGAAATCTAAATAAACTGCTTCTCCTGTTGCGTTTACTCCATAACCCGCATCACAACGTTCTTTTGCTGCTCTAGATGCAACATCACGCGGTACTAGGTTACCAAATGCAGGATATCTTCTTTCTAAGTAATAATCTCTTTCGTCTTCAGACAATTGAGTAGGCTTTTTCTTTCCTTCTCTAATCGCTTTTACATCCTCCATGTTTTTAGGCACCCAGATTCGTCCGTCATTTCTTAATGATTCTGACATAAGCGTTAGCTTAGACTGGTGATCTCCTGAAACAGGAATACATGTTGGGTGAATTTGCGTGTAACATGGGTTGGCAAAGAAAGCTCCTTTTTTGTGTGCTTTCCAAGCTGCAGAAACATTAGAACCCATTGCATTTGTAGATAAGAAAAATACATTTCCGTATCCTCCTGTACCTAAAACAACTGCGTGTGCTGAGTGCTTTTCTAATTCTCCTGTAACTAAGTTACGTGCGATAATTCCTCTTGCTTTTCCGTCTACTTTTACAACGTCCATCATTTCATGGCGTGTGTACATTTTTACTTTACCACGACCAATTTGTCTATTTAAAGCAGAATATGCACCTAAAAGTAATTGCTGACCTGTTTGTCCTTTCGCATAAAAAGTTCTAGAAACTAAAACCCCACCGAAAGAACGGTTGTCTAGGAGTCCGCCATAATCACGTGCAAAAGGAACACCTTGTGCAACACATTGATCAATAATATTTGCCGAAACTTCTGCCAAACGGTAAACGTTTTCTTCTCTTGAACGGTAATCTCCTCCTTTAACAGTATCGTAAAACAATCTGTAAATAGAATCTCCATCACCCTGATAATTTTTTGCTGCGTTAATCCCTCCTTGAGCTGCAATTGAGTGAGCTCTTCTTGGAGAATCTTGGAAACAAAATGCCTTTACGTTGTATCCAAGCTCTGCTAGTGTAGCAGCTGCTGAACCTCCGGCTAATCCTGTTCCAACAACAATAACATCTATTAGACGTTTGTTTGCAGGATTTACAAGATTAATCTTGTTTTTATAATCTGTCCATTTATCCTTTAATGGACCTGACGGTACTTTTGAATCTAATATAGCCATGATTAATGTCCTGTTTGCGTTAAGAAATGAAATACTGCAATAAAGATAAATCCTAGTGGAACTAAGATTGAAAATGCAATACCAAACTTCTGACGTCCTGTTTTAAATTTTGTATCTCCACCTACTGATTGGAAAGCCGAATTGAATCCGTGTAATAAGTGCATTGCTAAAAGTACAAATGAAACTGCGTATATCACAATTCTCCATCCATCTACAAATTTGTGTTGTAATTCTTCGTAGTATCTAAACTCTCCAGCTGCGTTAACACCTGTCATATCCCCTTGAATATACTTTACTGTGATTTCGTGTATCCAAAAATCATAGAAGTGTAATCCTAAAAATGCTAAAATCACCAAACCGGTAAGTATCATATTTCTAGAGAACCAAGAAGCATTCGCTCCTCCGTTGTACTTTACATATTTTACCTCTCTTGCTTTGTTATTTTTGATTTCTAAAATGAAACCCATCACAAAGTGGAAAATAACCGCGAACATTAAGACAGGTTGCAAAGCAAACTGTACTATTGGATTTGTTCCCATAAAATGAGAGACTTCGTTGAAAGCAGTTGGACTAAAAACCGATAAAAGGTTAATTGTTAAATGCTGTAGTAAGAAGAACATTAAGAATAAAGCCGATGCAGCCATTGCATACTTTCTTCCGATTGATGATTTAAAAAATGAATTACTCATAGTTTTATTTCCTGATAATTATAATCTATAACAACGCAAAAATAAGGATGTTCATTTAATAGTGGTAACACATATCTTATTTAGAATGATTTTAATCTAAAAAAGCACGCAATTGACATTCTTAAAGCATAAAAACATTCAACGTTCCTTAAGATAAAGCTCCATTCTGTTATACTACTCTATTGTAATCTTCTCACACTTACTTTTTTTAAAAAAGGAAAGTACGCGTTTACTTTAATTTAAAAACAATTGGTGCTACCATTCTGCAACGCACTAGTTTATTGTTGTGCTTTCCGGGGTTCCATGCGGGCATATTTCGTATTACTCTTTTCGCTTCTCGGTCTAGCTCTTCTGATACACCTCTCAATATTTTAACATCTGAGATTGTACCGTCTTTTTCTACTACAAAGCCTGCAAAAACTTTGCCTTCAATATCACTTTCTAAAGCCATTCTTGTATATTCTACATTGTCTTTAAGATATTTTAAATAAAGGGAATCTCCGCCTTTAAAACTTGGCATCTCTTCGCAAAAAGAGAGGACTTCTTCTTGTTGGGTAGTGTTTGATTTTAACCCTGGTTCTTTTAAATTTGAAATGGGGTTTTCTTACGCCGTTAATACTGTTCCGATTAAAACGAAACATAAGGTGTATACTCTTAAACTGTATACCATCGTAGCAAAAACCATTCCGTCTTATTAAAATACATGAATTAAAGAAAATTTCTTTAATTTCACCGTCACAATTTTTTTCACTATGAATAATTCTCAGCGGTCAACTTTTGCCATCCTTATTTCTGTTTTTTTCTTTTGGGGATTTGTTGCAGCAAGTAACGACATATTAATTCCTGTTTTCAAAGATGCATTTGGACTTCAGAACTGGCAATCTCAAATGATAAACTTTGCATTTTACGGTGCTTATTTCATTGGTTCATTATTTTATGCTCTTTTGGCTGGTTTAGCAAAGTTCAACATTATAGAAAAGTTTGGTTTTCAACGATCAATTTCAATTGGATTAACCGTTTCAGCTTTGGGAACTCTACTCTTTATTCCTGCTGCCACATTCAACTCATTCTTATTAATGATAACAGGTTTATTTGTTGTAGGTTTAGGTTTTTCTCTTCAACAAACAGCAGCAAATCCATTTGCTATATCTTTAGGAGATCCTAGTAAAGGTTCTCAACGCCTAAGCTTGGCTGGAGGTATAAATAATTTAGGAACAACGGTTGCACCCATGTTGGTTTCTCTAGCAATCTTTGGGTCGTTGAAAGCAGATAGTGATACTACAAGGAGTGTAAGTGACGTTCAAACACCTTATCTTTTATTAGGTTTAGCGTTTATATTGGCTGCTACTGTTTTTTTTATCACTGGAAAAAAAGAATATAAAGAATTAAGGTTAGGTAAGAATAAACCATCAGCAATTGATGATGAAACTCCAACTCAAGTAAAAGAAGTAAGTATTCTTTCCTATAAACAACTCGTATTGGGTATGGTAGCTATCTTTTTCTATGTTGGTGTTGAGGTTGCAACTGCGGGAAATTTAGGTGAGTATATGAAGAGAGAATTGGGCTTTACAAATAACGCGATCGGTCCATACGTAGCTTTATTTTGGGGCTCTTTAATGATAGGCAGATGGGCAAACGCATCTGCAGCCTTTACATCTAATAACCTGCTCAGAATTACACTAAAAATACTTCTGCCTTTCTTTGCTTTTGGAATCTTTCTAAGCGTTACACATTTATTTGGGAATGATATTTCTCCATTTTATAACTACTTTTTTATAATTCCAATTTTAATTATTGCAGACTTTGCAAGTTTTGAAAAACCGCATTTCCAATTAGCTATATTTTCCATACTTGGTATCGTTTCACTTTTAATTGGAATATATGCAAATGGAATTTATGCTGTTTACGGTTTAATGAGTGTTGGTTTATTTTGCAGTACTCTTTGGCCATGTATTTTTACTTTGGCCATATCTGGTTTAGGAAAACAAGCTTCTAAAGGCTCAAGTTTTTTAATTATGATGATTCTTGGTGGTGCCGTCATTAGTGTTTTACAAGGAGTTTTGGCAGATGTGAGTTTCATCGGAATCTCTAATTCTTTTTATTTGGGAGTTATTTGCTTTATATATCTATTTATATATGCGCTTATTGCCGGCCCAATACATACTCGAAACTTAGCAGATGCAAAAGAAATGCAACCAATGTAAAAGTTTATTTCAATGCAAGATTCTAGATATTAAAAACTGTGATTGCACTAAACTAAATTTAACAGCGCTACAACATAAATTGCTTGCTGAAAAATTTGAAAGTTGTGTTTGTTTTAATTGTTTAATTGAAATTTCGAAGATGAATAACGAAACATTAAATAGAATCAAAAAAAGTGAAACACGTATTTTCAAAGCCGTTTTCCCGAATACAACCAAGCATTACGACACCCTTTTTGGAGGTACTTCCTTACAATTAATGGACGAAGCAGCCTTTATATGTGCTATGCGCTTTTCTAGAAAAAAGTAGTTACCGTATCATCAGATAAAGTAGACTTTAACACCCCAATACCAGGAGGAACTTTAATAGAGCTTGTAGCCTGTGTTGACGAGGTTGGAACTAAAAGCGTAAAAGTAAGTGTTGAAATATTTATAGAACAGATGTACTCCGAACACAGAGAATCTGCCATAAAAGGCACATTTACTATGGTTGCTGTAAACAAAAACAAAAAGGCAATTTCTATACTTTAAACTGCCGAACGCATATCTTTAATATTTAATTGTAGCGTAGTTCTATCTTTCCAAGTATTGGTTTCTAGCGTATAAATCACATCAAAAGGCAATCCAGAGGCAAGTATTTCATACTTTTCTGGCATGTTAAAACCAATAGCTTCTATAATAATACTCTCTTCAGGTTGATAGAGTGCGCACTTTAGATGCAATTCCTTTAAAAGTCTAAATCCGTCTTTAGCAAAAACATTTTTTGTTAGAAAAACAGGTTTCATGTTATCTGGACCATGTGGTTCAAACTGTTTCAGAATTCGTTTTAAACGCGGTACTTCTTTGGTAGATTCACCTGGATTAAAAATATTAGAAAAGGACAACTCCATTTCAACGATTTCTTCTGGCACTAACTCTTCGTCGGAAATTGAAGCTGCAACTACTTCTTCAAACTTCTCTTTTAAAGCTTGAATCTTCTTTTTTTCTATGGTTAAACCTGCAGCATATTTATGTCCGCCAAACTGCAACAAAACATCACTACATTTTTCGAGTGCTTGATATACGTTAAAGCCCTTCACACTTCTAACCGATCCTGCAGCTGTTGTCTCATTTGACGCTGTTAAAACAATAGTTGGGCGATAATATTTTTCAATTAAGCGCGAAGCTACAATTCCAATTACTCCTTTATGCCAATCTTCTTTATAGAGCACCGTAGATTTTCTATACTCAAAATTCTCTTCATTTGTTAAATCTGCTAGCGCTTCTTCTGTGATATAACTATCCGTATCTTTTCTTAGTTCATTTGACGCTTGAATGTGTTCACCAATTTCATCTAGCTCATTTACCTGAGTAGCCAACATCAACTTTACCGCATCTTTAGCATCACCCATTCTTCCTGCAGCATTTATTCTTGGTGCAATAGTAAAAACAACATCTGTCAACGAAAGTGGAGGTTTCCGATTAGCCAACTCCAACATTTTAGCTATCCCTGGTCTTGGCGCTATGTTTAGTTGATGTAATCCGTTTGTAGATAAAATTCTATTTTCTCCGGTAACCGAAACGATGTCTGCACCAATAGAAATCGCCAATAAATCTAAGGATTCAAAAAGTGGAAAAGTATCCCAGTTATTCTCTATACATAAGGCGTGCATTAATTTAAAGCCAACTCCACAGCCAGACAACTCTTTAAAGGGATACTTACATCCTTCTTGCTTCTGATCTAGAACAATCGCACTGGGTAAAAGAGCGCCAGGCGTATGGTGGTCACAGATAATAAAATCAACTCCTTTTTCTTTACCATAATCTACTTTCTCTACGGCTTTTACACCGCAATCTAAGGTAATGACTAATGCGAATTGATTTTGTTGGGCATAGTCAATTCCGTCAAAACTCAAACCGTACCCTTCATTATATCTATCGGGAATATAATACTCTATCTCTTTCGTGTAACGCTTTAAGAATGAAAAGACCAAGGCAACCGCTGTGGTACCGTCTACATCATAATCGCCGTAAATAAGTATTTTCTGATTTTTTGCGATTGCTTCGTTTACACGGGCAACGGCTTTTTTCATATTCAACATCAGAAATGGATTGTGCGTATCTTCTAATGTTGATCTGAAGAAATGTTTGGCTGCATCATAGGTAGAAATTCCTCTTTGAATAAGCATTTGAGCAACAATTCTTGAGACGTTGAGTTCTTTTGCTAAGTGTTCAATTTCAGAAACGGGAGGTTTCTCTCGTAAGAGCCATTTTTTGTTCATTCTAATTTATGTTTTGTTGTAAAGTAAAATAAAGATACGTAAAATCATTTACCATCTGCAAAAAAGGAGATAAAAACCATTTCTACACTTTAAATTGAACTTGTGCTATCTTTGCAGTATATCTTTACACGTATGTTATGACAAAAATACTATTTTCAACCTTATTGTTATTACCTGCTTTTTTTGATTGGGGTCAGACAGTTTCTTACGACTTTTCTCAGCCCTTGTCTCCAAGTGGTATATCTGTAGATCATGTTAGCACCTCCTATTTCGGAAGCTATACTTTAGACGATAGAACCTTTATATTTAATAAGGATGGCATTCTAAGCAAAACAACTATCTACCTTTCTATATCCAGAGAAACGATAAGAGAAAATAGCAAATATGTTGTTAAAAACGGCTACCTATTTGGCGTTAAAAAAAAGGATTCTATCCCGTGTTTTCTAAATGGAGAAAAATACTACTATGGCTTAAGAGAAGAAATAGAACTAGTAGGAACAAGTAGTTTGAATAAATTAATAGACGACGGAAATTCTTACTATATAAATTTTTATGAGGACGGCACTTGGATACCCGCTAAAATATCATTCAAAAGCAACACGCTTACGCTATCGTTTTTTGACTATCCGGAAGGCACTACTGTTTTTAATTCAATTGATCTAAAAACAGAAAAAGAAGAAGACGGACTACGAAAAATCACCCTTTGGCCTACAGAAAAAGAATGGGAAACTTTGGATAAGACTGTCATATTTCCTACAGAAATGATATTCACTAAGGAGCAAAACTAACCTAAGAACAAGAATTTTATATTTGCACTATGGAAGAAAAAAGGCTCAATAAAGCAATTGCCGAAACTGGATATTGTAGCAGAAGAGAAGCAGATAGATTAATTGATGCCGGCTCCGTTACTGTTAATGGCGAGCCTGTTGTTTTAGGTTTAAAAGTATCAGAGAACGATACTATTGCCATAGACGGAAAAGTAATTACCAAAGAAGTTGAGAATATTTACCTCATCTTTAATAAGCCGGTTGGCATAACCTGTACCACAGACCTTAATATTAAAGGCAATATAATTTCTTATATCAATTACCCTGAACGTATTTTTCCTATAGGAAGATTAGATAAACCCTCAGAAGGGTTAATTTTTCTTACTAATGACGGCGATATTGTAAACAAGATTTTACGCGCTAGAAACAACCACGAAAAAGAATATATTGTAAGTGTAAATAGAAGAATTACAGATCAGTTTATTGAGAAAATGGGTGCAGGTGTACCTATTTTAGAAACGGTAACAAAACCCTGTAAAGTAGAAAAAATAGACGATTTTAGTTTTAAAATTATCTTAACACAAGGGTTAAACAGACAAATTAGACGTATGTGTGAGTATTTCGACTACGAAGTACAAAAACTAAAACGCGTGCGTATTATGAATATTACTTTAGATGAATTACGTCCAGGGAAATATAGACATTTCACAAAAAAAGAGCTTGAAGATTTATTGCAGCTCTGCGAAGGATCTGCCAAAACATTTGACTGATTTTTAGCTTTTTACATCCAAAACTAAACTTATTTAAGATTGATGCGTTAGGCAGGTATGGTTAACGAAATTGAGCGTCTTACAGACAAGAAAAGGTATAAGTTCTTCTTAGACCTATACGCAGATGCTTTAGATACGCTCGATTTTAATAAAAATGAAAAATATACTCACCTAAATGCCAACTACTTTGCCGACATAAAAGCGCTTTGTTCTGGTAAAATAAACTTAAGCGAAGATTTATTTAACGAGGTATATGCAGAAGAGTTTACGCACTTAATAGACCTAATTACACCAATTATTACTCACTTAAGGAGAGATATAAGTATTTTTTCAAAAACCAAGCGAAACATACTGTTTGCATCTTACTATTTCCTTTGTTCTTTAGCAGACGAAAAAAGAATTTTTGAAGGAGAATTGGCTATCATTTCTGCAATATTTTGCCTGATAAACGTATTAAAAGACAACAATCAACTAAGCGATGAGGAGCTGGTTGTTAACCTTTATGCTTTGCAGAACAGGTAATTTATTTACCAAATTTTCTACCAATACCTAGCTTGAAATTGAGATCAAATAATGAGGGCTCTATGCCAAAAGTAAACTGATCTTGAAAACGCGCTGTATTTTGTTGAAAGAAAAAAGCAGAAAAATCTAAGCTTGAAGTTAGAAACCAATTGTTTTTCAAATTGTATTCTCCATTTAATCCTACTACTCCACCGAGCATATTGTATCTATAATAATCTCCTATCCCCTCATGCGCTTGAGGAAAAACACCAATTACGCCATCTCCAACATATCTATGTGTTAATCCTAAATCCAGCAATAACGAGAATTTGTTTACTTCTACAATTTCTCTTCGTAGTTTTAAAGAAGTTGCTAAATATCGTCGGGATGCAAGAAAGTCTTTATTTTGGTATTTATTTCTGTTTTTTGCACCCTCTGCATTTAAAACTATCGCATATCTAGGCAAAAACTGATAGCTATACAGCAAACACGCATTTAAACCAGGTTCTAAGGTTGTATATTCAGAAAAATAGGTTCTTGCTCCTAAATTAAACGCCAAAGATTGGTTTTGACTAAACGCAGGTATGGATAAAAGCAAAAAAGCAATTGACTAATTTTTTCATGGTAGTTAAATTGTTTGATTTACTAAATGTAAACCAAACTAGGCATAACTAAAAATAATTAACATTTCTTGCAATTAAAATTGCACCACAAAAAAGCTACTGAAATAGAAATTATTTACTCAAAATAACAAATTCTATTCTTCTATTTTTATCTCTTCCCCACTTGTATTTATTAGATGCAATAGGTGTAGAAGAACCATAGCCTTTCCAAGAGATTTGTGCTGCTTTTGCGCCGTTAGTAATTAAATAATTGTAAACGGCTTCTGCTCTTTGTTTAGAAAGAAGTTGGTTTAATTCATCTAACCCAGATCTATCTGTGTGTCCGGCTATTTCTGCCTTTAAACCCGGGTTTTCTTTAAGCACTTTTAAAACTATATCTAAATCTTGCTTTGCATTTTCTGGAATTTCTATACTGTTGGGCGCAAATTGCACAGAATCTAAAACTACAGCTTTACCTACTTCTATAACAGCCAAACTATCAATTAAATTATTGATTTTATATTTTCTATCGGCTGTTTTTTCTGAAATACCTGAGTCGTTTTCATCATCAACCAACTTATTCATATTATCAACTTTCTTAGCAATTACCTTTACTTCTATTCTTCTGTTTCCTGCTCGTGTAGATTTATATCTATTGGAGTACAGAGGTTTGTTTGGTCCGTATCCTTTGTAGCTAATTCTGCTTTTATCAACACCCGATTTAAGTAAATAATCATACACAAATTTTGCACGCTGACCAGAAATCTGCACATTTTTTGCGTAAGCACCAGAATTGTCTGTATATCCACCTATCTCTATTTTTAAGTCTTTCTGATCATTTAATGCCGTAATTAAGTTTTGGATATCTACATTAGATGACGGGTTAGAGAATGTTGTTTTTCCGGATGCAAATTTTACGTTATGCATTACAATATCAAACCCAACGGGTATACTCTCTGGAACATAAACCAAATGCTCCACATCCACGAAAATTTCTGAACTATCAATCACTTCTGGCATGGGCGGACAAATACGATTTCCAAGTTCATCTGTAATTATGAACTCATCATAGGGCTCAAAATTTTTGATCATTTCTCGTATTCTTTGATACCTAGGAGAGTTGTTTGCACCATCTGTATTAATGTCCCAATAATTGACAGCATCGTACTTAGACATCCCACAAAACTGACGCAGTGTTATGGCAGAAAGTAAACCCGAAGCATGCCAACCGTTCCAACAATGCAAATAAACCGGACCCAAACTATCGTTTACGGCAGACTGGTAAACCAGCTTTAGCATTTCGTAGATATGTTTTTCGTCGTAATAATCATACTGGTAATAATCCATTTCATTCCAACCTTCGTTGGCACAGGCACATGTATCAGCTTGAGTTGCAGTTTCCCAATTTTCTCTGTATAAATAAACAGATGCAGAAAACCCTTCCTGACAAAGATTTCGAATTCCGTCTGGTGGTAAAGGATTGTGGTTATTGCGTTTATTCTCTTTATGATAATAGTTATTTGCACCTCCTCTGTAGGCTACACCATATAAAATAGGTCTTAAATTTCTAGCACCATAAAGCGAATCGAAACCATTTCCTTTATTATCTACTACTTTATAGGTAAGGTCTCCACCATTATATCTTTCTTTAAAGTACTCTGGAGAAAGCGCAAAAGCAGGCTCTAATCCAAGTACAGAATCAATATATTGTTTTCTCAGTTGGCTACTGTCTTCAATAACAACTGACTCAATCTCTTCTGGTTGTGCGAAAACTATCACACAACTCAATACGCCTACTACTAAACTTATTATCTTCCTCACAATTGTAAAATTAAGGGTCAAACGCTAAATATAAACACCAATTATTCAAAGTTTTAAACAACCTACTTTGTATTTTATTATATGCTTGATCCTCCCAATTATTTGAAATGTATTTTAATATACCTTTTAGGCACTTAAATAAAAGTGATTTAAAGATTAGGACAAATTTACAAACGGTATAATAAAACCTACTTTGATTATCAGAAATAATCAAAAATAAAGGCTTTAATCCAGTCGCACAAGGCACCCGTTCATTTAGCACAACTTTACGAATAAAGTAAAAAACAAAAAAATATCCGCAACAAACGCTGCGGGTATCTTAACTATAACTATAAAATGATTAGAATTCAACAACAAACTCTACTCGTCTATTTGTTGCCATACCTTCTCTAGTATCGTTAGACGCTTTTGGTTGTGTTTCTCCAAAACCTTTAGCTGTAAGTCTACTAGCATCTACTCCTTTCTTTACCAAATAAGCCTTAACAGCCTTGGCACGTTTTTCAGAAAGAACCATATTCTTTGCGTCATCTCCAGAGCTATCTGTGTGTCCATTGATTTTCAACTTATACGTAGGATTTTCTTTCATTATATCAGCTACGTTGTTTAAAATTGAATTAGATGAAGACTTGATAATATCTCTACCCGATTGGAACTGTATTCCTTTCAAGGCTTTCTCAAATACATCTTTTGTTTCCTGCTTAATTTCAGGACATCCATTGTTTGATTTAACGCCTGCAAGATTAGGACAATTATCGTCTTTATCTGCAATGCCATCTCCATCAGCATCCGGACAACCCATTAATTTCTCTAGGCCTTTTACATTCGGGCAAGCATCTTCTGCATCTACGATACCATCACCGTCAGAATCTGGACAACCGTCCATAGATTTCAATCCTTTCACATTCGGGCAAGCATCATCCGCATCTTTTACTCCGTCACCATCTGCATCCGGACAACCATTTGCGCTTGCAACACCTGAAAGGTTAGGACAATTATCTTTCGCATCAACAATTCCATCGCCATCTGCATCCGGACAACCATTTGTTGCGGAAGTTCCTGCTTCAGTCGGACAATCATCTAAGTAATCTGCAACACCGTCTCCATCTGTATCTAAAGGACAGCCTAACATATCTACTTCTACATTTGCTGGGGTTGCCGGACATTTATCGCGTTTATCGCTTATACCATCACCATCTGTATCTACCATTTTACCTAAGTCAAACACAACTCCAACAGAATGGATCATAAATTGATCATTCGCATCTATAGAGATACCATCTCTTTTGTCTCTGTTTGTCATGGCATAATTGAAATTATAATTAATACCAATTAAATCTGTAAACATGTATGTTACACCTGCTCCAGCATTTCCTGTCCAATCTGTACCTTCAACTAAATCACTGTTATCTACATTTGTGTAGTTAGATAAACCTGTTCCAATAAATAAATATGGTTTAAATTTTGAAGTTTCTTTTAAAATTAAGTCATTATCTAACTTAAATCGAAGCTGCGCATTTGCGTGTAACATATTTGCATTAACACCAACACCTTCTCCTGCATGGTAACCGAAACCACCATAAGAAGCCATAATACCTGTATTAAAATACTTATTTAGGTTGTACATCACGGATAGTCCAACATTTCCGCGGGCTGCTTTATCTAAATTAAACCAAGAATGGTCTAATTCTCCATGATAATCTGTTAAACCAGAGTTAATACCGATAGAAAGCTTTCTTTCTGTGGTTTGTGCTATACTGCTTGTTAAAGCAAAAAGCGTAGCTGCCAATATAATTTTTGTTTTCATAACGTTTGGTTTTTTTACCAATTTCCGACTTTAAATTTAATTACACAAATTACAAGTACGCGAAAACATTCTACCAACAGCTAAAAAACATAGACGAAATTAATTTACCGTTATTTATTGTTCCAGTTCGTCATAGTTAAGCCCAAGCCAATAGACACAAAATCTTTGATAAAATTTGTGCTCATTTCAATTCGCTCAGGTAAATCTAGCGCTTCGTTCTTTTTCCATTCTCCTAAAACATACTCTGCTTGCCTTCCTGGATAGAAATCATTGTCCACCCCAAACTTTAAACGCGCGTATTTAGGAGAATTTAAAACGTGTTGTATATCCTTTAATCCGTTATGACCAGCATCCGAACCTTTGCCTTTTAACCTTAACGTTCCAAAAGGAAGAGAAATATCATCAACTATTACCATTAAATTTTCGACTGGAATTTTCTCTTGTTTTAACCAATAGTTAACCGCTTTACCACTTAAATTCATAAAGGTATTCGGTTTTAAAAGCAACACAGATCTACCCTTCCACTTGGCTTCTGCAAGTTCTCCGTGTTTTTGTGTAGTAAATTCTGCGTCACGCATTTTAGCAAACTCTTCTACTACTTTAAACCCAATATTGTGTCGGGTATTTTCATATTTCGTTCCAGGATTTCCGAGTCCAACAATTAGATATTTCATACGTAAGCTTTTGGCAAAGATAATGGCTTTATATATAAAGCGGGTACAAATCAACTAGTTTCAAAATGATAGAAAGTATTGAATTGAATACACTGAATAAATCACCATTTTAAAGATTTTAACGATATTTACGGCTTACACAAAGAAATTGCGATGGATTTAAACAAACAACTACTTGAAAAACGAGAAGCATCTTCTTTAGGAGGTGGTAAAGATAGAATCGAAAAGCAGCATGCAAAAAGTAAACTAACTGCAAGAGAAAGAATTGATCTACTCTTAGACGAAGGCTCTTTTAACGAGTTAGGTATGTTTGTTGAGCACCGTTCTACAAGTTTTGGTTTAGACAAATCTTTAATACCTGGAGATGGTGTAGTTACAGGTTACGGAACAATTCATGGCAGAACAATTTATGTTTTTTCGCAAGATTTTACTGTTTTAGGAGGTTCTCTTTCTGAAACGCATGCAGAGAAAATTTGCAAGGTAATGGATCTTGCTATGAAAAATAAAGCTCCTATTATTGGTTTAAATGATTCTGGTGGAGCACGTATACAAGAAGGTGTTGTTTCTTTGGCCGGATATGCAGATATTTTTTATAGGAATACATTAGCTTCTGGTGTTATACCGCAACTTTCAGTAGTGATGGGACCTTGTGCCGGTGGTGCCGTTTACTCTCCTGCACTAACCGACTTTATTTTTATGGTAGAAGATACTTCGTATATGTTTGTTACCGGACCCAACGTTGTAAAAACCGTTACGCATGAAGAAGTAACATCAGAGGACTTGGGTGGAGCAAAAGCGCACGCTGAAAAATCTGGTGTGAACCATTTTACAAGCGCAAATGACGTTACTACACTTAAGGAGGTTAGAGATTTAATGAGTTATTTGCCTCAAAACAACGATACACTTGCACCAACCACTAAAAACTTTGCTTTTAATTCAAGTAAACTAAAAAATATTGGGTCTATTTTACCCGAAAACTCCACTTTACCTTACGATATGCGCGAGGTAATAGAATCTGTAATTGATGATGAGAGTTTTAGAGAAGTTCATAAAGATTTTGCTAAAAATATTGTAGTAGGTTTTGCCCGATTAGAAGGTAGAACAATAGGTGTTGTTGCCAATCAACCTGCTTCTATGGCGGGCGTTTTAGATATAGATTCTTCTAGAAAAGGAGCTCGATTTGTTCGTTTTTGTGATGCATTTAATATTCCACTTTTAACCTTAGAAGATGTTCCCGGATTTTTACCAGGAACAGACCAAGAATGGAGAGGTATAATTGCGCATGGAGCCAAACTTTTGTATGCTTTTTCTGAAGCAACAGTACCAAGAATTACAGTAATTACACGCAAAGCCTACGGTGGAGCATTTGATGTAATGAATTCTAAAAACATTGGTGCCGACCTAAATTTTGCTTGGCCAACAGCGGAAATTGCAGTTATGGGAGCAAAAGGAGCCGCAGAAATTATTTTTAAAAGAGAAATATCCAAGGCAGACAATCCGCAAGAAAAATGGTTAGAAAAAGAGCAAGAGTACGCAGAGAAATTTGCCAACCCTTACGCTGCAGCCAAACGCGGATTTATAGACGAGGTTATACTACCAGAAGAAACACGCAGCAAGTTAGTTGCAGCTTTTAAAATGTTAGAAAATAAGCAAGAAGAATTACCAAAGAAAAAACACGGTAACATTCCGTTATAGGTAAGTATTTTCGCATACGGAGTGTAAGCTTAAGATGTATCGAAATTCAAGGTTACCAAGAGCAAGCTATTCTGTATTTATACCTCCTTCTTTGAAGGAGGTGTCGAGGAACGAGACGGAGGATGTAAACGAAGTAGCGTTTTATTTACAATATTTCCCTTCGAATTGCAAAAAGTAAAAGGAGATAGATAAATGAACCAATACATTATCCAAACAAAAAACCTGCGGACGGAGTGCGAAGCGTGTCTAAGTCCAACTTTACTAAAAACAATCTATTCCGTAATTATACCTCCTTCTTTGAAGGAGGTGTCGAGGAACGAGACAGAGGATGTAAACGAAATAGCGTTTTATTTACAATATTTCCCTTCGAATTGCAAAAAGTAAAAGGAGATAAATGAACCAATGCATTATCCAAACAAAAAACCTGCGGACGGAGTGCGAAGCGTGTCTAAATCTAACTTTACTAAAAGCAATCTATTCCATAATTATACCTCCTTCTTTGAAGGAGGTGTCGAGGAACGAGACAGAGGATGTAAACAAAGTAGCGTTTTATTTACAATATTTCCCTTCGAATTGCAAAAAGTAAAAGGAGATAGATAAATGAACCAATGCATTATCCAAACAAAAAACCTGCGGACGGAGTGCGAAGCGTGTCTAAGTCCAACTTTACTAAAAGCAATCTATTCCGTAATTATACCTCCTTCTTTGAAGGAGGTGTCGAGGAACGAGACGGAGGATGTAAACGAAGTAGCAACACGTTCTGAAAAGAAATACCTATATCTAGCAATCAAGATTAAAAGAACAGCTTATCATTAAAGCCATACACGCCTCACATCCTCCGACTTTTATTCGAATAAATTCTCATAAAACCCACCTCCTTCAGCGAAGGAGGTATAAAAAAATTCCCCCTCAAATTAATGAATGGGGATGGAGATGTAAATAAAGTTTTCTAGTCTTTTCTTTCTATACTTATTTCTACAATGGCATTGCTGTTTGTTAAATTTTTAGAAATAAACTTCATTTCTTTCTTTTTGTGTTGTTCTACGTCATATTTTCCGCTGATATCAAAAGCAAAATAATCAAGTGCATCTAAATCTTCTCCGTCACAATTATCGCACGTAATAAAATAATTGAGTACAAAGGTTTTTCCTTTGTCTTGGAATTGCCATTCTAAAACTGCATCTAGCGTGTCTTGCGTCTGCCAAGTGAGTTGTGGAACTTCTTCGTAAATATCTGTAAGTTCAACAATAGCTGTGTTTTCTGCTACCAACCATTGGCCTAGAAAGTTCTGCACTTCTCCATTAACGGTAACTTCTTTTACCAACCAAGTTTCTCCTTTTTGCAAGCGTTTAGAAAAGCGCTTTTCTTTGTTGCAAGAGAAAAGGAAGGCAACTAATGTTATGATGATTAAAGTGTTTCTCATAATTTATATAATTTTAAAGTTTTCTGCCGTACATTTTTTTTTGTATAAATGGAGCTGAAGGTATCGGGTTATCTTTGTAGCCGAAATGAATAAAAAACTCATCCATTAGATTAAAGTTAGCATAAACAACATAAAAATAGTTAGTAAGTGCGGGATTAGGAGAATCACTCTTAGTCCTAAACGCCCTGTAACTTCTTGCAATATTATGAGACCCCGAAGGTGTATCATTCAAATAAGATGCACCGTTTCCGTCAAAATTTGAAGCTTCTAACCCATAACCATCCTCTTCATAAATATTATTAGCAAAAGTCCCTGTAATATTAAATGTAATATCAATAGAATCTAAACTGTTTTCTTCTGCAACTCTAAAAGTTCCTTCTATAATATTAGAATCTAACCTGCTGTATACATCCATGTATTTTACAACCGAATCATACCCGTCATCATTGGGGTTACAAATTAAATTAGGTTCTTTCTTTACAACTAACGTTATGGGTATTGTGCTACCTGCCCATGTTTCTATAAAGTATCTATTAATTTCTCTATCAGTTTCAATGTCTGCACCTATGTACCACGTATATTCAGCATTATCTTCTTTAGCTCTAAATTTTATAGACTTTGAATCTAATACATGATTCGTTTCAACCATAATTATATCAGGGTTTGGTCCACCCAAAGGTTCTAAAATCTGAAAATCTGCGGTCACCTCATTTGCGCAATCGCAGTTTTCTTCCAAGCTTGTTATTTCGGGTTGTTCTTTTCTGCATCCAAAAATTACTAAACCTATTATTACTAATCTCGTAAAATATTTTAACCAATTACTCATCCTCTAATGTTTTCAAACGTTCTTTTGCTTAATGCAATGTCACTAACACCTAAACTAAATTCTCTTAAAAGATAAATCAAATCTCCTTATAAAAAGCTGAATGTAAGCTAATTATTTTTTTCACTTATAGTAGATTTCTACTATTGAAAATTCAGACCTCAGGAAAGTAAAAGAATGCAGGGACACTAGGTTTTCTAAAAAGACGAACTAAATGTAGTATAGATGACAATTATTATTTAGTTCAATGATGATATTCACCTGCAAATATCACTTTTTTACTTGTGATCACCCTTCAATTTAACTCTTGTAAAAATAGTGCTTGGATCTCTTAATAATGCTGCTGGGTTAAAGGGAATCATTACATTTTTTCTATTTGAGGACAACTTTGCCTTAGGGTGAGAAACAGACACAACTTCGTCTTCAAAACGCAGGATAGAAATGTATTTTCCTTCTTTTAACTTGTCTTTGTCTTCTAGTTTTATTTTATCGCTGGCTACTTCTAAGAAAGGCAATTCTTTTTTGGTAAACAACTGATTGTTATAGCTTAAGATTTCATTATTTTTCCATTTCTCAAGATCTTTAACACCTTCTTCTTCTGCGAGTGTAAGAACTGCCTTTTGCAAACTATTTAACTGTTCAAAATCTATGATTAACTTAACAATGTAGGTCTCAAAATCAATAGTTGCTAGTACTTTTTGTATTCCTTCTTTTTGAGCTAGATTTAACTTGTAGTAGTTGATTTTTTCTTCAATTTCCTGTTTTGAAGGTACTCTTTTTCCGTTTAGAGAATCTAGGGCTAAAATACCATTTAACTTCGTTGCGCTTGCGCTCAGGTTAACCGTAAATTTTAAACTACCAGAGCCGTCTTTATTTACAGTAAGGTCTTCTATAATTTCTACACACGACCCAAATAAAAAAAGAAGGAGAATAACATAAAGCGTTGAAAATTTTTTCATTATGTAGAATAATTAAACAATTTAGGCACTGCTTTTCAAAAACAATGCCTAAATCATTTTAACGGATATAATTATTAACTACCACAGTAAAGGCATCCTTCATCGTCGTAATTATCTAATTCTGGTTGTGTTTCAATTTCTGGTTGTAATTGCTTTTTAAGATCATAAATTGCTTGCTGCGTTTCACCATCTTCAAACAAATTTCCAGTTAATTTTCCTTTTAATTCTGCTATTCTTAAGTGTATTTCTTTTTCTTCCATCTTGTGTAACTTTGGTTTAAAGATACAGTCGGATTTTAGAATTACCAACTTTGTTTATTAACCCTTTTTTGTGAACTGTTAATAAAACCTACGACGCTTAAAGAGAGCATGATTTAAATTACGGTAAGTTAGAGAAAGCTCTAAGGTACCACCACCATTTGTATTTCTCAAAGCAGACAGCGTTAAATCGTAAGAAAGTGCAAAAGAAAATCCCTTCAATTCTAACAACATAGTTGGAATAATTGCATCTTTAATTCTCGTTTGCAATCCAAAACCAAAATAAGAATCTTGTTTATTCCCTGTAATTTTTGTTCCATTACTTAATCTGTATTTAGTAATTAAACCAAGTAATGTTTGGTAATGTGGACCTTGAAAGAACTGAACTGCACTTGCGTCTAGTACCCAATCTGTTCTAGATATTTCTTTAGAAAAAGAGGTGTGAATTACAAATTTTCTATAAAGTTGCTCGCTAAAACCAGAGGTGTATTTAAGTCTTGGTCCGTTAGCATGAAACACTGCAAAACCAAGCATAAATTTTGTGTCCTCGTTTCTAGAAAAAGTAGAGTTATTACCGTCATAAACCCAATTAATTCCGGCTGAAATATCTGGATAAACAAAGGAGTTAATTGACCCGATTTCTCCACTTGGTAAATTTTGATCAAAGGCATAGCCATTCCATTGATTCTCAAAAGTAAGGTTATGAATGAATCCATTTCTAAATCCCAACCCACCTTGTAAGCCAGCAGAAAGCATGTGTCCGCCCCCCACAGGTAAAATACCAGATAAACTAATGGCTGCCGACTTTGTACCAAAATTGGCGTTTCCACCTACGTCATTATACATAAACAAACCAAGCCCAAGGTGTGCCTTATCGTTATTGTTTGTTTTACCTATCGTAAGGTCTGCAGATAATGATGTAGTTTGAAAACTTGTATTTGCGCCTATCCATTGACTTCTATGATTTGCGGTAACTCTTTCCCAACCGTCAAAAACGCCAGTTAATGCTGGATTAATAACAAGTGGAGTTTGTGCTACTTGCGAAAATGTTATGTCTTGTGCATTAGAAAATAAAGCTACGCAACTAAAGGCTATTGAAACGAATAATCTTTTTTTCATCGCTTATCGAATTAAAGTTACGTTTCCAGACTTGGTTTCTTTTGTTCCATCCTTATAAGTGATATCAATACTATAAGCAAAAACACCAGGGTTTAAGGGCTGACCATTAAAGGTTCCGTCCCAAGCTAAGAATGGATCTACACTCCAAAGTACTCGATTTCCCCATCGGTCGAAAATAAGTAATCTAAAGTTCAAGACATCTTCTCCAACAATAGGCTTTAAGAAATCGTTTTGTCCATCGCCATCCGGAGAAAATCCAGATGGTAAATTAACAGAAGTTGAGCCATAAATAACCTCAGGTTCATCTATTTCTCTAAAAATGGCTACAATATCTTCATTTCCTATTAAATCAACCGAGTTGGTATCTATAGAGTCATTGTACAAGAGTGGGCCATTTGTATATTCCCAACGAACAAACTCATATCCAGTATTGGCTTTTGCCCTAAGTTTTGTTTCTATTCCGCCGTAATAGGAAGCATTCCAGACATAAAACGGTGCCCAAATTGAATTAACACGAACTTCACCCGCTCCAGCAGGAAAAACATCCACAGTAATATCATATGGTCCGGCTAAATTATAACAATTAACAAGCCCAGCTTGTATTGCTGTACACCTTGCATCAATAAAATCTTTTAGTTGTTGTACAGCCGCAGCATAACCTGCTGCAGTTCCTCCCCATTTCGCAATTTGAGCCGGCATCTCCGGTGCTATTTCCAATAACATTGAATCAAGCAACTCGTTCAAATAATCGCAACTAAAATAGGTGTTGGCTAAATCAATATAACGCGTTTTGTAATATTGTTCTACTATCGGGTTTTCATTGATTAGTTTTTGCAAAACAGCTGTATGGCCTTGTCCACCCGGATCAGGAAGATTTTCAACATTACAAGGATCTGCATTTGCACTTGCGTCTGGTATTCCTGTATAATTAACGTAATGACCAAAAGACGCATCCATATCCCAAAGTGTATATCTCCATTTCTTTTTATCGCCTTGTGGATCTCTTCCTCTCCACCACGCGGTATTCCAGTTTAGCCAATCCTGAGAAACGATAAATGAATTCATAACGAAGTAATCTACTAGTGACTCCCAATTTAATAGACTGTCTGCAACATTAAAATTAGCAGCATCGCCCATATTATTATTGGCTACAAACTGTGTAAATGCGTCCCAATCTGGTTGCGCATTTGGAGCTCCGTACTCTTCCCACGTTCCGCCCCATGTTTTGAGATACTGTAAATTAAATTTATCTTGGTCGTAGTAATGATCCGTAAAGTCTGAGTCATCTACTTTCTCTCTAATATCGTATACTCCCCAATACTCTCCATTTAGATACAAAATACATGGTCGCCATGTACGCTCGTCCATTTTCAAGTCTGCTTTTTGAGAAAGCGTATGTACATATGAATCTCTAATGTGTGCACCGTTTTCAAAAGGATAATTATCGTTTGCAGCAGCTTTTACCATAACGCGCTGAAACTCGTCTCTATTTTTTTCTGGGAATATTTGATGTTTAAGTGCAGAATTGTGACCATATTGATCTCTCATTATAAAATCAAACCCTCTCTGATCGTAGGCCCAAGAATCATTACCATGTTTATTATAATCTCCTTCTCCCTCGTCTATGAATGAGCCATCTTCTTCAAATAACTCAACGCAACCTATTTGATTTGGACCATTAAAGAAAGCACCATTCGCTATTAAATCAAAAACTCCTACTCCTCCAATAGAAAGAACAGGTAGCGTATGCGTAACACCAATAAAGTAAGAATTAGATTCTGTGAAACTTGGTAGGTTTGAACTAAATGCCTTTGCTCTTAATAAGGATGTAGTTGCAATATTAACAGGACCACTGTATGCTGTGGATGCATTTGTTGGTTCTGAACCATCAAGCGTATACCTTATGGTAGCCGTAGCGTCTGCGCATGACATGGAAACCGTTTGTGCTGATGCATAGAAACCTGGCTGAATATCAATCAAAGGTTTTGGAGTATAAAAATTTTGCGCGCCCGTATTTGCTGCACCCGGTGTTGGCGAAGTAAATAACTTCCAAACCGCTGCACCATCTGTTTCTCTACCTACAGAATGATCTTCTTTCGTAAGGTTAATAATTCTCAAACTATCCTCTACAACCGAAGCAGGATTCGTAAGAACGATCCATTCATTTTTTGTTTGAGTAAGCTTAAAATTAGTATGCAGCTCTCCACCCTGAATCATATCACGACCAGAACACTGAACAACTAAATATCCACCAGGAGGAATAATTGCCGAAGGGATTTCCCATTTGGTTAAATTTCCAGATTTATCCGATAAAAAATAACCCGTAAGATCTTCTGCAGAAGTACCCGTATTATACAGTTCAATCCAATCTTCAGTTTCTCCAAAAACATCTGTTATACCGTTTCGGTTAGAGCATGAAAATTCATTAATAACGACTTGAGCATTTACACTAAGAGCAATTAGCGTTAAAGCGATAGCAAATAATTTCATATAATTAGTTTATAGCAAAGAGATTAACTCTCATTTGTAATATTACTAAAATGTTAAGACATCCGTATAACTAAAACGAACAAATTACGTAAATGGTTGCGATGCTATTTGCATAAAAATGTTGATTAATGAAGTTTTTAGGTAAAAAAGGAGTCTAATTAAAAAACAAAAACATATTTTTAGGGCATGACCAATGTTAAATTAATATTAAGTGTTCTCCTTTTCGCGGGTGCGTTTGGGTGTACAAAAAATGCCGGAGAAGGCGGTAGTTCTTCTATTATTGGCAAAGTACTGGTAGAAAATTACAATGCTGCCGGCGTTTTACAAGAAACATATTACGGTTCTGATGAAGACGTTTTCATCATTTACGGAAATGAATCTAACACCTATGACGATGATTTTAAAACGAGCTTTGATGGTTCGTATAAATTTGAATTCTTAGCAAAAGGAGAATATACCGTTTTCGCCTATTCTGAATGTGATGCTTGTGAGAGCGGTGTTGAAGTTGTAACTCAAACGGTAACCATTAATGAAAACAAAAAGGAATTTGAATTACCTGATCTAGTTGTGAGACGATGAGACTAACCTTAATCATATTATTACTCGGGTTATTTACCTCCTCTTTTGCACAAGTTGAATCTTGGTTTTCTGGTGGAGCTAAAACAGATCTTTTAAACGATAACCTAACAGCTTCGGCAGAGCTAAACTTAAGAACGGAAAACCTAGTTCGCGTAGCGCAGTTTTTTCCAGAAGTTAGTGTAAAGTACAACCTATCAAAATTTTTCAAACCCTCTGTAGATTATAGATTTATAATAGGCAGAAATGCCATTGCGAACTATACAGGTGCACATAGAATTAATGTAAACCTCAACTTTAAGCAAGAAATAGAACGGTTAGACTTTAAATTTAGAATACGGTATCAGTCTAAAATAGCATCGGGAGGAAGCTCAGAAGTTTACCAGCCTGATTTTGATAATGCTATACGACTAAGACCAGTAATCCAATACAATTTAGATAACTCCAAGTTAAACCCATTTATTGGAGCAGAATGGTTCTTCAATCCCGAAAACAGCGCTTTAGGGAATCGGTATAGGAGAATACGCTTTTCTACTGGTGTAACTTGGGATTTGCCAAATAAACAAGAGCTTGATATTAAATATCAATTGGATTACGATATCAATATTCCTTTTCCAGAGCGCGTGCACATTATTAGTCTTTCTTATGGCTGGGAATGGAAGCGAAAAAAGAAATAATTAAGTCTTTTGTACGTTTCACACGCTTATGAAACTATTTCTTAGTGTATTACTGTGTATCTCCTTCTCGTGTAATGCACAAACTATTGCTTGGAAAAATAAATCTGATTTGCCTGCAGAAGGAAGAGATGATGCTATTGCATTTTCCATTAATGGTTATGGTTATTGTGGTACAGGCAATACCTTTGGTTGGAATGGGAGTAACCGATTCTTTAAATACGATTCAGAAAAAGATACCTGGATAGAAGTAGCATCCTTTCCTGGAGTATCAAGGCAATACACTAACGTTTTTGTAATAAACAGCAAAGCCTACCTCATCTGCGGAGCTCTATCTACAAATGAAGTAACCCAGGAGGTGTGGTGCTATGATTCAAAAGAAGATATCTGGGTACAAAAAAATAACTTTCCTGCAGCAGCAAGATGCGGAGCGTATTCTTTTACCATTAACCAACACGGCTACTTTGGTTGTGGACAAGGAGTAGAAAGATATTCGGATTTCTGGAAATATGATCCTACTGATGACCATTGGGAAAGAATCGCAGATTTTCCGGATGGTGGCAGAAGGGAAGGTATTAGCTTTTCCTGCGGTGGCTTTGGTTTTGCAGGTCTGGGTGTAACTACTTTTGATGATGCTGGACACACAGACGAAATTTACAAATACAACCCTTTAACTAACGAATGGACATCCATTACCCCATATCCTGGCGGAGCAACGTCCTATGCAAAAGCAGAAAGCTTTGATGTCTTTGCCATTGTTGGCGGTGGTCAAGAAGGACTATTAAATTTTCAATCCGATTTTTACATGTATGATGTATTGGAAGATTCTTGGATACAGCTAGAAGATTATCCTGAAGGAGGAATTAGAGGAGCTGCAAGCTTTGCCATTGGAAATACAGTTTACTTCTGCACCGGATTACGAGAAGACATCATCAAAACAAAAAGCCTATATAACTTATCGGTTCCTATAAGCGTAAGTGAAACAAAATGGCAACAAAGCATTCGTCTATTTCCAAACCCGAGCTTTGGTCAAATCATAATAACGGGGAAAGATTGGAACACATCAACAACCCTTAAAATATTTAATACAGAAGGTAAGATAGTATACAACTCAATTGTTTATCAAGGTACTATTAATCTTAACTACCTAAATAGCGGAGCATATATTTTACAACTGGAAAGAGAAGATGGAACCGTTTTCTCAAAAAAATTACATCTCTTTTGAACCAATCTTATAAATGACTGTACTGCTAGGCACATTCAAATAATAAATATGAAAACAATCTTAAGCTCAATTTTTACGCTTTTAGTGCTAACCGCATTTAGTATTGACGAAAAAATAATAAAATCATCTATAAAAAAAGTAACCGTTTATGCTCAGGGAGCACAAATACAAAGAAAGGCATCCTACAGTGTATCAAGCGGAGTTACAGAAATTGTTTTAGAGGGTATAAGTAGACAAATTGACCCTAAAAGTTTACAGGTAAACGCCACAGGAGAGATTATAATATTAGACTCTAAATACAGCGTATACTACCCAAAACCGGATATATCGACTTCAAATCAAGAGATCCAAGAGATCCCATTAAGTATTAAACGTAAAATTTGGGCTTTAGAAGACTCGCTATTCAATATTGGATTCTCGCTCACAGAATTACAAGATGAGATCGATGTATTAAATGCATCTAAAAATATCCTTAAGAACAATGGTGCAATTAAAGGTCAGGGTAAAGTAAACGATAGCATACCTTTATTAAAAGAAGCCCTTGCTTATTATGAACTAAAAATGAAAGAGTTAAATAAAAAAATTCTCTCTCTTTCAAAAAGAAAACAATTGATGGATAAAAATATCCGTGGGATGAATAGAAGGTTAACTGACCTCAAAAACTACCAACAAAACAACGGAAACCAAGTTCCTCAGCAAGTTGGACCGTCTTACAGAATTACAATTACTGTAACATCTAAAGCAAGTACCAGTGGAAGAATGGAAGTTTCATACTTGGTGAATAATGCAGGTTGGGAAGCTCTTTATGATTTAAAAAGTGATGGAAATTCTTCAAAATTAAACCTAAGATACAAAGCCAACGTTTACCAAAATACTGGTGTAGATTGGGAGGATGTTCGCCTTAATATTTCTACCAACAATCCGTATCAAAATAAAACGAAGCCAGAATTACACCCTTGGTACTTAGAAAACTATGCTAACTACAACAGAGAGTTACAGCAAAAGAAAAAAGCTACATTAGCAACTTCTGGTAATGTGCAGAACATTCAAGTAGCAGAAGATATGGAACTAATGAGTAATGCTGCACCAGCAACTAACTTCAACTATGCCCAAACAAGTGTTAATTATACACAAGTGATTGAACACATGATCTCTGCTGAATTTAGAATTGATCTTCCTTATAGTATAAAGTCGAACAACCAAAAACACATGGTTTTAGTTAAAAGCGAAGACGTAGATGTTGACTACAAGTATTACACGGTTCCAAAAATTGATAATTCTGTTTATCTCGTTGCAAATATTTCCAACCTCGATGATTTACAGCTAGTTCCTGCCAAGGCAAACATCTTTTTTGATGGCAGCTACGTGGGTGAAACCTATTTAAATCCTGGTGTTATGCAAGATACACTTTCATTGAGCTTAGGTAAAGATCCAAATATTTTGGTAAAACGTACTTTTATGAAAAAGAACTACAAAGAAAAAGTAATTGGTAGCGATGTTGAAAAAACAAGTAGTTATGAACTAGAAGTAAAAAACAACAAATCGAAAACAATCACAGTAATTGTACAAGACCAAGTTCCAATCACACGTAATCAGGATATTACAATACGTGTTGAAGATATTGGGAAAGGTAGAATTAGCAAGAAAACAGGAATTATTGAGTGGGAAATCAAACTCAAATCAAAAGAATCTGAAATACTACCTTTAGAGTATACTGTAAAGCATGGTAAGGATATTAACTTAACAATACCTAGATAGAGTTAAAAAATCAAGTAAGAAAGCAGCCGAAAGGTTGCTTTTTTTATGCGCCAAACATTAAAGGCAATAAAGCTTTAATAGATGGAAAAACATTTACGGTATGATTTTGATTAACGAGGTAAATTGGAAATAAACTTGTTTGTCTATTTTGAGATTCTGCGATAACCTGTCTGCATCCTCCACAAGGGGTAAGCGTTGCGTCTAAAGAAACAAAATCCCCTTTCGCAACAATTACCAAAGCATTAATCTCGCAATCTGGGAAATTAGCTCCTGCATAAAACAGAGCGGTTCGTTCTGCACACAAACCAGAAGGAAAGGCAATATTTTCTTGATTAGACCCCAAAATTACTTCACTATTATTAAGTAAGACGGCAGCTCCAACATGAAAGTTAGAATAGGGTGCATATGCTTTGTTACAAATTGTATATGCCTTTTCAACCAACTCCACGATTTCTTGGTCTAGTTCTGTGTAATGCTCAAAAAAATTATATTCGATTGTTAGCTCTTTTTTCATACCTTCTATTCTGTTGGGAAATGTAGTGATTATTTTTAGTTGTAAGCAAGCCATCTTCAGACCATCTTTACTCTAAAAGCAACGATTAAAGAAGTTTTTAACGCAAATAATCGTCAAAATTTAAGAAGTTAAGGCGCAAACTTGCTAAAAACAACATAAAGATTAACTTTAGAGCAGTGCAAACAATAGAAAACCAAATAGCTATTTTCGATTCTATTTCTTTAAATGAAATGGATACAGTCAAACTCATGAACCGAGTTGACACCAAATTTGCTTTTTCCATTGACGAATTATCTAAAATTTTAAAAGAACTATCTACCCATTATCGAATTCTTGAAATAGATGGTTTGCGTTTACCTACTTATCGCAGCTTGTACTTTGATGACGATACTTTTAATTTTTACAACGATCATCACAACGGTAAAAATAGCAGATATAAAGTACGATTTAGAAAATATGAGGAAAGTAACCTTCATTTCTTAGAGGTAAAACACAAAAGAAAAGGAAGGGTAAAAAAAACACGTATTAAAGTCGACGATTTTGAAAAAGAACTTTCTAAAGAATCTATTGCATTTTTAAAGGAAAACGTTCCAGAGTTGGGCGATATAAAAGCTCAGATGTGGAATATTTACAACAGAATTACCCTCGTTAACCAAGAAAGAAAAGAGCGTCTAACCTTAGATGTTAATTTACGATTTGAATGGGAGGACACCGTTAAACGGTTTGACGATTTGGTTATTGCTGAGCTCAAACAAGAACGCGTAAACCGCCAATCTCCCTTCTTTTCTATCATGAAAAACAATGGAATACGCCCTTATCGACTAAGTAAATATTGTATAGGTACGATAGAACTGCATTCTAAAAAACAAATAAAATATAACCGATTTAAAGAAAAATTAATTAAACTTAAAAAAATAAACAAATAATATATGTTACTTGATGCTGTTGCAAAAGCGGGGAACTGGATGGATCTTCAATTGTTTAATACTGACGTATACACGCTACTTTTTAGACTTGCTGTAAACCTCATTTTCCTTACGATCGTTATCCGCTATCTTTATTATCCTAAAGCTAAAAGAAAAGACTACCTTTTTACTTACTACCTTATCGGAATGATTACCTTCTTCTTATGCTTTGGTTTAAAAAAACTAGACATTGATACAGGAATGGGTTTAGGTTTATTTGCCATTTTCGGAATTATACGCTACCGCACAAACCCAATAGAAATTAAGGAAATGACCTATTTGTTTATTGTAATTGGTTTATCAGTAGTAAACTCTTTAGCAAGCAAACAAATAAGCATAGTAGAAATGCTAATCATAAACACAAGTATAATAGCCCTTACTGCAGGATTAGAGTACTTATGGCTATTAAAGCACGAAACAAGAAAAACAATTATTTACGAAAATATAGACCTTATAAAGCCAGAACTTTACCAAGAAATGAAAAAAGATTTAGAAGTTCGGACAGGATTAACCATTAACCGCTTTGAGATAGGAAAGATTGACTTCTTACGAGATGTTGCCAATGTTAGAATCTATTATTTCGAAGAAGAACAAGCAGGAACAGAAGTGAATACAATGGAGTACGAAGACAGAGAATCTTTTAATTAAACCCTTTATAAACAAGCGCATTTTATATTTTTGCTAAAAACAAGAAAGAATGGAATACACAAATATTTTAACTGAACAAAACGGACATATTTTAACCGTTACTATTAATAGACCCAAACAACTCAACGCCTTAAATAAATTAACCATAGAAGAATTACATAAGGCACTGAAATCGGCTAATGACAATGAAAGTATTGGAGTTGTAATTCTAACAGGCTCTGGCGAAAAAGCATTTGTTGCAGGTGCCGACATTAAAGAATTTGCTGACTTTGACGTAAATCAAGGTGAACAATTAGCTGCTAAAGGCCAAGAAATACTTTTTACCTTTTTAGAAAACATGACTACTCCAGTAATTGCAGCATTAAACGGTTTTGCATTAGGTGGAGGATTAGAGCTAGCTATGGCAGCTCATATTCGCATAGCAAGCAATAACGCACGCATGGGATTACCTGAAGTTTCGCTTGGTGTTATACCTGGATACGGAGGAACACAGCGCTTAGCACAGCTTGTGGGAAAAGGAAAAGCAATGGAAATGATTTGCACTGCCAGTATGATTAATGCTGAAGATGCTAAATCTTGGGGATTAGTGAATCAGGTAACATCATTAGAGGAATTAATACCCTTGGCAAATAAACTAGCTTCGAAAATACTTGCCAACTCACCCTCAGCAATAGGTGCTGCAATTAAAGCCGTAAATGCAAACTATGCAGAAGGTATTGATGGATATGAAACAGAAATAAAAGCGTTTGGGAATTGTTTTGGAACCAAGGATTTTAAAGAAGGTACAACAGCGTTTATAGAAAAAAGAAAAGCTGTATTTAGAGACTAATATATTCCATTCATCATAAAACGGCAAAACCTGCCTTTTTTTTGTTGAATCACAGACGCAATGAATGAGTAAGATAAAAAAACTAGCAGGACAAACCGCTATATACGGACTTTCCAGTATTGTGGGCAGGCTACTCAACTATCTGCTGGTTCCGTTGCATATCTATTTCTTTGCGGAGGACAAACATCATTATGGTGCCTTGTCTGAACTCTTTGCTTGGGTTGCATTTTTAATGATAGTACTTACTTTTGGAATGGAAACCACATATTTCCGATTTTTAAATTCTGAAAAAGACAAAGAAAAAGTTTACAATACATCATTTTTAATTGTATTGGCGATTAATATATTGCTTATTCTACCGCTATTATTATTTAGTTCTTCGCTGGCAAATGCCATATTATTTGGCGATCATTTAAACTACATTATACTACTGCTAATTATTGTATGTGTTGATGCACTTTCATCCTTACCACTAGCAAAACTTAGAGCACAAGAAAAAGCCAAACAATTTGCATTAATTCAATTTACTTCTATAGGAATAAATATAATTCTAAACCTTCTTTTACTTTCTCTCTTTTTCAATCCAGATAATCCGGCGCTAGGCGTATCGCTTATCTTAATTGCCAACTTAATTGCTTCGGTAACCAAGCTATTTTTACTTAGAAGATCATTTTATAGTATACAACTTAAGCTAGATCCTAAACTGGCCAAAAACATGCTTAAGTACGCTTTCCCAATTGCCATAGCAGGTTTTGCCTTTGTAATAAATGAAGCAATAGACAGAATTTTATTAAAGCAGCTGTTATTTAGTAAAACAAACAATTTAATTTATGCCGAAGCACAAGTAGGAATTTATAGTGCGTGCTATAAACTTGCTATGCTCGTAACTATTTTCTTACAAGCTTATCGTTATGCAGCTGAGCCCTTCTTCTTTGCACAATCTAAAAGTAAAGATAAGAACAAAACTTATGTGAAAATAATGAATTATTTTATAGGAGCTCTTTGTTTATGTTTCTTAGGTGTTGCCTTGAATATTGATATTTTTAAACATTTTATAACAAACGATAGTTATTATGTTGGCTTACAAGTTGTTCCTATATTACTCATGGCAAATGTGTTTTCTGGTATTTACATTAACCAAAGCATTTGGTACAAACTAAGTAATCAAACGAAGTTTGGCGCCTATATTGCGCTTTCTGGGGCAATAATCACAATTACGCTCAATATTCTGTTCATTCCTACATTTGGATATATGGCCTGTGCTTGGACTACTTTGATTGTTTATGGATTTCAAATGGTAACGAGTTATATACTTGGCCAAAAGCATTATCCTATTCCTTATAATTTAAAAAAGTTTGGACTTTACCTTACAACCGCTATTCTCTTTTTCTTTATAAGTAAGTGGATAGGTTTAGCTTTCGGTGTTCTTCAGGTGATCTTAAACAATAGCTTAGTTTTACTATTTGCTGCATTAGTCTGGTTTATGGAAAAACCACGCTTAAAAAACACGTAAACTAGGCTGAAAGGCGTTCTTGTATATCGCGGTTCGTTAGTATTTTTTTCTCGGATGCCGAAAGAACAGTGTCAATCATTGCAGCTCCAACCATTGAGCTTCCAATTAACGAAAAAGGCTTTCTTAAAAGTTGCATTAACGGTCGAAATAAAAAATAAGTTGCGTTTACCCAAGTCGTTTTCGATTTGACACCTTTTTCGGGTATCAAACCACCTATTCTAAACATATATGCATCTTTAAACCCAGCATTTAAAATCATATTTTCTGTTTTGCCCTTTACCCTCGCCCACATCGATCTTCCACTTTCAGTTGAGTCTGTACCTTGACCAGAAACATAATTAAAAACGGCATCAGAACTGCTTTCTTTTACTTTCTCTACCAAAGCCTTGGTAACCTCAAAAGTAAGTGTATGATAATCGTCTTCTTTCATTCCCAAAGAAGAAACGCCCATTGCATGAAAGCAGGCATCAAAGCCAGTAAAATCTATATGGTCTAAATGAAAGAAATCTTCAATTAAAATTTCTTTCAATTTTTTATCTTTAACTTGAATCGCACTTCTATTTAGCACCAAGATTTCTGTTACCTTACTACTTTCTAAACACTCGATTAGAATGGCTCTGCCGACCATACCTGTTGATCCTGTGATAAGTACTTTCATTTAGATTGAGTTACATGATTAAATGTTTCAACACAATAAATGTACAGAAACTAACTAGAATACTATTGCGAACAGTATCTTTGTTAAAAAGAACGAATTGAAAGATATACTTCTCATCACTCCGCCCTTTACCCAACTCAATACACCCTATCCAGCAACGGCATATTTGAAAGGGTTTTTAAACACGAAAAATATCTCGAGTTACCAAATGGATTTGGGAATAGAAGTCATCTTATCAATTTTTACTAAGCGGGGTTTAAGCGCTATATTTGAGTCAAGCGCATCATCAATCGAGCACTTTAGTAAGAACAGCAAACGCATCTTTTCTTTAAAAGAAGACTATATAAATAAAATAGAAGATGTAATTTCTTTTTTACAAGGAAAAAAACCAACACTAGCCAGACAAATTTCGTCTCAAAACTTTCTACCAGAAGCCTCACGATTTACTCAAGTAGCTGATTTAGATTATGCCTTTGGACTGATGGGAATGCAAGATAAAGCTAAACATCTAGCCACACTTTTTCTCGAGGATTTATCTGATTTTATCTCAGAAAACGTAGATGAGAATTTTGGATTTAGTAGATACGCCGAGCGTTTAGGAAGAAGCGCAAATCAATTTAATGACTTATATACTGCGCTCAACCAACAGCACACTTATATTGATACAATTACGCTAACTATTTTAAAAGAGAAAATTACTGAGCAAACGCCTAAACTTATTGTATTCTCTGTACCTTTTCCGGGTAACCTATACAGTGCTTTTCGGTGTGCAAAATTCATAAAAAAACAATTTCCTGAAACTAAAATTGCCCTCGGTGGAGGTTTTGCAAATACAGAACTACGAAGCTTAACAGACCCTCGTGTATTTGAGTTTTTTGATTACATTAGTTTAGATGATGGTGAACTCCCAATTGAATTAATTTACCAAAATACCCTTAACCAGCAAAACGAATACAAACGCACCTTTATTCTAGAAGATAATACGGTAGTTTTCAAAGACAATTCAATTCGCAAAGACTATAAGCAAAAGGATATTGGTACACCCGATTATTCCGACTTACTGTTAAATCAATACATATCAGTAATAGAAATAACAAATCCAATGCATAGTTTATGGAGCGATGGTAGATGGAATAAACTGACCATGGCACATGGTTGTTATTGGGGCAAATGTACATTTTGTGATATTTCACTCGACTATATTCGACTATACGAGCCTATTTCTGCCAAAATATTAGTGGATAGAATGGAGGAAATGATTGCTAATACTGGAGAAACTGGGTTTCATTTTGTAGACGAAGCTGCACCGCCGGCATTAATGAAAGAGGTTGCATTGGAAATAATCAAACGGAAATTAGTTGTGACTTGGTGGACCAATATACGGTTTGAAAAGAGTTTTACTTATGACTTATGTCGACTTCTACAGTACTCCGGATGCATTGCTATTTCTGGTGGTTTAGAAGTAGCATCTGACCGTTTGTTAAACTTAATTGACAAAGGCGTAACTGTTGCTCAGGTTGCGGACGTAACTAGAAATTTAACCGAAGCAGGTATTATGGTACACGCCTACCTCATGTATGGATATCCTACGCAAACTGAGCAAGAAACCATTGATAGTGTTGAAATGGTTCGGCAACTTTTTGAATTAGGTATTGTACAATCTGGCTTTTGGCATCAGTTTGCTTTAACGGCTCACAGCCCTATAGGTAAAAACCCAGAAGCGTTTGGAGTTGTACCACATTTGGAAAAAATAGAATTTGCTGATAATGATGTGCAATTCACAGATACAACCGGAGTAGATCATAGTAAATTTTCCTACGGTTTAAAAAAGTCGGTCTTTAACTACATGCATGGATTAGGGTTGGAATTACCAATTGACAGTTGGTTTGATTTTGAAGTACCACAAACATTAATTGCTCCAGATTATCTTGCGTATTGCCTTTCAGAAACTGAAGAAAAGCAAATAAACACAAACCAAAAAATTGTTTATTTAGGTGCGCTCCCGCATGTTAAAAAGGAAGAAAGGAAGAAAAAAGGAAAGACGAAAAGTGTTTTCAGCTTTCATTTTGAAACACTTGCCTCATCAGAAAAAATTATTTTACCAGAACTAGAAGGTCAGCAATTCAACACCTTACTTACTTATTTACAAGAAAGGCAAACACCAGAAAAAATAGCACTTGTAGAAAAAAACATAGGTCTTAATTTAGAAAAACTGCTCATGTTTCCTGCAATAAAAGAAAGTAGAGCAACCATAAAAATGCTTATTTTATAATATGAAGTACGAAAAAAGAGAAGGAAACGGAATAAAAAAAGTAAACCCAATAAACCAATCTCAACCCAACAACCCTTTACATGGTGTTCGCTTGGACACACTGCTAAAAAGTTTAGTGGATAACTACGGTTGGGAAGAGTTAGGCAAAAGAATCAAAATAAACTGCTTTACTAATAATCCTACTCTTAATTCGAGTCTTAAATTTCTTCGAAAAACTCCGTGGGCAAGAGAAAAAGTTGAAGAACTCTATTTAAAATCAATTGAAAAAGATAAATAACGGCATCACCGAAGATAAATTAAACCGTTATTTTTGTCGACGATTAAGAGCATGGAGAAAGAGATTAAAGTAGAAGAAGCAGTAGAAGAAGACAAAATATTTTCAGAAGAAAATATAACCCAGTGTATACAGACGTTAAAAGCTTTATTAGAAAACACGGACAATATTTATGAATTGCCTGAAAATAAGCGTGTTGAACTAATGAAAGTTGCTGGATTACTCTCTAGACCAAATAAAGAAGAATATAATAGACGTGTTAAAAGCGCCAAAAAAGCACAAGAGCGCAAACGAAAAGAGCGTGAGAAACATGCAAGAAAAGAAACTGGCATTCGTAAAGCGCGCGAAGAAGCTATATTTTCTGCTCCTAAACTAATTCCTGAAGCACAACGAATTGATAAAGAAGAACGCATTTTAGATAATCCACGCAACTGCTACGTATGTAAAACACCTTTTCTACAGCTACACCATTTCTATGATCAAATGTGTCAAGACTGTGGTGACCTAAATTATGCAAAAAGATTTCAACATGCAGATTTAAAGGGTCAAGTTGCAGTAGTTACAGGTTCGCGACTAAAAATAGGCTATCATATTGTGCTTATGCTCTTAAGAGCAGGTGCTACGGTAGTTGCAACCACGCGGTTTCCGGTCGACTCAGCCTTACGCTATTCTAGAGAAGAAGACTTTACAGAATGGGGTCATAGACTGCACGTACACGGATTAGATTTACGACATATTCCTTCAGTAGAGATATTTTGCAATTACATAGAGCAACAGTATAATAGACTCGACATACTTATTAATAATGCTGCACAAACGGTAAGAAGGCCAGCTGGATTTTACAAGCATTTAATAGAAAATGAAGAACTACCATTTTCTGACCTGCCTAAAGATGCACAAGAACTTTTGCGAAAGCACTACTCTTGCACACAACAGTTACATGAACTCGCAACCGATATCAATACACAAAACAATACCCTATCTGTATCCTGGCATGCTCAGGCACCGGGAGTTGGCATTACATCATCCGCGCAGTTAAGTCAAATCCCTTATAGTTTCGACAATTCCTTACCCACAAAAGAAGTTTTTCCTGAAGGTGAGTTAGATGCTGATTTACAACAAGTTGACCTTAGAAAAACAAACAGTTGGCGTTTAAAACTAGGCCAAATAGAGACTCCCGAAATGGTTGAGGTGCAACTCGTTAATGCAGTTGCTCCATTTGTACTATGTAACCGACTCGTAGGTTTAATGAGAAAAGAAAATACGGGTATGAAACATATAATAAATGTTTCTGCAATGGAAGGAAAATTTCATCGCTTTTATAAAGAGGATCGTCACCCACATACAAATATGGCCAAAGCAGCACTAAACATGATGACGCATACATCTGCGCTGGATTTTGCTAAAGATGGTATTTATATGAACGCTGTTGATACCGGTTGGGTAACGGATGAAGACCCAGCCGAGTTATCTAGGAAAAAAGAAGAAGAGCACGACTTTCAACCTCCATTAGATATTGTTGACGGAGCTGCCCGTGTAATGGATCCATTAATAGACGGAATTAACACTGGTAAACACTGGTGCGGAAAATTTTTAAAAGATTATTACCCAATAGATTGGTAGTTTTCCACAAACAACTTGCAGTTATCAACATTTCTTGTAACTTTGTGATGTAAGTTGCGTAAAAACAACTCATTACACGGTTATGAAAAACACTACATTAATACTACTCGCAGCACTACTCGGGTTTACGAATTACTCGCATTCGCTTGAATATGAGGATTTAAAAGTATTCTTTGAGTTTGATTCATACACAATCACTTCCGCTACACAAGAAACGGTAAACAATAGAAAAAATGATTTTATTGATGCCAAAATTGTTGGATTTGAGATTTACGGATATTGCGATGATTTGGGGTCAACCCAATACAATAAATACTTATCACGTAAAAGAGCAAATGCGATCAAACAACTTTTAATTGACTTAGGAATTTCTCGAAAAACCATCAAAAGAATTAAAGGAAAAGGTGAAATTAAACTAATTGACTCCTATCCAATTGAAGTTCAAAGACAAAAAAACCGAAGAGTAGAAATCAAAATTCTTTATAAGGCTAATAATAACACTCAAAGCCAACGTATAGAAACGGTTTCTTCTGATGCTACGCAATTAAAGAATATTAAAAGTGACAGAAAACCCGAAGATGCTCAACCCTTTTTTGATGAAATTCGCCCAAATATTATTAACAATGTTCTCAAACCAATAAAGAAGATTGAAAAGAGTACTGCACTTAAAAAAGAAAAGACTAATGCTCCTATAGTTATAGAAGAAACAAACACTACCATTCCAAAAAATGAAGAAGTAGCTCCGAAAAATGAAGACGACGAGTTAGATATACTAACCGTTATGACAAAAGGAGAACGTTTGACCCTAGAAGAAATACTATTTGTTTCTGGTACAGCCAAACTAATAAAATCTTCAGAAGTTGAAATAAAAAAGCTGGCTAAAACTCTCAAAAAGAACGAAAACATCAAAATTCAAATACTCGGTCATGTATGCTGTGCTAGATTTGGATTAGATGGAGTAGATGACGAGACAGGCGAAAGAAATCTTTCAGTAGTACGCGCGAAGGCTGTATATGACGAGCTTAAAAATCTTGGAGTTCAACCTGGACAAATGATATACGAAGGTAGAAAATCTAAAGAACCGCTTGGAGGTCCTGTAGAAAACGATAGACGAGTTGAAATACTCATTATCGACCTATAACAAAAGCCTTTTCTTAAAAGTAAGAAGCTATTTTTTACTATAACTAATAAATTCCACCCCTTTTTCTCGCGTATTTGACAGGAAAATCAATTGTTTACTTATTTTCTTTGGTATATTCTACTATCTCAATCATTCAAATCATCCAAAATTCACTTACTATATATTGTGTATACAGTGCGTTTAACATTACCATGATCAAGGATAGTAATTATTTTACAAATAAACCCGTATTTTGACACAACTCAGTTCTATCTCGCGATACATCGTCGTTACTTTTCGTTAAGAAATTTATTAAGTGTAAGAGAACAACTGAGACAGTAATCTTCTACCAATTTTTTAGTTGATTAGTCAATATCTGACAAATTAACGGTATATAAAAATCACAATAATTACGTTATATTATTTATTCTGATTTTATTTAATTCTAAACTAAAACACAACTAATTGTTTTTCAATGTTTCAGATGTTAATTAATTCAAAAAAACTTAAAACCTACTTATAACTTAAAACTATATTCAATACAATCAATATACTACTTCTTAAAATTAACTTATAATCACAAACGAAAGTCAACTACAAAGAGCATCTTACCGAAAATTAGATGTAAACTTCTAAGGAGATCAAAACAACTGGAACACAATGTATATATATTTGATTGATATATAAACTGCGTGATTCCACAAAAACTGTGAATAGATTAAGCTAAAAAACATACGACATTTTTCTGTTCTAAGGCATAAGAAAAGAAAATAAAGGAGCTTTATCTATAACGAAAAGACGAATAGAAAACAGCGAACTAAAAATTAGAAATAAAAAATCTTCACGAACTGCATCAAAAAAAGACGTTCAAAAATATGCCATATACAACGTTTCACCAAAAATCTTATCTTAACCCTACGACTTCACGTAAACTACCAGAAAAAAGATCTTAAAATACGTTTATCTCAAAAATCATTAAATTCTACTTTGGTAAGTAAACAGTTCAAAGTACCTTCCTTTCGAATCAATAAGTTCTTGGTGCCTTCCTCTCTCAACGATATTTCCATCTTCAACAACCAAAATCTGATCTGCCTTTTGAATTGTGGACAAACGGTGCGCAATAACAAATGTGGTTCTATCCTTCATTAAAGCTTCTAGACTTTTTTGAATAAACGATTCGCTCTGCGTGTCTAGATTAGAAGTTGCTTCATCCAAGATAATTATCTTCGGGTTTGCGAGTAATGCTCTAGCAATAGAAATACGTTGTTTTTGTCCGCCAGAAAGCTTCACACCTCTTTCACCAATAATGGTCTCTAGCCCCAAGTCAAATCGATCGGTAAACTCATTTACGTAGGCACCCTTAACGGCCCGAATTAACTCCTCCTCTGTAGCATCTGGTCGTGGAAACAAAATATTTTCTCTAATGGTACCTTCATATAGAAAATCGTCCTGTAAAACAACACCCAAGTTACTTCTATAAGAGGATAAATCTACGGTTGTCAAATCAACATTATCTAAGGTTACTTTTCCACTCGTCGGATTTAAAAAAGTAGCTACCAAGCCAGCAATTGTAGATTTACCAGAACCAGAAGAACCCACTAATGCCGTAACAGAACCAGCTGGAGCATCAAAACTAATGGAATGCAATACTTCTTTCTCTTCTTCATAACTAAAACTTACATCCTCGAATTTTATGTCGCCTTTAAGCTGATCCACAAAATTAATGCGTTTTTCGTCATCGTTTTCTTCTGCCATTTTCATTAACTCTTGCGTCCTATCTAAACCTGCCATGGCATCTGTGAGCTGAGAACCTATATTACTCATCTGAACAATTGGAGCAATCATAAAACCAAGAAAAAGCGTAAACATGATAAAATCTCCAGATGTCATGTCCCCATATATCATATAATACCCACTAATACCAATTATACCGGCAGAAGCCAAGCCCAATAAAAAGGTAGAAGAACTGGTTATAAAAGAAGTTGTTGTTAAGCTTTTTTTAACGTTTTGGAACAGACGCTCTACACCTGTTTCAAAAACACGACTTTCCTGTTCCTCTGCATTAAAACCCTTAATCACTCTAACACCATTTAAAGTTTCTGTTAACCTTCCGGTTACTTCAGCATTAATCTTACCTCTTGCTCTAAAAATGGGTCTAATCTTTTTAAACGATTTTAGTGCAACGAACCCAAAAATAGAAACCGGAATAATTGTAAATAAAGTCATTACCCAATTCATATTTAATAAGATTAGCAAAGAAAAAATTGCCGTTAAAGAGCCTCCAATTAGCTGAACTAAGCCAGTACCAACTAAATTTCTAACACCTTCTACATCTGTCATAACTCTAGAAACTAAGGCGCCAGACTTATTATTATCAAAAAAACCAATAGGCAATTTCAACAATTTTCGTTGTACTTCCGCTCTAAGAATAGATATTAATCGTTGCGCTTCTACACTTAATAATAAAGTAAGAGAATAGGAAGTAATTGCTTGTATTAAGACCGCAGCACACACAACTCCGACCAAAACAAATAGCTGCTGCATATCACCTCTTGGCACAATTTCATCTAAAAACAATTTGGTTGAATAAGGCAGTACAAGTCCAACAGCACTTTTTATCAGAATTAAAAATAAACCGAAAAATATCAATTTCTTTCGTGGCCAAATATACTCCTTAACGGCCCACTTAAAAGATACGTTCTGGTTCTTTTGTTTGTTTGTTTTATCTGTTTGTAAAGATTGCATAAAGTAAAGATAGACGAATTAAATCCGTAAGTACATTTTAATCAAAAATAAGTTACCTCAATAAATAAGCAGCTGCAACCATTGCTGCCAAAGCAATAATTGACTGTAGTGTAAATATTTCTCTAAAAAACAGAACACCAAAGAAAAAAGTAAGGATAGGCACGGCTAAAGAAGTTAGCGACAGTATAAACGGGTTAGACTGCAGCATACCTAAAAGCCCGAAATAAACCGCAACGAAAATCACCAATGCGATCAGAAAAATAAATCGCAAATGCTTAAAATGTAAAACTTTTTTTATGTCTATTATCTTGTAACCATTCAATTTAACTAAGCATAAACCCAAAATTAACACCACAATTTCCTGATTTGCTGCAACAAAAACAGGATGCACATTTTCTAGCAAATTATACCAATACATAAGACCCGAAGCAGCAAATAAACATGACATGAGTCCAAATTTCAAATGCACAGCAATGGGAAATTTTAAGTTTTGTTTGGTTGAATGAAAAAAGAACAAAAAATATCCTGAAAGCATTAAGAAAGAACCATATCCATAGTTGACAACATCTAAATCTTCAAAAATAAAGAGGAAAGAAGCCGTAATAAATACTGTAAAAAGATTATACAAGGCTAGTAACTTAAGCGTACCTTGTTTCAAGGCTGATAGCATAAAAAACAAACCAAGTGCTCCGATAACAGAAGCAATCATTGAGCGCAGAAAATCAGTTTGAGAAACAACTAATGCATTGTCATACAAGGAAAACGCTAAAAGCAACCCAATAACCGATGTAAAGAAAGCCCTAACTGTAAGGAGAATAGAAGGTGCGAACGAAGAAAGCACTCGTTTCCAAAGCACATTGTTTAAAGCGTAAGCTAAAACTGAAACTCCTAAATAGAACATGTGCTAAAGTAGAAAATTTACAGAAATAAATAGTAAGAAATAAAAAAGACCCAGAATAAACTCTGAGTCTTTACGTATACTTTAAAATTCTATTATTATTTCTCTTCTTTTAAATTAAGCTTTAAACTTAACTCTGTTAGCTGTTCATTATCTAACTTGGCTGGAGCATCTATCATGATATCTCTACCTTGGTTGTTTTTAGGGAAAGCAATATAATCTCTAATTGATTGAGATCCGCCCATGGTTGCGACCAATCTGTCTAATCCGAAAGCCAAACCTCCATGCGGTGGTGCTCCGTATTCAAAAGCGCTCATTAAAAACCCAAATTGCTCTTCTGCTTCTTCTTTAGTGAAACCTAACAAATCAAACATTTTCGCTTGCATTTCTCTATCGTGGATACGAATAGAACCTCCACCTAACTCAACTCCGTTCATCGCTAAATCGTAAGCATTTGCTCTTACTTTTCCAGGATCGGTTTCTATTAAATGAATGTCTTCTGGTTTTGGAGAAGTAAAAGGATGGTGCATAGCATGGTAACGTTGAGAATCTTCGTCCCATTCTAAAAGAGGAAAATCAACAACCCACATTGGTTTAAATACATTTGGATTTCTTAACCCTAATTCATCTCCCATGTGTAAACGCAACTCATTCATTTGTTTACGCACCGTATCTGTTTCACCAGAAAGAACCAAAATAAGATCACCCGCTTTTGCACCAGCAGCATCTGCCCATGCTTTTAAATCTTCTTGTGAGTAAAATTTATCTACAGAACTCTTAAATGTGCCGTCTTCATTACATTTACAGTAAATCATTCCTTTGGCACCAATTTGCGGACGTTTTACCCATTCAATTAGCTTATCTAGTTGTTTTCTAGTGTAAACTGCACATTGCTCTGCTACAATTCCTAGAACCAATTCAGAATCATCAAATACTTTAAACCCTTTATTCTGCGTAACGGTATTTAAGTTTTTGAATTTCATATCAAAACGAATATCTGGTTTATCAGAACCGTACGTTTCCATTGCTTCAGCATAATCCATTCTTGGAAAATCTCCTTCTAAATCATAGTTTCTGCACGTTTTAAAAAGGTGTTTTACCATTGCTTCAAAAGTATTTAGAACATCCTCCTGCTCTACAAAGCTCATTTCGCAATCTATTTGTGTAAACTCTGGCTGTCTATCCGCTCTTAAATCTTCATCTCTAAAACACTTCACAATTTGATAGTAACGGTCGTAACCAGAAACCATTAACAACTGCTTAAAGGTCTGTGGAGATTGTGGAAGTGCATAAAACTCTCCACTATTCATACGTGAAGGAACAACAAAATCTCTAGCTCCTTCTGGCGTAGATTTAATTAAGTAAGGTGTTTCAACATCAATAAAATCCTGTGTATCTAAAAACTTGCGTGTTTCTAAAGCAACCTTATTTCGTAAAGCCAACTTCTCTTTAACCGGATTTCTTCGTAAATCCAAATATCTATATTGAGCGCGCAGCTCTTCTCCTCCATCCGTTTTGTCCTCAATCGTAAAAGGCGGTGTTTTGGAGGCATTAAGAACAGTTAATTTTGTTACTTTAATCTCAATCTCACCCGTTGGAAGCTGCTTATTTTTAGACGCTCTTTCAATCACTAAACCTTCTACTTGCAGCACAAATTCTCTACCTAATTTTCTAACCTCTTCGCATAGCGTTGCGTTATCTTCCATAGAAAAAGCAAGTTGTGTAATTCCATATCGATCCCTTAAGTTTATAAATGCAATTGCACCCAAATCATTTACATTTTGAACCCATCCACTCAGGGTTACTGTTTGATTTACGTGTTCAATTCTAAGTTCTCCGCAAGTATGTGTTCTGTACATGATGTTGAAATTTTACACAAAAATAGAGTTTAAGTTGAAAGAGTGGTTCATCTTCTTAAAAAGTATTTCTTTAGCACTGAATTGAACATGCAATGTATTGAGGAATAATAGAAGCGTAAACTATAAAATTAATAACAGACTTAGCCTATGCTTCTACAATTTTTGAAAAGAAAACCGGAAATGTTAAAAAAACTTATAACTAGCTCTTTTTAGCTCGTTCTTATCTTCTATCTTTGCACACTTTAAACAGTATCTGTAAAAATGAGCGTAAAAAAGATTAAAAGTGCACTAATTTCGGTTTTTAATAAAGACGGACTAGATGAAATAGTAAATAATTTACACAAGAATGGAGTAACACTTTACTCTACTGGTGGAACCCAAGCCTTCATTGAAAGCTTAAATATTCCAGTAGAACGTGTAGAAGATCTCACATCTTATCCTTCTATATTGGGCGGAAGAGTAAAAACACTTCACCCAAAAGTATTTGGTGGAATTTTGAATCGACGCGAACTAGCAGAAGACCAAGCTCAAATTCAAGAGTTTCAGATTCCTGAATTAGACTTAGTTATTGTTGACTTATATCCATTTGAAGATACTGTAGCCTCCGGTGCAGAGCACCAAGCAATTATTGAAAAAATTGATATCGGTGGAATCTCTTTAATTCGAGCTGCAGCAAAAAATTATAAAGATGTAGTAATTATTCCATCAATGGAAAACTACGAAGCATTTAATGCCATTTTAGAATCGGAAGGAGCGCAAACAACTTTAGAAGAACGTAAATCGTTTGCAAGAGACGCATTTGAAGTTTCATCTCATTACGATACGCATATTTTCAATTATTTCAATGCAGATGGAAAGAAAGATGTGTTTAAGCAAAGTTACAAGCAATCGCAAATTTTACGCTACGGAGAAAACCCACATCAAAAAGGAATTTTCCATGGAAACATGGAAGAAATCTTTGATAAACTGCACGGAAAAGAACTTTCTTACAATAATTTATTAGACGTAGATGCTGCGGTTAATTTAATGGCAGAATTTAAGAATGACAAACCAACTTTTGCTATTCTAAAGCACAACAATGCATGCGGAGTTGCAACAAGAGAAACTATTGAAGAAGCATACACAGAAGCATTGTCTGGTGATCCTGTTTCTGCCTTTGGAGGAATATTAATCGCTAACACAGCGATAGACAAAGCAACAGCAACTTTGATTCACGAATTATTTTGTGAAGTTGTAATTGCTCCAAGTTATGCTCCCGAAGCCTTGGAAATATTAAAGGGCAAAAAGAACAGAGTAATCTTAGTTCAAAAAGACTTACACTTACCAAAACGTCAATTCAGAACTATATTAAACGGCGTTTTAGAACAAGATAAAGATTATATAACAGATAAGAAAGAGGATTTTGAACCGAAAACAAATGTACTTCCTACAAGTCAAGAAATGATTGATTTAGAATTTGCTAACAAACTGGTTAAGCATACAAAATCAAACACCATTATTCTAGCCAAAAACGGAAAACTTTTAGCTTCTGGAACAGGACAAACTTCGCGTGTGGATGCATTAAATCAAGCGATTCATAAAGCGAAATCATTCAATTTTGATCTTAATGGAGCAGTTATGGCGTCCGATGCGTTTTTCCCATTTCCAGATTGTGTAGAAATTGCAAATAATGCAGGAATTACAGCAGTTATCCAACCCGGTGGATCAATAAAAGACCAACTGTCTATCGATTACTGTAACACTAACGAATTAGCAATGGTATTCACCGGAAATCGCCATTTCAAGCACTAATAATCAAAAAACAAACTAAAATTGAAACGAAATAGTGGATTTTCGATTTAAATTCACTAAAATTATAGAAATTAAACGTGTTGCTCTACAAATCCTATGGGACTATTTGACTTTTTAACGCAGGAAATCGCAATTGACTTAGGTACTGCGAATACCTTAATTATCCAAAACGACAAGGTTGTTGTGGATGAGCCTTCTATTGTTGCCAAAAACATACAAACTGGTAAAATTGTAGCCATTGGAAAAAAGGCGCAACAGATGCATGGTAAGACGCATAAACTAATTGAAACTGTTCGACCATTGAAAGATGGTGTAATTGCAGATTTCCAGAGTGCTGAAAGCATGATACGTGGAATGATAAAGATGATAAAAGGTGGGAAAAGCATGTTTAATCCTTCTTTAAGGATGGTAATTTGTATACCTTCTGGAATCACAGAAGTAGAAAAAAGAGCCGTTAGAGATTCTGCCGAACACGCAGGCGCAAAAGAAGTTTATCTTATCCACGAACCAATGGCAGCTGCAATTGGTATTGGTATCGATGTAGAAGAGCCAATGGGTAACATGATTATTGATATAGGTGGAGGAACTTCTGAAATTGCAGTTATTGCCTTAGGTGGTATTGTTTGTGATAAGTCAATACGCGTTGCTGGTGATGATTTTACAGCAGATATTGAAGAATATATGCGGAGACAGCATAATATTTTAGTTGGAGAAAGAACTGCCGAACAAATTAAAATTGAAGTAGGAGCAGCTCTTCCTGAATTAGATACGCCACCTGAGAATTTTGCGGTAAGAGGTAGAGATTTAATGACAGGTATTCCAAAAGAAATTATTGTTTCTTATTCTGAAGTTGCTCACGCACTTGACAAAACAATATCAAAAATTGAAGAAGCAATTTTATCTGCTTTAGAGATGACACCTCCAGAATTATCAGCTGATATTTACAAAACGGGTATTTACCTAGCCGGCGGTGGCTCAATGCTACGCGGGTTGGATAAGCGAATTTCGCTAAAAACAAAATTACCTGTACACATCGCAGAGGATCCGCTTAGAGCAGTTGCAAGAGGTACAAGTATAGCCTTGAAAAACATAGATAGATTCCAATTCTTAATTAGAGATTAAATAATAAACCAGCATGCGCAATCTGATTGCTTTTTTGCAAAGATTTAGAATATTTCTTGTCTTTCTTTTGCTTCAAATTATTGCGCTAACGTCTTACTTCTCAATTGTTAATTACCCTAGAACCAAGTGGTTCAATAGTAGTGCAAGCTTTTTTGCTTCGTTGCTAAGTATCAACCATCAAGTAACCAAACACTTTGATCTAGAAATTGAGAATCGTGTTTTGCAAAATGCTTTAAAAAAGGCGTATAAAGAGTCTATAAACACATATATACCCGTTAAAACAAATCAAATAAAGGTAAATGATACGCTTTTACAACTTCAATATAACTATGTGCCGGCAACCATAAAAAATGGCACTTATACAAGAAAAGATAATTTCTTTACGATAGATAAAGGGAGGAAAGCTGACATCAAAGCCGATATGGGCGTTGTTTCTTCAAACGGACTAGTAGGTATAGTGTATGATGTATCGGATTACTACGCAGTTGTAAAATCTATACTTCACAGTTCTATTAATATACCCGTACAAGTTGAAAAAATAAACGCAAAAGGTTTATTGAAATGGGAGATTTATGATAATAATCCTTTACGCATAAAACTCACTGGTATATCTAACGACATACCTATTCCGCGTGGAAGCAATGTGGTAACAACGGGTTCTTCAGGACTGTTTCCTCCAAACTATTCTGTTGGAAAGGTAGAAACTGTAAAACCAATTGAAGGAAAACCAGAATGGGAAATAACCGTTCGATTATCTAACGATTTACGCACAACACAAAACGTATTTGTTATTGAAAATATTCTGAAAACAGAACAACACGAACTAGAAGAAAAAGCAAAACAAGAGTTTAAAGAAGAATGAATCCATTTATAAAACATAGCGTACGGTTTATACTGTTTGTACTCTTACAAGGTTTAGTATTTGGACAGCTAGAAATAGATTTCGGAATACAAATTATGCTTTATCCGCTCTACATCCTATTTCTTCCTTTAGAAATGGGAATAATATGGGTAATGCTATTGTCTTTTTTAATGGGTATTTCTATAGACTATTTTATGAACACCTTTGGATTGCATGCGAGTGCTTCCGTCTTAGTAGCCTATTTACGACCAGAACTTCTTAAACTATTTTCTCCCAGAGATGGTTACGAATCATACACCGAAGGAAACATAAGACAAATGGGGTACACCTGGTTCATATCTGTTTTTGGAATAATTGTCGTAATTCATCACTTATACTTCTTTTTATTAGAACACTTTAAATTGACGGAACTACTTTATATAGTTAGACAAACTAGTTTGAGTGTACTTTTAACATTAACAATCGCTATTCTATCTCAAATTCTATTTTTTAAAACAAAAAAAATTACATGAATCTAGAAGCGCGTAGACTAGTGTTTTATTCACTGTTCGGTTTTGTGGGCATTATTTATTGTGTGCGCTTACTCTACATGCAAGTCATAGACGATAAATGGAAGGAAAGAGCTGCGGAGGTATCACAAAAAAAAATTGAAGTTAAACCACCTCGCGGAATCATATACGACAGAAACCACAAAAAAATTGTAGCCAATAAAACCTACTACAATTTAATGTTCGTAGAACATAAAATTAAAGATCTAGACACTTCCGCTTTCGCCAAATTAATCGGAGTACACGATACTTTTATTAAGTATAGATTTTCAGAAATTAAGAAAAAATGGGATAGACGCACACGCGTAGACGGCAGAGATACAATTGTAAATGACTATAGACCTTACTTACCTTATGCTTTTTTAACCGAACTAACCACTGATGAAATAAGTACAATAGCACCAAAACTTGGAAATCATAAAGGGTTTTATGAGGAAACATTTAGTCAGCGCGACTACCCATACCCATATGGCGGAAATATTTTTGGCTATCTAAACGAAATACGTGTTAAAGAATTAAAAGAAGATCCTGCTTTTTACAACCAAGGTGATTTTGTTGGCAGAACAGGCTTAGAAAATTATTATGAACAAGACTTACGTGGTCAAAAAGGAATAAAATACATTATTACATCTGCACGAGGAAAAGTGGTTGAACCTTATGCCAACGGCCAATTAGATACAATTGCCAAGCAGGGTCCAGAACTCCAACTTGGATTAGATATTGAACTTCAGGGATACGGAGAAAAACTCATGCAAAACAAAAAAGGATGTATTGTAGCACTTGAGCCTAAAACTGGAGAAATATTGAGTTTAGTTTCTGCTCCATCTTTTGATCCAAATCGTATGGTTGGGAAACGAAAGATTAGAGAAAACTACGCTGCGCTAAAGAATGATTCGCTCAAACCTTTATTCCCAAGACCGTTAGCTGCAGAATATCCGCCTGGTTCTATATTTAAACTTGTGCAAGCATTAGTTGGATTAGAAGAAGGAGTGATAACAGAAAATACCGGCTTCCCTTGTACCAAAAGTTTAGTTGGTTGTCATAACCACCCAAATGCCAACAGTGTACAAGATGCAGTAAAAATGTCTTGCAACCCTTATTTTTACTATGAAGTGAGAAGAATAATACAACAAGGTAAAGACAAAAGCGTATTTAAAGATGCTGCCATTGGATTAGCTAAATGGGAAAAATACATGAATAGTTTTGGGTTAGGCACCAAACCACAAGTAGACATTGGCGGAGTAAGGCCAGGTGTTATTCCTAACGTGTCTTTCTACAACCGTTGGTACGGCGAATATAGATGGGCGTTTAGTACCATTCGCTCAATAAGTATAGGCCAAGGAGAAGTAAAAGTTACACCTTTACAAATGGCCAATTTAGCAGCCATTATTGCAAATAAAGGATACTATTACGAACCGCACTTTGTAAGCTCGATTGGAGAAAGTGGACCCTTAAATAAATACAGAGAAAAGCAAAAAACTATGGTGAGTTCTAAACACTTTGACCCTGTGATTGAAGGTATGCGTCGTGTAGTAGAAGAAGCTGGTGGAACAGCCCGATTAGCTAAAATAGAAGGAATAAAAGTTGCAGGAAAAACAGGTACAGCACAAAATCCACATGGTAAAGACCATTCGGTATTCATCGCATTTGCTCCAATTGACAATCCAAAAATTGCAATCGCCGTATACGTAGAAAATGCCGGTTTTGGTGGAACTTGGGCTGCGCCCATTGCCAGTCTTATGATAGAAAAATATTTAACCGGCAAGGTGCTCTCAGAAGCCAAAGAAAAAAGAATCTTAGAAGCTAATCTTTTAGAATGATGTTAAAGAAGTACATATCAAAAATACTTCTATTCATTTTAGTAGGCACAACGCTAAGCAGTTGCTACTGTTTGCGTACAAGATACACAGCTTCTCCATTTGATTTAGACACAACCCCAACATCAAAGAAAGGAACATCTCTTTGTTGTGAAGGATTAGAGTCAAATAAATTAAATGCTACTATTTATTACGGATTTTTGTCTGAACAAGACGTAACCACCAATCTACCGAAAGGATTCAATAAATCTCTAGGCCAATTTGGCGTACGCGCTAATTTTCTATATAAACCACTAAGCAAAATTCCTTTAAAGCTAGGCGCAATTGGACTTGATTACTCTTTTAAGTCAACCGAACAAGTCTATTTAGGAGAAGCTATACAACCTTATTATCAAGACAGAACAGAACATAGAGTTATGATTAACCATGACTTTGCAACACTCGTTTCTCCTCGTTTCTTAGGCTATATAAATACTAAAATTGGTGTAAACATAAGAACTAACACCAACTTACTACCAACATCATCCAAAAACACAGACTATCTACTTGACTACCGATTAGGCTATCATTTAAACTATTTTATTTCTAAACAAATTGTGTGTTTTTTAGATGCTGGCTACGGTGGAGGAAATATAATTAAAACAGGCATTAGCCTTTGGATGTAGAAGTATATGGACAGAAATAAACCCGTTTCGAAAAGTATTGATTGGGCGCTAGTAATAATACTGGTATCCATCATGACATTGGGTATTGTTAACTTATATTCTGCAGCATATGATGAAAACCATTCATTTCTACTTGATTTCAAATCACTTTATGGAAAACAACTCTTTTGGATAGGCGCAGCATTATTTATTGGTTTCATTGTGTTTTTGATTGACAGTAAATATATTCGAGCACTCAGCGTACCGGCCTACTTATTTACTATTGTTTTACTAATTGCAGTGCTCTTTACAAAACCGATTAATGGAGCACGGTCCTGGCTAGGTATTGGCTCTTTTGGTATACAACCTTCAGAATTCGCAAAACTAGGAATGGCTCTAATTATGAGTTACCTTATCAGTAATATTAGTACCAAAACGGTTACCACTAAAACCGTATTATTCATAAATGGAGTGCTGCTTGCTACAATGGCCTTAATTCTACTTCAAAATGATACCGGAACATTTTTAGTATTTACTGCATTTTTATTTGTGTTGTACAGAGAAGGAATAACGTTTGATCCGATTATACTCTTCTTTACTAATTCTTTACTGGGATTACGGTTTAAAAGTACATGGGTCGGCGTTCACTTTATTCCTGTATTATTTGTTGTAGTATTTTTTAGTATTACCTCTCTTTTTTTCGCAGATAGTACACACAGTATTTCTATCGGATCTTTTATACTCAACGAAGTTCCAGATTGGATACTCCTACTACTATTGCTTACAATTTGTGCAGCATTTGCTCTATTTATAATTATAAGGTTGGTAACAGAACGCAACAAAAAAAGACTACTACGTATTGTACTCATAGCTTATCTTAGCTTTTCTGCCTTAACCGTTTTGGTGACGTATGGATACAATCACATCGTTCAACCTCATCAAAAAGAAAGAATAGATTTGTGGTTAGGTAAGGTAGACTCTAAAGAACAACAAGACAAGGCAGACTACAACAGAAATAGAGCTATGGCAGCCGTTGGATCAGGTGGTTTGGTAGGTAACGGGTATCACCAAGCGCAATTAGCTAGTCCGGAAAGCGGACATGTACCCGAAAGCGAAACCGACTTTATATTTTGTGTTTATGCTGAAGAATGGGGATTTATTGGTTCCTTCTTAGTGATAACATTATTCACCCTTCTCTTAATACGTATAATTGTAATAGCAGAACGACAAAGAAGCAGATTTACGCGCGTTTATGCATACTGTGTAGCGATGATACTCTTCTATCATTTTGGAATTAACATAGGTATGAATATTGGAATTGTACCTATTATTGGAATTCCTTTGCCATTCTTTAGTTATGGCGGTAGTTCTATGTTGTCCTTTACAATAATGATGATCATTTTGCTTAAATTAGACGCACAACGTAAAGAAGTCTTATTTTGATTGAACAATTTAAAAACAAAACACCCTTCACACAAATCCTGATATTACTTCTTATCGGTATTGTATCTATCGTCATACTGAGTATAATATCTTCCGTTTTAATGACTCTTCTGTATCCAGAAATGAGCAAACTTTCTGCACAAATACAAATGAAACAATTTCCAGTACAATACATGATAGGCACTTACCTACCCTTTCAAATTGGACTGTTTCTAGTCCCTGGAATACTATATTTCATTTACAAAAAAAGCCTAAACCCTCAAGAAAAAAGAGAACATAAACCACTTGACTACCTTTGGAGCTTAGGGCTTTTTGGATTGCTTTTTTGTTTGCTGCCATTTTTAACAACTATCAACAGCGCTATACTTGAAAGTATAGATATGTTAGCAACCGTTGAGCGCGAATCCGCTGCATATGTAAAATCGCTCAACCATTTAATTGGTCCGCTTGCTTCCACAGAGAGTTATTTAACCGCCTTGTTTATTATTGGTTTACTTGTACCTATTTGTGAAGAATTATTTTTTCGCGGATTCATACTCAACCATATTGCGCATACTAGAAACAACAATTGGATTGGCGTTCTGCTAAGTGCATTTGTGTTTACCTTACTACACTTAAATTGGCAGCAATTCTTACCTATTCTTTGTTTTGGTATTGCCTTAGGCGTAATCTATGTAATTACTAAATCTATATTTCCTGGTATAATACTACATGGTCTAAATAACGGTATAAACGTAATCTGGATGAGACAAGAAAATACTCCTAATTTCCTAGAAAACTACAACCCTTACTTATCTACTGCGCTTGTACTTATGCTCCTCTTACTTTTAGCACTTTATCACAAGCGTTTGCAACTCAAATAGGTAATATACATTTTCTGTTTATGGTCAAAAATTATTCGTGTGAGTAACTCTAACCTAGAACATCCAAAATATTGACCACAAAAAAACCCTTGCTATAAACAAGGGTTTCTACTAATTATAAATCAATCTTTTAATCATTATCAATTCTATACTCTCTTCCTGTACCTTTCTCTTGCGCACCGTATGCGATAGAATTATAATCATTGTCTTGCAATAACTTTCTTGCATCAAATAAAATACCTACTGGCACTTCTTCATCGGCCTTAAAACATGTTACAACCTCTTCTTTTGCAATTGTATATCCAGAAGGTTTATTTGCGTACTTCATGTCTTTCCATTGTATGATATAATTTATACCATTTTCAGGTAAAATACCATCAAACTGTACTGCAATTCCTTTATCAAATTTGCTAGCGTCACCTTTAATTGGAGCTCCCAAGTAAACAAAGTCTACTTCACTTCTTTGTTTGAAAGGCGTTAAATCCACAACTCCTTCACCTCTTGCATTGTCAATCTTCACCATAGGATCGATATCCTTAGTAGTCGTTGCTACCATGAAGAAGAAAAGCAACATGAATACGATATCTGGTAAAGAAGATGTATTAATCGCTGGTGCTGCCTTTTTATCGTTACTTTTAAATTTAGACATAGCTCTTATTTCTTAGGATTAACTTCTATAATTCTTTCAGGATACAACGTTTCAAGCAAATCTAAACGTTCTTTATACTGCTTAACAATAGGCGTTTGTTCTAACGCGTTTTGTTGGTAGTACTTTAGCATTGACGAATATGTCATACCGAACAGTTCCATAGATTCTGCATCTCTCATTTGCATTAATGCCTTTTGAATTTCTGACTGAATAGCAACATATGCACTGTAATCTGTTCCAATAAATGGCTCAATTTTAACGTGTGCTTTGATATCAATCTCAGGCATTTCAATATTACGCTTGTTTTTATTTACCTCAGCTTTTGCAAAAACTCTGTAAACTGCATCCTTTTTAAACCATTCATCCAACAAATTATTTGCGTATTCTACTTGCACTTCTTTGTTAGGATCTGTGTCTGGCAATGCTTCTTTAGCTGATAATGCGTTTTCTGCTTCTGCTATACCTGCATCAATAGACTCTCTAGTTGCATACGAATAATACGGATACTCAGTATTGAAAGAACCGAATCTTAGGCCTTTGTTTACTTGGTAAAAATGCTTTATTCTTTTGTGTAGGTTTTCTATCTCCGTAACAGGAAGGATAGAATCTCTAACTTGCATTGCCTGTTTGTTGTTGATCGTAATTTTATATACGTTTTTCTTCTCAACCTCTATTATGATGTTTTCTGGAATCTCAACTTTCTTAGGAATTTTTCTTAAGAAAGCCGTATCCTTATCCATAGTAGTGGTTACCAAGAAGAAAATCAAAAGCAAGAATGCGATATCCGCCATCGATCCTGCGTTTATTTCTGGGGCTTCTCGCTTTGCCATATTAATTCTTTCTTACTAAGTTTAATACTAAACCACCCACAATTGCAAGTAGTGCTGCTCCGATTGCTATAAAAGCTGTAACAACACCTGCATTTGTAAAGTCTACTGTTTTTTGACTTGCTGTAATTGCTTCTGGTAAATTTAAATCTTCTGGTGTTGTTGATGTACCTGCGAAGTACAATACCATAAAAATTGCAGCTGCTACAATGATGCCAAGAATTGACTTGATAGCACGTATCGGGTCTGTAACTAATAAATAGATGAAGAAAACTACTATTAAAACTGCACACAGCGCAATAGCTGCAAAACTAAAAATAGTAGCTCCAGACATAACTCCGCCTTCTGCAAAAGCATTTACCTCAGCAGTTGTAGATGTATCTACATTTATTCCTGAGAACATAACCATAGCTCCAAAAATAATAATCGGAATGATTATTACGGCTTTGATTATTAACCCAATTGAATTTGATTTTTCCATGTTATTTATGGATTAAAAGTTCAACAATATCTTACTTAGAAGTAACCTTGTACTTCAACATCATATCAACTAAAGAGATAGATGCATTCTCCATTTCGTTTACTAAACCATCGATTTTTGCAACGATGTAGTTGTAAAAAATTTGAAGAATAATCGCTGCAATCAAACCGAAAACAGTCGTTAATAAGGCAACTTGAATACCACCTGCAACTGTTGTTGGTGAAACTTGACCATCAGAAACAATCTTTTCGAAGGCTTGAATCATACCAATTACAGTTCCCATAAATCCTAACATTGGTGCCAATGCGATAAATAAAGAAATCCAAGAAACTCCTTTGTCTAACATTCCCATTTGAACTCCACCGTAAGAAATTACAGATTTTTCTACCATTTCAATTCCTTCTTCAGAACGATCTAAACCTTGGTAGAAAATAGATGCAATTGGTCCGCGTGTATTTCTACATAATTCTTTTGCTTCTTCTACACCACCTTTTGCTAAAGCAGACTCTACGTCTTCTAAAAATTGTTTCGTATTGATAGTAGAAAGGTTTAAGTAAACAATTCTTTCAATACATAAAGCAACTCCAATAATCAAAGCGATTAATACGATACCCATCCAAAATGGATCTCCTTCAATAAACTTTTGCTTGATTTTAGAAACAAAGCCTAAATCTTGTACAGCAGCTGTGTTTTCTTCTACAATCTCTTCTGTAGACTCTTCTTCAGTTGATGTTAAATCTGTTAAGGCATCATTAGCTGTTGAATCAACAGCTTCAATTGCATCATTTTCTGCACCTACTACTGCTGTAGAATCGTCTGCTAAAGAGACTGTGCTAAAACCGAAAGTCATCATTCCGGCAATCATTAGTGAACTAATTACTTTTTTCATGTTCTCAAAGATTAATTTTAATCGTATTCTTAGTTTATATTTAAGCCAAATAAAAAAATATTATTTCTGTGGAGAGAGAGGGATTCGAACCCTCGAGAGCCTTGCGACTCTACTTGCTTTCCAGGCAAGCCAGTTCAACCACTCCTGCACCTCTCCTCTATTACAAAATAATATCGGTGCGCTAATGTACAAAAATTTTATAACGTACAATAAAAGTTCATGTCATCCTTAAAGTTGTGTTAACATTAGTTAGAAAGCTCTCCTACTAAGTTTTCTTGAAACAATTGAATTACTTTGTTTCTATTTTCTTCTACTCCTAAAAGGTACATTAATTTACCAATAGCAGCCTCAGTAGTTAAATCCAACCCGTTAATCACTCCTGCTTTATTTAAAAAAGAGCTTGACTTATACTTACCTTGTTCTACTGAACCTGATGCACACTGGGTAATGTTAACAATTATTCCTCCTTGGGATAAGTATTTTGTGATTAAGTTGTGTAATTGTTTATTGTATGGTGCGTTTCCGGCTCCAAAAGTTTCTAAAACGATTCCTTTACATTTTTTTAAATCAAAAAGTCCTGCGTACACATCTACTCGCATACCGGGAAATATTTTCAATAAAGCAACATTGTTTTGAAAAGCGGTAAAAACCGTCAATTTCTCTTTTTTCGTTCTGTAAAACGCCGAAGTATTATAATTAATATTTACACCTGCTATTGCAAGTTCTGGATAGTTTGGAGATTGAAAAGCTTCAAACAAATTTGCCGAAACTTTTGTAGTTCGGTTACCTCGATAAAGCGAATATTCAAAATAGATAGCAACCTCTTGAATTATTGCTTTTTGATTGCTGTCTTTTTCCGCGGCAATTTGTATAGCAGTAATTAAATTTTCTTTTCCATCTGTTCTAATTGTACCAATTGGAAGTTGAGATCCTGTTAAGATAACTGGCTTTTGTAATCCTTGCAACATAAAGCTCAAGGCAGATGCTGTAAATGCCATCGTATCTGAACCGTGTAAAACAACAAAGCCATCATACTCTTGATAATTGTTTTCTACAGTTCTTGCTATTAATTCCCAATCTTTTAAGCCCATATCAGAAGAATCTATTGGTTCCTTAAAAGAAAAAGAAGACAACGAAACGTTTAAGCGCGAAAGTTCAGGAATTTGGTCGGTCAAATGATCAAAATCGAAGGCTTTTAACTCACCTGTTTCTGCATCCTCAATCATACCAATTGTTCCGCCTGTATAAATCAATAAGACTTTAGATAACTGCATATTATTTCAATTTAGAAAAAAGAGAATTTGCATTACGTGTTGTTTGCATCTCAATTTCGTTTAGGGAACAATTAAAAATATCTGCTAGTTTTTCAGCAACATGCAGAACATAACTACTTTCGTTCCTTTTTCCTCTATTTGGCGTAGGAGCCAAATAAGGCGCGTCTGTTTCTAAAACTATATCGGTTAACGACAACGTTTCAACCACTTTATCTAAACCTGCCTTTTTAAATGTTACAACTCCACCTATGCCCAACTTAAATCCTCCATAATCCAAAACACGTTGTGCCTGTTCTGTTGATCCTGTGAAACAGTGTAAAACACCTGTTAAATTTTCATCATTAACTTCATCTAAACAGTCAAATATTTCTTCAAAAGAGTCTCTGGCATGTATAGCCACAGGAATATTGAGTTCTTTTGCCCAATTACATTGTTGCTTAAACGCATACTTTTGTTCTTCTACAAATGTTTTATCCCAATATAAATCTATCCCAATTTCGCCTACAGCAACATAAGGTCTGCTAAATAAATGGTTTTTTATAACGAGCAGTTTTTCTTCGATATCTTTATCCACAGCACAAGGATGTAAACCCATCATCGAAAAACAGTTTGCTGGAAATTTAGCTTCTAGCGCATGCATAGCATCTATAGAAGCTAAATCTATATTTGGCAACAACATTTTCTCTACTCCAGCAGCTATTGCTTTCTGAATACAAGTATCTCTATCGTCTCCAAATTTTTCGGAAAACATGTGTGTATGTGTATCTATGTACATTATGCTTTTCTAAATTTTTTATAGAGTTTTATCGCAACCATTAATCCGATGGCTACACCGAAAAAGAGCAGCGTGGCTAACACCCAATTCGTTGCATTTTTTTGCATCACTACAAAAACAATTGCAACTAAAAATAAAGTAGCCAACTCATTCCATAACCTTAATTGGTTAGATGTCCAACCGATTTTATTCTTCTGATAATTAAGAAAAATTTTATGACATATAAAATGATAAACAATTAGGCAAACCAAAAGCGATAGTTTTACATGCATCCATCCAGTTTTTAAAAGGTAAGGCTGTTTAATAAACAACCAAACACCGAAAACCACTGTTAATATCATTGCTGGAAAAGTGATGATGTACCACAGTTTTCTCTCCATAATTTTAAACTGTGCACTAAGAATATTCTTCTCAATATCTGGCTTTGTTTGCGCTTCTGAATGGTAGATAAACAAACGGACGATATAAAAAAGTCCGGCAAACCAAGATACCACAAAAATGATATGTAATGCTTTTATTGCTGCTATTGACATGTTACAAATGTAATTGGATTGGTTGAGAAGACATTGAGTAAACCGACTTTTGTATTACTTTTGCCAAAAAAAAGCGTTATGAAAGCAAAAACAGCTTCTGAAACATTAGCCGTAAGTACAAAAGTAGTGTTGCCAAACGACACGAATCCACACGGAAATTTATTTGGTGGAGAACTATTGGCTTGGATGGATGTAATTGCTAGCGTTTCTGCCCAAAGACATTGCAGAAGGGTTGTTGTAACTGCATCTGTAAACAATGTTGCTTTTACGCGCCCTATCAAACACTCTTCTATTGTTACCCTAGAAGCCAAAGTTTCTAGAGCATTTAATTCTTCTATGGAAATATTTATTGATGTTTTTGTAGAAAACCAAGTAAACGGAACAAGAGAAAAATGCAACGAAGCAATTTATACTTTTGTTGCTGTAGATCAAAATGGCGGACCTATTCAAGTTCCTGAATTAATTCCTGAAACGGAAGAAGAAAAACAACGTTTTGAAGGAGCATTAAGACGTAAACAACTGAGTTTAATTTTAGGCGGAAAAATGAAACCTGAAAACGCTACTGAGTTAAAGAAACTTTTTTTAGGAAATGAAGCGCAATAAAAATTGATGCTAACCCAGTAAAAAACCTACTATTTTAATCCCAATCTAGATAATCTTCCAGGTCTCGTCTATCTTTTTTAGACGGTTTTCCTGTACCATAATCTCTATAAACGCGTTGAGAGGTTTGGTACAATTTAAATTTTTCTACCTCTTCGGGGGCTGTAACATCTATAATGTAGTTTTCTACCAGCTTAGCACCAACACGGTTAGATAATAAGTCTTTAATTTTAAAAGAAAAAACAGCGTTGTGTTTTATAATTTCCACGGTATCACCAATTTTCACTTCTCGGGCAGGTTTAATACCCTCTCCATTCAATTTTACTTTACCTTTTTTTACTTGCTCTGTTGCAATTGATCTTGTTTTGGCTAATCTTACAAACCAAACGAATTTATCTATTCTTACTCCCATTCTAAAACAACTGTTCTTTTATTTTTTTTGGCAATTTATCTACTATTAATTGATAAGAGTGATCTATTAGCTCTTTAATTTCCTTCTCGTTTAAATCTTGGTTAAAATAAATAGTATTCCAATGCTTTTTACTCATGTGATAGCCTGGCTCAACAGATCTATACTTTTCTCTTAATTCAACAGCCCTTTCTGGATCGCACTTTAGATTAGCCGTAGGTTCTTCTAATACTCCATCGCGTTTAGAAGCAATTCTTAAAAGCGCAAACATCTTTTCTGCGACTTTAAAAACAAGTACATCCTCTCCAAAAGGTAAACCTTCTGTAACATGCAACTTGCTTAAACAATAATCTCTAAAGCTTTCTACATCCATGTTCCCATAGTTTTTAGTAAACATAATTAATCTTATAGAAAATTAAATTTCTAGCATAAAAAAATGTCCTCATAACTAAATACAAGGACATTCTACTAATTTTTTATGTGTTTTTCTTAGTGTATGTGGAAATTTACATCATCCTTAGTACCCAAAGCTTTTAGCATTGATCCGTGAACTTTAAGCGCTTTAAAAAACGTTTTTTGCGTGTTGTAAGGCAAACTGAATTCTTCTGCTGTTTTCTTCACAATTTTTGAAATATTTGAATAATGTACATGACAAATATTTGGAAATAAGTGATGCTCTACTTGATGATTTAGACCACCTACGTACCATGTAAACCACTTACTTTTTTGAGCAAAATTAGCTGTATTCACAAGCTGGCTTACCGCCCAATCTGCCTTAATGTTTCCAGACTCGTCTGGTAAAGGATAAGTAGACGATGGAACTACGTGTGCGGGTTGAAAAATTGCTGCTAATGCTACACCTGAAATAAAGTGCATCATTAAAAAACAAAGGATAGTGCCGTACCATGCCATTGGAGAGAAAATTAACGGCAGTGCCAAAGTAATTGCGTAATAAATAATTTTTGTAATTATCGTAACCGTTAACATACGAGAAAAGCTAGTTCCTTGCGTATCTGTAATTCCCATTTTTTTGTAACGGTACAATTGTTTGAAATCTTTGGTTGTACACCAAGATATTGTCATTAATCCGTATAAAAACCATGCGTAAATATGCTGGTACTTGTGTGCAGCATATCTTTTCTCGTGTGGAGAAAAACGCATTACCTTACCTGGATTAATATCTTCATCCATTCCTGTTACATTAGTATATGTATGGTGCAAGACGTTGTGTTGCATTCTCCACGTAACATCAGAACCTCCAATAAAGCTGATAATAAAACCGAAAAAACGGTTTACGTTTTTGTGTTTAGAATACGCTCCGTGATTGGCGTCATGCATGATAGACAATCCTATTCCTGTCATACCAAAACCCATTAGTATCCACATAGAAACAATTGCCCATGTGCTTGTAAAGTATGTGGTTATTAAAACAAGGGGAACAAAATATAGGGAAATCATGAAAATGGACTTTAAGACCATATTCAGGTTACCGTATCTATCAATGTTGTTTTCTTTGAAGTACTCTCTTACTCTTTTTTGTAAAGTCTTGTAAAACTCTACATTATGGTTACGATCGAACGTAATTTTCTTTATAGCCATATTATAATTTTATCTTAAAGCTGAATAGCTTAGCGTTTACAAAGATAAGACATAAATCAATTAAAATTGCAAAAATCAGTTAATGATATCTATCAACTTTCTATTGGTAGGGTTTAAAAACCTAGACTTTATTACATAAATACATTAAAAAAAATAGTTGCATACATTCTTATGTTTACGCATTTGAATATCTATTTTTGTGGTTTAATCAAAAAAATATGACTTCAATTTCATCTCAAAATTTCGACAATAAAACAGCTTTGGTTCGGGTAGATTTTAATGTGCCTTTGTCTTCTGACTCAACCGTTATAACCGATGACACAAGAATGAGAGCAGCTTTACCAACTATAAAACATATTTTAAATGATGGTGGAAAAGTGGTATTAATGTCGCACCTTGGAAGACCAAAAAATGGTGTGGAAGATAAATTTTCCTTGCATCACTTAGTTAAGCACCTATCTGTATTGTTAGAAAGAGATGTCAAATTTGCCGACGATTGCATTGGAGAAAAAACAGAAAAAATTGTAGCTGATTTGAAAAAAGGCGACGTTTGTTTAATAGAAAACTTACGTTTTTATAAAGAAGAAACTGAAGGAAACCTTGAATTTGCCGAGAAACTTTCAAAACTTGGAGATATTTACGTAAACGATGCTTTTGGTACAGCGCACAGAGCGCATGCGAGTACAGCAATTGTTGCTCAGTTTTTTGAAGGAAAAAAATGCTTTGGTAAACTCTTACAAGCCGAAATTGAGAGCGTAGAAAAAGTATTGAACAGTACAGAAAAACCAGTAACGGCTATTGTTGGAGGTGCTAAAGTAAGTTCAAAAATAACAATTATAGAACGTTTATTGGATAAGGTAGACAACCTAATAATTGGTGGAGGTATGGCGTATACCTTTGTAAAAGCTCAGGGCGGTGAAGTAGGTAACTCTTTGATAGAAGATGACTATTTAGAAACAGCAAAAAATATTATTGCTCAAGCCAAAGCTAAAAACGTACAGCTTTGTATACCAACCGATACGGTTATTGCGGATGAATTTAACAATAACGCCAACACAAAAACGGTAAAAATTGATGAAATACCAGCAAATTGGATGGGGTTAGATGTTGCAGACGATTCTATTAAACAATTTAGTGACGTGATCACGAACTCTAAAATTATTCTATGGAACGGTCCAATGGGTGTTTTTGAGATGGAGAACTTCCAAAAAGGAACAGTGGAAGTAGCCAATGCAATTGTAACTGCAACTCAAAAAGGAGCTTTTTCTTTAGTTGGTGGTGGTGACTCCGTTGCAGCTGTTAACAAATTTAACTTAGCAGATAAAGTTAGCTATGTTTCTACCGGAGGTGGAGCAATGCTAGAATATTTAGAAGGAAAAGAACTTCCAGGAATAAAAGCGATGAAAGCGTAATAAACTAATAGAATATTATATAGGTTTATTCATTTTGCTGAATAACCATAAAAAACTAAAAACCTTCGTTATAGATTAATGGAGGTTTTTTTATAGTGCAATATCCATTTCTATCATCTCTTGCTCTGTAACTGTTGGAGGAAAGTTTCCTTGATTTATTTTATCCAATACCAGTTTAGCAACCGCTTTTGCATCTTCTTGAGATTGGAAACCTTTATTGCCTTGAATTGCTGGAATATGGGGTTGATTAAGTATTTTCTTTTCACCCTTAAAAATGCAATAACCCCAACCTAAATCAGTTGTTTCAAAAGTTTGGAAAGTGTAAAAAACCTTCGTTTCTATTAAGTTTTGCTCTTTTAGTAAAGTTGTTTTGCTCTCATTCTCACAAGAGATCAGAATAAATAGTGCGAAAAAAAGTACTTGCTTCATAATTATTTTACCAGAAATTTACCAGAAAATGAACCACATTTATAAATGTATGCTCCAGCATTAAGTTGACTCAAATCTAACCTTATTTTTGAGAAACCAACCTTTGTTTGGGGTACCTGATCAGTTACCCTAGAACCAGCGAGAGTATATAAATCTATACTTTCTTCTGAACCTTCTAAGTATATATATTCCATTGCCGGTTGCGGATAAACTTTTAAGCTTTTTTGTTTGATTTCTTCTGCCTTTAACCCTAAGACAAAATTATAACTGTAAAAGTCATCTAAATACACACCATTGTAACCCGTGCCTAGATAAGCAATACCTTCTAAAACAAAACTTACTGCATTTACTCTTTCAGGCCCACCAAAGTCTATTTTTTGTACCCACTCATCAGCATCTAAATTATAAGCAAACATATCTTTCGTATAATTTAAGGTGCTGTCATACCCTGTTCCTACATAAAGGTAAGGATACGCTTTAAAGCCAGTAGCTCCGTAACGTGCTGTTCCTAAAAAATCTGCTTTTTGTTGCCAACTATTTAACTGCGGATTATAGGCGTACATATCTTTTAAAAAAGTACCGTTATAACCCGTTAATACGTAACCTTGATTTCCCATCTCTAAACCAACGGCTTGCTTTCTAGCTTCTCCAGGAAAATCAGCAATTTGACTCCAACTATTTGTTATTGGATGATAGGCCCAGAAGTCATTTGTAACTCCATTCACATCTTCTCCGGTTCCTACATAACCCAAGGTATCTATACTAAAAGCAACTGCTTGGCGACGAGGTGTACCTCCAAAATTAGCTTTTTGAGTCCACACTTTAGACACATGGTCGTATTCCCAGAAATCTCCTAAAAATGGAGTTGCCGATTTACCTGTTCCTAGGTAAGCTTTATCTCCTAGGGTAAAAGCAACAGCAGAACTGCGCTCTGCACCCTGGCCAAACTCTCCTGCTACACTTAATTCATCATCCCAGTCATCTTGATTTGGATTATAAGAAAACATACTTCTTTTATCACCATTTAAATTCAATCCTGTTGCAATAAAGCCTTCATCTTCAATTACAAAAGAAACACAAGAACCCTTTGGCGGACCATTTACTGAGTCTTTTTGTATCCAAATATCTTGTGCAAACGTAAAAGTTGAAAAACAACTTATCCAAACTATTAAACTAAACCTCATCTGTTTATTTCTATTTTCTGAGTGATAATTGGAATATGATTATCCATCAACTGCGCAACATAAATACCGTTTTGAATTGTAGAGGGCAGTATAACTTTTTGATTAAATGAATGTAAACGAGCAACTTCTTTCCCAGATAAAGCGTAAATAATAATTTCATTAATACCTTCATTTTTAACATTAAAACTTGAACCAATTATTGGGTTTGGATAAATCGTATTTTTATTGAAGGTAAATTCTTCAAGACTAAGCGGAGCTTCTCCTTTCAAATATCTATAAAAACCACGTTTCTTACCTGTAGCACTCCTACCTATCCCAACAAAAATACTGTCTCCAATAGTAAAGTGACTACAAAATTTTCTACCACCGCCAGGATAGTCGTTTCTATTTAACCACGTATCAAAACTGGGATTATACTCCCAAACATCGTCTCTATAACCTCCGTCTGTACCAAGGGCAATAAATGCTTGGTTTTTTATTGTAAAAGCGATTGCACCTCCTCGTTCGGCCGAAGGAAAATCTGCTAGTTGTTCCCATACATTCGTTCCCAAATTGTATGCATAGAGATCTTTGGTGTAAATATCTTCGTTTCCACCCAAACCAACAATTACTTTATTCCCAATTCGGGTGCTTACTAGTTGGTATCTTGGTCCTCCCAAATAAGGCGCCCTTAATGCCCAAACATCCTGAGAAGGCTTATACTCCCACAACTGATCGGTGTATGTATCTGGACCCAATTTTCCGCCAATTACGAAGCCTTTTTCATCAGAACTGAATGCAGCTGCAAAATAAACTCCGTTTCCTGAACCTCCAGGATAATCAGCGATTTGCGACCATGTGTTAAGAAGTGGATCATACTTCCAAAAATCTTTTAGTATTTGTCCGCCCGGCGCAGAAGAACTGTCTGCTCCTGTACCCACATAGGCAAAATTATCAATCGTAAAACTTACGGCATTTCTTCTAGGAGCACTTGGTAAGCTTGCTTTTTGTGACCAACTACCTGCAATTGGATCATATTGCCAAAGATCATTGTGTGTTAAATCAGCCGTATCTAATCCAGCACAAACGTATCCTTTGTCTAACAATGAAAAGCCAACAGCACGTGTACGTTGCACTGGGAAATCAGCAATACTATCCCACGTATTTGGCACTTGTGCACTCGCGATGATAGTCATTAAAAGACTGAAAACTAGAGAGAAAAATCGCATCTATTGAATTTGAATTTTACCCGACTTAGCAGGTTGATTATCAATAATAACTGTATACAGATAGGTTCCTTGTTCTAATTCACTAACATTGATATTGTCATTACCTTGTAGAGAATTACGGTATACCAAAACGCCAGAAAGCGAATAAATTTCTAGTACAACTATCTTATTCTCTAATCCAGAAAACCGAAAAGTACCAGTAGTAGGATTAGGATAAGCAAACACCTTTAATTTCAATTCTTCATCTAAACCAACTGTACCTGTAAAGCTCCAAAAATCGTTAAAATTTGTACCGTTTGTGCCAATACCGCAATACGCTGTATTTCCAATAACAAAAGAATTCATAAACCTTCTTTTTGCGCCTGGAAAGTTATCTATTTGTTTCCAAACGTCAGTAGCAGGCTCGTATTCCCAAACATCCCTATAATTTTCTCCATTACCGAAATTATTCCCTGTTAGAATATAACCTTTTCCATTAATAGAAAAACCTGTTGCGCCTTGCCTTGGGGTTGGACCAACATCTGCGCGTTGTATCCATTGGTCTTGTTCTGGTTTATATTCCCAAAAATCATTGCCGGCACCAAAGCCTCCGCTACCTGTACCAACATATCCTTTGCCATTAATTGCGAAAGCTACACCTGTAGCTCTATCATTTCCTGGAAAAGCAGCAATGGGTGTCCAAGTATCTGTTGGCGGATAATAACTATAATATTGCTCTGAAGTTCCTGTAGAAGAACTTCCTGCACCAACATAAGCCAATGAATCTATCACAAATGCCAATGCACCCAAACGCATACCTCCCGGAATATCAGAAATTTGAGTCCAGCTATTGGCAACCGGATCAAATTCCCAAAAATCGTCTGACCAACTATTGGATGGTTTTCTACCTGAACCACAATACGCTTTTTCTCCAACGGTAAATGCAACGGCATGATATCTATCACCTCCACCAAAATCAGCTTTCTGTGTCCATGTATCCGAAGCAGGATCGTACTCCCAAATATCGGCATAAGCAATATTTACCACAGAATTAATATGGCCTAAGCCCATGTATCCTTTATCTTTAATGGAAAAAGCGGTTCCTCTGTGCCTGCCTGTACTTGCGAAATTTGCTTTCTGTTCCCATGCATTTCCACAAACAGAAAAAACAGAAAAATAAAACAACAACACAACTATTAAATTTTTCATTGCTTAACAATTTTAGTGGTGAAAATTTTATCAATCTGAATAACTTTCAGCGAATAAATACCTTTAGATAAGGTACGGATGTCTATATTTTTCTCTGCTGTACTTCTTACCATTTTCCCATTTAAATCAAACAGTTCTGCCCGATTAAAACTTTCTGTTTGAATATGAATTAGTTCTTTAGCTGGATTTGGAAAAACACGAATTGAGGATAGAAAATCATCTTCAATACTCAATGTACTTCCATCTATAGTTAGAATATAATTGCCGGTTTGCGTATCCCAGCCTTCTACTGCAATTAGTAGCGTATCCAAGCCAGCAGTAGGAAGAATAATTTCTGCATTTGAACCACAATTTGCTCCATCGTCATTATAAGCAATAGGATTCATTTGTGAATCAAATACAGTTAAATGCGTATCAAAATTAGAATTACAGAGATCTATGTTTAACTGCTGCACACCTAAATTAGATACAATAACTTGGTAAAACACATCTGGTGAACTGTAAATACTGGATTGATTGCCATAACAAACACTGTTAGAGTTATTGTCTACATAAGGTAAGCCAGAAACAAGAATTGGATCTGAAGGTAAATTGCCCAAATATTGAGCACAGCCAGCACCTACTTGTAACTGAACAGTAAAATCTACAACAGAACCCCAAGCATAAGAACCACAAGGATCTAAAGGTAAAGTACCACCTTCTCTATGCATTACTCTTAATCGAGTTGTACCTTGCGGAAGTAAACTAGGAACCGTAAAATTAAACTGCGACATAGGGGTAGGTATTGAACCCGACCATGTTCCGAGTGATTCAGTAACATCAAATTGTTGATCTTGGTTAAAATCTATCCAAGCTTCTCCAGCACCGGAATAATTTCCACCGCAGGTGCCAAATTGAACATCTAAGCTATAACTTAAACCTGGTGTTAAATAAACCTCTTGCCCAGTAAGGTCTTCAAGACCTGTAACAGCCGGACAACCCGTGTACGATAAAGTGCCCAAATCTCCCACTAATTCTAAAGACTCTATGTTAGAATCTATAGCCGAGCTTGGCCCTACATTTGTGCAATACTGAGCTATACTTATAAAATATGTAACAAAAACAAATGCTAAAATAATTAGATAACGCATGTTTAAAATTAACAAATTTTTTGAATATTGTTAACATTGGCTTAATATTGGAATGTTGAAGAAGATTAAACTAAAAAAACTCTCTCTTAAAACACGTATTAATTCTTTACATATACCTCCTTCTTTGAAGGAGGTGTCGAGGAACGAGACGGAGGATGCAAACGAAGCAGCAACACGTTCTGTAAAGAAATACCTATATCTAGCAATCAAAATTAAAAAAACAGCTTATCATTAAAGCCATACACGCCTCACATCCTCCGACTTTTATTCGAATAAATTCTCATAAAACCCACCTCCTTCAGGGAAGGAGGTATAAAAAAAATCCCCACTCAAGTTAATGAATAGGGATAGAGACATAAATAAAGCTATCTACTCCCTTCGTTCTATACTTATTTCTACAACGGCATTGCTGTTTGTCAAATCTTTAGAAATAAACTTCATTTCTTCCTTTTTGTGTTGTTCTACATCATACTTACCGCTGATATCAAAGGCAAAGTAATCGAGTGCATCTAAATCTTCTCCGTCACAATTATCGCAGGTTATGAAGTAATTGAGTACAAAAGTTTCTCCTTTGTCTTGGAATTGCCATTCTAAAACTGCATCTAGCGCGTCTTGCGTCTGCCAAGTGAGTTGTGGAACTTCTTCGTAGATGTCTGTATCAGAAGTAATTTTCCACTCGCCTTTAGTGGTTTGTGCTACGCCATCTATTTTTACTTCTTGTACCAACCAGATTTCTCCTTTTTGCAAGCGTTTAGAAAAGCGCTTTTCTTTGTTGCAAGAGAAAAGGAAAGCAACTAATGTGATGATGATTAAAGTATTTCTCATAATTTGAAAATTTAATTTGCGCGCCCAGCATCTACTACTATCTTATTGGTAAAACTACCACTAACTGTTTCTGTAATTAAAGTATAAACACCTTGTTGTAAGCCTTCAAAACTCACTTTGGCACCGTCTTGCTTTAACAATTCGTAAGTAACTGGCACTTCTCTACCCGATAAATCATACATTTTAAAACTTAAGATGTCTGTTGGATGAGAGAGTTTAACGTTTACATAATTGGATGTTGGGTTGGGGTAAAGGTTTAGTCTCAAACCACTGACCGCCATATTTTCATAAATAACTGTAGGCTTGTAATTATCGAAGCTTTTGTTTTCAAAGATATTTGCCTGATAATATCCTTCTTCGTTACTCGAACAGAAATCATATAAAGCGCTGGTTGAAATTTCCTCTAATGTAAAACTTTCATCATAAACTTCTTGAATTTCCGTTGATATTTCACCATTAATTTGACTTTCTGACGATTGGATAATTTCTTCCCCGGCAATTATATCAACTGAATAAGGCTGAACAGTTGATAAATCTCCGTATAAATAGATATATTCTCTAGACTTGCAAACATATTTATTGTTTATTAATTTACACCCATCAATCGTTTGACCATCAAACACTATATCTTGTAACACCATATTTACAGGGTATTGAGAATAATCCATAGATGAGCCTACTAAATTCGGAAAAATTTCGGCTAATTGAGTTGTTATATTTTCTTTAGGTATATCATAGGTAAAAAGAAATGTTTCATTTACTTTTTCCCCATTAGAATCACTATTCAAAAATGTAACATTAACTTCTAATTTTAGTTTATGACTAAATTCTTTTATCGCAGAATTTAAATAAGGCTGAGTGTTTTCAAATTGTGAAGAACCAGCATAACCGGCTGTTGCAGTCATTTGATTTTTAAAACTTATTTGAGAAACCATTGTTGAAAATGTAGATAATGATACCTTTTCTGATAAAAAAGATATATTAGCATTGCTTGATGTATCTATGGGTGGCCCAAAAATTATTTCATTGCCAACTAAGTTTTGCGGAAAAATCGTCGAGTTTGGTGAGTTGTAATAGATTCCTTCGTATCCGTATACTGACTCAGTACTTTCGTTTACTTGATAACTAGATTGGTTTACTGTACCAGATGTGTTACTAACTGTTCTTAAATCATTAATAGTAACATTAGAAGAACCGTTGATTGCAATGCCATCAATTATTATTTCATTAGAAGGAGTAGGTTCAGTAATTTTTGTTTCAAGTTGTGCTAATATTTCATAGGATTCTATATCTAAAGCTTCGTTGAATTTAAATACTAAAGGCTCTTCTAAAGCGAACTGGTAATCAGAAATTTCAGAGGTGAAAAATCTCATAAAATTACCTTCATTCACCCTATTCTGATAGTGAACGCCATGAGAATAGGAAGTTTTTAATTTAGGCGTTCGCATTAAAGCAAATATCCCAACCGGATCATTATAAACAGGATATTCATAAACCGATGTAACATCATCTTCTTCATTTGGTCGGATTTTATAAGATCCTGGTGTATAGAATAAAGGCCCTCCTAAACTCTGGATGTCATTTATATTACCTCTAAAACTCATTTCTGTGAAAGCAATTGTAGGAAATTCGGGTTTAGTTGGACCCTCGATAGCTGTTAAATTTTTGCTTCTGAAAAATGAACTAAACTCACCCATAATTTTTGACGCTGCTTTATAAAAATTCTTAGTTTTTTTCTTAGCATCTTCTTTCGCGGCTGCTGTTGTGTCTTTAGGCTTAAAGTCAAACCAAGGCTTTTCTGTAACTAACGAAATGAATTCCGAACTACCTGTAACCGCAGTTATTCCAACTTCTAGAATTTTTTTGAGCACTTTTAAAATTTTAATAGACTCATTAATTTTACCATTTGTTACATTATTACTAGCTAATTCTAATTCATATTGTTCTAGTTTTTCTATGTAGTCACTAATCAGTCTTTCCATCTCTTTGTAAACTATAAATCCATCACGAGTTTCATTTGGGTTACCTATACTACCATTTGTATAATCTATATTTCCTAAAATATTATTTTCAACTACTTCATTGTTATAAAAAATACTATCAACATTTACAGTTAAAGCTCTACCTACTAAATCTATATTAGATGAAGATATAGCTGTAAAATCTAACTTAAGCTCAGTGGGCCTAAGGCACGCACATGGATCATAGTGTAGTTGAAAATCTGTACTTAACCAAAAATTTACAGTGCCATTAGCAGGTGCATAAGAACTTATTGTTGTTACTGAAGATGCCCTATCCAATGCTTTATCGATACCCTTACCGAGTCGTAAAATACCAGTCAAATTATTACTATTGTCTCCTAAATCATATAATAAATTTATTCTTATACCATCAATGGCATCACTAGGTAAAACATTCTCTCCATATTGCACAAAAACTCTTAATATCCCAGAATATCTATTATACAAGACTACATAAGGTAAAGCATTTAAATCTATATATTCATGTGTGTTTTGATTATCAGGATAATAGCCTAAATTAACCAATATCAGTTCCCATCCATTTTCTGGTGTCATTATACCTGCACCGTTTCCTTCTAAGCCTGGATTGAGATACCTGTAATATTCTGATATATTTGGAGATTGAAAATTAGACATATTTGAGTAAGGCACGGTTGAATTATAATACATATCGGTCAATTGATATTGATTGACGTCCCACCATTTAAATCCATTCAAATAACGCTCGTCTGGAGTATTATTAGTACCCGGTAAGTCTGGTAAGGCAAGATTGGTTGGGTTTGATGGATTGGTTGACACCTCATTATTAAACTGCCCATTTAATGTTGTTGCTAAAAAGAACAACATTGCTAAAAATAAAATTGATTTCATAACTTAAATTTTTCTGCCTTTGTAAACTACTTCTTTATAACTAGGATGCAACACATCATTTGAGCCTGTAATAATTGTAAGTATTGCGGTACCATCTATTCTATTTTCTACAGTTCCTTTGGCAAAGTTTGGATCTGCTGCTGAACCTGTAACTGCTTGAGCTTTACGGTAAGATAAACGCCATATAGAAGATGTTTGATAACTGTCATTTCCCAAACCATCATAATTGCTTACATTAAAAAACCAATCTCCAATATTGTTTTTATTTATATCAAAACCTACAATTATACTATCATTTAAGTCTGGTGAGTATACTTTGTAATTACCCTCTAAAGAGCCTACCAACACATCATTATCTGTTGTTGTTTGTATTTCATTAACAAAAAAAGATTTGCTTATAGAATCGTAGCCATCATCATTCGGAAAACAAACTAAATTTGGTTCTTTTTTTACCACTAAAGAAACGTCAATTGTTTGTCCCCCAAGTTGATCATTAAAAAAACGTTCAATTACTTTCTCATTCAAAATTTCTGCTCCCAAATACCAAGTGTAGTCAGCATCTTCTAAAAGAGCCTTAAAACGCACAAAACGACTTCTTAGAATTGTATCTGTCTCTACATAAATATCCTCTAAGTGATTAAATGATTCTAAAATCTCAAAATCTGCAGTCACCTCATTTGCGCAATCGCAGTTTTCTTCCAAGCTTGTTATTTCGGGTTGTTCTTTTCTGCATCCAAAGACAACCAAACCAACTAACAAAAAACCAATTGTATATTTTAATAAATTACTCATCTTCTAACGTTTTTAGGCGTTCTTCTAATTGCAGAATGTATAACGTTAACTCTTCTACTTTCTCAACTAAAACGCGGTTTATTTCGCCAATATCGGCTCCGTTTTCTTCTACCTCTTCTGCCGTGGGCATATTAGGCAAATGTTTCTTCTCTGTTATAAACGTTCTTAACTCATTAAAAGTTAGTAAATTATAGTCAGAATTAAAAACATAATCTGGAAATGGGTTTAATGTAGTTATGTACCTGCGTGCATAAACGTATCCATTACCTGTTACACCAAAGTTGGCAACATTATCATTATTTCCAAAACCTTGTATTAAATAGTTATTATCGTTTTGCACGCGCAGGCGTAAGGCATAATGATTACCGCCTGTTGTTCTAATACTTAAACCATTATCATTACCGCCAATATTAAATTTTGCAAACTTATCAGAACCATTTACACCTGTTAAACCGGTTGTTGTTATGCGATTATATGCACTTAAAAAGTGTAAACCTATGCCCGGTACGGAGAGAGTCATGTTACCATCTTCTCTATTTACTATGGTTAAGTTTTTTTCTGCCATCATAAAAGTAGCACCGTTAAGCGAACCTCTGCCAGTAGTGCCGTTGGTTAAGCCAAAACGCGCAGTTTTGCCGTAGTTAAGACCAGATTTTGCGTTGTTTGCTTCTTGGCTCTCCATTTCATAGTTAAGTATTAAACTGTTTGGATTACCACTGCTCAAGGGTGCTTCTACATAATCTACAACACCGTGCACTTGTAAATTAAAGTTTGCTAAAGGCGAGTTGTTTGTTGTAGTAGAAGTACCTATTCCAATATAGCCAGATTGGCTGCTGTTACTGGTATTTACTGTCCAAGGTGAGTTAAATTGAGCAACCGCAGTATTAGCAAGTGCCATTGCTACACCACAGGCTAAAATTTGAACAAGTTTCTTGTTTCTTGTTTCTTGTTTCTTGATGTTTAAATGTGTTTTCATACGTACAATTTACAGTTAAGTTTATTATTAAAATCTGTATAAACTGCTGAAATATAGTGAACTATTTTTTTTAATTCATAGTAGATTTCTACTATGAAAAATTCAAACCTTCGATAAATAAACGGCTGCATAACATGATAATTTTTAAAAAAAGAGACTAAATGTAATTCACATGACAGATTTTAAATAAAAATAAAAGGTTTCATCGGTAAAAAAAGATGTTTAATCTATATTTTTTGTGTGTTGAGGTGGTTTAACATGTAATACGTACGATGGCCAACTTTAAAAAGAAAAGCTATCTTACTCACATCCTCCGACTTTTATTCGAATAAATTCTCATAAAACCCACCTCCTTCATCAAGAAGGAATAACAAAAAAAGCTCGTTCTCAAATCATGAAAACGAGCTTCTAAAATCTATTTATTTCTTAAAATTTAATTACAGCGTTTCTTTTAACCACTTAAAAAACTCTGTATGCCAAATTAAACTATTTTGGTAATCTAACACCCAGTGGTTTTCTTCTGGGAAATACAATAATTTAGATTTAATATCTTGTAGTTGAGCTGCTTGGAAAGCTTCTAAACCTTGACCAATAGGAACTCTAAAATCTAAACCACCTTGAATTATAAGTATTGGTGTATCCCATTTCTCTACGTGCTCTGCTGGGTTAAATTCTTTATAACTTTTTTGTGCAGCTGTATTTTCTTTATCCCAATATGCACCACCTAAATCCCAGTTAACAAAGAATAATTCTTCTGTTGTGCCGTACATAGATTTCCAATTAAAAATTCCATCGTGTGCAATGAAAGACTTAAATCTTCCTTGGTGCTTAGCAGCAAGATAAAAAGCAGAATATCCGCCGTAGCTTGCACCAACACAACCTAAACGTTCTTTATCTACGTAAGACTCTTTAGCAATATCATCAATAGCAGAAAGATAATCTTGCATGTTTTGTCCGCCATAATCTTTAGAAATTTGCTCGTTCCATTCTACACCATAACCTGGCATTCCTCGTCTGTTCGGTGCAATAACAATATAGCCTTGTGCTGCCATGAGTTGAAAGTTCCATCGGTAAGAATAAAACTGAGACAAGGCTCCTTGTGGACCACCTTGGCAATACAAAAGTGTAGGGTATTTTTTGGTTGGGTCAAAATTTGGCGGATACGCAACCCAAGCAACCATATCTTCACCATCTGTAGTATTTACGATACGTTTTTTAATATCTCCTAAGGAAATATTCTTATAAAAAGCATCATTTTCGTGAGTAAGTTGGGTAAGTTCTTTTGTTATAAAATCAAAGGTATACAACTCTGGTGCGTGATTCATGTCTCGTTTAGAAACAACAACAGTATTCTCTCTTTGTCCAACAATCGCATTAATATCAAATTGTCCGTTTGTTAATTGTACGGGCATTTTAGGACTTTTACCAGACTTCGGAAGGTGAATTTCGAATAATTGAACTGTACCTAAAACTGGTGCGTTAAAGAGAATTTTCTTTCCATCATCGCTCCAAATAAAACTATTTACCGTTCCATCCCAGTTTTCAGTTAAGTTCACCTTTTTCCCATCAATGAAAGTAACAATATCATTTTTATCCGATTCGTAGCCGTCTCGTTTCATTTGCAACCAAGCTAATCTGCTATCTACAGAAAAGGCCGGAGCCATATCATAGCCTAAATTATCTTCAGTAAGATTTTTGGTTGCACCTGTTTCAACGTCGTATTCATATATGTCTGTATTTGTACTAACCGCATAATCTTTTCCTTTTTTCTTTTTTGTAACGTACAGCACTTTAGATCCGCAAGGATGCCAGATATAATCTTCTGGTCCGCCAAAAGGTTGGGTTGGACAATCATATGGCTCACCTTGCATAATATCAATTCTACGTGCGTTTAAACCAGCAACCGAAGTAACAAAAACATGGTTGTATTTTCCGTCTTCCCATTTATCCCAATGTCTGTAATTCAAATCATCATAAATCATCACATTGGACTCTTCTAAATTTGGATAAAAATCAGTTCCAAGTACATTTTCGATTTTCACCTCATCATGTATTAATTTTTGAGAACCGTTAGAGGAAACTTTATCGTCTTTAATGTACATAGTCGGATCATCAATCTCTACGGGATCACCTCCTTCAACAGCAATTTTATAGATTTTAGTTGTTTTCTTATTAGAATCAACATCTACCTTAGAAACACTATAAATTACGTATTGACCGTCGTTTGATAAACCAATACCACCCACTCTATTTAATTCGATTAACGCTTTTGGGGTAATACCATTTTTCTGTGCGAAAGAAAAAGCAATGCATCCCACTATACAAAGACTAAAAATTAATTTTTTCATACAATCTATCTTATAACAAAGGTTAAATTTAAACATTAGCTGCGTAAATCTGCTACATTTATGAAATACGATTAAAAGAGCATCACAATATAAAAGTCAAAATTTTAGTTATTCTTTCAACAGCTATGAAAAGCATTCTCTTTCTATTATTATTTGGACTCTGCCTATCGGGCTGCGCGCAAGAAGAAAAACGTGTATTACAGAACAGAGTAGAATTTGAATCCTTTAGTACTACACCGCTTTATCAAAAATACGGCAATGTTAAGGCAGTTAAAGTTATTTATCATTTACAAAACCAAACACTGCACTTCATAAACGGTAATGTATTTGATTTCCATTATGAATTTGCCCAGAAAAAATTTGATCCTTTTCTGAATTTGCAAGATTTTAACAAAAACAACTATAGTGCTTTTGGAAATAGAAACTACCTATTAGGTAACATAAATTATTACGCAGAACAAAACAAATACGTATTAGAAATAGGTCCTTCAGACCAACTGTCTGCCAATCATTTACGCTTACTTTTTGACTCAGTGAAGCAAAACACCTTTTTTGGTGAACAACTTTATTTCTTTGCCAACACCAATAATGCAAGAAAAATAATAGCTGAACTGCCTAACATTCCACATCTTACGCCCGAAGATATATACGCTAACCAGCTTTATCAGCCTTTACACAAAGGACAAACAGTTGGAAAACTAAGAGTAATCAATAACATAGAAAAAGAACTTACTTCTATCAAAGAAACAGATATTTTAGTTTTAAACGAGTCTCCTTTATACTTACCCATTTGTGCAGGAGTGCTCATCAGTAAATTTCAAACTCCGTTAAGTCACATTAGCATTTTAGCAAAAAACAGAAAAATACCGGTTTGTGCCAAAAAAAAGCTCTTCTCTATGTCGGAATTAATAAGTTTAGACGGACAAAAAGTAGTACTCACGGTAAAACAAGACACCTTCTACGTGCAGAAAAGCAAGGAAAATTTTTCGGAGATAAAAGTAAAGCAACAGAAGTTAAAATTTGATCTATCAGTTGATACACTCGTAACGCTTAATAGATTTAATAAAAAATACCAACGCGCCATAGGTAGCAAAGCCTATAACTTTTCTAAACTTGTAGATTATGCGCAAGAAATGGACTTCAAAACACCTGAAAGCGCCTTTGCTATTCCCTTCTATTTTTATGAACAACACATGCAAACTAGTGGAGCAGCAGAATGGTTAGAACTACTCGCTACTTCTACGAATTTAGACAAAGAAGAGAAACAAAAAATTTTAGCAACGATTAGAAACAAAATATTAACACATCCTATTTCTGCAGACTTTTTGCTTACCGTAGAGCATAAAATAAAAAAGCTAGGCAATTATTATCGATTGCGTTTTAGATCGTCTACCAACGCGGAAGACATGGGCAACTTTAGCGGTGCAGGTTTATACAACTCAAAAACGGGCGAATTAGGTCACCCTACAAAAACGATTTCTAGGGCAATAAAAAGCGTTTGGGCAAGTACTTGGAACGAAAAAGCCTATTTTGAAAGAGAACTTTTTGGTCTAAATCAAACAGATGTAAAAATGGGAATTTTGGTACATCGCTCGTTTCCTAATGAAGAAGTTAACGGAGTTGCTATTACTACTAATTTATACAGAAAAAACTATATTGGTTTTGTTTTAAACTTACAAAAAGGCGACCTAAATGTAGTAAATCAAAAGGATGATATAGTACCAGAGCAACTCATTCTATACCCGCCAAATACCTTTGAATCTAGTAATGTTAATTATGATATACTTTCACATAGTACTTTAGCTCAGCAACATACCTTATTAACTAAAGAAGAGCTTCAAAAACTGGCCATTATCTTAGAAAAAATAAAAGCAAAATACTACAGAGCACATTTTATTACCCGCAATTATTATGACTTTGCTTTAGACCTAGAGTTTAAACTAGCACACAACACGCGCCAATTATACATTAAACAAATAAGACCCTATTAGCCTGCAGTAACTATTGAATTGTAATTGATGTAGACAAACTGCCTGAATACGTTATTTTAGCCTGCTCGAAACTAGGTGCGCTAAACGTTTCTCTAGCGTCATTAGAAAAGCCATAATACTCTGTTGGCACGCCAAAGAAGTTTTTATCCATAGTAGAATTGTTATTAGCATCATGATACAGCGCAATTGCATAGTTTCCTTTCGGAAGATCTTTAATCACAATTTTGGTTGTACCCTTTACTGCTTTAACCACCAAATTTTTATAGGTTCCGTTTTGTTTTGGGAAAGAAGACGCCGTGTTATAAACACCCAATAAAATTTTTCCATTTGAAGAAGGAACATTCTTTACATTAACCGTTAATTGGGCCCTAGAAAGTTGTACAAAAAGACAGCTGATAATGAATAAAATAATTCTCATACTAACATAACAACTAAAATAACGCCAAATTGTTTTAAATCACTAACTTTGCTTAAAATTATAAGGTAAGGATGGGATATTCTAACAAAGGAGGAGCTAAAAAAGCCAACTCTAAGAAGAAAGCTTCGACTTCTAAAAAAACAAGCAACTCTAAAGACTTTAAGAAAAAAGACGGTTACAAGAAACCTTTTGTTAAAAGGGAATCTAAAGAACCTATGCCTAAATTTTCTAAAGAAATAAGGTTAAATAAATTTTTATCTAACGCAGGTATTTGCTCCAGAAGAGAAGCCGATGTTCTAATTGCGACAGGAGTAGTATCAATTAATGATAAAATTATTACTGAACTTGGATATAAAATTAAGCCGGGAGATGTTGTGAAATACGACGGTGAAACGATTAACGCTGAAAAGAAACGCTACGTTTTACTTAATAAGCCAAAAGATTACATTACCACAATGGATGACCCTTGGGGACGAAAAACAGTAATGGGATTGGTAATTAAAGCCTGTAAAGAAAGGGTTTACCCTGTTGGTCGTTTAGACAAAGACACAACTGGTTTACTCTTGTTTACAAACGATGGTGATATGGCCAAAAAACTTACGCATCCGAAGTATAAAGCTGCGAAAATGTATCATGTTACCACAAACAAGCCGGTATCTGTAGAAGATATTGAAAAAGTTAGAGCAGGCTTAACATTGAAAGACTGTGAAATAAAGGTAGACCAAATTGAGTACGTAGAAGGTAAAACGAGTAGAGAAGTAGGAATTAAAATACACTCGAGCAAAAACCGTATTGTTCACAGAATATTTGAGCATTTAGGCTACGAAATATATCGTTTAGATAGAGTTCAATTTGCGAATTTGACGAAAAAAGATTTACCCAGAGGATTTTTTAGACATTTATCAGAACAAGAAGTATCATTTTTAAAAATGAATTAATGAAAACAATCTTTGCATTATTTCTTATTGGTCTTTTATTTTCGGCCTGTAAAACAGCTCCAAAAAAAGAAAACGACACGTCTCTTTTTAGCGATTACTTTTATCCAAATAGAGATAAAACTCCATTGATATATATTTATCAAGATTCGGTAAATGGTCTAAACGAAAAGTTCTTTCGCACCTATACCACTGAAGGAGAAGACCAAAATTTCTTTAACGTAGAACGCTATTCAGCAGATTTCAGAATTACGGAAGCTTACCAATATAGCTTAAGAGATAGTTTGCGCATAAACGACCATATGGTAGTTGATGGATATGGAGAAAAAAGGAAAGCCAAAGTAAGAGCAAATTACCTTTTACCAAGAACCTTGAATGATGAAAGTTTTTTCTCTTCTAGTTTTCCTTCTCAGTTAGACAGCGTTATCTTAATATACGAAGTAAAAAGTACGGTTTTAAACGCTGACCATAGTGTTCAGTTTAACGGAAAAGAACACCAAGCCATTGTGGTAAGGGATAGTTTAAAGTATCAAGTTTACAACCCAATAACTCAAAAAGCAAAAAGCACTGTTGTAGCTCAAAATAGCGTTTATGCAAAAGGTCTTGGTTTATATAGCTACGGATCTGTAAAAAATAGCATTTTGTTCAAATTACAGAAAACGCTCACGGAAGAAGAGTGGAGAGCCGTCAAAAAAACAGCAATGTAACGCTAAGCAATAATTAAATTATATAGTCTATATGAAACACCTTCTCTTATTTATTCTTCTTTTTTGCACATTTAGCGCTTCGCCAGCGTTTGGACAAAAAGGGCGAAAAAAAGCAAAGAATGCGTTCGCAAAAGGAACGCTATTTGGCTATTGGGGATATAATCGCTCTGTATACACTAAAAGTGATATCAATTTTATTTCTAACGACTACGACTTTACATTAAAGGGAGCAAGCGCTTCGGATAACCCTGAAAAATTTGATCCTTCTATCTATTTTAATATCAATAAAATAACCATTCCTCAGTTCAATGCAAGAATTGGATATTACTTTAAAAACCACTGGGCAATTTCTTTGGGTTACGACCATATGAAATACCTTTTGAATGATAACAATGAGGTATTATTGAATGGAACAATTGCTCCAGGAATTGATGCAAACTGGTCTGGAACTTATTCAAATTTCCCAGTAGTTACTAATAGAAAACAGTTTCATTACGAAAATTCTGACGGACTCAATTATATGCGACTCGAGCTTACACGAACCGATCAATGGTACGAGACGAGAAAAAAGAATGGATGGTTTGCCCTAAGTTCTAATGTAGGTGTTTCTTCAGGTTTTCTGCTTTCTTTTAACGACTTTCGATTTGGTGGTGAGCATACAGTAAGAACAGTTTCCATAAGTGGATATGGATTAAGCGCACACTTCAATGCACGATTTGAATTTTTTAACCACGTTTTTTTCCAATCCGGATTTGCAACAGGATTTAATCATCAAACAAAAGTAAAAAACAGACCTAATGACAACAGCGCAATTACTAAGCAACGCTATGGTTATGCTTCTTGGGAAAGTGTAGTTGGTTTTTTGCTTTACATTCGCCCTACCAACGGATGCGGAACATGTCCTAAATGGTAAAAACCTAAATTAATTCTTCTAATACTTGAATACTCTTTAGTTCTTTAAAACCTGCTTGGTGATATCTATAATAGATTAACAAGTTCTGTACAATCTGTTTTCTTTGTTTTTTAGGAATATCGCTTGCTAATATCTCTGCAGGATGTTTATTAACTAAATTATTAAGTGTAGGAATAGACTCGTCCTTAACATATTTATGTCCAACCGGCTTACCCACCGTAAACTCTCCTTCTTCTAAATCAAAGTAACTAGATTCTGCCAAAGGTTGAGGATAAAAACCTAAATACTTTGAATAGTTGAGTAAAAAATAGATAGGATAATTTGTAAACTCTTTTGTTTCATGTATAAAGGCAATTTCGTTTTCTAAGAAAGTATAAAGCGCTAAATCTTCTTCTTCACTTTGAATTGTAGCAGCACAAATTTCTGCAACAAAAAAAAGAATACTTGATCTTATTGGATTAAAAAATAACTCTTGATCTACTGCTAAAATATCTATGCCAGAAATCTTTGATAAGCTAGAATCTGAGCGCTTGTAACAATTTATTTCTGCTATACTCAGCGGAAACAACGCATTGCCTTTTTTCTTTTTTCCTCCTTGAAACAAAAAACTAACCAAACCTTCTTCCTTAGTAAAAAACTTTAGAATTAAGCTCGACTCACTATAATCGATTTTTGACAATAAGATGCCGTTCAGGACAAGTTTCATTATATTAGTTTACAAAAACTACTTTACCCACTTTACGTCCCTTACCCTCGTTTCTGGCTGTCCATATCAAATAAACACCTGTGCTGGCCCTTTCTCCTGTTAAAGTTCTGCCATTCCATGTTGCTGTACCTCCATTTGAAGTAGTTTGATATACTAGATTACCCGAAACATCCGTAATTTTAACATCAGAATCAAAAGCAATACCTTGAATGGTAACTAAACCGGAATGCGTAGGCAAAACCGGGTTAGGAAATACGATTACTTCTTCGTATTCAGGATCTCCGTAAGTTGCATCACCACGAAAAGAACATAAACCTTTATTGGTAGCAATAAATACCTCTCCTGTATTTTGATCAATTTCTAAATCCGTTATCTCATTTGAAATTAACGGACTATTTTCTTCGTTGAATTCGGCTAAAATTTCCAAGCCATCTTCAGAGAAAAGAAATAACCCAGCACCAGAGGTAGCAATCCATTTTCTGTTTGCTCCATCTACCTCTATATCCACTATGTCTACATTTTTAAAAACTTCCTCATTATTTTCTCCAAATTCGATAACCAACTTCTGAAAATTATAATCACCAAAATCTGCGTCCAATGCAGCTTCACTGTTATATAAAATTCTCAATCCCTTGGTTGTTCCAACCCAAATCTCGTTGTCAAAATCAACTGCTACTGTAGTTACTTCGTTAATAGGCAATGCTCCAGTAGATTCGCCTGTATTAAAAAGCTTAACCTTATCATCGCTCGTATCATCAAAATCAAGCCCTTCAGAAAAAGCAATTAAACCACCATCTTCAACTGCCATCCATTTAATATCATTATAATCAACTAAAACATCTCCAGTAACCCTATTCTTTGCAGCGTTGGGCAATTCAAAATCATACCAAAAACCGTTTTCCGCCAATACTTTCAATGGTCTATTCGCATAACTATTTGCAACCCATAAATTTCCTTTACTATCAAAATTCATATCAGAAATATATGTCCACGTATTACCTAAAGAAGTAGCTTCTAAAAAGCTATTGGCATTATTAAATGTATCTACCACCGTATTACCGTTTTCAACTAAAAACAAAGGCAATCTGGAATATGTTCCCACCGCAATTTTACCATTGTCTTTTGGGTCTACTGCCACAGCAAGATAATCCCAGACTTCGGCATTTGCTATAATAGGTTGATTATCTCTATTCACGTTTGTCCATTTTTCTTCATAAAAAGAATAAATTCCCGAATTATTAAAAGAAGGATTACCACCGCTTAATCCACCAGAAGCAACAACCAGTCTATCTCCCTGCCAGTCTAATTTAAAGCTTTTCGAACTATTTGGCCCTTCAACATTTAAAAAAGTAGTTGAAAAGGCATTTGGCGCCTTCACAAAACCGTTAGCGCGATCTGCAATATAATAATTGCCATCATAAAAAACGGTTGCAGCACTATTAGGAAAAACACCACCAACGTAATCAAAAATCACTTCCTTTAGTGTTTCACCAGCTTCAAAACTGTAGGTACCACCAAAAGTATTTACGAAAACAGCTCCATTTGTATGGTCAATACCTGCTACTTCTACGCCCGATAGGAGTACCGTATTATTTGTAATATTAAAAACTGAATCTTCTGCATACGTATTGTGATTAAAACTCGCATAAATCTGATTATTCGTATAAATGAGTCCGTTATACTTACCTAAATTGGTATAGTCAATTAAGCGCGTATCTGTATTCCACAGCGACGCGTCCGCTAAAAACGGATTGTTAACGTCCGCCTTATACAAGATATTTTCACCTAACGCATAAATGGTATCGTTCTGAAAAGCTAGATCAATAACTGGTGCATTTCCAGCTGTTGGAAAATAAGTATCTTTCACCTCCATTTTCTTCGGGTCAATTACCACAATTCCAAAACCCGTAGCAACGTAAACGAAGTCTCTATATGCCTTAATTGAATAGATTAACTTAGAACCCGTTATTTGCGAGGTTGCAATAAACGGAAAATTAATAATTGATTCGTTCTCCAAAACATCTATATTTCCGCTGGCATAACCAATAAAGAGCAATTTATTTTCATCGTATGTACCAAGTGTAGTAATTTCATTATCAGACAAAGCATTGACATTATTTCTAACCGTTTTTTCTCCCGAAAGAACATCATATGTAATTAAAATATTAGGCATGGCGCAATGCACTTTATCATTCACAACCTTAACATCCACAGCACTATTAGAAGGTGCGTGCAGTCTCCACTCTCCTGTGCCAACTTGTGCGTTGATAAACAAGCAAATGAAATAAAATAAACCAAATAGTACTAAGCGCATAAATATCAAATCTCTTTTCAGAACGCAAGTTCGTTAAAAATATTTGAAAAGGCTTGTATTCTTTAGAACAAACAAATTAAACAAACTAGATTTGAAGCCTTATCTTTGTGCTATGTCTGGCATCTACATACACATTCCTTTTTGCAAAAAAGCTTGTACCTATTGTGATTTTCATTTTAGTACAACATTTGAAAAATATAGAACACAACTCATCGATGCCATTTGTCTAGAAATCAAAACTAGACAAACCTACGTGCCTTCAAAACACATTAACACCATATACTTTGGAGGAGGAACACCGAGTTTACTTAACAACGAGGAACTGAGTAAAATTTTGAACCAAATTAATACTATATTTACTGTAGATTGCAACGCAGAAATTACTTTAGAAGCCAATCCAGATGATATAAATGAACAGAAACTTAATGAATGGCAATCTCACGGGATAAACAGGCTAAGCATTGGTGTTCAATCATTTAGAGAAAGTGATTTACGTTGGATGAATAGAGCTCACAAGTTAGAAGATGCTCATAATGCATTACGATCTGCTAAAAACAAAGGTTTTGAATTGAGTTTAGACTTAATGTATGGACTACCCAATTTAAGCAAAAGTGAATGGATCCAAAATATAGAAAGCGCTTTAAACTACCATCCTGAACATATTTCAGCCTATTGCTTAACGGTAGAAGAGAACACAGCACTCTATAAGCAAGTAAAAACAGGGAGGATAGCGTTAAGTACAAATGAAGAAGAAGCCGAGCAATTTTCTATTCTTCAATATACATTAATCAAGAACGGTTATGAGCACTATGAGATTTCTAATTTTACAAAAAACCAAAAATATGCCAAGCACAATAGTAATTATTGGTTAGGGCAACCTTACCTCGGTGTAGGTCCGTCCGCGCACAGTTACAATGTAAACTCTAGAAGCTGGAACATCAAAAACAATTCGCGTTATATTCAAAAAATTACTAACAACGAAAGCGTAACAGAGACAGAAGTACTCTCGCAAACAGACATTTTTAATGAATCCTTACTGATAGGATTAAGAACAAAATGGGGTGTTAATTTAACTCAGCTACAAAAGGATCTGGTTATCAGGAGCGAGTTTCAAGCGCAATTAAATAATATACTAAGTGAAAATAAGGCTTACATATCGGAAAATCATTTAATTTTAACCAATGAAGGAAAAGCATATGCAGACGCGATTGCAGCTCAACTTTTTATTGTAGACTAAAAATGGCAGAAAATTTAACAATAGCAGGCGAAACAAAAGAAGAAAAATACAAAGTACTTCTTCCACAAATTAAAGCACTTTTGGCAGGCGAAAATAATACAATAGCCAATTTAGCCAATGTATCAGCTGCACTGAAAGAAACGTTTAATTGGTTATGGATAGGTTTTTACCTTGTTACAGATGAAAACGAATTAGTGCTTGGACCATTTCAAGGACCAATAGCTTGTACGCGCATAAGAAAAGGTAAAGGCGTATGCGGAAGTGCATGGGAAAAAGAAGAAACACTCGTTATAGCTGATGTAGAAAAATTTCCTGGGCACATAGCTTGTAGTAGTCACTCCAAATCGGAAATTGTAGTTCCACTTATCGCAAATGGAAAAGTTAAAGGCGTATTGGACGCTGACAGCGCTGAATACAATCATTTTGATGAAACAGATAAAAAATATATAGAAGAACTATGCACAGAATTAAGCGCATTTATTCAATATTAATTGCAGTAACCGTTCTTTCTGGATGTGCACAAGTTGGTGTAATTACAGGAGGAGATAAAGACACTATTGCGCCCAAGCCGTTGGTAGATAGGGTGATTCCTCCAAATGCGAGTCTGAATAGTAAACCTAAGCAAATACAAATTCCCTTTAATGAATATATTCAGCTCGTTAATCCGCTTGAAAATATTCGTGTTACCCCAAACACCTTAACTGTTGAAGCCTCAATCAAAAATAAAACCTTGGTGTTAGATTTATCCGGAGAGTATTTAGAGAACACTACTTATTCTATCGAATTCAATAGAGCTATTCAAGATATTACAGAAAAAAATGATTCTATCTTCAGTTATGTATTTTCTACTGGCCCAATAATCGATAAAAACAAAGCTAGTTTTATTGTTATCGACGGCTTTAAGAAGCAACCAGTAAGTAACATAACAGTAGGCCTGTTTGATTCAATAATTAAAATAGACAGCATTAGACAACCTGAATATAAAACATCTACTGGTAAAAACGGAGAAGCTAATTTTGAATATATAAAGTCGAAAAATTACTACGTATATGCTTACGATGATATAGATCAAAACGGTACATTAACTATAGGAGAGCGTGCAGGAATCATTGATTCTGTCTATTTCATAGGTGATACAATTGGATTAAAATCAATGATAAAAATATCTGAACAAGAGCAGCCTTTTAACCTATCAACTGATTTTCTTCCGCCCTCCACTTGGAAAATATGGAGCAATGTTAAACTAGACAGTTTAGAACTTGAATTTCTAACGCCCAAGCCTAGTTTTGTACATTTTAGCGACACGATTTTGGCCTTCTACAAAAATGAGAAACTATCTGCCTTACAACTTAGTTATAAACAAGACACACTTACAAAAAGGGTAAAGAGCCAACAAATCGAACTTACCACGAATACCAACCTTTTAGACAATCATTTACGCTATAATCAACCCCTTCGCGTCTTCTTCAATGACGCCATTGAATCTATAGACTATACAAAAATTCTCATAGACGGGAACAGCATTGAAAGTAATCAAACATCGCTAAACTCAACTAAACTAAGTTTATCGCTAGAAAATGATTTATTTAAAGATACATCTAAGTTGTACTTTCTACCCAAATCGATCAAATTTTTATCTCTAGAACAAAACGATACGCTTAAATTCAAAGTTCACAAACAACAAATGAAAGACGTTGGAAACTTAGTAGTTCTAGCTGACACACTTTTTAAACCTGGTATTCTACAATTAATGTTGGGAGAAAAAGTAGTAGCAGAATCAAAATCTGACACAACAACGACCGTAATCAATTTTAAAGAACTACAACCCAATACATACAGCTTTAGGTTTATAGAAGACACTAACAAAGACGGTAAGTGGACACCAGGAAATGTGTATAACATGACCCTGCCAGAAAACATAATTTGGTTTACTAGTTCTTCTAAAGTGAGAGCCAATTGGGATGTTGAAGTAAAACTGACATTTTAATATGGAAAGAGCCAATCCTTTAAATACTCTATTTTCAGGTAAACGCGTCTACATCATTATTGGCTTATTTCTAATTGTATCTAGTTTTTTAGTTTATCGCAGCCTTACAGAAATAAAATATGTACCAACTAAAGAAAAAGGCACACACACTTGGATAGACACCAATAAAGACGGTGTAATACAATCCTTTGAAATGCTAAGTGACTCAAATGGAAACTACCAGCAGATTAATGCAACATCTGTCTTCTCTGAAATAGAACTAACCACCAGCACGCTACTTTGGATAATTGTCGCATTAATTTTTGTAGTCTTCAGAGATCTCGCCTATATGAACCGCGTACGCTTATTTACTGACGGATCTCTTACATTTAAACGAAGTTTTATAACCATAATGCTATGGGAATTCGCTTCTGCACTCACACCAGGTGTAGTTGGTGGATCCGCGGTAGCCCTGTTTATTTTAAATAAAGAAGGCATTTCTATGGCTAAATCAACCGCTATTGTAATGCTCTCTACGCTTATGGATAACCTTTTCTTCGTAATTATGATACCCGTTGTTCTTTCTATTATTAGTATAGATACAATGTTTGGAGAAGAAGCGATATGGATGACATCTATTTTCTGGATTGGTTACACAATTATTACTAGCCTCAGTATACTACTTTTTCTTGCTGTAATTGTCTATCCCAAACTAATAGGAAATACACTCTTAGCTATAACCAAACTCAAGTGGTTCAAAAGGTGGAAAAACTCTGCCGAAACCTTTTCTAAAGAAATCATTGTAACGGCCTCAATTATGAAAAAAAAAGAGGTCGTTTTCTGGTTAAAAACCTTTGGTGCTACTGTATTAGCCTGGATAAGTCGATATTTAATTATAAATGCCTTAGTAATGGCCTTTATCTCTTTAAATACTTTGCAACACATTGTACTTCTAGGAAAACAACTGATACTTTGGTTACTTATGCTTGTTAGTCCAACCCCAGGAGCCAGCGGAATTGCAGAATTTGCCTTTTCTGAGCTGCTCAGACCGTTTTCGGACTCCCTTTTATTACTAACGTGCATTGCACTTCTTTGGAGATTATTATCTTATTTTCCTTATTTATTCATTGGCGCAATAATTTTACCAAAATGGTTAAAAACGAAAAAATGAAACTACCTCAACCCATCAAAAAAGGGGATACTATTGCACTAGTTTCTCCCGCAAAACATATTTCTGCAGATTACATCGCAGCTGCACAATCCTATTGGGAAAAGCAAGGCTATAAAGTGCTTGTAGGCGAGTATGCAAATGGTCAGCACAACTATTTTTCAGGAACAATAGAAGAACGCTGCACAGATTTTCAAGCTGCACTGAACAACGACGACGTAAAAGCCATTATCTGCACAAGAGGAGGTTATGGCTGCTTACACCTTGTGGATATCATTAATTGGGCGGGGATGTTAAATTCACCTAAATGGATAGTTGGGTTTAGTGATGTCACCGTTTTTCATCAAAAACTAAATAGACTTAACATTTGCTCCTTACATGCAACCATGCCTTTAAACTATGCACAAAATACACCTCAATCGTTTGAGCGGATGAACAGTCAGTTATCTGGAGAAAAAAATGCCTATGCTTGGCAGACAAACCAGTTTAAAATTGGCAAAACCGAAGGAACATTACTAGGTGGAAATCTATCTATACTGCACAGTCTTATAGGTACTGACGACCAACCTGATTATAACGGAAGCATTTTATTTATTGAAGAAGTTGGAGAGTATCTATATGCAATAGACCGCATGTTCTACGCCTTATCTAAATCAGGTATACTAGATAAAATAAGCGGACTACTTATTGGTGGTATGACAGATATTAAAGATACTGTACCTCCATTTGGATTGACTTTACAAGAAATTATACTCAATCATTTTCCTTACAGAAACTTACCAATTGCTTTCGAATTCAGTGCCGGACATATCCATGATAACCATGCTCTCATTTTAGGTAAACACACTCGCTTTGAAGTAAACTCTGACGGAAGCTGTACATTAGAACAATAAAAAGCACTATTCTCGAATAAGCGTTAAATGACCTTGTCCTGCATCAGAGTTACCATAGATGTCCGTATATTCTACAACATAAAAATACACACCGTCGGTAGCATCTTTACCTTCGAAGGTTCCATCCCACCCAATTGTATAATCATTCGATTCAAACATAATACTTCCCCATCTATTTAAGATAGTTAATTTATAATCTTTAATACTCATAATCATAGATGGTCCGTATACGTCATTTGCATTATCTCCGTTTGGAGTAAAAACATTCGGCATATTTACCACCACACACCCGGCAGATTCATCTGCTAATAGAACACTTACCGCTATTTCTTCTGTACAACCATTAAGGTCAGAAACCGTTACGAAGTAATCTCCGATAATTAAATCTGTTACCACGTCCAATGTATCTAGCGTATCTGTACTCCATATATAAAAATAACCTGGTGTTCCACCTTCTGGATAAACAAACGCTACGCCTGAAGAATCTCCAAAACATATAGGATCTGCTTCGGCTTCTAAAGACAATGGTGCGTCGGGTTGTGATACAAATGCATTAATTGTTTCTATGCATCCGTTAGAATCAGTTACGACAACTGTATAATTGTCAGATTCAAGGGTATCTATATCTTGGCTAGCTTCAGTGTTATTCCATTGATAACTATAACCAGGTGTACCTCCCGAAACAGTTAAATCTACGCTACCGTCATTTCCACCGAAACACAATACAGGCTCCGTATTTACACTTAATAGTAAACCTGCAAGCGGTTGAGTTACTTCTGTGGTTAAATCTGCCGTACATCCATTACTATCTGTAACCACAACGGTGTAACTTCCTGCAGAAACATTCATTAAATCTTCAGTCACATCTGTATTATTCCATTGGAAAGTATAATTGGGCACGCCACCTGAAACAGACAAATCAACCTCTCCTGTGTTTTCACCGAAACACAAAACAGGAAACATTGTATCGCTTAAAACTAAATCAGTAGGTTCAAAAATAGTATCGGTAAACAACAATAAACAGCCATTATCATCTGTAATCGTTACTGTATATTCTCCCTCAGGCTGATTTGAAATATCCTGTGTAAAACTAATATTACTCCAACTATATGTGTAGTTTCCTGTTCCACCATCAACCTCTATGTCAATGGCACCAGAAGCATCTCCAAAACACAACACATCTGTAATTATCGTATCAATAATGTGTAGTAATGTATCTGGCTCATCAATGGTTAAAGAAATAAAACCTCCACAACCGTTAATATCAGTAACATCTATAAAGTATAACCCGGCAGGAACATCTACTAAATCCTCTGTGATATCTCCATTACTCCAATCATAAGAATATCCAGGCGTACCGTTTGTTACGGTTAAATCCACTGTAGCTGTTGAATCTCCGTAACACAGAACATCTGTATGCACTTCAGAAAGCAAAATTGCATCTGGATCGGTAATGGTAATCTGAAGCGTATCTGTACAATTATTTGCGTCAGTCACTACAACTTCATACAATCCAGCAAACAAATTATTAATATCCTGTGTAAATGCTCCATTATTCCAAATATATGTATAACCTGGAGTTCCGTCTACAACAGTTAAATCTATAGACCCTTGCGTTCCATTCTGACATACAGGGTCTAGTGAAACATCAGACAATTGTATTGGCGGAATTGTAGAAACAACTACACTCAGGGTTTGAGTACAACCATTATCATCTGTAACTAAAACCACATATGTGCCGTCTGAAAGGTTTATTAAATCTTCTGTTATCGCACCATTATCCCAAGCAATAATATATGGAGCTACACCACCAGAAATAGTTAGATCAATGGTTCCCGTAGTATCACCTTCACATAACAAAACACTTGGTACTGCGGTAAGTGTAATAGAATCTACAGGCTCTAATATTGTAAACGACTCAATATTTACACAGCCATTCAAATCGGTTACCGTATCCGTATAAACACCGGCAGATAAATTCACTATGTCTTCCGTAATTTCATTATTAGACCAGCTATACGTGTAAGGTGCCGTACCTCCTGAAACAGATACATCAATTGAACCCGTGGTATCATTAAAGCATAGCACGTCTGTTGCGTTTGCTAAAATTGAAATTGAATCTGGTTGTACCAAAAGTACACTATCTAAAAGAATACATCCATTTGCATCTGTTACAGTAATCAAATGTGTACTATCTGAAAGGTTAAAAACCGTATCTGTAGTTTGTAGAGAGGGCAACCAGTTGTACTGATAGGGGAAAACTCCTCCGGAAACCGTAATTTCGGCAGCACCGTCATTTGCCTCATAACAACTAATATCCTGACCATTATAATCAGAAATAATTGAAGCAACAGAAGTTAACGCTAACGGTTCTGTAATATCAAAAGTATCGCTTACTGTACAGCCATACTGGTCTGTAATAAGCACATCATAGGTACCAGCATTCAAATTATCGGCAATAGAATCTGAATCATTATTCGACCATGAATAAGTAAACGGTGCATTACCGACTCCTTGTAAATCAATAAATGCTTCTCCTAAGTTGAAACAACTGTCATTTTTAACTTCATTTACTATCAGCGTCGGATTATCCGAGACAAATACTGGAGCTGTTGTATCCGTTATACACTCAACTCCCTGATAAAATACATGCAACACGTAGTCTCCTGCATCGGTTAATTGAACATTAGGAAGAGTAGGATTATTAATAGAGGAGGTAAATCCATTAGGACCTGACCATTCGTAGGTTAAGAAATTTGAATTTGGGAAATCAAGCGAAAGAATTTCTCCTACACAGAGCGAATCTGTATGATTAATTACAGTGTCTGCACATTGACTCACATCTACTAGAACGATTCCACTTTCTAAAGAGGGACAACCGTTTACATCTAATAAGTCGGAGGTTCCGCCATTACTGTTGGTAATCCCTGAAATTTGACCTGTTCCAAATAAATATGCCCTATTCTCGAGCACAGAACCACATTGCCAGACAGGACAATCTGCTTCTAGTTGCACCTGAAAAGTTAGTACAACACTATCTGCACCTGTTGGAGAGTTTAACAGTGAACCACCATTAACGCCGTTAGCACCAGTTCCTATTCTTGCTCTTATTACATTATCTGCAGCGATAAATTCAGCTTGGTCTGTATCAACTATATCAGTTTTCAAGCCTGGATTTGGTCCAAACGTAACATTCAACGTATTCGGAATATAACTAAGTCTTTCGTCGAGTGTGTCAGTTAATACCGTATTTAAAGATACATCAGACCCTATATTTTTAGAGACCACTGTATATTCCAAAATATCTCCAGGTACGACGGTACCACCATTTAAGTCGGTATAGCTAACAGAAGCCCTCAAGTCTGGTTCATAAATATCGACTACAGAGGTGATTACACTAGCAAGAACTGATTCTGAAGCACTAGCTATTCTAATATTTGCGCTTGTAGCTGAATTGCCTAAATAGTTAAAACTAGAGTTGTCAGGAACATATATACTTGCGTCATGACCAAGATTGTTATTATAATTTGGTAATCGATTAGGTGTTAAAACTCCATCATTAGATATTGTGCTGTTAAATGAATTACTGATTGGGTGTAAAGCATCACTAATATTTACAAAAGTTCCGGTACCATCAAAAGACAATTGATCTCCTGTATCACCTCTGTCGCCATCATGGGCTACAACACCCAGCTCAAACTCTACTGGACCAGCAGGAGGTGTTAGAAAACCAGATATAGGTGTTGTTGTGCTCGCACCAATACTAATATTAGAAAGCCCGTTAAAAACGGTAATATTTCGCATCGACTCATAAATATTTTTATACACCACTACTAATGTCCATCCACCAAAAGTATTGGAACCATTAAACGTTACTACGTCGGCAACAGTATAGGTAGAGTTAATTTGATTCGCTTGCGCAATTGCCGTAACATCCTTAAAACAATAATACGAATTTTTATTTACGGTATTATCTATTGTGTTATCCGCAGTTAACGTTTGGTACGCTCCACCGTCTACTTTTAATTTAACTTGACTTCTTTGTTCGTAATTAGGAGTAGATGCTGGGTTTGATTGACTTACCAAACCTGTCCAATACAAACCTGCCCACGTAATTTCACTGCACGCAGCAAGAGCCAGTTGATCGCTAGAAGACATAAATGTCGTCGGATCCAAATCAATATCTGTATATGTTGCAGAAAATGCGTTGTTATTTCCGGAACCACCCGGAGGAAGCTCATTATTTGCAGAACATCCGTTACAATCTACAGAAACATTCGCTAGCATAACTAGACCTCCTTTTTGGTTGGTTTGATGTCTAATAGAAAAAGGAACAACCGTTTGAGAGCATGCAGTTGATACAACAAAAGCGATAACAAGAATTGAAAACAGAAATTTCATAATATACACTATAGACTGAATATAAAGATTACATTCAAAAGACGCATAATAATGAAAATAGTTGCTCTACACTAAAGCACAGACAAAACAACTCTCCTATTCTTTTTCCTGCCTTCCCTTGTAGAATTTGAAGTCATAGGATCACCTTCGCCATGACCAAAAATAGAAATATCATCTGGATTATATCCATTACTAATCAATAACTTCTTGATAGTCTTGGCTCTTTTCAATGAAAGAATTTGATTGTATACCTTTGGACCTGTAGAATCCGTATGTCCGTCTATCCTAATTTTACCTCGAAATCCAGACATAGAAATGATAAAACGATCAAAACTCTCTTTTTCTAGTGTATTTAAAGTGTTTTTATCAAAGTCAAAATTTAAAATCAGTGGATATTGAATCGCTAACAAGCGAGAAAGCGTATCCTCTGAAATATTGTAATGATCTACAATGTCATTAAAAGTACCTGATAAAGTACTATCATTGTCGTTTAAAAACGGTCGTACATATTGATTAACCGCGTTCACTTCAGATTGCGTAATGCTATCTTTAAAGTTGTCGATGGCAGCTAATGCAAGCGCGCGATCTGATATATCGGCAGGTAGTTGTGAACTACCCATCGCTTGCAGATCGATTACTTCTGTTTCTATTAAGTTCTTATACAAATCGACTTTCTCTTCGAACGATAATAAAGACATCGTATCAATAGAATTCATCAACTTATTCTTATTGTCAAACCTCTGTTGATTAATCTTCTCGATTAAGGCAGCTTGCGTTTTGATCTTCTCAATAGCTGATATTAAAATTATAGACTCACTTGAAGAAATTTCATTACTCGAAAGTAAACCATTGAGATCGTCCAACAATTTCTCCAGCTCGCTATCTACCACGAGATTATCAGAAACTTTGGCAATATAAAACTGGAAAATATCATCATCCCTCCCTAAAACCCGGTTTGAAGAAAAATAACCTCTTGCGTCTTCATCAAAAGCTATTGAAAGATCATCATAAGCTGAATTAAAAGGAGAATCAAGGTTTGAAACAACATTATCATCCATATTTAAAGAGTATAAATCCAAACCACCATGTCCACCTATTCGATTAGACGTAAAGTATAACTGAGAGTCGTATACAAAAGGAAATAACTCATTAGAATCACTATTCACTTTACTTATCGGGATAATTTCACCAAAGGTATCTTCGGAGAGTTTAACTTTATAAAGGTCAAAATTACCATCTGTTCCATCTTTATCACTTGAAAAATATAATTCAGAATTTTCATTATCAAAGTATGGATGTAAGCAACTATAACGGTCAGAGTTAAAAGGTACCGGTACAGGGTCTGTATACGACCTATCAATAAGCCTTCTTGAATAATAAATACCCATTTTTCCATTCTGTAGACCCTCACTTGTATTCGAAAAGAAGACTAAAGAATCATAAAACGATTCTGAGAGTGGTCCGTCGTACCAATCCGAATTGATTGTAACCGCTTCACTAAGACTATTCTTTAATAATCTTGGTTCAATTCTTTGACAGTTATTAACTTCATACACGTCCGTAAACCACTGTCCTGTTGACCTATCTTTTCTCAATCTTGAAACACTATCACCAACATTAGAAACAAAATAAATTCTACCATCAACAACCCTAACTCCAAAGTCATCGCCCACAGAGTTATAACAAACTTGATCGATGAGTACCCTCTGACTATACATACAAGTAGAAAGTATTGAGACGAGTATTATTAAAATAACCTTCATAAAATGTATTAATTAAAAAATCTAGGATTTTGAAAACCAAAAGATTTTTTCTCTTTACCAAACTTAAATCTTAATGATACCTCGTGAGATTGAGAAGCCGCAGTATTTAAACGAGATGTAGGATATGTGTAAGAGTATCCTGCATAAAAGAGGTTGCTAACTTCAACGCCTAACAATACTCCAAGTCCACTCATCAACTGATAAGTTAAGCCTAAATCAATCGTTTTATCATATGTAAAAGTTGCAGCCATATCTAAATATGTAGGCATACTCTTTACAAATCTATATGTCAAGTTTGGTCTAAATTGCCATTCCCTGTTTAGATCCATAGAAGTACCAGTGTAAGCAACAAATGACGGAGTTGGTATAAAGTTTTGCATATTGGAGTATGCAAACTCCACTTCTCCTGCAGTAGGCTGTGAAATTCCAAAATATACCTTCTCACTGTAAATAAGGCCTCCGAACCCAACACGTAACTGACTACCTGAATTAAGTACTGTTTGTAAATGAGGGTCATTCAAAACAGTAGTCGTAAGAGATGGTAAATCAACCACAGTATTAGAAATAAAAGTTGAAATACCCAAAGACACACGCCATTTCTTGTTAATCTTTAGGTGATATGCACTTGACAAAGCCACACGATTGGTTTTAACCGGACCAAGCTCATCGTTTAATACTAAAACTCCAAGTCCTAATTTGTCAGTCACGTTCAAGTTTAGCATTGCATTAAAAGTCTTTGGAGATCCTTCTATTCCCAGCCATGATTTTTGGCCATTTACAGAAATACTACTCCGATTTTCAGCACCAACTTGTGCAGGATTTAAGACCATCGCATTAAATTGGTTTTGCCTAAAAGATGGGTCTAATTGACCCAACAAACTGTTACCGATAATCACCGATAGAATAGTAACAAATATTAAATTTTTTCTCATTGTATTAGTATTTAATAAACTCTATTAATATAAACATATCCGCTCATTGAGTCTTTGCCTGGAATCTCAAGAATATAAAAGTAAGTACCGTCTGGCATTAACTTATCATTTACGGAAGATCGACCATCCCATGTATTATCATAATCATCGCTTTCAAAAACCAGATTACCATAACGATTAAAGATTGTTAGCTCAGCTCCTTCAACACCGTCAATAGCTGTAATCACAAACAAGTCATTAATACCATCTCCGTCAGGAGTAAATCCATTTGGCACAACTATGTAATCAATAACCTCATCATCACATGCATCATCTATTCCATCAAAGTCTGTGTCTATACCACTTAAATTGACCGTTACTAAAACCATTTCAGTGCTAATGTTCCCATAATCATCTGTTGCAGTAATAATTACTTCATTTTCACCTAAATCCTCACAACCAAAAGATTCTTGAGAAAGATCAAATGATATACCACTACAATTATCGAAACTCGCAACGTCAACCATAGTATAATTGATAACTGTATCACTTCCTATTGGCAACGTTACGGTAATATCTGTAAGTTGTAATACTGGCGCTGCGTTATCTTCTACTGTGATTACTTGTGTTGCAGTAGATGTATTTGAATTACCATCCTCAACCGTCCA
>CBFHKX010000001.1:284688-1063015 GCA_965656535.1 Lishizhenia sp.
TTTCCTGCATTATCCGTTACTGTCCAAGTTACTAATGTTGTTCCTAATGCATATGTGCCTGGAGCGTCATTCGTTACACTTAAAGGACTACAATTATCGGCAGTAACTGGCGTTCCTAAAGACACATTTACTGCGTAACAACCGTTATTCGTTGAAACCACGACATCACTAGGTGATGATATCGATGGATTCTCCGTATCTACCACCGTCACTATCGCAACTCCTTGAGATGTATTCCCATTTTCATCCGTTGCACTAAGAACTACGGTATTATCACCCAAATCTGTACAGTCAAAAGTATCATTGTTCAAAGTCAATGTAAACGAACAGTCATCTGACGTTCCATTATCAATCTGATCCGGAGTTATTACTACTTCACCATTACTATTTAAAACAACCGTGATATCTTGCACCTGAACTGAAGGAGCCAAAGCATCGATTTCAACTGATATAACAGACGTATCACCTAAACAACCATCTTCGTCTACCACCTCTACGGCATATTGATTATTATTTACCAACACCTCTGTATCATCAATTGAAATTAAAGAGTCTTGTATTTCGTACCAATTTAAAGTTAAACTATTATCCGTAGTGGTAAATAAGTCGGCTACAGTATTGCTAGAAGGACAAAAAACCTGATTTGGATCAACAATTGCAGCATCAGGCAAATTTAAAACAGTAACCTCAATTGTAGCTGGTTGAGCACATGGGATATTAGGCAACACTGAATAAACTGAAGTTTCAGCTGGAGCTGCAACTAAAGTGGTAGCATTATAAGGAACAGAACCTAAAGAAATAGGAGAACCCGCTGGAGGACCACTTGGTGTTAAAGACCAAGAATAAGAACTGCCAGTTCCAACATCTGGATTAGATGCATAAAGCAAAACAGAATCACCCAAACAAACCTCTAGATCATTACACGCTGGTTCTTCAGCCCCAAAAGCCATATTACAATACGTTTCATCATCAAGATAATTAAACGTAAGAGATAAATGCTCCCCTGGAAAACTTACAATAGTAGACCCTTCAGTTCCTGTCATTGATGTTGTAGACGTATAATTCATATCCTGACCTTGCCATAACACTTGATATGGTTCAGAAGTTGTAATATCAACAGGAGTTGAAGGATTACCGACACTTGTAAAAGCAACTTGCGGATTAACTACAGGTTCACTAAACGTAATTGTAAATGTTCCCGCTAATTCATTTGCAATTGAAAAACCATTAGGAACATTGTAAGTAGATGGAATTGCTGAATGGTTATACATATTTCCTGTACTTATAAGCCCTGGATTAGATTGACTTACGGTAACATCGACGTTCCCAAATAATAAACCTTCTGCAACAGTAGGATTAATATTATCCCACTGTACCCACTGCAGACCATTAGCCTCACATACAGAGTTAGTAATTACCGTTGGTTGCGGAATAGCATTTACAAGAACATTGAGCGTAACAGTTTCTGCAACGGCAGACGCCGACTCAATTACAATATCACCACCACTAGCACCTACAGGCAGAAGACCTGTTGGTCGGGCATAAATAACTGATGGTAATGAAGTTGGAGATAAGTTAAGGACACTAGTATAAGCACTATTAGCTGTTAAACTAATTTGAAAACCTACAGGAGCAGTAACGATTACATCTCCGATCAAATTAGTAGCAGTCAATTCAAAACTTTCTTCTTCTCCTTCCAAACCAAAGCAAGAACTTTGTAAATTAATCGTAGAAACACTTGTAGTTATGTCCGGTTGAATTACACTCACCGTCTTTGTATCTGAAAGCGAAAAACAAGGCTCATTATCTAGACCACCGAACTCAACAACATACCCTGCAACATTGCCATTGCCAACATTGTAGTCATTCCATTCACCGTTCGTTAAGAAATGGGCGTAATCTTCGGTACCTGCATCATTAGGTTCATTAGCAGCCCAGTTATTATATAAACCTGCTACTGGCGAGCCAGTAGAAGTACCTTGCCAAAATAACGTTCCAGCTTCTGGTCCTGTTAACCATCTCCAATCCCCTTCAACAGAAGGGTCTCCGGCACCAATCCAACCTTCACCAGAAAGAAGATCTGAACAAAATTGGTTTTCTTCATTTGACGTTATAGTAACTAAGTACCCTTGTAAACCATAAAATGTAAGGTTCTCTGCTGCCGTCTTAGCCGCAGTCCAAGTAACAGAAGGCGAACTAATAAACTTATAATAATGTCCGTTACCACTAAATGCCAGGGCATCACCCAGTATAAAGGTTACCTCTCTGTTTTGAATATTCGAAGAAACACTTAAAGTAATATTCCTAAAAATGGTTTGTAAGTCACTTGCCGAAATCAATCCATTAAAACTCAAAACTCCAGTAGAAGGGTCAAATGATTCTGTTACTCCACTTGGAAGTGGTTGGGTATTACTTAAAACGTCTCCAGCAACAAAACCTGAACTAATAAAAACCTGGGCCGCTGTAATATTGGAGGTGGTATTCACTTCAATTAAATCATCAACAACTACCGCAGTAGAACCTAATACTACAGAATTAGTACCTGTTGTTGCGCTCACTTGATTAGGTGTTACGGTTATATCGAAAGATTCAGATGAAGTACCACCTGCTTCATCAACTACAGTGATAATCAACGTTGTAGACCCTGACTGACTTGGTTCTAATGTGTAGTTAAGCGACCTATTGGCTCCAGTTCCCGTCAAAACTATATTAGATGATGGTAAAAGAGTTGAATTACTTGACGTAACCGAAACATTTAACAAACTTAAATCAGTTGTCTCTGTATCTGACAGCGTAAAATCAACCTGTCCATCTGTATCTACACATGATGTTTGATCTACAATTGAACTAATTGTTGGGTTAGTATTTTCAGTTAGTGTAGGTTCCGATGCAACCGCACCAGAGCTAGCATCAAAAGTACATAAGCCTATCACTTCATCCAATTGAGCATCTGTTAATTCAACTGTAAAATCACCCGAAGTTGGAAGACTAAAATTATAAAGACAATAATCCACTAAATAATTACCGCCTAGTGTTTCTGTTAATGACGGCGGACCTGCTTGAACAGTACTCAAAACACCATTAATCCATATTTTTGAAATAGCAGGAATTACCTCCGGTAAAGTTGAAGAGGTATAACCAAGCTTAATAGACGCTGTTTGAGCACTTGATGGTACATTTTGGTAAGATGTACCAACAACAGAGTTGTTCACAGGAACTGCATTTAAGCCGGCACAAACAGTAGATGCATTTACACCGTCTAACCTTTCCACTAATTCTGCGCATGCATACAAAGTTGTAAAGTCAGATGAAATTATATCACCAAATTCCAAAACTCCGGCGTCATTTGTATACCTTGAAACAAAGTGAACCGTGTATTTAGTGTAAGGCTGTAAACCACTCATGGGAATTGATGTATCCACTCCAGCGGCTAATGGTTGGGACCCTGAATCAACAACAGTCACACCGTTGTAATCAACTCCGTCAAAAATTTCTTGAGCCGTTGGAATAGCGGAACCATCTGATACGACAACATAATAACCATTAGCCGCGACGCTAGAATTTGCTGTTAAATCAGCACTAGTTGTTGTAATATTATCAACAGCACTAGTTGCACTTGCTTGAAATACCTCATTCACAACATCAGCCAATTCGCTTAATTGTGCAGCAGCGTAATACCAAGTAAAAGAATCTGACTCTCCAACGGACAAGTCGTTCATTCTTACAAATAAAGAGTAAGAACCATCTCCAGTAGCATTAATTGGTGCTGTAGCGGGGTTTTGATTTGTCGAATTTGTAAAACTACAACAGTTTCTGTGTACCGTGTTTCCTCTGGTCGAATTTGTAAAGAATAAAACACCTTCAGTGTTTGTTTGTATCAGTAATGCAGCAGATTGATCGGAAACAGCCGTAATAGGTGTAAAAACTCCATTAACTAAGTTTCCTCGTGTTTTTTGAGGTCCGTCAGTGGTCCCCACCCAATCATCTCTAGTACCCGTCCAAAAACGTAAATTACTAGCTGTAGTTGAACCTATGTTTTTTATTGTCGTTACAACCTCTGTATAATTAGCCTGCGAACCAGTAGTAAAGGTGTTTGTAAGCTCCAACACTGCTGTACCAACTGTAATAGTACCCCTTACCTTAATTACACCATATCCAACATTACCAGAAGTAATTGTAAAGCCCTGGTCATCAAAAACTTGATTAGCCATAACTGGGTTATTAACCATCGTTCCCTCCAAATTCCATTCGCTTGATCCAGTTCCACCGACCCCAAATCGCATGTCTAAAGGATAAGTTGAATAGGTTAACTTTCTCCAAGAACTGCCATTCAGATAAAATGGTTGTAAAACAGTTCCAGCCGAATTGATGGACAACTGGGAACCGTTACCAAACCTAAAATCACCAGTGTTAATTGTTTTGTTAGAACCTGTAAATTGTCCGAAAGAAACAATTGACGTAAGTAGGGCTATAAAAAATATAAATATTGACTTCATGAGGTAATTAATTAAATAATGATTTTCCATTTATTATCTTCTAACTCAAATTCAAAGTTGAACCTTTGTGTTTCAGAGTCAGAAATCTGGAGGTATATAGTATAATATGCTTTTACTCCATCTAATTCCATTTTCCAAAAATCAATAGTATTAGCATTCGAGAGGTTCAATTGCGGTTTTTGTACAACAGAAGCTCTATATCTCTTTGCTTTATAACTATACCCTTCTAGAGCATTAAAACCATCTAAAATTTGTATTCTTCGAATAGTTAATTTTTCATTCTCCACTAGAAAATCAATTATTTGATCTACGTGGTTAAACAAGACCTCTCTCTTACCTTTCCTAGTATCTTCTCCAGACTCAATAAAACTTTCTTGAGCAGACAGCGTAAATGAAACGGAAAAAAAAAGAATTGTGAAAAATTTTTGAAGAGCATTAACATCAATTTGTTTTTGCAGATTTTCGTAAAGTTGTACGGATAAGCGTACGACAGATATCTTATACATAATAATTTGACTTAGGAATTATAAAAATACAAAACTAATAAGATTTTTACTTACATTCTAATATAAACAACTTAAATGCATCTTATTAGGGTATTAAATTTAACATATGTGCTACGCTTTTTACAAGAGAAAACTACTAAATCAAATAATACATAGTAGTTATAAATGTTTTTTTATATATAATTAAAGTGTTAAACATTAGGGTTAAATAAGTAAGGGTTTTAGGGGTGAAATTTATAAACATAACTCTTTCAATAAAGCAGATAACTATTTTTTTGCCTTATTGCTTAAAGATAAAAAGTATTTCACTTCAGAATGTTCAGTAATGATCTGGCACAAAAGATTCCAGTTCAGTTTTAATATCATCAGCTGAATTTATATTGAGTTTTTTTCGAATATTACGACGGTAATATTCAACTGTCTTTTCACTTTTCGACATCAATAATGCAATCTCTTTCGAAGTAAAACTTCTAAGGATCATATCTACAACGTCTATTTCCAAGTCAGAGAGTTTTGAGGAAAACTGTTTTTGTAATTGTTTCTTAGAAGCAATTTGGGTATTATTAGTCATACCTAAAATCGCAAGGTCGGTATAATTATGAAAGAAAGAATTAAGGTTAACTTGAGCATTCTTCAACGCTTCTTTCATGTCAGTCAAGCTAGAAGAACTGCTATAAATATCTCTAAAAAAGTCATCTAATTGCTTTTTTAAAATTTGAAATTTACCCAGCTTTTTCAAAATTGAAGAGTTTCGTTTAGCTTCAAATGAAAGTCTTTTTTCTAACTTTATTTCGCGCTGAAAAGCTTGATTAATGCGTTCTTTTACCAGTGCTTCTTTAACTTTAGTGATTGTAGCTTTCCGATTTCGATCAACTACTATCAGAATAATCGAAACAATTGAAAGCAAAAGCACTAATGCAAGTAAAGAAATAAAATACTTAGTATTTGCATGTCTTAATTCCAAGAATTTCTTTTCGCTAGTTAATTTTTGGTTGGTTCGTTCCAGTTTATTAATCTCAGAAAATTCATAGAAATCTTTGAGATCACTTAAATTGAGCGCTTGATGAAGCTCCTCATTAAGGTTGTATCGTTCTTTCAAAAGTATGATTAGCTCTTTATCAGAATTTAACTTATAGGATTGGTCTATTAACAGGTTTACCAAACTTAATTGATCTTCTAGGTCACCCTCCTTTAAAACCAAATGTCTAAGACGGTCCAATTCTGTCTTACCCCCTAACAGCTCGTTATTAACACGCAAAGACAAGCGTTGAATTAAAAGCTGTAAATGAGGTTGTGAATCATGGTATTGATCGCGGACTTGAGGCCATATAGACTTTAAACTCTCGAGATTATTAAACTTTAAAAAATACTCAATCGCAACCTCACTGTACATGTTTTTATAGTGAGGAAGGGAATCAACGACGGACTCAGAAAGTCTTATATACTTAAGAAATAGAGGCTCATTTTTCATTAACCCAGCCAGTTTTGCCCTATTCGTGGCATGAAGAAATTTAACACTATTTGAGTAAGTGATATCAACTTCATCTAATAGTTTAATCGCATAGGCATAATCTTTTTGCTCAATATGAGCAACAGCTTGATTTACACAGGTTATCCAGTAGTTCTCATCACGTATACTGGATTCTTCCATTAAAATTCTGGCTTCCATAAAGTACTTAGCCGCTGATCGCGTAAAGCCCATTCCCAAGTATGTTGCTCCAATATTTGTTTTTAGTGCTGCAAGGCTATGATTATCGCGGTTTGCTTCTGCCAACGCTAAGGTATTCTGAAAATGATAGATTGCAGAATCTAGCACTTTTTGGAAAAAAAAATAGTTCCCTAAATCAAAACCAAGTGCAATGCCAAGTTCACCTTTTAAACAAGGAGAGTTAAGCTTCGTAATTGAATCATAAAATAAAAAAGCTTTATCCACATTATTGTCGCTAAAAAGGTCTTGTCTAAATTTTTTAACTTCGGATTCAAGTTTCGAACAAGAAAAATCCACCTCCTCTTCAATAGCATTGCAACTTGCTAGAAAGAAAATAAATAAAAGTGGGTAGTATTTGTGAAAAAACATAAGTGTGAGTTTTTTAAAGACCGGTCAAAAATTACTATTACAAAAGGTGTAAATAATAATAAAAGAAAATAATTCAACTGTCGTTGTGTCTATTTGCTGTGACCAAAGTTAGTAAAAGAAAATTTACTTTAAACATCTTGAGTTTATAAATAGAAGCAAACAAATACTTTCTCACAACCTGAAGTAGGAGTATTACAGAAAACGATATAACGTGTTAAAAATGTGGTAGAAATAAATGTTTTTCAAGCTCTAAACGTTATATATAACGCTTACTATTAACGATAATCAATCTGTTGATTCTGAGAGGTAGTTATCTCTATAATTATATATAGAAATTTATCTTTTAAAGAGAATGGACATACCCGCTGTTTAAAAACTTGACCCTCTCAATATTAATCGAAACATACAAACTATATAACCCTGAACATGTAACTGATTAATTATTTACTGTGGAAAAATTGAAAAACTAAAGTTCTTCTTTAAAAAACAGAATTACTTACGTGATCCCTCATGAGTCCGAATTCCGAATACAAAACCTAGTGCTTCGCACTTTGGGTTGTTTACGCTTGATTCCTTTTTCGAATGAATTCGAAACGGTTTCAAACGAAAAAACCCACTGCTATCGCAGTAGGTTTTGCATTCTTAGTGACCCCAGAGGGATTCAAACCCCCAACCCTCAGAGCCGAAATCTGATGCGCTATTCAGTTGCGCTATGGGGCCGGTATGGACACGTAGTAAAACTAAATTCCAAAAAGAATCAGTTAGCCTATGAGACCGAGTGGACAAATTTAAACTTTTTTGATTAATCACATAGGTATAAAAGCATCTTGAATTAACTCAACATTGGTACGGTAGGAGTTAGTAACTATTGATACTACATCAAACTTTACTTCTAAATCGATTGAATTACTTATAACATACTGATTGGCAACCTTAATAATTTGCTTTTGTTTAGACGGTGTAACCGCTCGCCAAGGTTCACCAATCTCGGCCGTCACACGTGTTTTTACCTCAATAAACCGGATATAACCATTATACGTAGCAATAATATCCACCTCGTTTCTTCCAAATCGGTAATTCATGTCTAGAATTTCATATTGATTTTTTTTGAGGTAATTTACAGCCAGGCTTTCTCCGTAAGCACCCAATTCTTGGTTATTCATAAAAGGTTATTTGTAATAAAACTACAAAATTCTCGCTATACTATGTATTTTTATATCATGCAATTTATCAAAATTATCTTTCTATTTCTCTTATTATCAAGCTGTAATAATGAAACCGCGCAACTTAAGAAAAAGGAAAAAGCCATAAACACGCAAATCATAAGCACATTTGATGCTATAAAAGACTGGAAAAAGCATCAATCTACTGTTCAATTACATTTAAAAGCGTTAGATTCACTTCTACCTCAACTAAATATTACTGCGAACAAAAATGATTATCGCTTCGAATTTGAATCGGATAGTCTGCACTTTTTAACAACTATATTGAATCATATAGATACCATAAGTGTGACTAGAACTAATTATGACGCCGGTAAATTTTGGACGGACACTACACTTACTGGTGAAAATCTTTTGCGTTATACCTTACATCCGCAACCTCAGAACAAGCACAAATACACCTTAACAATTTACCGAAGAGAGCAAGAATGAAAAGAAAAGATTTTATAAAATCCTCATTACTAGTAGGAAGTAGTCTTTCGTTAATTGGTAGTACCTTAGAAACGAATAAACATATAGCACAACGCATAAGTTATCCGCCAAAACTAAAAAAGGGTGCAACCGTAGCACTCTTCGCACCTTCTGGCGCCGTATTTAATCCGACCTACATAACAAAAGCAACTAAGTCGCTTGAAAGCCTCGGTTATTCAGTACTCAAAGCAAAATCACTTTACACCCAAAACGGATACTTCTCTTCTACTCTCGATAAAAGAGTTGATGAATTACATGATTTAATAACTAACCCGAAGGTAAAAGCCATTATAGCAATGCGCGGAGGCTGGGGATGTGCAAAATTACTACCCAAGCTAGACTTAGATTTAATTAGAAATAATCCGAAAATAATTATGGGATACTCGGATCTTACTTCCCTTCTAAACTATATCACTGAACACACGGGTTTGGTAACCTATCATGGACTAATGGGCTACTCCACGTGGAACGAATTTGCCATATCCGAATTTAAGGCGCAACTAGAACAAACCCAACCTGCACGAACGCTGAGAAATCCGTTTAAAGACAGGTCAAACCTAGTAACATACAGCTCTGGAGACGCCTACGGCTCAATAATTGGAGGTAATTTAAGTGTAATTGCTTCAATGATTGGCACACAAGATAGACTCAACTTTAAAGACAAACTCCTATTTCTCGAAGAAACACACGAAGAACCATATCGAATCGACAGACTACTATATCAACTACAATCAGCAGGAATATTTAACGACATAAGTGGATTAATACTAGGACAATTTTCTAACTGCGAAGCAGAAAACCCAGAAGAATCCTTTAGCTTAGAAGAAGTTTTAGAAGGCTATTTTAGTAATTTCCGGGTTCCGGCTTATGGCGGAGCATCGATTGGACACGTAATAAATAAATTTATACTGCCCTTAGGTGCTCGTGCTAAAATTGATGCGGACCAACACTATATTCAAATTAACCCATGATTCTATTAACTTTGAAGCTGTGAAGCAAAAAAGAGCAATAGTATCTGTAACCAACGACTTGTACACCGACCAGCGCGTCCACAAAGTGTGTACTTTTCTTAAAAACAAAGGGTTTGATGTACTCCTTGTAGGACGCAAATTAAAAAATTCACAACCCATCACAAGGGAATACCGAACACATCGAATTCCACTGATATTTACAAAAGGAGCTTTGTTCTATGCCTTCTATAATCTACGTCTTTTTCTCTACTTATCTTTTAAAAAAGCCGATGTACTTGTATCAAACGATTTAGACACTTTACTTGCTAACTATTTGGCAAGTAAGACAAAGCGAAATTGCAAACTGGTATATGATACTCATGAATATTTCACCGAAGTACCAGAACTCACCAGTCGACCACGTGTAAAACGAATTTGGGAGAGTATAGAAGCATGGATATTTCCAAAACTGAGCTATATCTACACTGTAAATGAATCGATAGCGAATAAATACAGAAAAAAATATGGTGTCAACATCAAAGTGGTTAGAAATATCTCTTTACGCTGGAAACCGCACAATTTAAAAACCAAAGAAGCACTTGGATTACCAACAGATAAGAACATAATTATTCTTCAAGGCGCTGGTATTAATATAGATAGAGGTGCAGAAGAAGCTGTTTCCGCAATGCACTTCATAGATAACGCAATTCTTCTATTTGTAGGATCTGGCGATATAATTGAGGAATTAAAAAAGCAAGTGAAACAAGAAAACTTGAAAGAAAAAGTACAATTTATAGGAAGAGTTCCCTACTCAGAAATGATGAACTATACCTACTATGCCCACGTAGGTTTAACGCTGGATAAAGCAACCAACTTAAATTATAAATTTTCTCTACCCAATAAAGTCTTTGACTACATACACACCACTACACCTATTGTAGCCAGTAATATGATTGAAGTAGCAAATATTGTCAACACATATAAAGTTGGAAAAGTAATACAAAACCATGAACCAAAACATATTGCAGCAACCATAAACGCAATATTAACTGACGATTCAGAAGCAAAAAGGCTCGAAGAAAATTGCAGAAATACAGCAAAAATCTTAAACTGGGAGTCAGAATGTAAAACACTCGAATCCATCTATACATAAAACCCGATTACACCATAATAACAAGAGAATTCAAACGTTCTGTTATTTTTGTATAAAACTCAAAGCTGTGAAAAACATACACGTAATTTCGTTCGATGTTCCATATCCTTATGATTACGGAGGAGTAATTGATGTATACCACAGGTGTAAAGCATTGAAAGAAAGCGGATATCATGTTCATTTACATTGCTTTGAATACGGACGAGGTGAAAGAAATGAACTACTCGATGTTGCAGATGTTGTAGATTACTATAAGAGGAAAAACAGCTTAAAATCTTTACTCTCGTTTTCACCATTTATTGTAAAATCTCGTGCATCTCAAGAACTGCTAAATACCTTACTTAAAGATAAGGCTCCGATACTGTTTGAAGGTCAGCACACCACTGCACTTTTGAACCACAAAGCTTTAAAAAATAGAATTAAACTTATACGATCACACAACGTTGAGCACGACTATTACCGACAACTCGCTAAAGTAGAGAAAAATTCGTTTAAACGCCTGTTTTTCAAAATAGAAGCTTACAAATTAAAGCAACATGAACGGTACTTCATAGAAGCCGACAAAAACTTTACGGTATCGCATAAAGACCAAGATTACTTTCAGGTTAAGTACAAAAATGCATATTTCTTACCTGTAGCCAACCCGCTCAGTTGGAGTAATAAAAAGAGAGACACTCAACCTTATATTCTCATGCATGGGAACTTATCCGTAAAAGAAAACGAGCATGCTGTTCTTTGGGCCTTAGAAAACATAAACAAAGATTACAACATACCTTTTGTTATCGCTGGGAAAAATCCACCCAAAACATTGAAAATCACAATTCAAAGCTATCCAAACACCGTTTTACATGATACTCCAAGTAACGAAAAACTAAACACTTTGATCAGAAACGCTGGAGTTAACCTTTTAATTACCTTTCAATCTACCGGCATTAAACACAAACTAATTAATGCATTATGTAATGGTGGACACGTATTAGCCAATACAGCAATGATTAAGGGTACAGGTTTAGCACATCTTTGCACAGTTAAAGACAACAAAGAAGAGATCACTAAAACACTTGCGTCACTTATCGCGGAACCGATGGATGAAGCAGATATTGAGCAACGAAATAGTGAAATAAACCGAACTTACGGCTTAGCTAGACATGCTGAACAAATACATCAAATAATAGAAGAAATTAAACAAAGCCAATAAATAAGTGTTGGTTAGTTGATAAACATTAAGATACGCATCACAAATGAAATACTGTAATTCAACCATAAAGCGCACAAGATTTGTTACCCGTGAGGTAACTGTAGGAAATACAAGCATAGGCGGGAAAGCTCCTATACGCGTACAAAGTATGACCACTACAGATACAATGGACACCGAAGGATCTATTGAACAATCTATACGCATGATAGATGCAGGTTGTGAACTCGTTCGACTTACGGCTCCATCTAAAAAAGATGCGGAAAACTTAGCAAATATCAAACAAGGATTACGTGATAAAGGCTACGATACTCCACTTGTTGCGGACATACATTTCACTCCAAATGCAGCAGAAATTGCAGCGAAGATCATAGAAAAAGTACGGGTTAACCCAGGAAACTATGCTGACAAAAAGAAGTTTGAAGAAATTGAATATACTACTGAAAGTTATCAGTCTGAGTTAGACCGAATAGAAGAAAAGTTTACCCCTTTAGTGCTGCTTTGCAAAGAACATAGAACAGCCATGAGAATAGGTACTAATCACGGCTCTTTATCCGACAGAATTCTGAGCAAATACGGCGATACACCTGAAGGAATGGTAGAATCTGCCATGGAATTTTTACGCATTTGTAGAAAAAACGACTTCCATGAAATCGTTATATCCATGAAGGCCTCCAACACACTGGTTATGGTACAGGCGTACAGGCTCTTAGTTGCAACAATGATTAAAGAAAACATGAACTACCCGTTACATTTGGGAGTAACCGAAGCTGGCGATGGAGAAGATGGAAGAATTAAATCTGCAGTTGGTATTGGAGCGCTATTAGCAGACGGCTTAGGAGATACTATTCGCGTTAGTTTAACAGAAGCACCTGAAGCTGAAATACCTGTGGCACAAAAGCTCGTAAATCTTTACGAACAAAATGAATCAATTGAAAACCTCGAACATAACGCTCTAACCTACTACAATCCATACACTTATGAAAAAAGAGCTTCTACTTCTGTACAAAATATTGGAGGTAAAAATACGCCAGTCGTGTTCGGAGATTTAAGCAATTTAGAACATATCAAACCCTCACATCTTTTTGGATTTGGACATGCTTATAGTAAAGAAGTAGATAAATGGAACCAACGCGACTTAGCCTGTGACTTCATTTATACTGGCGAACGAACCATAGACTTTGAAGTTCCAGGAACACTCGGAATAGTTTCTGATTACGATACTTGGATCAACAACTACACAACCAAGGCGCACCATTATCCTTTTCACAAATCGATTACTACTTTAAACGCCGGACATAAAACCCTTAATTTTTTAAGTTGGAATGCTGAAAACGAATTAGTTAAACCATTAGAAAATTTAAGCAACACTGTACTTATTCTATCCACAAATAACGCTGAATACACACAAACCATTCGCCTATTTATAGAAAAATTACACAAACATTCTATTGATATACCCGTAATTCTTGCCCACGATGTAAACATAGCAGATGAAGAGCTTTTTCAATTATCAAACGGATCTAACCTTGGTTCCGTATTAATTGACGGGGTTGGTGACGGTATTTACATAAGAAACGAGGTGCACCTCCCATACCAATTAACCACCAGCACATCATTTGGGATTCTCCAAGCTACACGTACGAGAATTAGTAAAACAGAATATATATCTTGCCCTAGCTGCGGAAGAACACTATTTGATTTACAGGAAACTACAGCTAAAATCAGGCAACACACCTCACATCTAAAAGGAGTGAAAATTGGAATTATGGGATGTATTGTGAACGGACCTGGAGAAATGGCTGATGCGGATTATGGCTATGTTGGTACCGGTCCAGGAAAAATTCATTTATACAAAGAAAAAGAGGTTGTAAAGAAGAACGTTCCAGAATCTGAAGCAGTTGAAGCGTTAATTGATTTGATTAAAGAATATGGAGATTGGACAGAACCAATTTTAAGCAACAGCTAAAAAAACGGCTTAAATAAAAGCAAAATAAGACGTTTGTAGCTTTTTCTAGTATAGAATGTTACTGCGTAAAACAAAACAGTGTTTGAAGGCTCTTTCCGTTAAAAATAGAAGTATTTTTAACTAACAAATTAGTTATTCTCTTTTTAAAACATACACTTGACTAGAATAACCGTACTTTCTTGCTTTAAAGTTAGAAATACAACCGATAAAGAACGCTTTTAATAAATTTCCGCTCTTATACTTTTCAGATAACATTGAAACATAGAATGAATCAAACTTCATTGGAATCACCTTCTGCAACGTGAAACCGTTACAACAGAAAAATTTATCAATATCTCCTTTCTGGAAATGATATAAATGTCGAGGAACATCATACGCTGCCCAATCCTCTTTATAATATTGAGCATCGTAACTACCCATATTAGGAACAGCGATAAATAGCACACCATCGCGCTTTAAAATTCTTCTGTACTCTAGAATATCTTTCTTTAAATCATATACATGTTCCAATACGTGCCATAAGGTAATAGCACCTACGCTGTTCTCTTTCAGTGTATATAAATCATCCAAAGGAAACGCAACAACATCATTTTCTCTTTTCGCAAAATCTCTCGCTTCCTTGTCAGGTTCTAGACCTGTACCGTGAAAACCACTTTCCTTTGCTTCTTTCAAGAAGTGTCCCGTACCACAACCAATATCTAGTAGTTGATCAGAGCTTGTTTCGCGCTTTATCCATCTAATTTTTTGCTTCAAGGTAATCTTACGAACTTTATTATACAATGCATTAACAAAGCCCTTATTTGAAGAGCTGTGTGAAACGTATTCCTCAGATTTGTAGTAAGCACCTATATCCTTCTTTTCTGGAATTGGATTAGTAAAGTGAAACCCACACTTTTTACAACTTACAATCTTGAACATCTCTTGAGTAATCATGTGATCTTTCACATTCATGAAAAGTTCTTGCTGTTGGTGTCCACATACTGGACAATTTTCTATTTGATTCATTTGTTTCACGTGGAACTACCGTCCCATATAAATTAATAATACTGAAATGTCACTAGGCGATATACCAGATATTCTTGAAGCCTGACCAATAGTTGTAGGTCTAATCTTAGTCAGTTTCTCAACTGCCTCAGAACTCAAACTAGTTAACTTACTAAAATCAATGTCCTCTGCCATCTTCACACCCTCAAGACGAGATAACTTCTTAGCCGTATCTTCCTCCCTTCTGATATAACCTTCATACTTCATTTGAATTTCAGCTTGCTCTACAATATCACCATGCGCAGCACTTAACTCTCCTACTTTTTCCTCCAAAGCTGAATCTAAAGGAATTAGATCTGTTAAAGAAATTTGTGGACGCGTAACAAGGCTCGACAACTTAACTTGTTGTGTTACCAAAGAGGAACCCTTAGAATTCAATACAGGATTTAATACATCTGGCGAAACTCCAACTTTATTCAACTCTTTTATCAGCGCAGCCGTTCCAGACTCCTTAGCCTTTACTAAACTCAATGCTTCATCAGTCACGAGACCTAAAGCATGACCGACCGCTGACAATCTCAAGTCCGCATTATCCTGACGTAATAGTATCCTATACTCCGCTCGCGACGTAAACATTCTGTAGGGTTCTTTGGTGCCCTTTGTTATTAAATCATCTATTAAGACACCAATATAGGCCTGACTTCTATCTAAAATAAAAGGCTCTCTTCCTAACACTTTATTCGCTGCATTTATTCCTGCCATCAATCCTTGACAAGCAGCTTCTTCATATCCTGTGGTACCGTTTATCTGACCCGCAAAGAACAAACCATCAACCAATTTAGTCTCTAATGTATGCTTCAACTGCGTAGGAGGAAAATAATCGTACTCTATAGCATAACCTGGTCTAAACATCTTTGCATTCTCAAAACCTGCAATCGAACGCATCGCTTTCAACTGAACATCCTCGGGTAATGATGTACTAAAACCATTCACATAAATCTCGACAGTATTCCAACCTTCGGGCTCAACGAAAATCTGATGCCTATCTCTGCCCGCAAAACGAGATATTTTATCTTCAATTGACGGACAATACCTTGGTCCAGCAGACTTAATTGCACCATTAAACATTGGACTTCTATCAAAACCCTCTTTTAACAACTCATGCACTTCAGGATTCGTATAAGTAACATGACATGGACGTTGTACAGTCAAGGCACTCGTTTCTTTAGAGTAACTGAACTTCCCAACAACGTCATCACCATCCTGAACTTCCATCTTAGTATAATCAAGAGACCTACCATCAACTCTCGGTGGAGTACCTGTTTTCATTCGTCCGGCTTCGAAACCCAGACCCATCAATTCTTCTGTCATTCCATGAGAAGCTCTCTCTCCCGCTCTTCCTCCTCCAAATTGTTTTTCTCCCAAATGGATTAAACCATTCAGAAAAGTCCCGTTAGTCAGAACTACCGACTTTGCCATAACATCTACTCCAATGGAAGTCTTAACACCTTCTACTTTTCCTGAATTAACAATAAGACCGATAGCCATATCCTGCCAAAAATCAACCTTCACATTTCGCTCCAGCAACAATCTCCACTCTTCGGCAAAACGCATTCTATCATTCTGTGTTCTTGGCGACCACATAGCCGGACCTTTAGAACGATTAAGCATTCTAAACTGTATAGCGCTCTTGTCTGACACAAGACCAGAACCTCCACCTAGAGCATCAATTTCTCTTACAATTTGACCTTTCGCAACACCGCCCATAGCTGGATTACAACTCATCTGTGCAATTGTATTCATATTCATGGTGATTAACAGCACCGAGCATCCAATCTTCGCAGCTGCATTAGCAGCTTCACATCCTGCATGGCCGGCACCAACAACTACAACATCATATTCTTTTAACATAATAACAGTTTCACGTGGAACACTAATAAGTGCAAAGATAAGCATCTTCCTTTTGCCTCATTACAAGAACTTCGTCAGAAGATTTGTCACCATAACCGCACAAATGCAAAACTCCGTGAACACACACCCTGAGCAACTCAGTTTCACGTGGAACATTATTAACTTTCGCATTATCATCAACTCGGTCCACACTGATCAGTAGATCACCAAAAACAACATCCTCGCTGCAATAGTCAAACGTTATAATATCAGTATAATAATCATGCTTCAAATAACTCCTATTATATTCCAAGAGCCAATCATCGCTACCGAAAACAAAACATAATTCTCCTAAAGACTTACCTTCTTTCCTAACAACAGACTCTATCCATTGCTGAAAACGAAGCACATTTAAATGTGGTAAATAATTAGAATCGTCTACAACTTCTATCATCAATTTTGATTAAAAACAAGGCGCACTTGAGAACCATTGTCCAAAAACTCAACCTCATCCGCTAAATTTTTCATAAGAAAAATCCCTCTACCATTCTCTTTCTCTAAATTCTCTGGAGCTGTAGGGTCTGGGAGATTGTTAAAATCAAAGCCTTGACCACCATCACTAACACTTATCATAAACCCTCCGTCACTAGACAAAACATCCACCTTAACCGTTTTTTCAGTGCTCAATGAACCATGTGTAACCGCATTGTTAAACGCCTCCGTAACGGCAATAAGAACATTACCATATAAATCAGGATTAACTGATAACTCAATACAAACTCTATCAATCAAAGACTCAATCTTTGACAAGTTTTCAAGTGTTGCTGACAGCACCAAAGAGTCAAGCAACTTAAAACCTTCTTTCATCAATTTACTCTATTAAAGTATTCACTCGCACGTTCTTTATAGTATCTATCGAACTCAGGGCTAACTGACCTCAACAACTCAATCTGCTGTGCTTTCAATTTGTTATACTCAATAAATTGAATTTGGTTACCATTCTGATTGTTTTCACCTTCTTTACTTTCTCTTTTTTCATCAAACCCGCGCTCTTCCAATGCTTTCTCACTCTCTAACAAACGAGTTAAAATATCCTGTTGCCTATTTATCAAATTAGCATTCCAATCTTTATTAATTAATCTTTCTTGTTGATCTTCTAACTCTTGCAGTAACTTATTTAACTCATTACCCTTACCCTGACCTTCTTTGTTTAAATCATTTTTCATCTGGTTCAACTTCTCCCGAATAGCATTTTGTTGTGCTGCCATTTGAGCAGCCTGTTTACTTCCAAAAGGAATAGGAACGCCGTCCGAACCACCTGGTTTATCACCACCCGGATTCATACCCTTCTTCATAGACTCTAACTGCTTCTTAAGCATTTCTTTCATACCATCCATGGACTCACCGCTCTTACCTTTTTTTCCTGAACCACCAGGATTGTCACAACTACCCGATCCTGATTTATCGCTCTGCATATCACTCTGCATATTTTGGAGCGTCTCATTCAAAAACAAGCTTAAGTTATTAAACGCAGTCATCACATATTGCTGCTTAACCTCCAGCGCAGTCGTTCTTCTCTCGTCAATATCATCAGGAATAACGTTGAAATTCATGCGAATGGTTGCCAATTCTTTATCAACAAAAGCAGATACTTTAGGAACGCGCTTCGCTAACGCCAGCAAACTATCTTGAACCGGTATGTTATCGTCGATTATCGACCTTTGCATCCTTCCCAAACTAGTGTATAAAGGATCTGTAGGACGGATAACACCGAAAGCCATCATATTCTCTTCTTGGTTAAAACTCAGTTCCATCAAACTCTCTAATATACCGCGTAAGGTATCAATATCTTCCTCCGCTTGACCCGCTTTACTTTGAGCCTGCATCGACTCCATTTTAGCAGCCATTTCTTTCATCTTCTTCGCAGCTTTCTCACCTGCTTCAGCACTTTTAGTCTTTTTATCTTTCTGTAAATTTTCAGAAGACTCCTGTTGTTTATCCTCTACCTCTTCTCTATCCTCTTCCAAATCATCAAGTCCAAGAGGTCTATCCAAGTCGTTATTATTATCTAAAACATCTTTGTATTCCTCCTCAAGTTTCTTAAACTCATCTTTCAAACGCTCCTGTTTCTCGAAGGCGTCTTCACTCGAAATTGAATCTGACTTCAACTTTTCGCTTAGTCTCTTTTGTTCTAAAGCTAACTCATTTAACTTATCAATCACCTCGTCCAACTCTTCTTCAACTTGCATCTTTTTAAGTTGTTCTAAGGTCCTATCCAAATTCTTACTCATTTCCTCACTAGACATGTTCATTTCTTCCAAAATCTCTTGAATACTCTCTTGATCTTGTTGAGCCATCATATCCTCTAACTGCTTAAGTAAGTCCATCATTTCCTCATCCATCATACTCTCCATGAGACTTTCAATCAACTTTTGTTTCTCTGCCAATTCTTCGTCTACTTCACTAAACTTTTCTTTATCATCCATTGAGTTTTCTAGCTCTTTTTTAACCTTCTCCAACTCTTTCTGAATAGCCATCTGCTCCTTCTTCAAAGCCTCAATTTGCTGCATCTGATTCCAGTCTGTATTCTTTGACTCAAACAAATCTTTCTTTAAGTTATTTACCTCACTTTTGAACAATTCACTCCTTTTAAAAAGATCACTTATAGAGGATTTCGCTGCATTTGTTGATTCTTCTCTTTGCTCAGCAACCTCATCTTTAGACGGCGCTTTGTATGTAAAAACCTGACTTTTTGATGACTTATACCCATTGACCGCATCATTATCAAACACCACAAAATAATAAGTTAGCTTATCCTCGCTATTTAAAGGAACCGAAGAAATATCAAACAACATATTGATTGTTGACTTCGCCCCACGAACTCCAGGAACAGCTTGTGCTTCGCTTCTTACATTACCTTCCTTATCCGTGACGTTGTAAATAAATTTACTGTCTCGAAGACCCTTATCATCTTCTGCTAAACCACTAAATGTCCTCACCGTTGGCGATAGAGAATCAATAAACTGGTCTACCTGAATAGATGGATACCCATCTTTGACTACATCTACAGCAAACGCTAGACTATCAAACTTGTCAATAAAACTATTCTCTAATAAAAACGTTACCCGTGAAGAGCTAAGTGCAGTAAAATCAAAACGAAAACCAGGTACCTTAAAAACCTTATTCTCCTTATCAAACTTTACATTTACCTGTTTTGCATTTTCAGTTTTTACATTCCATTCAAGCTTGGTGCCTTCAGGAACAACAAGATCTCCCACGTTACGAATTACTTTGTCCTCCAATTCTAGATACGCTGGATAATTTAATCTAACCTCCAACAAGGTAACTACGGTCTTGCCAACCACCGAAACACTATATAAATCACTCTCAAAACCATTACTTTTAAATGAGATAGACTGAGGTTTATCCACTTTTAACATCGGATAGCTGAAACGATTCTTTTTATTCCGTTTCATTAAAAACAATCCTCTACTGTTCTTTAAATACACTTTTGTTGGCAGCTCTTCGCCTTGCTTAGGAACAATCTCAAGATCAATCTCAAGTGTTTCTCCCTCTTCTACCGTTAGGTTAGACGTCAATAAATTAAAATCGAACGGAGTAGGTAAAACAAACTTTTCGTTATAGTTAAATAACCGCGTTGTACTATCCTTAAAAGCATTAGGTAGGAATACGCCTAAAAGGACCAGTAAAAAAACAACCGGTATTAAAAACTTTAAATACCCTCTATTCTCTTTATAATCTATGGCATTTGTAAAAGGAATTGCGCTCATTGTTTTTGCACGTTGCGACACACTCGCCCTCAACAATTCTATATTACCAATGTTAGACTCAACATTCTGATTTAACTGTAAAGTATTTAATAATCTATCTTTAATATCCGGAAAAAAGGATCCAATAATAGCTGCAGCCTGCTTTCTTGAAATTCTTTTTCCGAAGGAAAACAGTTTAGCACAAGGCACAACAAAATACTTTATAAAAATTACTAGGTTAAGTGCTATAAAACCAAAAAACAACACGGCTCGAATTACAGTGTTAAAACGACCGAAATACTCTAACAATGTAACTACGATAAAAGCAGCTAAAAAAATCAGAAAAAATAAGAGCACTCCCCTCAACATCTGATTCTTGTAATATTTTTTTATGAACCTATCTATCTGTTCTAACAACCCTTCAAACACTCCCATAGACACAAATTAGTAATTAACAACCTACTAAGATAAATACTATTCTGTAGATGACATGTCTAAATATGTTCACATCAAGTAAATTAACAGTTCCTAGATTACATTATCTTTGCCAAAAATTTAAAAGATGTCTGAAAAAGCTGTACGTGTAAGATTTGCACCTTCTCCTACTGGACCCTTACATATGGGTGGGGTTAGAACTGCATTATACAATTATTTATTTGCCAAAAAACACAACGGTACTTTTATCCTGAGGTTAGAAGACACCGATCAAACAAGGTTTGTACCCGGTGCTTTTGATTATATTATGGAAGCATTAGCATGGTGTGGAATCACTCCGGACGAAGCTCCAGGTATTGGTGGCGATTATGGACCCTACGTACAATCTAAGCGAAAAGAAATGTATAAGCCTTATGCCGAACAGCTAATAGAAAACGGTATGGCTTATTATGCCTTTGACAGTGCAGAGTCTCTCACAGAAATGAGAGATAAAGCCAAGCAAATGAAAATGCCTAATTGGCAATACAATGCCATAACACGAGGAAACATGCAAAATTCGCTTACTTTGCCACAAGATGAAGTGCAGCGAAGACTTGATAATAACGAACCCTACGTTATTCGTTTCAAAATGCCTAGAAATGAAGATGTTCGTTTTGAAGACGAAGTACGTGGTTGGGTTGTAGTTAACACATCTAACCTAGACGACAAGGTGTTATTTAAAAGCGATGGAATGCCAACCTACCATTTAGCTAACATTGTTGATGACCACACTATGGAAATCTCTCACGTTATTAGAGGTGAAGAGTGGTTACCATCTGCTCCACTCCACGTATTATTATACAAAGGATTTGGATGGGATGCTCCAAAATTTGCTCACCTTCCTTTACTCTTGCGCCCGGACGGAAATGGTAAACTATCTAAAAGAGATGGAGACCGTTTAGGTTTTCCTGTATTTCCAATTGATTGGACTACAGCGGATGGGGAACTCTATAGCGGATATAGAGAAGCAGGATATTTACCTGAAGCATTCATTAACATGCTTGCTTTCTTAGGTTGGAACCCAGGAACAACACAAGAGTTATTTTCATTAGAGGAGCTTATTGAAGCTTTTTCTATAGAACGTGTTGGAAAAGCTGGTGCTAAATTTGATGCTGATAAAACGAAATGGTTCCAGCAACAATACTTAAGAAAAGCAGACGAACGAGATGTAGCACAAGAGCTACAAAAACTTTTAAGTAAATCGTATGACGAAAGCTTCTTAATTAATGTAGTACAACTTATGAAGGAAAGAGCAACCTTTCTAAAAGATATGCTTACTGAAGGTGACTATTTCTTCTCTGCTCCTACTCTTTATGATGCAAAAACAGTAAAGAAAAAATGGAAAGAACACACTGCAGAATTAATGCAAGAGTGGACGCTCAAGCTAAGTACAATAAATGATTTTTCTAGCGACAATATAGAGACAGCATTTAAAACATTTTTAGAGCAAAAAGAAATGGGAATCGGAGCTGTTTTACCTGCTTTTAGACTTTTATTAACAGGTAAAGGTATGGGCCCAAGTATGTTTGAAATAGCCTCACTAATTGGAAAAGAAGAGAGTATTTCAAGAATGGAATCTGGTATCAATAAAGTTTTGGAATTAAAAACATAACATGAAACATACGATTGAAGTTAACGGTATTAAGCTTTACGCATTTCATGGCTGTTTACCAGAAGAAGCAAAAATAGGCGGACACTACATTGTAGATGTTTCTGTAACAACCAACTTTAGCGATGCAGCATTCGAAGATAATTTGAGCAAAACTGTTGACTATGTAACCATCAATAAAATTGTTTCAGACGAAATGTCTATACGTTCAAAGTTGATAGAACACGTAGGCCAACGAATAATCAATAACATTAAAGAGAATGTAAGTAATCTGTATTCTATATGTGTTAAAGTAACTAAATTAACTCCTCCAATAAATGGCGATGTTAACAATGTTGCCATTATAATTGAAGAAAATATAGACACCTTAAAACCGATTACTGGCTTTAGAAGAGATTAAATAACAAATTGGATGATGATTTAAAGTTTTTTGCTTATTTTTGTCGCCCAATAATGGTCCTGTGGCCGAGTGGCTAGGCAGAGGTCTGCAAAACCTTGTACAGCGGTTCGAATCCGCTCGGGACCTCAACAAAAACCCTGAAGTTACCTTCAGGGTTTTTTTATTCTCTACTTTACAAAACTCTATAAGTTTTCGGTTTCTTAAATTTTGCTTTTTTTCTGGTCCACTTATGTCTGGCTTTAGCGTTCGGCTTTGACCGCTTAGATTTTGGTAACTGTCTGTAGACCAATCCAACATTAAATTGCGAATAATTCGCTTCTTCTGACCACCATTTATCTGTTATCCCGTATTTAAGTGCTCCTCTTAGTTGTAGCCCTAATCTTTGAGTAAAGAACAAATTTAAACCGCCTCCTAAAGATACTGTAGGTGTAAAACCGGTTGATAACGGCTCTCTGAAAGCAATTCCTAAACCTGACGTTAAAAAGGGCTCTAAACGCGCTAATTTCTTACGCCTTAGATCATGTTGCGCAAAGCTATATTGCACTTGTGCGTCTAAAGCAAAAAAATATCCCCCATTATCTTCTCTACAATTCACTATTTTCGAATTAGACAGCACGTTGTAAGAAGCTAAAACTTCCCAACTCCAGGTTTTTTTAATATTCTTAGTGAAAACTAACTGAGATGGATAAAGTTGATGATTCCAGGTGTTTTCGAAATCAAAAGCCTGTTTTAAACCAAGACCTGCATCTTGTATAAAACTCAGGTTTGTTGCAACCATCCATTTCGTTGGGGACTTTCTTACATAAAACTGCCCATGAACGAAAAGGCTTGATCCGAAGAATACGCTAATCAGTGCCAACAAAATGTTTCTCATACAGTAAAAATAAAATAGTCTAAAACATAAACGTTAAGAAACACTTCTTTTTCTAGTGAAATAAACTATTAAAAGCAAAATAACTAGACATCCTGCACTAATACCGGTATAAAAAAAAAGCTTTTTATAAAATGCATCTTCTGCTTCTTGTTTTAAAAGGTTTAAATAATAAAGAGAAGGCTTGCCGGGTGTTTCTTTCTCTAAAAAATAAGTAGTAAGAGGATTTCTTAAATCACTAATACTCAGATTTAGCTCACTCTGCTCATCTTGATAATTACTTAAATCTAAATAATGAATAAGTCTTTTATTATTGTCGTAAAGCTTTACGATGTCTTTATCATTAAAACCAAAATCTAAACCTCCAACAACATTTAAATCGTTGCCATAAATAGTCGTAAACTCTGCCTTATCTTTACAAATAATAACAAACCCTCTGGGCTCAACTACCCTATCATCTTTTATCGAAAACAAGTGCTTTTCCTTTTCATCTTTCACAAGAAAGCCCTTCATATTAATTGGCTTATCGCTATTATTATAAACTTCTATCCAATCTCCTTTTCCTTTATACTTTGTATTAACCTCTGAAATAAGCAGTTTTCTATTAAATATACTCCACTCTCTTTGCTTAAATACCGGCTCAAAAACAGTTTCCTCATTTATAGAAACAACTATTTCTGGATGTGTTTCCTTTCTACCTTTCCAACCCACAAAGTCGTAATCAAAAGAAGCAACAGCTTCTAATTTAATTGGTACACCTTTAAAATATTTTCCGTTGAATTCTTCTTTAATTTTAAGTGTATTTAACCTCACTTTTCCTTCTTTATTGTTTACCAAAACTTTTACGTTTGTTAAACTATCTAGGTTAAACTTTTCTTGTAAGTGCTTAAATAAAACTTGAGGACGTTCGTTTATGAACAGCCTTAAATCTTGCACGCTTTTATCGTATCCTTTTCTAGAAATTTTCCAGCGTTTCAAATGAAAATCGATCTCCGATTCTACATCTTTCACTAAACGATCTAATGTTTGGTTGGCAAAAGTTTTGCTAAAATTAGTGTTTAATAAATCACAAAACTGGTTGATATATAAATGTTTTAAAGAATCATTTTCTAAAATCTTCCTAATAATAAGTGTACTCCAAGCTGGGTTTGGCCATTTCTCAGAAGAACTCGTAGTAAAATCTTGAATTGTATTTTCTAAGTGCTGTTTACTGTAAGACATGTTTAATCCCATATCTAAATCATAAAATATCCACCTCCATTTCGTAGATGGATTTACCCCTTTGAAGTAACGAATATTACCGCCTGCGTCTCCATTTGCCGTATACGTTTCACAAATGTTGTATAGTATATAGTTATCTATATCCATTTGAGATGAAACATAGTCAAGTACCTTCCTTTCAACTAACCTATTGCGTGATAAGTAGCTAATTAAATTTCTATATGGTTTAACACTACCGTGCTGTTTACCATTTCTATGGCGCATAATAATTAAAGAATCTTTATCAATATTGTAATGTGATTCTATGTAATGTTCATTAATTTTTTCTCTAAGGTTGTAAATTCCCCAATACTCGCCATTTAGGTAAACCACTATTGGTCTGTACTCTTGAATATCTATTCCCGTACTTTTAACCAACTGAGTAGCAAATACATCTCTCACATGTGCTTCTTGCATATCACTTCCGGCATTTCTAAGTAGAAAAGACTTAAACTTATCTTCTTTCATGTTTGGAAAAATCTGATAGTTAAATCTTTTATTTCCATAAGCACTTCTTGCAATAATGGCTAATGACTTTTGTGGTCTTCCGACAGAATATCCTCCAAATATTTTAACTCCCGCATCTTGACTAAAACCAATCTTTCCATTAGGTTCGAAAAAAGTAATGTTTACATCTCTTTCCCAGTTCTTCCAAAAATTAGCACCTAAATAAGGATCTATAGAATCTGCACAGCAACCTTTAACATAAATTCCCCTAGTATAATCGAAGAAATTTCCAGGGTCTGTAATGAGCGAAATCACGGGTAAATTATGGTTTCTTTCCGTAAAATAAGAAAGTGTAGTATCTCCTCTTTTACCCTGTTTATTATAATAAGTTAAACGCAACACCGTGTTACCAAAAATACGTATTGTACTTGGCAATTTTTTTGAATATTTAGTAGGTTTAGTTCCATCTGTTGTGTAGAAAGCACGCAAGGTTGTATCTATATCAAAATTTACTTGTTTTAAACCAAAATGCAAGCCTGGTTTTGGACTAACAGAAAATAGCTGACTACTGCATAGAGTGCTAAGGAAAACGAATAGAACAATAATTAACTTTCTCACTTTTAAAGAAATATATAAATCAAAATTAACCTAAAATATAAGAGCAAAAAAAAAGCGATTAACAAAAGTGCTTAACTTCTATCAATCGCTTAATAATAACTATTATTTGAATTATCTTCTTACTTCAATCATTTGATACTCATTGATAGGATTTCCTGCCGTATCAACAGCAGTAATAATATAAACATAATTTCCTGGTTCAACCGGTTCACCTGTTAAATCTATTCCACCCCAGCTAAATGCTGCATCAGAAGACTTAAATACAACTTGATTAGAACGATCTAAAATGGTAATTTGAAAATCCGATAGGTTCTTTGTTTCTAAAACAAGTGCATCATTAAACCCGTCATTGTTACAGGTTACAACACTTGGCAATTTACCAATTTCTCCTACAGCTTCACTTCCCACAGAAACCGTACTTCTCTTTTGTAAATCTCCCTTTATAATTCTTGCCTCGACCTCATATTTACCAGAAGAGTTATAAAGGTGTTTTGCTTCTCTTTGTGTACTGTAATTTCCATCTCCAAAACTCCACTCAATGAAATCATAGTCATCCGTATCTAAACTAAACACGTATACACCGTCATCATTTTGAGATATAATTGAAAACTCAGGCAAAGTTTTCTTCTCATTCTCAACAGCTAAGATCTTTTTATTCTGATTTGGATTATTCAAAGAATCTGTATTGCTTAGTACAGTACTCTTCTGTTTAATATATAACGGAATACTATCAGCCGAATAGTTTGTATTCTCTTTAAAACTAGAGTCCGAAAACACATGAACATTATTTTCCTCTTTTGAATTATTCACCTCATCAGCGCTAATACTAGTTATAATATCTTCATTTTCTTCGGCAGGAGAAGGTTTAACTTCTTTATTCTCTACAAAAACCTTTTTATTCTCACCTTCTTTAGGAATACTATTTTGCTTGTTAATTGAAACGTTTGAAGTATTATTCTTTTTGACAGCCCAATACACTCCAGCTGTTAGTGAAAGTACAGAAACAGCAGTTACTACAACCTTTGTTATAAGTGTTGTTGTTGCCGTTGATACTGACGCAGTAGTTTGAGCTTTCACTGCGCTCCAAATATCTGGGTTTACCGGTTCTGTATGGTCACCCAGTTTTTTTGAGAACAACTCTTTTATATAATCTTTATCTTCCAATTCCGTTCTTTTCTAAAATTTCTCTCAAATAAGCTCTCGCCCTTGAATATTGAGATTTGGATGTGTTTTCTGAAATTCCTAGTGTTTCTGCAATCTCTTTGTGTGAATAACCTTCAATGGCGTATAAATTAAAAACTAGCTTATACCCTTCAGGCATCTGATTTATAATTAACATTAGATCTTCAGCCATTAATGATTCTTCTATAAAATCATTTTGAGGAGCGAGATACGAAACACTTTCTATCTGTGAATCGAACTTTCGTTTTTTATTTTTACGTATAGCATCAAGTGATGTATTTACCATAATTCTTCTTATCCAACCATCTAGAGAACCTTCATTTGTAAACTTTTTTAAATTCTTAAATACCTTTACAAAGCTGTCTTGCAACACGTCTTCAGCCATTTCTCTGTTTTCTGCATAACGCAAACATACAGCCATCATTTTGGGAGCAAACTGCTCAAATAACTGAAATTGTGCCTTTTCATTTCCAGAAACACAAGCCTTTATTAGTGTTTCGTCATCCATGTTTTCGCTTCATTTATAAAGACAATAATAAAGCATAATAGGTTGCATAGCTCTAATTTTTTTTATTTTTATCTTGTATATTAGTATTCTCAATATTGAAATAAATGTATAAGTCACTTCTTTTTTTATTTTTTCTACTGTCCTTTACAAATGTTGACGCAAAAATTAAACTTAAAGAAGGAACCTGGTTTGGAAGTCTACATATACATTCAGACAAGTATTTACCTTTTGAATTAAAAATTAAAAAAAACAAAAAAGATTATTCATTTACCATTCACAACGGAAAAGAGGTTGTTCAATTACTCCCTTACACTGTTATAAATGATTCTATTAACCTTGAGTTTAAATCTTTTAAAAGTACCCTTCGTTTTATTATAGATTCAAAAAAATGTATTAGTGGATACTGGATTAATCACAATAAAACCGGAAACTACAGAATTCCATTTAAAAGTATTTGTACTGCAGAAGAACGATTTACTGAATTAACCGCTAAAGCACCTTTATTTAATCCGACGGGAAATTGGAAAGTAACTTTCAACTATAAAAATGGAAAACCGTATAATGCTTTAGGTGTATTTAACCAAACGAAAAAAAGCGGTTATGTTGAGGGTACATTTTTAACAGAAACAGGCGATTACCGTTTCTTAGAAGGTAAAGTTGGCGGAAACCAATTAAACCTTTCCTGCTTTGACGGTTCACACGCTTTTTTGTTCGAATCTTATTTAAGAAACGATACTCTTTTTGGACAATTTTATTCTGGAAAACACTGGAAAACAAGTTGGTTTGCTGTTAGAGATGAAAACTTTAGTTTATCACATCCTGACTCGCTTACCACATTAACTTCAACAACCATTCCTTTGCAATTTGCAATTAAAGATATTGAAAACAATCATTTTTCATATCCAAACCCATCACTTAAAGATAAAGTTGTAATCATACAAATAATGGGTACTTGGTGTCCGAATTGCCTAGACGAAACTAAGTACTATAAAATGTTACATGAAAAATACAATGAACATGGTTTGGAAATTATCTCGGTTGGTTATGAAATCCCAGAGACTTTTACCGAACAAGCAGCGCGATTAAAACGATTAAAAGACGTGTATAATTTAGATTTTACGTTCTTAGTTGGCGGTAAAGCAGACAAATCTTTAGCTTCTGAACATTTTGATATGTTAAACAAGATTATTTCTTTTCCTACGTCAATTTATATAAACAAAAAAGGTGAAGTTGTACGTATACACACTGGTTTTAATGGTCCTGGAACCGGAGAAAAATATATAGAATATGCAAAAGAAACGGAAGCATTCATTCAATCACTCCTTATAAATTAGTCTTGAACGTCTAACAACGGTCTACTTTCTGCATTTACTAAATTCCAAGCTGTATGAAAAACAAGCTTTGTTATTTTTTCTAATTTATTAAAATCAATTTTATCAACCGTGTCTGTTGCTTTATGGTAATCCTCATGTATACCGCTAAAGTAAAAAATACTTGGAATGTTATTTACAGCAAAATTATAATGGTCTGATCTATAATAGTAACGATTAGGATCATTTTTAGTGTTGTATCTATAATCCAACTGAATATTTACATGCGTCTGATTTGCCTTCTCATTTGCAGTGTGTAAATCAGTACTTAACATATTTGAACCTATTATATAAACATAATTTGGATCTGTATGAAACTCATCAGACCTTCCAATCATATCTATATTTAGGTTAGCAATTGTATTCTTTAATGGATAAATAGGATGTTTACTATAATATTCTGAACCCAGCAAACCCTTCTCTTCTCCTGCCACAGGCATAATTAATACACTTCTTTTTGGACCATCTCCTTGGTTCTTGGCTATTTGAAAGGCTTCAGCTATTTCTAATAATGCAACTGTACCAGAACCATCATCATCTGCGCCATTAAATATTTCACCATCATGCGCACCAATATGGTCATAATGTGCAGTTAAAACTAAAACCTCTTTTTTTAACTGTTCATCTTCTCCTTCTATAAAAGCAACCACGTTTTCTGTAGAGAGTAATTTAGCATCTTCGCTAAGCGAAAAATAAACCTTTTTATCTCCAACTACCTTTCTTAAATAGTTTTTTTTTCTCCATTTTCTTTTCGCACGTTTTTCAGAGAAATCCACTCCAAAGTCCAGTGTATTTGCATTTGATAATAACAGTGGACAAGTTTTAGTTACCTCATCTGAATTTAAAACCATTTTTAAACCTAAAACAAAGTGCTCTAAATAATTATAAAAAAGATCATATTCTTCTAAAATAAAACAAACCGCTGCTGCACCATTATTTGAGAGTAGTTCATAATTACTTCTTATCTGTTCAAAAGATGCTCCTTTAGTTACATAAAGTAACGCAACTGTGTTTTCAATCGCATCATACTTTAGTGTATCATACATAGAAATATTACCTAAAAATGATAAAGAATAATTGATATACTCCGTTGGTTCGTCTGCAAATAAGTATATAAAGTCTTTACCAAATGCATAGGTTTCATTATCAAAAACGAGTTTACCACCCGCCTTTGTTTCTAAAACCTCGAAAGGAAAACGATAATTATTAAATCCTTTTGGTGCACTTAAACCATCTGACTTAAACACGTTAACTAAGTAGTCTGCTGCCATCTTTTGTCCTACATACCCTGTTTCTCTACCTTGCATAGAATCAGAAGCTAAGACATATAAATGTTGCTTTAACTCTTCTTTATTAATATAAAGAGCATATTTTTCGCTGTAATCTTGACTAAAAAAAGAATTACTAGCCAACATTAAAAGTAGGGTTATTTTAATTTTTAGCATTTAATCTTATTTACACGATTCTGGTGTCTTCCACCCTCAAAAGACGTGGTAAGAAACGTTTCTATCATTTCAAGTCCCTCTTCTTCTGTAATAAATCTCGCAGGTAATGCAATGATGTTGGCATCGTTATGTTGTCTTGCTAATGCAGCTAGGTCATTCTTCCAACACAGCGCACTTCTTATTCCTTGATGTTTATTAACAGTCATGTTAATACCATTACCAGATCCACAAATTACTATTCCTAATCCACCATTTTCTTCTATATGAGCAGCAACTGGATGACCAAAATCCGGATAATCAATACTTTCTTCAGTATAACATCCAAAATCTTTAAAAGAATACCCTTTTTTATCAAATATTTCTTTTACTTTTTCTTTTAGTTGAAATCCAGCATGATCACAACCGATTGGAATAACAATATCTTTGTTCATTTAAAATGTTTTTTTACAAAAATACGGAAGAAAAAGACTGAATAAAACCTGTAATGGTTAAACTTATTAAAAGAGAGAAGTAATTAACAATTGTATAGAGTTAATAACAATGACACTTTATCCTAAATTTTAACCCTTTGATTTTAAAGGATTATGCTTTTTACATATTCACACTATTATTCTTTAAATTGTGAATTAATAAGGATTAAATCTGATATCTTTTTCTAGGATAAAACAAAATAAATGACAACCAAAACAAATTATGATAATGTCAAGTAAAAGTTATCTAAACTTTAACCAAATAATTAACACGATTATAATAGTAACACATAATAAAAATCAATAAATGTTATACACATCTAGCTAATAAGTTGAATTGTTTATAACCTCTATAATAAACTGAAAAACAAAGAGGTTTATCACTGTTTAAAATTGTAGAAATACTAGTTAAATGTTTATAAATTAAAAAACAAAGAAAACTATCTATTATTTATTCACCTATTAACAACGTTAATATATAATAGTAAATCTTTTAAATTTTAATCTTTTCTTTTTTTCTTTACTTAAAGTTTTTTTTAAAGTGAATTTGGAAAAAAGGAAAAAAAAATCTACCTTTTATAAAAAACAAAGAAGTTAGTGAGAATAACGCTTTTAAGGTAATATCGAATTTGTTTGGTTTGAAAAAGATTTATAAAATATATTTTTCTAATTTTACCACATATTACCTTTATATCCAATAAGGTAAAAAGCTTAAATTAAATATTGGTAAAACCAATAAGACTAAAAAACCCACATTATGTCAAAAATTAACGTTTTGGTAGTAGAAGATGAATCTATTGTCTCTAAAGATATCCAACACAGTTTAAAGAAATTAGGTTACAACGTTGTTGGTGCTGCAGCTACCGGAGAGAAAGCTATAGAGTTGGTACGTTCAGAAAAGCCCGATGTAGTACTTATGGATATCATGTTAAAAGGTGATATGAGTGGTATTGACACAGCAGAAATAGTTAAAAAAGAAGTTGATATTCCTGTTATTTATTTGACAGCATATGCCGATGAAGCTACGCTTGCTAAAGCTAAAATAACAGAACCATACGGATACATTATAAAGCCTTTTAAAGAAATAGATTTGCATACATCAATAGAGATGGCAATCTATAAAAGTGTAAAGAATAAAGAAGTTGAAAAAGAGAGAGATCTTTTATTTTCAATTGTAGAAGGAAAAGATTCTCAAGACTTTATTTTTGTAAAAGCGAATTCTAAACTAGTTAAATTAAAAACTGAAGATATCTTTTTTATAGAAGCTCTAAAAGATTATGTAGTTATTAACACTGTAGATGCAAGGTATACTATTCATTCTACTATGAAAGATATTCAAAAGAAGTTAGGTGATGAAAATTTTATTCGTGTGCACCGTTCTTTTATCGTTAAATTAAATAAAATTTCAGCTATAGAATATCCAAATTTACACCTAGAAGAAGATAAAAAAGTAATTCCAATAGGTGGTTCTTATCGAGAAGTACTTGTAAAAAGAATAAACTTAGTGTAAGCGAATTAAATGTTTTAATGCGACAGTCTACTAATATATTTAGTAGACTGTTTTTGTTTTATTTCTTTCTACATTACTATTCGAAAAGACATCTACATGTAATTTATTGAAAGTTGTTTTTTCTCCTAAGCTTTGTATGTATATTTGCATTCTCAAAACTTATACAATGAGCGCATTTTCTAACAGACACATTGGTCCAAACACGGCAGAAAAGCAAGCCATGTTGGAAAAAATTGGAGTAGCATCTATTGATGAATTAGTTGCAAAAACAATTCCTTCGCAAATCCGATTAAAAGGAGAATTAAATATAGACGCTGCTTTAACAGAAGCGCAATATTTAGAACACGCAGAAGAACTTGCTGCAAAAAACGACGTTTTTAAATCATATATTGGTTTAGGATATAATGAAACACTGGTACCACCAGTTATTCAGCGTAATGTTTTAGAAAATCCAGGATGGTATACGGCATACACACCGTATCAAGCAGAGATTGCTCAAGGTAGACTAGAAGCGTTGTTAAATTTCCAGACAATGTGTATGGAATTAACAGGTATGGAGATTGCAAATGCTTCTCTATTAGACGAAGGAACAGCTGCCGCAGAAGCTATGATTATGTTTTATAATGCGCGTAGTAGAGCAGATGTTAAAGCAAATAAAATTAAGTTTTTTGTTTCAGAATTCGCCTTTCCTCAAACCATTGATGTTGTAAAAGGTAGAGCAAATTCTATAGGTATAGAATTGGTTTTTGGAGATCCAATTAAAACTACTTTAGACGAAACATTTTTTGGTGCTTTAATTCAATATCCAGATGTTTACGGAAGAGTAAAAGATATTTCTACTTTTATTTCAAAAGCAAATAAAGTAGGTGTAAAAACAGCTGTTGTTGCAGATATAATGTCGTTAGTTTTACTTAAATCTCCAGGATCAATGGGTGCTGATGTAGTTTGCGGTTCAACACAACGATTTGGAGTTCCAATGGGTTATGGTGGTCCACATGCTGCTTACTTTGCAACAAAAGAAGTATATAAAAGACATATTCCTGGCCGTATCATAGGTGTTTCAAAAGATGCCGATGGAAATATGGCCTTGAGAATGGCTCTTCAAACACGAGAGCAACACATTAAAAGAGATAAAGCAACTTCTAATATATGTACAGCCCAAGCCTTATTGGCAGTTATGGCTAGTATGTATGCCGTATATCACGGTCCGCAAGGAATGAAAGAGATTGCAACAACTATACACCATAAAGCAAAAGTAATTGCTGAGCATGCAGATCAATTAGGATATACTGTAGGTAAAACAGATTTTTTTGATACTGTTTGGATTGAAACACCAAAAAACACAACAACGAGTTCAATACGAGCATTTGCCGAAGCAGCTCGTATGAATTTCAGATACATCAATGAAAGAGAGTTCTCTATCTCAGTAGGAGAAAGAGCTACAGAATCAGATATAAAAGAGGTTATACATGTATTAGCAAAAGCTTTAAACGGTAATGAAGGTGTTATTATATTTGATGATAGCATAGGTTTATCAAATGATCACCTTAGAACAGATGCGGTATTTACACACGAAGTATTTAATAAATACCATTCTGAATCTAAAATGATGCGTTACATGAAGAAATTAGAGAATAAAGATTTATCTCTTGTTCATTCTATGATAGCATTAGGTTCTTGTACTATGAAATTAAATGCAGCAGCTGAGTTAATGCCTATTACTTTTCCTGGTTTTGCCCACATGCATCCATTTGCTCCAACCTCACAAGCAAGAGGATATTTTGAAATGTTTGCTCAATTAGAAAAAGATTTATGTGAAGCAACAGGATTTGCAGGAGTTTCTTTGCAACCAAACTCTGGAGCACAAGGGGAATATGCCGGGTTAATGGTGATTAAAGCTTACCACGAATCAAGAGGAGATTACCATAGAAAAATATGTATAATTCCGGCTTCAGCACATGGTACAAATCCAGCTTCAGCAGTTATGGCAGGATTTACTGTTGTAGTTACAAAGTGTGATGAAAATGGAAATATAGATGTAGAAGACTTACAAGCAAAAGCTGATGAGCACAAAGATAATTTAGCAGCATTAATGGTAACTTATCCTTCAACACATGGAGTTTTTGAAGAGTCTATTATAGAAATTACAGATATTATTCACCAAAGAGGTGGACAAGTTTATATGGATGGTGCAAACATGAATGCACAAGTTGGATTAACTAATCCAGGTAATATTGGTGCAGATGTTTGTCATTTAAATCTTCATAAAACCTTCGCTATTCCTCACGGTGGTGGTGGTCCGGGAATGGGACCAATTGGAGTAGGAGCGCACTTAGTTCCTTTTCTACCAGGTTCTACATTAATATCAGAAGCAGGAGGAGATAAAGCAATTAATGCAATATCGGCAGCGCCATATGGTTCTGCATTAATTCTAATGATTTCTTATGCATACATTAAAATGCTAGGTTCAAAAGGATTAAAACATTCTACAGAAATGGCTATTGTAAATGCAAATTACATACAAGCCCGCTTAAAAGGTCATTACGATATTTTATATACAGGTAAAAACGGTACGGTTGCACATGAAATGATTTTAGACTGTAGAGATTTTAAAAATACAGCTGGAGTAGAAGTAGCAGATATGGCTAAGCGTTTGATTGATTACGGTTTTCATGCACCTACGGTATCATTTCCTGTAGCTGGTACATTAATGATAGAGCCTACTGAGTCTGAAGATAAGGAAGAATTAGATCGTTTTTGTGATGCTATGATTTCTATTCGTAAAGAAATAAAAGAGATTGAAAATGGCCATGCAGATAAAGAAAACAACTTACTTAAAAATGCTCCGCATACCGCAGACTGTATAATTAATAGAGATTGGACTTATCCGTATTCTCCTGCAGAAGCTGCATATCCTTTACCTTACGTAAAAGAAAATAAGTTTTGGGTTGCAGTACGTAGAGTAGACAATGCTTTTGGAGATAGAAACTTAATTTGTTCTTGTCCAAGTATTGAAAGCTATGAAATGGCTTAAAGAGTTAGTTTTTTAAGGTAAATATTATATCAATACTCCTCGCTTTAGTGTTTAGCGAGGAGTATTTTATTATAAAAGTAAAGTAGTTCTTCTTTTTTAGTATATGAAAAAGAAGCTTTTATTTTTAAAACTTTTTTAGCTTATATTTGGAAAAATAGCGTGATGAAAATCAAAAATATCTTTGAAAATGACAGTGTAGAAACATATATTTCTCGCTTAGATAATTTAGATACTACTACACAACCTCTTTGGGGGAAAATGGATGCAGCTCAGATGTTAGCCCATTTAAATATTAGCTACACACAGGTTAAGAATAACGAAAAAACCAACTATAGTTGGTTAACAAAATTGATTTTTAAAACCTTTGTGAAAGGAATTGTAGTTGGAGAAAAGCCTTATAGAAGAAACTCTAAAACAGCTCCGGCTTTTATAATTGCTGATAAGAAAAACTTTCAAAAAGAAAAAGAAGAGCTTATTGCAAATATGAAAGAAGTTTTAGGTCAGGGTCCATCTTACTACGAAGGTAAAGAAAGTACAAGTTTTGGTAAATTATCTGCTAAAGAGTGGAATAATTTATTTGCCAAACATTTAGAACACCATTTTCAACAGTTTGATTTGTAATTGTGAAAATTTGTTAATTTTATAAATCAAAGTAGTTATTAATTTAACGTTTAAGCGTTAACAAAATTTGTTTCAACGATGAAAAAAGCAACTATTTTTTATTTCTACGATGCGCTCTGTGGATGGTGTTATGGTTTTTCACCCGTGTTTAAGGAGTTTTATGAAAAACATAAAGAAAATTATCAATTTCAGGTAGTATCGGGAGGAATGATTACAGGAACTCAAGCAGGTCCGATTGGTAAAGTTGCTGGATACATTAAAGAAGCGTATAAAACGGTTGAAAATAGAACGGGTGTAAAGTTTGGAGAAGCTTTCTTAAAAGATATTTTAGAAGAAGGTTCAACAGAGTTTAACTCTATTCCTTTGGGTGTTGCTATGACTGTATTTAAAAAGTATCAACCAGAAAATCAAGTATTATTTGCTCATTGTTTGCAACAAGCCGTTTATTACGATGGAATTGCACCAATGGAAGAATCCTACTATGGCCCGATTGCCGAAGAATTTAGCTTAGACGGAAATAAGTTTATCTCGGAAATGAAAGAAGAGATAAATGTAAAAGCAACCTTTGAAGAATTCTCAATGTGTAAAAGACTAGGAGTACAAGGATATCCTACCGTAGCAATAGAAACAGGAGAAGGAAAGCTTTACGCTTTATCTAGAGGATATTTGAGGCTAGAAGATTTAGAAGCAAACTTTGAAGATATATTAGCTGTTTAGATAGGTTTATACTTGTATTCATTTAGAGAGTAATACTTCTGTTAGAATTAACTATTACGATCAAAATTTAAAGAAAAATTAGAATTGAATTCTGAATTCAGTCTGTTAATCTATTTTCTATAACTTTTAAAAAGAGATAGACTTACACTAGATAAGGTAAAACTTAAGCGTTCGAGTAAAAAAACAATTATCATTGTAAAAAACTAAAACATGGAAATAGAGTTTTACGATTTTGAAGATGAGTTAAGATCTATCATTTTTGCATTTGAAAAGAAAACAGATAAGGGAACTGTAATGGCTATTTGTAACCCAAGGTTTGAGTTTGAAACAACATTTAATGCTATGGAAATGATGATGCTACAAATCTATTTTCAAAAACTGGCAGGTTTAGAACTAAAAGGTAGCGTAACAGATTTAAAACTAGATAACCAAGGCATTTTAATGCGTAATGCACACTATGATGGAGAGGAAGTTGTGTTTGAACTTATTTTGCAGCGCAAAGAACAAACGGGTTTTAAAAAAACTACCTCAAACATTATTTTTGAACCAGAAATGTTAGCAACCTTAGAAAACATTTTAAAAGCCTAAAACGTTTTATTTGTATGGATAGAACAGCATATTTATTGCAACTAAGACCTAGCACTGAAATAGAAGCACAAAACCAAAAAATAGCAGAAGAAGCATTTATGCATCAAACGCTAAGACCAGTTTTAAAGTTTCAAAATTACATTTTGTTACAAGCTATTGAGCAGCATCCTTTTTACAAGCAAGTAAACCTAAACGTAAAAGATGAGGTAAAAAAAAGAGAAAATTTAAAGCAGTTTTTAATAAAAAATAGAGGGCTCAGAAATCAATTAATTGGTAACATAACAGCACTTTTTACTGAAGCAGAATTTTTGTTTTATGTGCAACACGCTAAAACAATAGAAAAAAGAATAATTGAAATGGTTATAACGCGTTTTCTGAGTCAAAAATAGATGCCCAAAAGAACGTAAAAATTAACAATAATTCATCAAAAAATTAACAAATTCAGCGCATCAACATATCGATTTTCGTATTAATATTACTTTAAAAATTGTTTAATATTTACGAGAATGATTCACCCAAATACAACCATTAAATTAATTAGTGAAACCGTAGGATAGGGTGTGTTTGCAACCGCATATATACCAGAAGGTACTATCGTTTATGTCAAAGATACTTTAGAGCAAGTAGTAACACCAGCTGCAAGTACTCGTATATGGATCAAAACGGCGTTAGAATAATTAGTTGGGATTTTGCTAAATATGTTAATCACTGCTGTAATTGCAATACAATTAGTACGGGTTACGGTTTTGAGATTGCTATTAGAGATATTAAACCAGGAGAACAGATTACAGATGAATATGGCATTTTTAATTTAGAAGAAGAAATGAATTTAGAGTGCAGCAGTTCAAATTGTAGAAAAAAAATAGCTCCTTCAGATTTTGAAATGTATTATCAAGAATGGGATACAAAAATTAAGAAATCTATTCCAAAACTATTTAAAGTAGCACAACCACTTTTTGCCTTTATAGATGAGAATACACAGAGAGAACTAGACGCTTTTTCACTATCTACAGAAAACTATAAATCTGTTTACGCATTAAAATACTAGCTTTCGTTTGTACTACATTCGGTACGCCAGATGTTCATAATTCGCACTTAAATTCATTAAAAAAACTGCATTTATAAGAATCTTAAACTAGTTTAACTTGTTTTTATAAACCAGTTCATTTTTCAAACTCTGAGTAAGGCGCACCTTTGTATTGTCAATAAGACATAACAAAAAATAAGAAATATGAACACAACAGTAAAAGCAACATTTAGCGTACCAGAACGAGCAGAGGTTTCTGAAAGTAACCAAGTGATATTTGATCAATTAAAAAAAGGTTTAGGTTTTGTTCCAAATTTGTATGCATATTATGCAAAAAATGAAACGGCATTACCTGATTATTTAGCCCTTCAAAATAGAAAAAGCACATTAAAAGCAAAAGAGAGAGAAGTTGTAAACTTAGTAACTAGTCAAATAAATGGATGCAGATATTGCCAATCTACGCATACAGCTTTGGGTAAAATGAATGGTTTTACTGATGAGCAAATTATAGAGTTAAGAAAGGGAAGCGCAAGCTTTGATAGCAAGTTTGACGCACTTGTAAGATTTACGGCATCAGTTGTTGAAAACAAAGGCAAATCAACTTCAGAAAGTAAAAGCAATTTTTTTGAAGCTGGATATTCAGAAGCCAACATGATAGATGTGGTTATGGTGGTAGGAGATAAAATCATTAGTAATTACATTCATAACTTAACTGGTTTTGAAATCGATTTTCCAATAGCAGAAGAGATATAAACACTGCATAAGCATTGAATAGAAGAGGGTTCGGGTAATAAATTTGCCTGAACCTTTTTTTTCCCTAACTTTATCTAAAACTTGCATAATGAAACAGTTAACATCCACTTTTATCCTTTTGGTAAGTATAACTAGTTTTGCGCAATCGCCAACTTACACTTCTGTACAGGCTTGTTTTAGTTATACAACACCTGGCGGAACGGTAGCATCTGTGCCAGGACAGTATATAGATACTATACCTGCAGTCAATGTTGGAGATAGCATAGTAATTACAATGGTAGATTTGCTTTATCCTTTTGGTAGCGACTTAGAGTTTGAAAACGGAACACTAGAATCAAAGAGTGCATATCTCATAAAATGGATGGATTGCCAAACTATGCAACTCATTCCAAATGCAGAAGGAAGTACATTTACACCTAACCAGAATGGAAGTTATGCAGCTTTACTTTATGAACATGAATTATTACCTGCATGCACTACAAATTGCTTTGTTTTGCAAAACTTGAATACGTCGTTAGAAATAGAGAATGAACCGTTTTTACTTTTAGGCAATCCGACATACGGAGAGGTGCGTTTGAAGTTTAATTCAATTATTTCAAAAACAATAGAAATGTATGATCAGCAGGAAAGGCTATTTTTTAAGGTTAGATCTAATACAATTAGCCAGACGGTAAACATTAAGGATAAGGAGCCCGGTATTTATTACCTAGTAATCGTGTATGAAGACGGTACAACATATAAAAGAAAAATAGTGAAAAATGCACTCTAACTTAAATAATAGAAAAAACAATTTATGAAAAAACTTTTAGTAGTACTCGTATTATTTATTTCGGCACATTCTTTCTCTCAACCAGATACAGTAATCTATGCCCAAGCCTGCTTTAATTATACGTTTCCCAGTGGAAATTATTCAAGTAATTTACCAGGTCAATTTCAAGATACCTTGATTGCAGCAGACGGTTCTGATAGTATTATTTCAATTGTGTTGAACCCTGTATACTTTTCAAATCAAGAAACATTACTTTTTGAAGATGGAAATTTAGTTGCTCCACCCAATCTTTGGTCTTACCAGTGGATTGACTGTGAAACAGGCTTAACTATTCCAAATGAAAACGAAAATGTTTTTTCACCAACAAGCAATGGCAGTTATGCAGTTGTTTTGAATGATGTTGCGACTTGCACTACAAATTGTTTTGTTTTAGAAAACTTAAACACCGAAGCATACGAGCGTTTAGAGTTAACTATGTACCCTAACCCAACAAATGGTGTGTTTACGATGCGTTTTAAAGATAAATCAACTAAAACCGTTTCAATCTATAATAATTTAAATGAAATAGTTTTTAAGAAAAAAGAGAGCAAACAAGAAATAGCACTAAACTTAGAAAACCAACCCACAGGAATTTATCTAGTTAAAACCACAAATGATAAAGGTAGGTTTACGTTCACTAAGTTAGTTGTACAGGAGTAAAACGAATACTTTGAATACAAACCATATGAGCCGGCATAAGTCACTTAAAAACGTAATACACCTTACTCTTCAAACTCATCTTTTATACTTTTAGGTCGATAAAGAATAATAATCTGCACAAGAATTCCAGTAATTATTAGAAAAATCACCTCTAATTGTGTGAAAAATTCAATACTGTTGATATTTCTGTTTATAGAAAGCCATTCTCTTTTACCCTCGTCTAATTGAACTTGTCCTAAGCTAGATAAGCGCTTTTTAGTTTCTATTAAAACATTAAGATATTCTTCTTCTGTTTGTTTATTAGCTAACTCTAGTTTTTCTAATTGTTCAAACTTTTTATTGAAGTTATTTAAAATTAAATTCTCTTCTCTGGTTATCTTGGTTTTGCAAAAAGCAGTATAGAGCGTATTAATCTTTTCATTTACGTTGTTTACGTCAGATTTAAAAAAAGTGGTATCACCTTTTAGTAGTGCAACTTGCTTTTGGTTTACTAGAGCATTCATATCAAATATGATTCCTTTTGCAACCAATCGATCTTCGTAAATACTAATTACAGAATTTTTGATTCTATTAAAATTGCTTCGATCTACAAGATTAGTAGCAAGTACTAGAAAAAAAACAACCAGTAAACCCGCAATCCATTTAATTTTTTCAGAAAACATATAAAAGTATTTATAGATAATTACAGTTTGAAAATAACGATAAAATTAATGCAGAACCACAGAATAGCTTAAATTGTCTCACAAATAAAAAATTTAAAAGAAAAATGCACTGATTTAGTGTAGGGTTTTCCAAAATTCATAAAAGGCGTATCTTTGCAACTAAAACCGCAAAGAAATGCTTAAACTAAAATTACCAACAGACCCGAGATGGGTAAGGTTAGTAGAAACCAATATAGAAGAAATTCTTACAGATCATGCTTGGTGCGAGCAAAAAGCAGCATCTAACGCATTATCAATAGTTGTACAAAATTCAGAATATCCAGAGTTGGTTACTAAAATGTTGGATTTAGCACAAGAGGAATTGGAGCACTTTCAGATGGTGCATGACATCATAAAAAAACGCGGATACAAACTTGGGTTAGAGCGCAAAGACAGTTACGTAAATGAGCTGTTTAAGTTTATGATAAACGGAGGCTCTAGAAATGATAGGTTGATAGATAGACTGCTTTTCTCTGCAATGATAGAAGCACGTAGCTGTGAGCGTTTTAAAGTGCTTACAGATAATATAAATGATCCAGAGTTAAAAGAATTTTACAATCAATTAATGATTTCTGAAGCCGGACATTACGTTCTTTTTATCAAAATGGCTAAAGAAATGACAGAAAGAACAGACGTGGATAAACGTTGGGCAGAATGGTTAGAATACGAAGCAAAAGTGATACAGAACTATGGTAAACAAGAAACTATCCACGGTTAAAAATCATCCATTTTATAGTTTTCTACCGTCTTTTTTCTACTCAAAGAAGGCACCAAACTTTCCCCATTCCAAATGTAGTAGGTTTGCGTATAAATTCTTTTTATGGCATCTGACTCATTTTTATTTTCTTCATTTGACCAGTCTACGAAGTTGCTTTTTTTAATTACAAAGAACTTCTCGCCAGTTAAATCGCTTGGAAAAATAAATTCTTCATATTCACTGTATTCTGCGTCCGCCGTTCCGAATAAAGTTTCAGTGTGTTTAAACGCATTGTTGTAAAAGAAAAAATATTTTGTTCCGGTAGTACACCCGCAACCTCCTATACATGGTAAATCTATTGTAAGTAGGTGGTCTAAATTTTTAAGTCCTGCACTGTTGTGATTAAATAATTGTCCCAAATACAAAGCATTGTTTGTAAAAGTTACGCAGTCTAGTTCAATATTGTTTTCTACCGCTTTTAATTGATAAACTTTTTCGGTTCTTTGATCTATAGAATCAATCAAACAACCCTTAATTGAAAATAAAAAATAGAGGTCAGGGTTGGCTGCGCTGCGCTGAACTTGTTGGGTTAGGCATCCACCCCAAATCCACCCGTTTCCTTTTTGCGTTTCAACTTTATACCAAGCGCTTTTAATTCCATTAAGGGTGAGGGTGTGTTCTGATTTTGAATGCAGATAAACACGACTACCAATGGGTAAGTTGTTTACTATTTTTGAATCAGTAGACGGTTTTACTCTTAGATTACTGCTATCTCTAAAAATAAAAATTGCGGGCTGACTTTCTTTAAACAGATAATTAGAGCCAGTTAAAAAATTCTTTTCACTACTGTTTTGGGCAAAAAAGCTAAAAGAAACAACAGTACATACGAGATAAAAGAAATATTTCATGTGCTAAAAATAGTACTTACCACTATCTATCTTTATGTTTTAAAAAAATAGAATAGGTTGGTTTATTATTCGTATTTATTTTTTGCAGATGCGTTTTTTTATTGAAAGTAAGAACAATCTGTAATACTTGGTGTTTGTGAGTTATATTAATGTAAACATGAGTAAAATTAAAAGTATTCTGTTGTTAGTAGTTTCATTTATTGCAACTACAACTGCTATGGCGCAAAGCGGAACGCTTGCCGGAACTGTTTCAGACGCAAAAACAGGTGAATTATTGTTTGGTGTGACGGTTAGGTTAGAAGGAGCCAACCTCGGAGCAGTTACGGATTTTAATGGTTTTTACGAAATCAAAAATGTTCCAACAAAAGCATACACAGTAAAAGCATCTTTGTTAGATTATCAAGATGAGGTGGTGTTTAACATTGTGGTTAAGTCTGCCGGAACTCCAGATCTCAATTTTGAAATGAGGCAAGAAGCTTCTACGGAGATTGAGGGTGTAGAAATTGTGGCTAGTCCTTTTAAAAAATCAACAGAAACACCGCTTTCAAGTAATAAACTATCTGCAGAAGAGATAGCAACTTATCCTGGTGGAAACAATGATATTGCAAAAGTAGTTCAATCATTACCAGGAGTTGGAGGGTCTGCTGGAGGATTTAGAAACGACATTATAATTAGAGGTGGTGCACCAAATGAAAATGTATATTATTTAGATGGGATTGAGATACCAAACATCAACCATTTTTCTACTCAGGGTTCGGCTGGAGGACCAGTTGGACTTTTAAACGTTTCTTTTTTCGAAGGTGTAACCCTTTCTGCAACCTCTTTTGGTGCACAGTATGACAACGCTTTATCAGGTGTTCTGCAGTTCGATCAACGAATAGGGAACAGCAGAGAAATGCAAACCAACATTAGAGTAAGTAGCTCTGAAACAGCTTTAACATTAGAAGGTCCGTTATTTAGAGGAGATAAAAAACAAGCAAAAACCACCTATATTGTGTCTGCAAGAAGGTCGTACCTACAACTTTTATTTAAAGCCATTGGGTTACCGATTCTTCCAGATTATTGGGATTATCAATACAAAATAAACCATAAGATTAACGCATATAATGATATAACTGTATTAGGTGTAGGAGCAATAGATAACTTTAAAGTTAATTTACCTGAAGACTTTACCGTTGACGAATTAAATGCAGTAGAACAAGTTCCTATAATTAATCAGTATAGCTCTACCTCAGGAATTACTTGGAGGAAAAGATTTAAAAATGTAAACGGGTTTATGACTACCTCTGCAAGTATTAATTTATTAAGAAACAATTTTAGTCGTTTTCAAGATAATGTTGCTCAAACAGGGTTGTTTTTAAACAATATTTCACAAGAGCAAGAAGCAAAAGTGCGTTACTATTATAAAAGATATTATCAGAAGTTTGAGCTTTCTGCTGGAGCAGTGATACAAAATGCAGATTACAGAAATGACACTGAAGATTTAGTTAATAATTTCTCTTACGAAAACAGTTTAAACTTCTGGAGGTATGGAGCTTTTGTTCAAGCTAATACTAAGGTTTTAAACAATCGATTGTCTATTTCTGGAGGCTTGCGTTTTGACGGAAATACTTTTACAGAAACGGGTAACGAGATTTATAGAACGCTGAGTCCACGTGTTGCTTTCTCTTACGCAGTAGATAAAACACAAAAGTGGTCAATAAACGCATCTGTAGGGAGATATTTTAAAATACCTCCCTATACCATCTTAGGCTTTAAAGATAATAACGGTGTTGAGGTAAATAGAGATGTGAAATACATTAAAAGCGATCATTATGTATTAGGAGTAGAGTATTTACCAACAAAATCTACCAAACTAACAGTAGAAGGGTTTTTTAAACAGTACAGTGATTATCCTGTATCGGTAAACGATAGCGTTTCTTTAGCTAATCTAGGAGGAGACTTTTCTGTGCTCGGAAACGAACCAATTAGAAGTATTGGTTTAGGAAGAACATACGGAGTGGAGTTGCTTGCTCAACAAAAATTAGCAAAAAACTTTTATGGTATTTTAGCCCTTACATTTTTTCAGTCAGAATTTACTGGGTTTGATACAGATGAGTATATACCGTCCGCCTGGAACCAAGGAGTGCTAGCTAGTTTTACAGGAGGATATAAATTCGGGAAGAAAAAAAATTGGGAAGTTAGTTTGCGTGTGAGGTATTCGGGTCAAACCCCATATGCTCCGGTAGATGAAGCTGCAACACTTGCTAATTATCCGGCAATTATTAAAGATTATACACGATTAGGAGAGGTAAAGTTAAACGCCTTTAATCAAACCGATTTGCGTATAGATAAAAAATGGAGTTTTGATAATTGGGCGTTGGATATTTTCTTAGAAGTACAAAATTTACTCGCGCAAGTACAACCTTCAGAACCAGGATATGCGTTATTAAAAGAAGAGAATGGAACTGTGGTAACTCCACAAGAGCTCGTTCAATTGCCTTTAGCTACTGAAGGAAATGTTTTACCTTCTATAGGAATTGTAATTGATTTTTAATTACTCTTTCTTTCGCTGTATTTTCTAGAAGGACCTTTCTGTGTATTTTTTCCATGGTTGGGTTTGGTTGGCATTGGTCCACGCAAGTGAATTACCAAACCGTTTAAGAAGTTGCGTAGAACTTGATCTCCACACTCCACAAATTTTGGGTGCTCATCGTGTCTGCAAAACGAATTAATTTCAGACTTAGAAACTTTAAAATCTACAAGCTTACAAATATCTACAATATCCACATCAGTTAGTTTATGAGCAACTCTTAGTTTCTTTAGAATATCGTTATTGGTTAAAGCCATTTTTTTTATTTGTTACAAAGTTAGGAGAATTTTTCAACTTTATTTTTCTTTAGTTAGAAGCAAGAGTATTGCATTACACCGTTTGTTTTAGTTTGATACTCTTGGCTTTTTAGAAAGTGAAATCAGTTTTAGGTTTAATATTTTGTGATGTGTACTTTTATTGAGTGCAGAAAACGGCTAAAGTTTTAAGCTGACAAAAAAATTCAAATAGCTAGATATGCGCAAAACAAAAAGTAACTCAGTTTTTGTTTCTAAATTGCTGATATTTAACGCATGTAAGTAGTTATTCATAATTATAAACAAATTTAAAATGAAGAAATTAATATATTTTTTGGTTATTATTTTAAGTCTCTCGTCTTGTAGAACAGCGTTGATTAAAAAAGGAGAACCTTTAGATTATATTGTGTTAGTTACTGGCGATACCCTATATGGTAAGGTAGATTATTTTAAAGAGGGATTTGCATGGAGTGAGTTTTATAAAAAGATAAGGCTAACAGAAATCAATGGAAAGAAAAGAAAAATTAACCGTAAAAAAGTGCTGTCTTACCGAGTAAACGGATATGACTATGAAAGTTTTATGTTAAAAGAGGAATCAAGCCTGTTTCAAAATGGTCGTTTATTTGATTCTTACTATATTTCGGTTGTAGAGAAGATAGTAAAAAAGGAGTTTAAGTATGTGTTTGAAGTAGTTGACTTTTATAACAATAATTGTGGGAAGGATGAACAGCGTCAGCATATACAGTATTAAAATTATAAAATTGGTAAAGTGAGTAGAGGTGTGTCTAATTTATTTTAATTCGCTAGCGAAGCCAAATTAAAGAGTAGATGTGTATTTAAAGAATAGTTCGATGAATAAAACGGTATTTGATGTTGTTAAAATGGATTGTCCGTCAGAGGAAAACCTAATCCGAATGAGATTAGATTACATAGACAGTATTGTAAATCTAGACTTTGATATTGCTAACCGAAAATTAACTGTTTTTCACAAAGGTCAACACAGTCACATCGAAAACGCCCTTATTGAACTAAAGTTAGGAGCTAAGAAAGTAGCTACAGAACAAATACAAGACATAGAGTTTAACGATAATAAAAATCAGAGAAAACTACTCTATATTGTTCTTGCCATTAATTTTTCCTTTTTTCTTATTGAACTTAGTACAGGACTACTTTCAAAATCTATGGGATTGGTTGCAGATAGTTTAGATATGCTTGCAGATAGTTTTGTTTATGGAATAAGTTTATTGGCAGTAGGAGGGACCCTGATTCAGAAAAAAAGAGTTGCCAAACGTGCAGGATATTTTCAAATAATACTTGCTATTATTGGTTTTATAGAAGTTTTAAGAAGATTTTTTGGAGAAGAAAAGCTTCCTGATTTTTCAACGATGATTCTTGTATCTATTTTTGCACTGGTGGCTAACGGAGTTTGTCTTTATGTTTTACAACAATCAAAAAATAAAGAAGATGCACACATAAAGGCCAGTATGATTTTTACGTCAAATGATGTGATTATTAACTTGGGAGTTATTGTAGCCGGAATATTGGTGCATTGGTTGAAAACTAGTGAACCAGATTTAATTGTAGGTACAATTGTGTTTATATTGGTAGTCAAAAGCGCATTTAGAATATTGAAATTAAGCAAATAATAGAACGTTTATTGTTTTATAAATAAGCGTATTTAATAAAAGTGGTATAACCTAACTTTGTTTGGGTGGGTTATTTACCTTGTTTTTTTTCGGGTAGAATTTTTTCTTCTTTTTATTTGAGTTGTTTCCACCTTTGTAGCCTTTTGAATTACCTGTTTTTTTAATAAAAGGTTTCCAAACGGGAGCTTCTCCAAACTCTTCAGGAGTAGGTACTTTTTCTATTTCTTGTTCAATTAGTTTTTCAATTTTATGAACCTTTTGAATATCTTTTTCATTTACCAGTGTAAAAGCTTCTCCAGTGGTATTTGCTCTTGCCGTTCTTCCAACCCTATGTACATAATCAGCAGCATCATTTGGTACATCGTAATTAATTACCATGTTAATTTCTTTGATGTCAATACCTCTGCTCATAACGTCTGTTGCAACCAGTATACGAATGCGTCTAGACCTAAATCCACGTAAAACTTCTTCTCTATTTTCCTGTTCTAAGTTGGATGAAATTCCTTTAGCTTTAAATCCATTTTTATTGAGTGCTTTTGTAATTTCTCCCACCTTCATCTTAGATGAGGTGAAAACAATTATACTTTCAAAAGTTGGTCTTTCTTTAAAAATTTTACAAAGCACCTGTATTTTTTGATTTTCATGAGCCATATATATTTTATGGTCAACACCTTCTGCAGGTTTAGCAATGCCTAGATTAATTTCTTCTTGATTTTTTAATAAATCAGACGCAAGTCCTCTAATACTTTTAGCCATAGTTGCGCTAAAAAGAAGCGTTTGTCTTTTTTCAGGTAAGTATTTGATAATGGCTTTAAGATCATCAATAAACCCCATATCTAACATTCTGTCAGCTTCATCTAAAATTAGGTGTTTAACCTTGCTAAAGTTAGCGTTGTTCATTTTTAAATGCGACAAAAGTTTTCCTGGAGTAGCAACAATAATATCTGCGCCTCCGTTGAGTGCAGCTTTTTGATCATTCCATTTATCGCCAGATCCACCGCCGTAAATAGCCATAGAGCTTACAGAAATAAAGTAGGCCAAACCTTGAATTTGTTGTTCTATCTGTACAGCTAATTCGCGGGTTGGAACGAGTATTAAAGTATCTACACAATTGTTTTCATTGTGTGCTAGTTTGTGAAGAATAGGTAAAACAAATGCACCCGTTTTACCTGTACCCGTTTGTGCACAAGCTAAAATATCTTTATTATCTAAAATTTTAGGAATTGCAGCTTCTTGTATAGGTGTAGCATTTTCAAATCCCATGTAACCAATCGCTTCTAGCAATGATTCGTTTAGATTAAGTTCTGTAAATTTCATCGAGCGTGAAGATACGGAATAAAGTTTAATTAGAAAGAGTAGGTAAGTCTGTATACAGTTTTAAACTGTTAACTACATTTAAGTATTTAAATGTCAGTATCTAAAATATTTTGTACTCTACCAACTTCTCCAGTAGTTAGTTGCACTTTTATACCGTGTGGATGATTGGGAGATTTTGTAAGAATTCTTTTTATTTCACCTTCAGTTAATTCTCCAGAACGTTGGTGGTGTTTCTTTACAATTTCTACAATATAGCCAACTTTAATTGCCGAGCGTTTTTGGTTCAAATCCATGGGTCAAAAATACAAATACTTCAATTAATAAGACATTAGTTCAAAAATCTGTTATTTTTGAGGTAAAATCAGAAACTTTGCCCACTAAAAAGCAAAAATATTACATCATTCTAATTACGATCGTTTCAGGCGTTTTAACTACATTGTTAGGTGTTTTTTGTTATTTCCTTCTTGGAATCCAAACCAATATACCTTTTATATTTTGGGGTTACACAGTTGCTGTTTTAGTTAATCTAGGCTTGTTTTTACTACATAAGAACCTAGATATTTCCTATATTACTACAGCATTTCTGGTTTTTTTAGGGTCTTTTTTAGTAGCGATGTATTCGGGCGGAATAAGCAGTCCGATGATTTATATTTTGCCTTCAATTATTATTGCTGGATATATTATGCGGAGAAAATACGGTAGATATACCGCTATTTTTATTTCACTTGCCGTATTGGCAATGTACCTATTAGAATTTGTGGATGGTGCAATCAGTAACTATGTTCCTTTAGAATCGCAAGCAGAGTTTAGTTTACTTTCAATCATAATGTGCATCGTTATGTTAGGTGGTATTGTAGGAGATTTCATGGCAAAAAACAGTTACCACGTTTACAAAGCTAAAAAGTACATCGAAATTCAAAACCAAGAAAAAGAAATACTACTGAAAGAAATACATCACAGAGTTAAAAACAATTTACAGATTGTGATGAGTTTATTAAAACTTCAAGGGTATTTAATAAAAGACGAGAAAACACTTCAAATTTTTGACGAAACCAGAGGAAGAATCTATTCCATGGCCTTAACACACGAGATGTTGTACAAAGGAGATGATTTGGCCAATATTGGCTACGATAAATATGTAGAAAGGTTAATTCTAAACCTTGTAGATTCTTTGAGTTTAGAAAAAGAAAAAGTATTTACAGATATACATATCCCAGAGGTAAAAATAAATCTAGACACTGCTATACCATTAGGTTTAGTAATTAATGAAGTAATTACAAATGCGCTAAAGTATGGCGCAAACAGTGAAGGGCAAACGCATATTTTTATTAAACTATCTGTAATTGGTAAAGAAGGTTTCATTTTAGAGATATCCGATACTGGAAAGGGAATTAATGAAGAGATAACGCATGAGAATTCTGATTCTTTAGGTCTACAGCTAATTCAAACCCTTGCAGAGCAATTAGATGGTGAAATAACCAGAAAGTCAGAAGAGGGTACAAAATATACACTTATTTTTAAAGCGCAATAATCTAATTTAAAGATGAACTTATCCTATAGCATTCAGACGCGTAAAAACTTTAAGGATTTAGTAAAGTCACTCAGCCTAGAGCAGCTTAACCACATTCCTGAAGGATATAACAATAATATAATCTGGAATTTTGGTCATACTCTAGTTACGCATCAACTTTTATGCTACACATTTTCAGGTATAGCTCCACGTGTGAGCCACGAGTTGATCGAAATGTTTAAGAAAGGCACTGCGCCTGTTGTAAAATTAGAGCAGGTAGACGTAAATAACTTGTTAGAATTAGCAGATAGCTTGTTAGAAAGCTTTGCTTCTGATTTAGAAAGCCTCGACTTTTCTAATTACACCTCGTATACAACGAGTTTTAAGGTAACCTTATCATCTATTGAAGAAGCCAAAGCTTTTAATGCCATACACGAAGGTGTGCATTTTGGTTATGCTTTAGCACTTAAAAAGTTAGTATGATTATTCGACCAATTCAGCAGGAGGATAATTTACAGATTGCCCAGGTTATTAAAGATTCTCTCCGCGAGTTTGGAGTTGATAAGCCTGGGACGGTTTACACAGACCCAACCACCAATGATTTGTTCACTTTATTTCAAGAAAAAAGCGCTGTATATTTTATACTTCAAGAAGGAAATGATGTTCTAGGAGGTTGCGGAATTTATCCAACAAAAGGTTTACCACAAGGATGTGCAGAATTGGTTAAACTTTATTTACTTAAAAAAGTAAGAGGAAAAGGGCTAGGGAAACAACTAATGCAAACGTGTATAGATTATGCAGAACGTTTGGGTCTTAATCAGCTATATTTAGAATCATTGCCGGAGTTAAAGAGTGCTATTTCGTTATATGAAAAAATGGGCTTTAAAAGAATAGATAAACCATTAGGTGATTCGGGTCATTTTGCTTGTGATTTATGGATGATAAAAAAGTTGAAAACAACCACGAATCATTGATAAAAGTCAGTCGTACCTTTATCTTTTAGGTTTTTTAATAAATCAGCTTAACTTTGTTTTACGCATTTAATTTTTAAATATGAGCACGCCAAAAGGAATTCCATCTGTAGATTTATCAAAGTTTGTTAATGGAACACAAGAAGAGAAAAACACGTTTGTAGCGGATTTAGGAAAAGCCTATGAAGACATCGGTTTTGTTGCCGTAAAAAATCATGGAATTAATGAATCAATCGTTGCTAATCTATATAAAGATATAAAGGAATTTTTCGCTTTAGAGGAATCTATTAAGAAAAAGTACGAGATTGAAGGAATAGGAGGTCAAAGAGGGTATACTTCTTTTGGAAAAGAGCATGCTAAAGGTATGAAAGCTGGAGACTTGAAGGAGTTTTGGCACTTTGGTCAGTTCGTTGAAGATAAAGATCCAATAGAAAAAGAGTATCCGGATAATGTTGCCGTGGAAGAACTTCCAGCATTTTTACCAACAGGAAAAAAGGCCTATCAAGCGTTTGAAGATACTGGGAGACATATGTTGAGAGCCATTGCTTTATTTTTAGGTTTAGAAGAAGAGTATTTTAATCCACACATCCATAATGGAAATAGTATTTTAAGACCTATCCATTATCCACCAATTACGGGCGAAGTAGAGGAGGGAGCTATTAGAGCAGGAGCTCATGAAGATATAAACTTAATTACTTTGTTGGTTGGAGCTTCGGCTGACGGCTTGCAAGTTTTGAATAAAAATAGCGAATGGGTGTCTGTTACAGAAATTCAAGACCATATTGTTGTTAATGTAGGAGATATGCTGCAAAGGTTAACAAACAATAGATTAAAATCTACAACACATAGAGTAACTAATCCTCCAAAAGAATTAATGGGTACAAGTAGATATTCTGTTCCATTCTTTTTGCATCCAAGAAGTGATATGAAGTTGAATTGTTTACCATCTTGCATTACAGAGAATAACCCTAAACAGTATGAAGATATTACTGCTGGAGATTATTTAATGGAACGTTTAAAAGAGATTGGTTTAGTAAAGTAGTAAATCAAAGAAATAAAAAGGGAGTCAATAATTATTGACTCCCTTTTTTTAAGCATGACTTAGATGCTTGTGCTAAATAAAATTGATAAGAAGAATAAGCAGGTCGATTGCAATAGCAATAGCAGATGCTGTCATAATATATTTCATAGGAGCAACAGCGAGTAGTAAAGTTAAAGCCGTCATTGTAGGAACAACAACAAGTGTAAGTTGAACAGTACTTTCAATAGCACCTAAACCAAAAGTAACTCCGCCTAAACAACCAACAATTAATAACAAAACCTCTATAAGTCCAATACGAATTACTTCTAATTCTCCTTTAAAAATTTTATTCCAAATACTTTAATCTACTGCAGTGCTTTCCATAATTAATTATTTTTTAGGTAAAATTAGGAAACTAGCAGTCTCATAGATATGACATTTATCAACCTTTAAGTTGATTTAAAAAATTTAGAAAGGATTAAGCTTTATGAATGTAACGCATTATTTCAAAAGTTATATTCGTAAAAAGAATTTTGGCATTTGCGTTTCTTTCTATGTGGTAGTAACTTTGATTAAATAGAGTATTAAAATCTATAATGTTATTTCCAGTTATAAAGCGCGCGAAATTCTGTAAAAAAGCAATTTCTTCATCAGATGCACGCATTAGGTCCTCGTCTGTATAATTCTTCATTAAACTTTGTCTTAGCATATACAAGCAATACTTAATAAAGTTTTTCTGGCGCTCTCTGCCAATTGTAGCTATTTCTTCAGCCCAACCGAGCATACTTTTAACATCTTTCTTGTAACACACACGCATTAACGTAACAAAGTACTCGCGGTTCATGTCTTTTTCTTCGTGCGTACCACATAAATCAATGGCTTCAATTAAGTTGCCTGCAGAACGTAAAGCGATACTACCTAGTGTAGCATGGTTTCCTAAATTGTTGTCGATTAAATATTTTACTAATTCAACTTCTTCTATTCTAGGAACTATAACATTTTGAGTTCTGCTGTTTATCGTAGCTAGGAGATTTTCAGCGCTTTCAGAAATTAAAAAGAATACAGTATCTTTTGGAGGTTCTTCTAAAATTTTTAAAAGTTTATTGGCGCATTGGGTGTTCATTTCGCTTGCCATCCAAATTAGCATTACCTTTTTACCACCTTCAAACGATTTTAGAGAGAGTTTTTTAATGATTTCAACACTTTCGTGAACAGATATAATTGGGTGTCGTTTCTTTTCATCAATTTTTTCTATCCATTGGTAGAGATTAAAATAAGGGTTAGTGGTTATTTTTTCTCTCCATTCTGGCAGTAATCCGTTGCTATTTTTAGAAAGAGTTTGTACCGTAGGAAAAGAAAAATGTAAGTCCGGATGTTGCAGTTTGCTTACTTTATTACAAGAAGAACACCTTCCACAAGAGTCTGTACTAGTTCTGTCTGCACAAAATAAGTACTGCACAAATGCTAGTACTAGAGGTAAGGTCCCAAATCCAGCTTTTCCTAGAAACAATTGAGCATGACTAACCCTATCATTCTGTACTTCTTGAATGATATGTTTTTTTAGCTCTTCTTGCCCAACAACGTCTTTAAATTGCATGTCATAAAAATAGATATAATGTATAAGAATACAGACCTAAACTGTACACTAAAACAACCCTTTCAGCATAAAATAGGCTAAATTGCTTTACAAGTATGCCAGAAAAAGAGAAAAGAACAAGCGGTTTCTTAAGTTTCTTTTATGCGTAGTTTTACAGCCTGTAACTATAGAAATTAGGATGTTTACAAATTTAAAGTACCACGGTGCTCTGCACGTTATTATTTTTATTTGGGGTTTTACAGGAATCTTAGGTAAATGGATTAAAATTGATGCAATTGGTATTGTTTGGTATCGGGTTGTTATCGCATTTGTTTCGTTGTTTATCTTAATGGTCTTACTCAAACGAAAGTTAATAATACCAGATAAGAGAGTAGCGCTACAAACATTGGGTGTAGGTGTCTTAGTAGCTTTGCATTGGCTTACGTTTTATATTAGCATTAAAGAATCTACAGCTTCTTTAGCTATTGTTTGTTTAGCAACCGCAACTATACACGTATCTTGGTTGGAGCCTTTGGTGATGAAAAGAAAGTTTAGAGCAACCGAATTGATTTTAGGTATAATTATTATTACCGGAATTCTTCTAATTACAAGTGATTCAAACAGTGAAGGACAAACAATCGGAATTGTTTATGGACTAATTTCTGCACTTTTAGCAGCGCTGTTTTCTACTTTTAACGGTCATTTAATTGGTAAAACAAAGGCAAGTACACTTACCCTTTATGAGATGTTCAGTGCTTCAGTTTTACTTACGATATGTTTACTTCTTTCAGGAGGCTTTACGCACCTGCCCAATACAGGTGGAATATGGGATGCGGACCAAATGGATTTACTTTGGTTACTGTTTTTAGGCATCGTGTGCACGTCTATAGCGTTTTTAGTTACAGTAGAAATAACTAAATACTTAGGTGCTTTTACTGTAACATTAAGTATAAATATGGAACCGATTTATACCTTGATTATTGCAGCAATTAGTTTAAATGAGAACGAAAAAGTAGGAGATTACTTCTACTATGGTGCTGCATTAATTGTTGGAGCTGTTTTTCTTAACGGTATCTATAAGTATGTATTAAAAGAAAACGAAAAACGTTTAAGTAGAAAGCACCATAAAGAATTGGTATAACTATTTTAAATAAATGCCGAGTTTAAAAAGATTTCCCAACTAACACGCTGTTTTTTGTTCATAACGCGCGAAAATTTATGTTGACCACCAAGTTTATCATTTAACGAAAGGAATTCATAGAATTTTTGGCTCGGTAAAGCTTTTACTTTTGGAGGCTTCAAATAAAATTTACGAAGGTATTTATAGTCTTCGTTTATACTTTCTAGATGTTTATTTAAGGTTACAGCGAACAGGTTTTCATTAACAACCTTTTGCGAACCAATGTACCAATGGTGTCTTTTATTATTTTTTGAAGGATATACACAAAATTCGTCCACAGGAATCTGTAATTCAGCTGAAGTTCTTTTTATTGCTTCTGTAAGGTTTACTAGCGATAAGTGCTCTCCGGCAGTAGTGAGGGTTTGAGATATTCTCCCTTCTATTTTAATACTAAACTTTTGTAAATCTGTAAAACTAATAACATCACCTACAATATACCTCCACAAACCAGAGCAAGTACTAATAACTAAACCATAGCGTTTGCTTAATTCTATTTCGTTTATTGTTTTCGTGTGTATGTTTTCGTGTTTATTTGTATTTACTAAGCCAAAATATTTCTCTTCAATAAATTCGTAATATACACCGTGGTTGATTAATAGTTGTAAATCTTGCACATTTGCTTTTTGATAAGCAAAGTATCCTTCAGAGGCTAGAAAGGTATTTAGGTAATGCAACGGATGTGCACAGAGTACGTCAATTTTTTCTTTGTAATTATCTAAGAAAACCCCTCCGTGCAAATAGAGTTTCAGGTTGGGCCAAATCTCATGTATATTTGATAGATTATGATGTTCTACAATTGCTTTTAAAAGCATAGAGACCCAAGTAGGCACACCTGCAATGATGCCAATGTTCCAATTGGGTGCGTGGTAAATGATTTGTTCCATCTTCTCGTCCCAGTTTTTTAACTTCGAAATAGATTTGCTGGGTTTAGAATAGGGCTTGAAGAAGATACTTTTTTGTTTTTGTAAAATTCCACTTAAATCACCTTCAAAGTGGTTGTCAATTTTTGTAAGCTTTGTTGAACCTCCGATTGTTAAGACTGAAGATCCGAAAAACTCGGCACTCAGATCTAATGAATAAAGATTGGCAAGTTGTTCAAAGGTAGTTTTTTGAAATTGCTTGATCATGTGGTCAGAAACAGGAATTTTTTTACTAGCGTTTGCAGTTGTTCCGGAGCTGAGAGCAAAGTATGGAATTTTTCCAGGCCATATTATATTTTTGTCACCCGCAATTGTTTGATTTAAATAACGCGCATAGAAAGTTTCATATGAAAACAAAGGAAGTGCGTCTGAAAAGGCTTTTTCAACAGGTGTGCTTTCTAGTATTTTGTCAAAATCAAAGTCAATTCCAATTCTTGTTTTTTTTGCTTTATGGAGTAGGTGAGTCAACACATCTTTTTGAGCTTGATTTGTTGTTTTCTTTTTAACCATAAGTTGATGGCTAATACGAGCAGATTCTTTTAATATATTTCCTGTTAGTTTCATTTACTTGAATTGTATAAACAAGATTACGAAGTGTTTAACGCTTTAATGTAAACTTAGCATTAATGATTATTTAAATTATGGGTTGAATTATTACGGTTTTATTAGTATTATTAAAGTATTATAAATGCAAGTGGAGTGTGAAAGATATGTTTACTTTTATATTCTATTATAAAACCAAATTGTTATTATGTCTGAAAAAACATTTATCGTACCTCACGATTTTACAGAGGTTGCAGACAATGCCTTGAAACATGCTATTATTACTGCGAAGTATGTGAATGCTAAAATTTTCTTGTTGCATGTTGTAGCGAAAGAAAAATTAATTGATGTAACGGAGAGAAAGTTAGATGAGGTGATCTCTCGATTCAAAAGTGAAGAGGTAAATTTAATTCCGGCGGTGCGCGTTGGTAATATTTTTGACGATATTGGTGAGTTTGCTGCTGAACATCATGCAGAGTTAATCTTTATGGGTACACACGGTGCTTCAGGATGGCAGCACGTTACAGGATCACATGCATTAAAGGTTGTGTCTTATTCTTCAGTTCCTTTTGTTGTTGTACAAAGTAAAGAGGTAAAAGATACAGGTTATGACGACATTGTTGTGCCCTTAGACTTACACAAAGAAACAAAGCAAAAGCTAGCTTTAGTTGCTTCAATGGCGAAGTATTTTAATAGTAGAGTACACGTAATTACTCCGGACGAGTCTGACGAGTTTTTGAAACATAAAGTTCAAGCGAACATTCAATTTGCCAAGCGCTTCTTTTCTGAGCGTGACATTGATGTAACAGCTACATTAGCTCCAAGTGCTGGTTTTGACAAAGAAATTGTTAAGTTGGCTATACAGAAAGATGCTGATTTAATTGCGATAATGAATTTACATAAGAACTCGATTTTTGGTTTTTCTAGCAATTATGAACAATATATGATTACAAATGACGCCGAAATTCCTGTAATGGTAGTTAACCCTGTTGATTCTCCTTATGGTTCTAGTGTGTTATTTACTTAATTTATAAGTCGATAAGTTTAAATGCTCGAGCGTTACGTTTCGAGCATTTTTGTTTTACTTAGTTCTATGCGTTTTCTTATTTTCATTTCTATACTCTGGTCCGCTTCACTTTCAGCTCAATTAATGATTGAGCACAGTGATGAGGTAGATATGAAAAGATTGAATCAATTGATTATAACAGAGGTAAATGCCATTCGAAAAAAGGCTAAAGTACAGCCGTTGAAAGTAGACACTTTGCTTTTTGACCCAGCGTTGAAGCATTCTCAGTATTTGTTGAGAAAAAGAAAATTATCTCATAAGCAGTGCAAAAAATTATTTAGATGGCCGAAAAATAGAGTTGAGTTTTACGGTATAGCGTTTACCTATTTGGCAGAAAATATTCAATACTTTAACATGCAAACTCCGGTTAAGTTAAAGGGCGAAAAAACGGCAGAGTCTATTGGTACATATAAACGTATAGCTAAACAATTAGTAGAAAATTGGGAAAACTCTAAAACGCACTATCAAAACATAATTACTCCTGAGTTTACCTCTACATATACTACAATATGTGTAGATGAAAACAGAAATCTATATGCTTGTCAGTTATTTAGAGCTCCGTAATTTTAGCGTATATGATAACACATACAAGCGGGTTGAAGGGAGGTATTATCTTTTCAATTGTACTTCGGCAAACCTATTCTTAGCGTGTTCTGTTTCGTTGCATTTAACTCCGTCGCTGCACTGATTAACAAGTTGTGTTTCTCCTACAGATATTAGTGTAATATGTTCAGTTGGGATACCTTCTTTTTCAAAGTTTTTTAACAACCACTTTACTCTTCGCATACCTAAACGTTGATTGTATTTTTCTGAGCCTTGTGCGTCTGTATGTCCGATTAGTACGATTTCTAGATTGGGCTGTTCTGTAATAAATTGTTTAAGTTCTTCTAGAAATGATAGGCTTTCGTCAGATACATCTTTGTCTAAGCCAAAATAGATTTTTGGGTCTTCCCATTTAGCTATAAATTCTTCAAAAGCAATAGAATCTTGGTTGATCACTTTAGGTCGTTCTAAATACATCCGCCATACGTCATCATCTCCTTTTCCAGCATCTCTATTTGAACTAAAGTCAAATGTGTATGCATCACGCCAATAACCCAAGAAATCATCTTGAGCACTGTTTATAGGTGCTTTATAGTGCTGTACATTCGAAGATGGGAAGTTATATGAAAATTCTGTGTAGTAAATATCAAGATCGCCGTAGCCCAACCTTCCGTCGGTTGCAAAAGTTAAAAGAGAATCGCCAATTAAAACAGGAAACATTTCATCTCCATTGGTATTAATTGTTTCAAGCACGATAGGTGTGCTCCATGTGTTATTTTCTAGGTAAGAAATGTAGAGGTCAGCATCTGGTTTTGTGCTAGTGGTTCTACTAAAAATCATTGTTTTACCATCCGATGATAATGTAGGTTGTGCAGTGTAAACATTACTTTTTATTCCTGCGTGCTGCCAAGGTTCAATATTTTTGAGTGGAGTATAAAAATCGATATAGTCTGCTTTGTAAATGTGCGGACCTCTTCTGCTTTCATCTCTACTTATTGGCTCCATTACAGTGAAATACGCTTTATTATTTGCTTCGTCAATTGTTATAGAACTAATAGAGAAGGAATTGTTTTTACCGTCTAACCAATAGTAGGGTATACGGATATTCTCTGATGTTGAAAATGGTCGAGAGAGCAGTACTTCAGCGAAGTTGTTTTTGTCAGATGCAAAGGATAAAGCGTTGCCTGCAGAGTCTATCCCTGTTTCAAATAAAATAGATATGTTATCTAAACCTCCATAAGGTATAAGAATGTTGGCTTTTTCATCGTTGTATGTATCGTTCTCAAATCTTTGATACTTAATTTCTTTCCAGGAGGGAATTGCTTCACACTGCTTAATTAGTAAGTCAACAGGGTTTTTCCCGCCTTCTTTTTGGTACAATTTAAAGCTTTGAATTGCACTATCGTATTGCTTTGCATTTTTTTGTAACGCTCCAAGACGGTAATAATGTTCTATTCCTTGCTTATCTTCCCTTTTGATTAATTCTTTATAAGCTGTTATACCTTTTTTTTCATTTCCTACTACATAGTAGCAATAAGCAAGCCGTTCTAAATCAGGAGTAATTAGCTCTTTATCTAAGCGATAAGCATCATAAATTTGAGCTGCAGCTGCGTACTCGTAGTTCGAATAAAGTTTATCTGCTTCATTTAAAGATTGTGCGCTTGACTTAAAGCTTAAAGCTGCAACAAAGAGAAGAAGGGTATATGCTATTTTCATCAAAAAAACGACTTATATTGATGGTGCGTAAATTCTATTTCTTTTTAACCACGGTGTACGAGAACCGCCTCCGTTACCTTGGCTTGGAGTTAGTTGTAACTCTAAGAAAATTTCATGCGATCCTGTCTGGTAGCTTCTTATATCAGAGAAGGTAATATCGTAAGAATATCCAAATTTAAAAGCGCCTAATTGTAAACCTGCCATGGCAACTCCAGCATCCATATTTCTGTAAGAACCACCAAACCAAAACATTTTGTTATATACTGCAAGTACACTTACGTCAAATTGAAATACACCTGCTTCAATAACATCTAGAAGTCCGGTAGTTTTTAAACCCCACTTATCGTTTAAAGTAAAGGTATATCCTCCAAAAGCATAATATGTTCTAACTAGTGTATTACTAAAAGTTTGATCAAAGTTGAATAAATCTCTTCTTGATTGCAATAAGTTTCTTGCAGACAAACCAAAAAACCCTTTATCTTCAAAAGTGTAATATGCGCCAAAAGTTGCGTCAGGTACAAATTGATGATTAAAGCTACGCGCTACTGCTGGATCATCTGGTAGTTCGGTTTCTAAAGAATTGATATCTAAAATATGCTGCGTAAAAGACATACCAAGTCCGAGTCCTAGGTTATGTTTCTTATCTCTAGACAATCGCAAATTGTAGGCTCCATTTAACTGCACACCAGATCTTCTGCTAGGACCCGCAACGTCGTTAAATAAGAATCCTCCAAAACCTAAGTTATTACCTACTGAAGCATGCGCAGACGCTGTTTGTGTTGTGGGAGCTCCTTCAAATCCTGCCCATTGTTTTCTAAAGTTGAGATGAACAGGTATGTAATCTTTTGTTCCAGTTGCACCAGGGTTAATTACAATTTCATTAAACATGTATTGAGAGTTTAATGAAATCTGCTGTGCAGTAGAGGTAAAAACTGCTAGTGCAAACGCGATAAGTACTAATTTTTTCATATTGTATTCTCTATTAAAGTCGATCTTAATTATCTAATAATATTTAATGTGCCTTTTAAAGGCTCTAATTCTTTAAAGTTGGCAATAATTACATAGTAATAGGTTTCTGCCGGTAAAGGTTGTCCGTTAATTATTCCATCCCAAGCGGTATAGCTTCCTTTTTGTTCATATAATAAATTTCCCCATCGGTTATAGATTTGAACGATAGCATTTGGGTAAATTTCTATATTTTGAATATTCCAAACATCATTATAACCATCGTTATTTGGAGAAAATGTGTTTGGCGGATCTAAACAAAGTATTGGGTTTACAAGCACAGTAGCGCTGTCAGTTGCAGTGCATCCAACAATATCTGTTACGGTTACGGCATAGGTTCCGCCTGCAAGATTTTCAATAAAATCTATTTGTGATACAGGTGAACTCCAGTCAAATAGGAAGGAGCCTGTGCCACCGTAGGGTAGGGCTGTTAACATACCATCTTGTTGGTCTGCACAACTAACGTTGAATATGTCAAAGTCAATTTTAATTGAATCTGGCTCAACAAGTGTAACGGCAATGCTATCTGAGCAATTTTTGGTATCTGTTACAAGTACTTGATACGTTCCTACAGGAATGTCAGTTAAGTCTTGACTGGTAACACCGTTTGTCCATAAATAAGTATATCCAGGGTTACCACCAATTACAGAAACATCAATAGAGCCATCTGTTCCTCCAGCACATGTTATATCTACTGATGTTAAAGATGTTTGTAATAAGTCAGGTTCCGGAATTTCAATAAACACTTCAGTTAAGCAATTGAAGGTATCTCTTAATTCTAATTGGTAAATATCTGCTGGGAAGTTTAACAAATCTTGTGTTTGGTTAGCAAGTTGAAAGTTCGAGTTTAACCATGTGTAAGTGTAAGGAGCAGTTCCTCCAGTGGGTGAGATATCAACACTACCATCGCTTAATCCGAAACAAGTTACGTCTGTAATTATTTCATTCAACACAAGTGGTTCTGGTTGTGTAACTTCTATTGAGTCTGTGAAGTTACACCCATTGTTATCTGTTATTAGAAAAGTATATGTACCAGCTGTTAAGTCTTCAATATTTGCTAGTGTATCTCCTGTGTTCCAATTGTATTGATAAGGCGTTGTTCCACCAGATATAAGTATAGAAATGGATCCAGTATTTCCATTATTACAAATTACATCGTCTTTTGTAAAAGTATAACCAATCGTGTCAAGTGGTTCCGTTATTTCTGTAGAATCTGTAGTTGTACATCCATTAAAATCTGTTACTGTTACAACGTACCAATCTGCGGTTAGATTGCTTAAATCTTCTGTTGTTTGGTTGTTAGACCAAAAGATATTGTAAGGAGTAACTCCTCCGTTAATAGTTTGATCAATAGAACCAGTTGCGTCATTTTTGCAGAGTACATCTACGTCAGTCAAACTATTCATTAAGGCTGTTGGTTGTAGTATTTGTATTGTATCAAGATGGATGCAGTTTTTTGCATCAAGCATTTCTAAGAAATAAGTGTCGGCAGGATAGTTCAACAAATCTTCTGAGTGGTCAGAAAGTTGAAAACTTGAATTGGACCAATTAAAAAAGTAGGGTGCTGTTCCGCCAGCAGGTGTCATATCAATTCCTCCATTACTTTCTCCAAAACAATTAACAGGTGTTACAAGGTTAGTTGCACTTAGTGTGTCGTTTGGTTGAGTTACGGTAAAAGAAGCAGAGTAAGAACATGCGTTGCCATCAGTAATAGACAGGTTGTAGCTACTGGCAATTAAGTTAGAAATATCTTCTGTAGTTGCTCCGTTTGACCAGTTATACGCGTAGGGCAAAGTTCCTCCGTTAGCCACAACATCTATGGCTCCAGTATTTGTTCCATAACAGTCAACATTGGTAATCGTTCCAGAAATAGACACAGGAGACATAGGTTGTGTAATTTCGATTGTTTCTATAGCTGTACATCCGTTGTTATCGTTAATTTCTACACTGTAAATTGAAGCGTTTAGATTAGATAAGTCTTGTGTATTATTTGATAAGTTCCCTGTACTATTTTGCCAGGTATATGTGTAGTTTGGTGTTCCACCGGATACGGTTACATCAACAGATCCGTCGTTTCCACCAAAACAGCTCACGTTTGTTCCAGTTATAGAACTTATAAGAGCAGTTGGAGTGTTAATAGTTTCTGTATCTGTTATTGTACAACCGTTTGCATCGGTAACAGTAACTTCGTAGACATCGGATACAACATTGTTTAAGGTAGCACTATTGGTTGTAAGTACAAAGTTCGAGTTTTTCCATTGATAGCTATAAGGTGCAGATCCTCCACCAACTGCTACACTCACACTACCGTTGCTGTCTCCATTACATAAAACAGGAGTACTTCCCATTGTAGTAGAAAGCTGAGTGGGTTGATTTATAGTTGTACTTTCTGTGCGTGTACACCCTTTATTATCTGTTATTGTTACCGAGTAATTACCTGCACTTAGATTTGTTAGGTCTTGACTAACTGCAGTGTTACTCCAAGCGTAGCTATAGGGAGTTGATCCTCCGAAGGTAGTTAAATCTACAGATCCATCTGTTTCTCCAAAGCAACTTACATTTGTTTGAGTAAGATTTGCATTAAGTGCTGCATTAGGTTGGTTTATAAATAGGCTTTTGGTTGCCTGGCAACCTTTACTATCTCTAACAACAACCGTGTAATTTCCGGCACTGAGGTTATTAATGTCTTTATTGTCATTAAAGTCACCCGTGCCATCAATATCCCAATCATAAGAATAAGGCATATTTCCTCCGAAGGGGTTAATTACGATACCACCAGTAGATTCTCCAAAACAATTTACGTCTGTTGTACTAGACGGAATTGAAATGGGATCTGGTGTATTGACTACGTATACACCAACCGAAGTACAACCGGTAACATTATCTTTTACATTTACAGTGTAAGATCCGGCACCAACGGAGGTTAAAACTGAAGATGTGGTGGTTGGGGTGGTTGACCAGGTTATGGTGTAATTTCCACTTGTGCCATTAATAGCAACGGATGCTTGTCCGTCTGTTGCAGCATAGCAAGAAACAGGGCTTCCGCTCATTGTTAATGTAGGACATTGCGAGAAAGCGCTTAACCCGAGTGTTGCACAGAAAAGAGTGAGTATATTTTTTATTGAATACATGCTTATCTTATAATTGTTATTGTACCTGTGTATTTATTGTTTATATCATTCTCTAGAACAATAACGTAGTAGTAAACTGCAGCTGGTAATTGTTCTCCATTTATTATACCATCCCATGGTGTGTAATCTCCATTGGCCTCATAAAGTAAATTACCCCATCTGTTATAGATTTGAACAGATGCATCAGGATAGAGGTAGAGGTTTTTTATATTCCAAACATCGTTATAGTTATCTCCGTTTGGAGTAAATGTATTAGGTATGGTTAAACACTCTAAAGCATTCTCAGGAACCACGAAATCATAGCTTTGTAAGCAGTTGTTATTATCAGTAATTTCTAGACCGTACATACCTGGTGCTAATCCTTCAATAAAATCTGTATACTCTCCAGTTGTCCACAACCAATTATATGGCGGTGTACCACCAGAGGTTTCAACAGAAATTGTACCATCTACTTGGTCGATACAACTTACTTTAGTAATAGTCTCAGTGATCATTATTTCTGTTGGTTGTTCAACAAAATAAGAGCCTGTGTAAGTACAATTTTGATTATCCGTTACGGTTAATTCGTAACTGTTTGATAATAAATTAAAATTATCTTCTGTTGTTGTGCTATTACTCCAATTGAATTGGTAAGGTGTTGTTCCACCAATTACAGTTACATCAATTTCTCCGTCATTACCGTTAAAGCAGCTTACCGGGATAATATTTTCAGCAACCTCAATTGTATCGGGTTGGTTAACGGTTACGATTTCTTCATAAGAACAATTATACCTGTCATTCACTTTTAGAATATAATCTCCAGCCGAAACATTATTGAGTGTTTCGCTTGGGTTATTCATTAAGAACTGACTTTGGTTCCCCCAAGAAAAAGAATAAGGCGCAGAACCGCCAGATACAGTAAGATCTATAGTTCCGTCTTCAAATAGATAGCATGATGGGTCAGTAACATTTACGATAACAGTTAAAGGATTTGCGGGTTGTGATACAAAGCCTCCGACTGATGAGGTACAACCTTGCGCGTCTGTTATGGTAACCGTGTACATACCTGACACTATATTAGATAAGTTTTGATTGGGTGAACCGTTATTCCACAAGTAAGTGTATGGCGCTGTTCCTCCAGATACAGTTAAATCAACACTTCCTTTAGCATCTCCAAAACACAGTACAGATTCTGTTGTTACTATACCACTTAGAGCATTAATTGGCTCGGTAACTGTAAACGTTTCTGAAAAAGTACAACCCAAGTTATCTGTAACAGTTAGCGTGTAGTCACCCGCAGAAACATTGCTCAAATCTTCAGTATTCATTCCGTTAGACCAACTGAAAGTGTAACCAGGAGTTCCGCCTAAAGTGGTAATATTAATTGCTCCATCTGATCCGCCATTACAATTTACGTTATCAATTGTATGTGTTAAAGAAATAGGAGCTACCGGCTCTGAAATAAGAATTGAAATGGTTTCACTACAGTTATTGGCATCTGTTGAAACTACTGTGTATGTATTGCTACTTAAATTAATTAAATCTTCACTAATTTCAGTTAATGTTGTATTTGATGCATTAAACCATTCAAAAGAATAAGGAGCGGTTCCTCCGATTACGGACAGGTCAATCGAGCCATTAGCACCACCAAAACAACTAACATCTATATTAGACTCTGATAATGTAAGTGCTTGTGCTGGTTCGTTTATAGTTGGGTTAATTGTGTTTGTACAGTTATTATTATCAGTTATTGTTAAGCTATAATTATTAGCAACTAAACCTGTAATATTTGAACTTGTTTGTCCTGTGTTCCATAAGTAAGTGTAGGGAGCAGTACCACCTGTAGTAGAGGTAGTAATACTTCCTGTGTTTTCTCCAAAACAGAGTACATTGTTTGTAGTAAATACAGTGTTAAGGTTTTCAGAAGGCTCTGTTATTGTAAATGTATAACTCTCGGTGCAGCCGTTTGCATCTGTTATTGTAACAGCATAGTTTCCGGCGCTTATACCTACTAAATCTTCTGTGTTAGCACCATTATTCCAGTTAAATGTATATGCGCTTGTTCCACCAGAAACGGTTAAGTCTATTGCTCCTGTAGAATTCCCTTTACAATCAACAGCAGTTAAATTGGCAGTAGCACTTAAAGCAGCAAGGGGTTGAAAAATAACAGCTGATGTTGAACTTACACAATTATTGGTATCTGTTGCAGTTACAGTATATAATCCTGCAGCTAGATTGGTAACTGTAGCGGTAGTTTGGTTAATGATTTGGTTTGCACTGTTCGTCCAACTATAGGTGTAAGGACTAGTTCCTCCTGAGGCATTAACGGTTGCAGATCCGTTAGTATTTCCAAAACAATCTACATTTGTTGCGCTAGTTGAAAGTGTTAAAGGTGTTGCAGGTTCAGAGATAGCGTAGTCCTCCGAAAATTGGCAACCATTGCCGTCAGTGGTGTTTAATGTATATGTACCTGCGGGTGCATTTAGCAAGTTCTGGTTCGTAGTTCCGTTACTCCAACTGTATGAGTAAGGTAATGTACCACCTGTCATAAATAGTTCTACTTTTCCGTCGGATCCATTAAAGCAGCTCACGTCAGATATAGTTACAATACTGTCTGTTAACAAGCTCGGTTCGTTAATAGTTATGGTTTTAGACTGCGTACAACCATTGAGATCTGTTACGGTAACGGTATAGTCATTTGCAACTAGGTTTAGTCTGTTTGGTGTTGTGTTGGTTGCCAAATCTAGCCATTGGTAGCTATAAGAAGCGCTGTTTCCAGTACCACCTTCAGCAGTGATGTTAATACTACCATCTCCTGGAGAGCCAAAACAAGCATCATCTACCTTGGTATGTGTTATAGAGATGGGTTGGGCAGGTTGAGAGAGAGTTGCGCCTATATACGCTTCACAACCATTAGCATCCGTTATTGTAACGTTGTAATTTCCTGCAGGTACATTAGTTAAGTTTTGTGACGTAGCTCCATTGCTCCATAAATAGGTAAAGGGTGCCGTACCGTTTACGGTTGCCACGGTTATACTACCTGTACTCTCTCCAAAGCATGCAATATCTGTGTGCGTTTCTGTTGCCGAAAAAGGTCTCGCTTTTAAAATTATAGGTGTAAATGTCGTGTCAGAGAAACCTTCTAAATCCCAAGTTCGGTTAACCCAATCATATGATATAGTTGCTATATTAAACGTTTGTGCGTATGCAGGTCCAATACTTAAATTAAATGATGGAGAGTTAACAGATGGGATTGTAAAAGCAGGAGTGCAGGTTTGTCCGCTGCACCATTTAACAAATCCGCAAGGGTACCCATAAGGTATACATACTCTAGGAACATTAATTTCTGGAGTGATTTGAATAGAAGGTAGGACAAAGTTAGCGCTGAGTACTTCGATGGAGAATGCAGGTATTATTTCATCAAAAGTTCTGTTTGTTATTTTTCCATCTGTGGAATATGTGGGAATTACAGGTAATTCGCTATATTGACATGGATAGTCAATATTAACTTCATCTCCAACGACAAAGTCAATTTCAGAGCCAAAACCGGAAGTTGACGCACCGTTAGGTTTAGTGATTTCGAAGTTCACAGGTACAGGAAGTTGGTAGTTACCAAAGACAGTTGGAGAGAACGTAAATTCTTGGTTATTTATTAAATCAACTCCTAGACTAGCAGATAAGATAGTGTAATCTATTTGAGCGCCGAAAGCTAATGGTAATCCACCAGAAAGATTACTTAATACTTGACCTACTGCCATTGAAATCGGTTCTCCCGTGTAAGAAAGAGCTTTCCCAGCAAAGGCAAAAAGCTCTAAACCTAAATCATCAACGTAAGTAGAGCTTCCAGAAGCCGTAAGCTCTTTTGTGGTTCCGTTTAATGCGTCTGTGGTAACAACATTAGGAATATCAAAAACCCCTTGAATTCCCCAATCAGCTAGTGGTGGAAAAATAGAAATATCAGCAGGTAACGGATTAGGGAAGTTGATTAATCCAGAAGCGAAGCTTAACCCATTATTTTGACTCACTTCGAATACGTTTATTGTCTGCAAGCCTGTATTGAACGCAGGCACAACTGGAATAGCCGGTGAACATCCAAAGGCACATAATTGAACATTTAACCCAAAACCTAAATTAAAATAAAAATCTAACCCCATGGTTCCTGAGTTTGGATAAACAGTTTCAAGCTTATAACCAGAATTACTAACTGTGTAATTCGACAATAACGATATAGTTTCACCTTGGTTATATGTGAAATCGGTTGGCTTCGTAATATCAATTTCCACAGGATAATCTACATCGATTGTACCCAAGGTAAAACCTTCTATTCTAAAACGACTTCCAATAGTTCCATTAGAAAAACCATTGATAGCACCACCAAATTGCATTCCCGCAACGTTTGCTATTTGATTAGTACCACCACTTTCACTCCAAGATTCTTCAAAAAGAGTAATGTTTTGATTGATGTCGAATGGAGAACCTGAAGGCCCCCACATGTATTGTGAACCCGAGGAAAAAGTAAAATTATGATTGTACGTTACTTGAGTAGATGCTAGAGAACAAATAAAAAGTAGAAGCGCCGTGTATATTTGTTTCATTAGTTACAGTTTTAGTGATTTGAGCGTTTTTTCAAACTCAGGGCTCAAAAGCTCTTCAAATTTTGAGGGATATGAAATATTTATCCATATTGTTTTATCTAAGGTTCCGGCAAACAACATGTATCGTGTAATCGGAATATCTTTAACTAAAAAGTCTACTTTAAACAGTGTGCCCTTTATGCCGTTATCGGAAATAAACTTTTCTTTATTGATTAAATTCATTTCTTGACTTTCAAGGAAAGTATCGGTATATCCATCAGTTATTTGTATATAATTGAGTTCTTTTACTTCAGAGACCACAATACTGGCTGAAACGTCTTTTCTGAGATATCCATTAAATAAGTCTGAAGGCTCAAATTTATTAGGAACAGTAATACATTTTAAATCACCTTCAATTATAGAAGGATGAATGAAGTTATCTTCACTTTGCTTAATTGAGTCATTTTGAGCGTTTAAATAGGTAACTCCTAGAAAAACGAAACAAACAACGCTTAAGCATTTTTTGATTTGGTTAAAAGACATCATACGTGTAATTTAAAATTGAACTCAAAAGTATTTCATTTACAACGAATGAGCAAGTTTATGGGGTGAATGACGTTATTAAGAGGGTGAACTACTTGATGCTTAAGAAATTTTGCAAGTTCTTTGTTGTTGGAAATATTAATTTGTTATGACAAAAATAAAAGCTCTTTCGTTATCGATAGGTTTACTGCTTACACAATTCGCTTTTTCTGCTCAGTTTTATTGGGTGGGAGGCTCTGGAAATTGGAGTGATTTTGCAAACCATTGGGCAACAACTAGTGGTGGATCTGTTTTTCATACCTCTGCTCCAGGAGCTATGGATACCGTATATATTGACAACGCTTCGTTTTTATCAAGCGATACGCTTTTTTACGACGTAGGAACAGCTCAAGTCGCTGCGGTTGAAATGAGTAATCTTAATAACCCCGTTTTTCTAGGAGGCGTCTCAGATGTTTTATCTGTTTCCGGAGGCTTGTCTATTAACATGAATATTGATCACCAGTTTCTGGGTAATTATATTTTTAACGGATTAGGTACAAACACCATTATATTTCCGGATAGCTTGGCAACTGACATAACTTTTAACGGAGCAGGAAATTACACTGTAAGTCCTTTTGTTACGCAGAAACAAGTGCAGGTTATACAGGGTGATATAATTTTTGGAAATGTAAGTGCAGAAAGTTTTATCTGTACAGGAGCGTTATCTAAAAATCTAAGTTTTTCTTCTCTTGTTTTAACTGGTAGCGGTTTGACTCTAGATTTAAGTGCGCCAAACACTGCATTAACTGTTGCTCCTACAGATATTACATCATCTTATTCGGGAAACAACAGTGTGCGGTTTGATGTAGGTACTTTAACTACAGGAGATATTGAGTTTAATGGAACACAAATTCAATTATCAGGGTTTTATGACATAGCAACTTTGGAAGCAGGAACTGTTAATCTTATTGAGCTAACTCAAGGAACTACAATTAAACCAACAAGTTTTTTGTTTAATGGTAGTTGTGCTAGTTATAAGCGTTTAGAGGGATTAGGAACAGGAGCTTTTATAGACAATTCAGGAAGTGCTTTTTCTTTTGATTATGTTAATCTAAAAAATATTGAACAGATCGGTAGTGTGAATGATATTGCTACAAACAGTGTAGACTTGGGAGGTGTTAGTAATATAACAATTTCATCAGGTGCTCAAAACTTCTATTGGAAAGGTGGTCAAGGCAGTTGGAGTGATGCGTCAAACTGGTCAACAACAGACCTTTCATTTACGCCAACAAGTTGTTTACCCGGTCCAAGCGACACTGTAATTTTTAATGGTAATTCTGGGCTTTTTTCTGGTGACACTTTATTTTTTGATCTTATTGCAACGGTAAGTAAGCTAGATTTTTCTTTATTACCAACAAATGCAGTGCTTTCAGGGTCTGCAACTTCTATTACGGTAAGACACATGCTTGATGCAAGTACAAATCTAACCTTTGATTGGAATGGAGATGTAATATTTGATCAAATTGAAACAGTTGCTTTTCTGAAAATGAACGGAACAAACTGGGGAACAAAAATTATAAAAAGAGACACCAACACACTTTTACTTGAAGATGATTTTGAAACATCAGAGCACTTTGTCTTGGAGCAAGGTACTTTTGATGCACAAAGTAACCCAATGATTTTTGATGATTTTTATGTTTTACCATCTTTTGTTACACAGCTAGATTTTTCAAATGCACAAGCAGACTTCAGAGGAGATACGGTTTCTTTTAATAGTGCTAGTCTTTCCGGAACATTTACTGCAAGTAAACTAGAATTATTTAACCCGACTACAAATGTGGTTAACTTTTTTGGTGGAGCTCAATTTTTTGATACGGTGGTTTTTTCCAACACCACTAATAATGCATTTAACAGTCCACATTTCAAAAAGCTAGTCTTGTTTCCCGCTAGCAATAATATTTTTGAATCCAACAGTACTTTTTCATATGAGATTTTAGAAACAAATTCTGACTGTTCAAATAGAACATCTCTTGAAGCAAGCAATGTGACTGGAAATACTGCAATTCTAAGTTATACAGGTGCGGGAGTTTCTTCTTTGTTAGAATTTGTTGAATTAACAAACATTGATGCAGACACTAACGGAGGTAAAATATATAACCTTAATTTTTCAGACACTGTGAGTAGTAGTAACTGGACGCTGTCGGCTGGTGCTTATTATTGGATTAATAACGCAGGAAGTTGGTCTGATGTTTCTCACTGGAGTGCAACATCAGGAGGTACTCCAATTGGATGTATTCCTTCTAAGAGAGATACAGTTATTTTTGATTTAAACTCATTTTCTTTACCCAATCAAACGGTTATTATAAATATTGAAGATACCGTTAAAGCCATGCTATGGGAGTCGGTTACAAACAATCCTACACTTTTTTTAGACACTAATTTTCACATTACCGATGACTTAGTATTAAATAATAATATGAGCATAGAATCTGCCAGCCTTTTTACTTACTTAGGTATAGAGCCAGATGGAAATAATGCAACTATCAAAACAAACAATTGTGTTTTAAATACACAGCTCCTTTTACTAGGAAAAACACTTTCTGATACCATTTCATTAAAAGATAATTATACAACATTTCAAGATTCTATTGGTTTAACAATTGGTGGAGGAACCTTTTTAACAAATGGATTTGATATCAAAGCAAATACCTTTTCTATTACATTTCCAGTCCCTAAAAAGATTGATTTAGATTCATCTTCAATTAATCTTTCTCTAGGGTGGGTAGACACTAGTGCAGTTAATAATTTAATATTTGATGCTGGAACATCATCTATTACCATTGATAGCGCTTTAATTAGTCAAGGTTTTTTATTGTCTAAAAATGGATTGGCATTTCATAATGTAGATTTGTTTTACACAACAGATACCTGCTTTATAAGTGGAAATAATTCTTACAACAACCTAGTGATTCGTCCTCAAAGTAGGTTGGAGATTGAAGCTGGGACTACTCAAACTGTCAATGGTAAACTTACCGTAGACGGTCTTTGTACAGATTCTATTTCCATTTTCTCCAACTTTCTAGGGACACAAACAAATATTATAGTTGCTGACAGCGTAAATGCAAGTGTACTTAATTTAAGAGATATTAACATTAGCGGTTCAGCTGCAAGAACCTTTTTTTCTAAAGATTTGGGAAATAACAGTGGATGGAACTTTGATATGACTCCAGTTGCAAATGCTAACTTTTCGTTGTCAACTGACTACTGTTTTGGAGATACAGTGCAAGTTACCAATAATACATCAAACTTTTTCGGACCTTCTTCTGACTATTTAATTGAGTATGACTTTGGAGACACTATTGGCTATATACCAGAAGTTAGTAGTCATGTGTTTTTAACTTCGGATACTTCAACGGTTAACTTACGAGTTACTTACTTAAAGAATAAGTGTTCGGCAATAGAAACTCAAAAGTATTTTGTAAGAAACCCGAGTGTTTTTCTAGGTAGCTCAACGGATACTGTAATTTGTCAGAATGAAGAAGTTATTTTTAATTTATCTTCTGTTCCAGATTCAACGTTTTTAACAGAGTTTTTCATAAATGGTGTTTCCACAGGAAGCGCAGCTTTATATAATGACTCATTAGTTGTGTCTGATTTAAATGATCAAGATTGGATATATGCAATTGGAGACGATTTAGGTTGCTTGACGTATTCCGATACAATAAGATTTAAAGTGAACCCTAATCCACAATTACAAACTCTTATTTCTGATTCTGTAATTTGTGATGGAGAGTCTGTGCAGTTTCAGGGAATTTCCGTATCAGATGTAGATCGATATAAATTTTTTAAAAATGGAAATCAATTCACGTTGTTTTCTACGAATAGCACTCAAAATTTAATAAATGTTAATGATCAAGACAGCTATTTTATAGTTGGGATAAATGATTCAACGGGTTGTACGGATACTTCAAACGTTCATGTTATAACGGTAAACCCAAACCCGGTAATTGCGCTTTCTAGTTCAGATGCAGATAATACAATTTGTTTCGGAGATCAAGTTACGTTTACACCTTCAGGAGCCATTGATTATGATTTCTTAGCAAACGGAGTTTCTCAAACAGGTTTTGTTACTTCGCCTTGGGTTACAACAGCACTTACTAATGGTCAAACCGTTTCTGTTGTAGGAAGAGATGCAAACGGCTGTGTGTCCACTGCACCTCAGTCATATACTCATTTGGTTAATGTGATTCCAACTCCTACTATTTCAACTAACGATAGCGATACATCTATCTGTGCTGGGGATTTGGTTCAATTTACATCAAGCGGAGCTGCTCAATACCAGTTTTTTGTTAATGGAAACAGCTTTGCTGGTCCATCAGGAACAACTTTTACAAGTACATCATCTCTTACAAACAACGATGAAGTATATGTGGTAGGAACTTCTAATAACTGTTCTGGATTTAGTGATACGATCGTATATGAAGTGATTGATTTGCCTAATTTGGTTTTCACGTCATCTGATGCCGACAATACAATTTGCCAGGGTGATGTAGTAGATTTTACGGCCACAGGCGGTACAACGTACCAATTTACCTTAAACGGCAGTATCCAACAAACCAATACTACTGGTTTATATTCAAATGCAAATCTTAATAACGGACAAGTAGTTACTGTAGAAGCAACTCAGAATGGATGTTCTATAGATCAATCAATTACAACTACGGTTAACCCAAAACCATCTGTTAATTTGTTCACAACTGAGTCAGACTTCACTATATGTGAAGGAGAAACAATTACCTTTAACGCTTCTAATGCAACTACCTATGAGTTTTTTGTAAACGGAGTTTCTCAAGGTGCACCAAGTACTCAAAATTCGTTTAACCCAAGTACTTTACCGGTAGGTTCGCCGGAGGTTTATGTAGTAGGCTACAATTCATTTGATTGTTTTGATATTTCAGATACAATAACAATTACAGTAAATGCATTACCCGTGGTTGGATTGGCTAGTTCTGACGTAGATAATGTTATTTGTGAAAACGAAAGTGTTGTATTTACGGCATCAGGAGCAGCTCAATATCAGTTTTTTGTTAATGGCGCATCTCAAGGCTTACCCAATAGTAACAATCAGTTTACAACAACTAACTTGTTAAATACAGATACAATAAGCGTACTAGGAAACACTTTAGGTTGTTCTCAATTGTCTTTAACGGAGTTTGTAATGACGGTTAATCCAAACCCTACAGTTTCACTTTCAAGTACAGATTCAGATAATATTTTTTGTGAAGGTGACGCAGTTACAATAACGGCTTCTGGAGCTACTAATTATGAATTTTTCTTAAACACAACTTCTACAGGTATTGCATCCACACAAAATATAATTGATGCATCCACACTTACTGCAGGTACTTACGTGCTAGATGTAGAAGGAGAAGCATTAGGTTGTGTGAACACGAGCCAACTATCATTCACAATTTTTGGAGGTGCATCCGTAAACTTAGTGTCTTCAGATATAGATAATACTGTTTGCGCTGGAGAAACAGTTCAGTTTACAGGTTCTGGAGCTACTTTGTATGAGTTTTTCGTAAACGGAAACACACAAGGTAGTCCATCTACGAACCCTAATTTTAACGCAACTGGTTTAGTAGATGGTGATGCAGTATCTGTAAATGCTTCAACAGCTCAAGGATGTTCGGCAATCAGTAACACAATTGTAACTACTGTTTTACCAACTCCAAGTGTTAACCTATTAACATCTGTAACAAACACATCCATTTGTCAAGGAGACCAGGTTACTTTTACGGCAACAGGAGCAATAGACTATACATTTTTGGTCGACGGAGTCAACGCTTTTCCATCAGGAAACGTTACTACCTACACTACGGATACACTTTCGACAGGTCAAGCAATAAGTGTTATCGGAAGTACAGGGCAGTGTTCTGCTACTTCAACCACTACTTTTTCGTATACTGTTTTTGATAATCCAGTAGTAAGTTTAACCAATCCAGATGATAACAATTTATGTGTGGGAGAAGCAGCCAACTTGATTGCTAGTGGAGCCAATAATTACCAATTTAGCATAAACGGAATACCTCAAGGTGCTTTAAGTGCCTTAAATACGTTTACAACTTCAGTAAATGATGGAGATCAAATTACGGTTACAGGAGAATCGAATAACTGTACTTCTACGGCTCCTCAAACAGTTACCTATACAGTTATTCCTTTTCCAGCTACAACCTTGAGCTCTTCAGATGCGGACAATGTTATTTGCTTAGACGAATCTGTAACCTTTACAGCAAACGGCGCAAGTACATATACTTTCTTTGTTGATGGGGTTGAGCAAGTAAATACAACTCCGAATACGCTTGTTACTTCTGGTATAGAAAACGGTAATTTAGTTGCAGTGGTTGGTTTTAATGGCGACTGTCAAACAACTGCTCCCACATCCTTTACCTTTACTGTAAATGAAATGGATTTAGACGTTAGTGCATTGCCTTCTAACTATATGATTTGTGAAGGAGAATCGTTTGAACTTACTGCAACCGGAGGAGATAATTATGAATTCTTTGTTAACGGAGTTTCTCAAGGTCCGCTTTCACCAACAGCAACTTTTACTTCTACTAACTTATTACCTGGAGATTTCATCGAATTTTTGGCAGCCAATAACACAACAGGATGTATTCAAAACTATTCGAATACAATTTATCCTACCGTAGTAGAAACACCTGTTTTAACTGCAAATGGGCCGACAACTTTTTGTGAGAATGATTCTGTTGTTTTATTGTCAAATGTGCAAGGAAATATAGAATGGTATTTAGATGGAGGTCTTATCTCAAATGAAACAGATACTGCATATATTGCTGAAAGCACAGGTGCTTATTATTTTGACTTAACATCAGGCGGTAACAACGAAGTTTATGCAGTAGGATTTAATGCAAATGGTGAGTTGGGTGTTGGAAATAACTTTAATACCGCATTTCCAACACAAGCAAATAATATCACGAACGCTTTAGTAATTGATGCCGGAGACGAATTTGGTGGTTCGATAACAGTAACTGGTGAATTGTTTATGTGGGGTCAAAACAACACGGGTCAGCTAGGTAACGGAACGTTTACTTCTACAAATAATCCTATATTAATTACAGGAGTTCCGCCATTAAGTACTTTATCATTGGGTAGTGAACACGCTGTTGTAGTTACCAATACTGGAGCTGTTTTTGCATGGGGACAAAATGATTTTGGTCAGCTTGGAATAGGAAACACACTTACGGTAAACACGCCTCAGTTAGTTACTACTGTAAATAATATCGTAGAAGTAGCTAGTGGAAAATCACATACTTTATTTCTTAGAAATGACGGTACAGTTTGGTCTGTAGGAAATAATGATTTCGGACAATTAGGGAATGGTACGCTAGTAAGTAGTTCAGTTCCTGCTCAAATCGGTGGGTTAACAGATGTAGCAAGTATTCAAGTCGGAGAGTACCACAGCATTGCCATTACAACAACAGGTAATGTTTTTGTTTGGGGTAATAATACGGTCGGACAACTTGGTTTAGGAGATTTAACTAACAGACTCTCTCCAACTTTAAACCAATTAAAAGATATAGTTGATGCAGACGGAGGAGCAACGCATACATTGTTATTAAATGAAGATGGAGAAGTATTTGCTACTGGAGGAAATGCCTTCGGACAACTTGGTACAGGAGATCAGTTGAATAGATTACAACCTGTACTTGTTGCAGGACTCAACGGAGTTCAAACAGTTTCTGCCGGGCAGTACCATTCATTAGCTTTAAAACAAGACTTTTCTGTTTGGGGATATGGTAGAAATGTGAACGAACAACTTGGTGCATTAGCTACAACATCTATTTTAAATGCAACACAATTAAATGATGCGATAGGAGTTACTTCTGTTTCGGCAGGGAAAGAATTTACTCAGTTTATTTACGGACTATCAAACACTTGTTCTTCAAATACAATTGCAGTAGATGAATTACCGGCACCCGTTCCAGTAATTACATTAAGTAACGGGTCTTTGGTTTCTTCAGAAACAGCTGACAGTTATCAGTGGTTTGTAAATGGGGTGGATATTGTTAATTCAAACTCGCTTACTCAAGTTCCTTCACAAAACGGAAATTATGTGGTAGAAACAACCTATTCTAACGGGTGTACACAGGCTTCTTCGCCTTATGTGTTCAGTAATTTAGGATTGGATGAATTAAATGTTAGTGTTCAGGTTTATCCAAACCCGGTTAGAGGTTTATTTCAAGTAGTGCTTTCGCAAGGTCAATTTGAGGAAGTAAGTGTTTTAGATGTAGCAGGAAGGTTGATTTACACTACTCAAGAACAAACAAATAAATTAGAAATAAACGCCTTTAATTGGGAAAAAGGAGTCTATATTGTCCGAGTTAATACTAAGAATGGTCAAATAGAAAAACGAATAATAAAGCAGTAAAAATTTTTCGAATAGTTACAGAAGGGCCTTTTCTCAATTTTGAGAAAGGGCTTTTTTAGTTGATATCAAATTCGTTTTGTACTTTCAACTAATTAAAAAGAAGATGTTATCTATAAATGAAAAAATGATTCCTATTTTAAAAACACCTTACGAGTTTAAAGATTACGTAGAACTAGACTTATCTGTAAGCAACAAAGCTCTTGAACTTTTTGATCTATCCTCATCACACTCTATACAACAATATATAGACGATGTTTATACGAAAACTGGAACGAAGATTGCCTATGGTGGTTATCTAGAGAAACGTGCAATTTATAAAAGGAGCACGCATTTTTTAAAAGAGAATCCTGAATTGGAAAGAGATATTCATTTGGGAGTTGATTTTTGGTCAAAAGAAAACACTCCTGTAATTGCTCCAGCTAATTCTAGAGTGCATAGTTTTAAAGATAACAAGGGATTAGGAGACTATGGTCCAACAATTATTTTAGAACACGTAATAGAAGGTATACAGCTTTATACGCTTTATGGACATCTGTCTAGGGCATCTTTAAACAACCTCGAAGTAGGACAACAAATTAATAAGGGCGCTGTTTTTGCCTATTTAGGAAACAGTGAAGTAAACGGAAACTATGCACCACATCTTCATTTTCAGGTAATACTAGATATGCAGGATTATTTCGGAGATTATCCGGGAGTTTGCAGTAAAGCAACACTTACAGAACACAAAAAGAATGGAATAGATCCAACTCAGTTCTTAAATATGAACGCTTTTTAATTTGTTTCTGTAATAATTTCTAATTCTGATTGAGCGCCTTTATTGTTAGAAAGTGATACTTTTCCATTTACTTGTTGCGCAAGAGAGTTGATGAGAGACAAGCCAAAAGAGTCTTGTGTTTCTTGCTCTTTTAGCACCGTTTCTGGATAGCCTTTACCGTTATCTTTATAGGTAATCTTCAGTTTATTTTTATTTTTTTCTAACGAAACCGATATTTTCTTGTTCGGAAAGTCTTCTTTGAAAGCGTGTTTTAAACTGTTATTGGCACATTCTGATAAAATGAGACCGATTTGAACTAAGTAATCTATCTTTTCTTTCACGTTAAAAGACTCAATTTCAAACGCTATACTTTCACAAATTAAAAGAGGAGAAATTACACGATGAAGGTATTTACCAAGATCAATTTCATCAAATCGTTCTGCTCGGTATATCGCTTCGTGGGCATTTGCAATTGCGCTAATTGAGTCTTCAATTTCATTAATTTCAACTAAATTATCTTCTTGCTTTAATCGGGCTAGACTTTGTATAAGTTGCAGGTTGTTTTTAACCCTGTGATGTACTTCCTTTAAAAGTACTGTTTTTTCGTTAATTGCCTTTTTTAGTTCAAACTCAAGTTCTTTATCTTCTGTAATGTCTATATGACAGCCAACAGCTCTAAGTGGAACACCTTCTTCAGACCAATCAACAATTTTTCCATTACACCTTATCCAAACGGTATGTCCTTTTTTATGGTGGTAACGAATTACGGTATGAAACGGAATTTCTCCTTTAGAGTCGATGTGCTTTTGAAAGGCTTCAAACATCTTTGGAAGATCTTCTTGGAAAGCTATTTTTTGCCATGCTTCAGGAGAGTTTTCCATCTCGTGGTCTAAGTAGCCAAACATTTCTTTAAACCGAGGACTTAAATACTCTTCATTTGTAGTCATATTCCAATCCCAGAAGCCGGCTAAAGAACTTTCTAAGGCTGCCTCACTAATAAGTTCTAAGTCTTTTAATTCTGAATACTTCTTCATTCAGCACAAATTATTAGGGTGTTAAATTAATCGCTAATGTACGGTAAATTTCATAATATATACGATAAACTGTTAAATACATAGTGTGAACGCACATTTTTTTATGATTACATGCTTTTTAGAATTCAAAAATTTCAAGGTCAATTTGTCGTTTTTTTGGATTAACAGCTACAATTTGCACGCGCACCTTATCCCCGAAATTGTATTCTTTTTTGGTTTTGGCTCCACGTATGCAAAATTTTTCTTGGTCAAAGCTAAATCTATCATTAGGTAAAGAAGCAATGGTAATCATTCCTTCGCACTGGTTTTCGTCCATTTTAACAAACATTCCAAAATCTGCTAATCCAGAAACAGTTCCTTCATATATTTCACCTACCTTATCTTTAACAAATTGTACTTGAAAGTACTTATTTGAATCTCTTTCTGCTTCAATAGCTTTTCTTTCGTTTCTAGAAATACGTTTACAGATTTCGTCTAAAACCCCTGAATATTTGTGGTTTCTTTGGTGTAATTCTTCAAAAAGTATACGGTGCACCATTAAATCTGCATACCTTCTAATAGGAGAAGTAAAGTGTGTGTAGTATTCAAATGATAAGCCATAATGACCAATATTTGTAGTACTGTACTCTGCTTTAGACATTGACCGAATGGCCATTGTTTGTATTAGACTGAATTCATTTTTTAGTCTAACATCCTTTAACAATTTATTAATGGCGGTAGATATTTGATCTGGATGCGTAAAGTCTATTTCGTAACCGAATTTATCTATGAATGTTCTAAACATTTCTAGTTTAGATAAATCAGGCTTATCATGCACCCGATAAACACTAGGCTGTATTTGTTGACCTTTGTTCTTTTTACCAATACGTAAAGCTACTTTCTTGTTCGCCAAAAGCATAAATTCTTCTACTAATTTGTTAGAATCTTTTGCTACCTTATGAACTACTTCAACTGGCTCACCTTTTTCGTTTAGTTTAAAGCGGATTTCGTCTGATTCAATATTTAAAGCACCATTAGCGAGTCTTTTTTTACGGTAGAGCTTTGCTATTTTATCTAATACAAGTATCTCGTCTTTAAAATCTCCCTCGGCTCCTTCTATAATTTCTTGAGCTTCTTCGTAGGTAAATCTTCTATCGCTATGTGTTGCTGTTTTTCCAAACCACTCTTTGTATATTTTACCTTTTTCATCTATTTCAAATACAGCAGAGAAGGTATATTTATCTTCATTTGGTCTTAAAGAACAAGCTAAGTTAGAAAGTTGCTCCGGCAGCATGGGAATTACTCTATCTACTAAATAAACAGAATTACTTCTTTTAAGTGCTTCTTTGTCCATTGCAGAATCTGGTGTAACGTAATGACTAACATCCGCAATATGAATACCTATTTCATAATTGCCACTTTCTAGCGTTTGTATACTAAGGGCATCATCAAAATCTTTAGCGTCAAAAGGGTCAATTGTAAAAGTGGTTACATTACGCATATCTCTACGCGTTTTTATTTCTTCTTTATCTAGTGCCATACCAACACCTTCTGCTTGCTTAATTACCTCTTGCGGAAACTTTATTTCTAAGTCATTTCCTAAAAGTATTGCCATCATTTCGGTATCATTGCTACCTGGTTTTCCTAAAACTTCAACAATTTCTCCATACGGGCTTTCTGCAGAAGCTGGCCAACTGCTTAATTTGGCCAATACTTTATCTCCATCTTTGGCACCGTTTAGTTTTTCTTTCGTAACGTAAAGATCTACATTGATTCTATTGTTGTCTGTTACTACAAAAGCAAAGCGCTGATGCATTTCTACTGTACCAACAAATTGAGTAGTTTTTCGCTCAATAACATCTGTTATTTTTCCTTCTGTCCGCTTTTTCCCTTCTTTGGTTATACTTACTTTAACCCTATCGCCGTGAAGTGCTCTATTTGTATTTTCGGGTGCGATATAAATATCATTTTCTAATCCTTCTACAATAACAAATCCTGCTCCTCTAGAAGTAATATCAATCTCACCAATGATTTCAGCTGTGCGTATAAGGTTGACACAGAAGTTTCCTCTGGAAAACTCATGCAAGTACCCTTCATCTTTCAATTCGTATAGCGCAGTTAAAACTAACTTTCTAGTATGTGCATCTTTTATGTCTAGTTGAGCGCTTATTTGTTTATAGTTTTGTTGTATTTCAGGATTTTGGTCAAAAACTTTTTTGATATACGCTTTAAGTCTGTGTTTTAATTTGTTTGATTTTTTTGGGGCTTTTGTCTTTCTTTTTTTTGACATTCGATTGTTGTTAGTAGCACAACTAAAGAGGTTAGCGGTGCAATTATTTGTTAGTTGTTAGTTAAACTTCACTACAAATGTAATTCAAATCTATTGTTTATTACCTCTTTATATGGATTTAACAATAATTTCAAAGTAAGGATACAAAAAAACGGACACCCAAAAATGAATGTCCGTACCTTACGTTTTGAAGTTGAGATTTAGTTTCCTCCTCCTAAACCTCCACCTCCAATAGTTATTGTTCCACCACCGTTAGAAACACCAGAATTGCTAGTTTGTTTCTGTATGGTTTGGTTTTCTGTATCTGATCCTCCAGGGTTACTTGCAATAATTGTAACTACAGTAGACGGAACAGCATCACTTACAGGTACATGAAAACTAAATGTATAAATATCGTTAGCAATAGTTGGAGTGTTGCTTGTATATTCAGTTCCATTAAATAATATTTGAACTTGATTCATGGCACTTATATTTGTTATGGTACCAGAGAGAAGTACGCGTCCATTTCTATCTGTAATATGAGGATTAGTATTAGGAGTAACAATGTTAATTACAGGCGCTAGAATTTGCTGGGGTTCTGTATGTACAATTAGCACATTATCAGATGCAGTCCCTCCAGCATTCACAACTGTAATTACTATTTTATTCTGACCTATAGATAATGCTTGGTTAAAACTAATTATCCCTTGCGTTGGATTAAAATTGAAATTAACATTACTACCATTTACACTAACTGCTATTTGATTATTTGCTGTGATATTGGTTGTTTTAGCTTTAACAAGGTATGTATTTGCTTCTGTAGAAATTGAATTATTAACCGGAGCGGTTATGTTTACCGTAGGAGCTTTAACTACTTCAACAGGCTTATATTGTACTTTAATAGATTTTATTGTTTTACCGCAAGCAGATGTTGCTGTAATTATAAAGGTATTTAGTCCTTTTTTCAAAACGGTATTCGTAGAAAAACTTTCAGAAGCTGTATTGTAAATAAAATTAATCGCTTGTCCGTTTTGTGTAACACTTATACGCTCTCTTTTCCCAAGATTACTGATAGAGCCAATAATTCTAAAATCTGAATTTGTAACCACGCCATTATTAGATGGCTTGGGCGCTACGTTGATAATAGGTTTATTACAAGGCTTACGGTTTACATTCCAAATTACTTCTTTTGTACCACAGGCTGTTTTAGCCGTTAGAACAATTTTATTTAATCCTAAAACTAATTCAGGATTAGCACTCAGATAATGCTGTGCTTCATCGTAATTGAATGTTGCTTCTTTTCCATTTACAGTTAATCTAATTTGTTCTCCATTTTGTACATGCGTAAATACGGCTTCAAGGGCAATATTATTCATTTCTGTATTAGACGCTAATGCTGGCGCAATTGGATTAATCAAGGGTGCATCGCAAGGTTCTTCTGCTTTCTTATAAATAATTGAGCGTGTTAGTCTTTTTTTACCACAATTCGTTTCAAGAATAATTTCAATTGTATTGTTTCCTTCGCTTAGCAATATACTTTTTGTGATTTGTTTAAGTGCTGCGTTGTAACTGAAAGATTGAGAATTGCCGTTAAATTTCATTGTAATTTCTGTAGCATTTGCAACATGTTGCACGTTTGCCTTAAATGCAAGTAATTTGTTTTCTGTTGTACTTCCATTGGTTGCCGGTAAAACAATATTACCAATTGGAGTATCACACGGTTCGTCTTCTACGGGAAGAGTGTATATTATGGTGGTAGATGCACTATTTGTTCCGGCGGAGTTTGTACCCGTTATTTGAAAAATATTATTACCTAGCGTAACCGTGGATGCATAAGTTACTGTTTTATTAGCAAGGTTAAAATTGTAATAAGCAGGGTTTATAGTTTGACCGTTAAATTTTAGTGTTATTCCATTTTTTGAATTTACATGCAAAACCTTAGCTTCTATTGTATACCCTGGCGCATTTACAGTAGTTCCTACACCTGCAGGTTTTATAAATGAAACTAAGGGTGGTTCTATTACTTCTTGAGGTCTGTAGGTGATAAATGCATTATCACTAGCTGTTCCTGCACTATTTGTTGCCGTTATTACAACTGTATTTAAACCATTGTTTAGGTTGCCGTTATACGAGAGGATATGCGATACAGAATTAAAAACAAAACCACCAACTGAATTTCCATTGATCGTCATACTAATTTGATTAGCATTACTTATGTTTAAAATGCTCGCTTCTAATAAAAAACTTTGCTGATTACTTACAGAACTAGTTGCACTAGGATTACTGATTTCTACAACAGGAGCTAGGGTTACATTTTGTCTTTTATAGATAATTGTTGTAGACGCAACATCTTGTCCGTAGGCATTTGTTCCAGTAATTTCTATAGTATTTGCTCCACTTATTAGACCGGTAGAGAAGTTTACGGTACGATTTGATGAGGAGTAGGTGAAATTAGTGGTAGTTAAGCCATTTATTTTTACTGAGATGTCTGGTTTACCAGCTACATGCTCAACTTTTGCTGTAACTGAATAATTGTTGCTGTAAACGGTAATAGGGTTACTAACAGGTTGAATAAAAGTAACCACTGGAGGATTCCTACGTTCTTGTTCATTTCTTATGATTGTTTGATTTTCACTGTCAACACCTGCCGTATTAGTAGCAGTTACGGTGATTATGTTTGCACCCGTTATTAAAGATGTATTTAAGCTCACTTTTTTCTGTACAGAGTTGAATACAAAATTGTTAATGGGCTGTCCATTTAATAAAACATCAATTTGATTTTTCGAAGTTACATTGAATACAGAAGCGCTTACCATGCTATTGGTACCTTCTGTATAAAAAGGATTTGAAGCCGGATCTGTGAAGGCAACGATAGGAGGCTCAATTGTTTGAGCAGGTTTGTAAATCAGAATAGTTTCTTTACTGTCGGTACCGTCATTGTTTGTACCAGAAATTTCTACCACATTACTTCCTTCTTTTAGGGCAAGGTTAGTAGTTAAGGCTCCTGTCTGATTATTGAAGTTAAAATTAGTATAACTATTTCCATTAAGGGTAAACGTAATTTGGTTTTTATTAGAAATATTTAGTAGAGTAGCCGTTAAGTTTGCCGTATTATTTGAAGTTGTGAACGGATTAACAAAAGGTTTAGTAATGGTAACTACCGGAGGTTTTGGTGCAGGTCTATTGTAAATTAAAAGAGTAACGGCATTGTCTGTACCCGCTGCATTGGTTCCTATTAACTCAAAAACATTTTGTCCTGGAATTAAAACAACATTGCTGCTAAAATTAGTGCCTGTAAAACTAAAATTAGAGTTAGCTACACCATTTTGTTTAAAGGTGAGTTGACTTAAATTATTTATGTTTAACACACTAGCCGTTAAATTGAATGTGTTGTTATTTAATGTAAATGGACTAATATTAGGATTTGTGAAATTGACTACTGGAGCTTGTACAGTATTTCCTGGTCTGTAAATCAACGTTGCGTTTTCAGAATCAGAACCTGCACTATTTGTTCCTGTTACGCGTACATTATTTGTTCCTGGCTTAAGGGTAAAACTATAGCTTAAACCACTAGATGTCGAAGAATAGTTAAAGTTTGATACTTTACTTCCATTTACCAATAGCTCAATTTGATCTTTACCAGATACGTTAAGTACGTTGGCTGTAATGGTATAGTTGGGTACAGTTACATTTTCAGGATTACTTGCTGGTTGGGTAATTGTAACTACTGGAGGAGCTTGTGTTTCTCTTTCGTAGTTGATAATCATCGTTTCAGCATCATCTCCGTCTTCATTTGAACCAATTATTACAAAAACGTTTTGACCTGGAACTAGGTTTACGTTACTCGTAAAAGCAGCTGTATTTGCATTAAAAATGAAATCAGTTTTAACAACACCATTTTGTCTAAAAATAATGTTCTCTGAATTATCAACATGTTTAACTCTTGCGCTTAGATTGTACGTACTGTTTTGAGTAGTATGCGGAGAGTTTGAAGGTTGCGTATAATCTACTACAGGAGGCTGTGGATCTCTTTGAGGAGCAGAAACATCAGGGCGAATAGGATTGGGGTTGGAAGTAATCGGGTCTGGTGTATCTGGATTGTCAGGTCTGTTAGTTGCTAAATTTTTTTTTTTGGTTCTCAAATAAAATCGTACATAACCGTTCGTGTAATGATGTAGGTCATTATTGGAGCCTGCTGCATATCCGTCGTAATAATCAGACAAGGTAAAGGTTGTTTTGTGTTCCAATCCTAAAGTAATAGAAGGCGTTACAAAATACCCTAACCCTAACCCAAGGCTAGGCATAAAGTCCCACTGTAATCGATCGTCGTTATATAATGAGTTTTCTCCATTTTCCATTGCAAATTCATACACTCTATCTGTATTTTCGTTGCCAGTGAAATCGTACGCTTGTTCTAAAAACTGACCGCCATCTTGATACGTGATGTAATCTCCGAATGCATTATGACCAGTGATACCTAGTCCGAAAAAAACATAAGGATCCCAACCTGTTCTTTCTCTAAAATTATTTGCATGTAAGACAAGTTCAAGAGCAATTCTATGCTGTTCGCTTAAAAAGTTTCTTTTTATCGCACCTCCTCCATAAATTGAATCTACGGTGCTATTTCCAGTATTACCTAATGTTGTTTCGCTATCAATACCTTCCCAATATCCGCGCAAATAACGGGCTCTGATATCAAAAGAAATAGGCCTACCGTAGTCCATATAGAAGGATTTTCCGAGTGTGAAACCCCAACCTAGACGAGTTTTATTATCGATATCAGTAGTTTGCCAAGCTGCACCTGTATTAAATCCTAAATACCAATTATAGTTATTATCGTAATTTAACTTTTGAGTTAGAGCAGAAAAACTCAAACAACAAACAAATAGGAATAAAGTAACAATACTTTTCATAGCGTATATTTTTAAATGATTAATCCATTTTTATGCCAAAATGAACTTTCGCTTAATAGTGAGTAAAAATAATAAAATCATTTACCAGACAGTTTAGGAAGTTTAAAGTATTTTAGCTGTTAGATGTATGAAACGATAAAAATACTGCTAGTTATTAGTTTTTTCAGTGTATTTAGTAGATCGCAGGAGGTATATAATAATTGTACCAATGCACTTCAACTTTGCCCAAATCAAACAGTAACCGTAAATAATATTGATGCAAACGCTACTTTTTGTCCGTCTTGTGAGGATGATTTTAACTTTTGTTTTTCAGGAGAGAACTCGGTATGGTTCCAATTTCAAACCAATGCTATTGGCGGAGATGTAAACATTAACTTGTCTAATTTAAACTTTCAAAATTTAACCGGACAAGGAAATGCACTACAAGCAGTTGTTCTTTCAGCAGCAATACCTTGCGATGCTTCTACCTATGCCGTAGTTTCAAATTGTGAAGCAAACATAACAGGAGGTTTTAATTTAATTGCTGCCGGATTAACACCCTTAACTACATATTATGTTGTGGTTAACGGTGCGATGGGAGCAAGCAGTAATGCAGAATGTATCTTTGATATTGCAGTTAATGGAGCAGGAATTGAAGAAAATAATACATCCATAGTCATTTCAGCTTCATCAACAGATTTATGTAAAGGAGAGCAAGTTACCCTTACGGCAAATCTTTTAAATTGTAGTAATCAACAAGCTATAAACTGGTTTGTAAACGGACTTCAAATTGGAAGCACAACTTCTACCACTTTTGTAACTAGTGCGCTATCGAATGGTGATGTAGTAACTGCAAACGTTACGTGTTTTAATCCTTGTAATCAAACTTTCACCAGTAATGCAATACCCTTTACGGTTACAGATTTTTTAGTAGATGCCGGACCCGATTTTGAGATAGATGCGGGCGAAAGTGTTCAACTGCAAGGTACAACAACAGAGTCTATTATAGAATGGCAACCTGCTATTTTTATGAGTAACCCTTTTGTGATTAATCCAGTGGTAAGTCCACCAACAGATATTGAATACTATTTAACCGTTTCTAACGGAACATGTACCATTCAAGATATTTGTAAAATTAAAGTTAAAGAAGCTATAACTATTCCAAACACGTTTTCTCCAAACAATGATGGATCAAATGATACTTGGGAGATATTAGGAATTGAAAAGTATCCTAATTGTTTGGTACAAGTTTTTAATAGATGGGGACAAGAAGTTTTTAAAACAACAGGTTACAGCTTAAACAAACGTTGGGATGGCACAAATAAAGGAAAACCACTTGCTTCTTCTTCTTATTTCTATGTGATTGATTTGAGGGTAGATGAATTTCCAGAACCATTTAAAGGGTATGTATCAATAATAAGATGAGGTATTGTTTGCTCTTCATATTAGCGCTTTTAAGTTGCCAATTTTCTTCTGCGCAGCAAGTTCCGCAATTTAGTTTGTGGTCGCAAAACAGTTATTTAGTTAACCCTGCGGTTACAGGAATAAAAAAAGTGTTTGATTTTAAAACGGGATATCGTTTTCAGTACGCAGGGATAGATGGAGCTCCGCAAACAGGATATCTTTCTGCTCATGGCGAAATTAAAAACAGAAAAGCAGGATACTTGGCGCCCTATCACGGTGTTGGAGGAAAAGTGCAAAGAGATGTATTTGGCGGGTTTACTAACTTTAGTGTACATGCAACGTATGCTTTTCACATACCACTTAGTAAAGATGAAACTTTAAGTTTTGGAACGGCGGTTGGCGCACAACAAATCGGATTTGATCAAATAAATGCAAGTACTATAGATCCAGATATTGCTATTGCAACTAATGTCTCGGAGTTTTTATTCCCAAATATATCTTTTGGAGCCTGGTATGCAACATCTTTTTTTTATGTTGGAGCGAACTTGGATCAACTTACGCGAAGTAAATGGACAGAAATTGGGTATGATGGCAGATTCTTATTACACGGAACCTTAACTGGAGGTATTAAGCATACAAATGATAAAGACATTACATTTTTACCTAAAGTAATGCTACGTTTGGGCCCAAATGCACCTTTTAATATTGAAGCACAAGCCTTATTTGATTTTCAGAACAAGTTTTTATTAGGGTTAGGATATAGAAACACAGATGCCTTAATTGGTATTTTTAAAGTAAATATTCAAGACAATTTAAAAATGGCGTATAGTTATGATTTTAACCTCTCAGAATTAAGAGGAGGTAACTTTGGAGGCCATGAATTAATGATAGGCTTTACTGCAGGCAAAAATAAGTTCGTAGCACAAGATGATGTACCAGTTTTTGAGTAATACAATTATAGTTTTATTCAAACTTATTATTGACCATTCCTAAACGCATCATTCTTTTTCTTTTCTGCGTCATTTGTTTCTACTGCCGGACACCTATTTGGATCTTTCTTAAATAGCCAAACTAACTTCAGTTTGAACATAGCCGGCATATATTTAGAAGAAAACCATTCCATAGTTGGGTTTCCACCTCTAAACTCGTATACTTCAAAAACAGGAATTCTAAAACCAGGTATCACAAAAAATCCTTCTCTTGGTTTAAAACCAAAACCAAAATCATAATTAATTTGAGCTACAAGATTATTTTGAAAAAACGGTGAAATATCTGCATTTTCAATAACAATTCCGTTATATTCTTGGTTTCCGCCTGCAATTCCATAATCTAAGTTTACCCCGATTGCGTTATCCAAAAAAGTACGTGGGTTTAATTGAAAAACACTGTGCATTCCAAATCTACCATATGCATATCCGTTAGAAAAACTTCCGTTTCCTTCTTCGATTGTTCCGCCGTTGTCGGTATACTCTACTGTAGAAGTTTGTTTTCCGCCAAACTGTTTATAACCAATTCCCCAATCGTAATATTGCGGAAATTTTCTTGGTCGTTTTGTAATATGCACCATACCAACCTCTGCAAACACACCTAAATTTCCGGTTGGGTTTAAGGTATAATCTACTGGTCGGGTTTCGTTTGTGGTTTGAATTGTGGATTCTCCTGTGTTGGTAAATAGATAGGTTGGCCCAAATTGGATTTGAACTCCATGTCTAGAGTTAGGTCCGGTTACCCATCTATACAACGGTTGTTGTAATCGTTGATTACCATAAAACTGTTTTCTTTTCTTTTTAGGCTTGTACATTTGTGTATAGCCCTCAAAGCTGGTGAAAAGAAAACTAAGCGTTACAAGAGAAATTATCCAAATTTTCATCCTACATAAGTTAATAATTGTTCAATTACTTCTTGGTCATCCCAACGGTCGTAAATATTATCCATACTCATTATTTTATCCATTATTGCACGTTGTTCATTTCCTTTATTTAGAGCATCGCTGTAACGGATATGACTAAAGGTAACTTGACTGTATAACGGCATCCATTTATTTGGGTACAGGGTACTAAACTTTTTCTCAATTTTTTTTCTGAGTAAGAAATCAGGATCTCCGGATAGATCTCTCATTTCTATATAATTATATAACGCTAAATTTGCAATTGCATCGCCGTCAGGTTTTCTTAGTTTACTAAACTCTTCAAACAATACATCCCAATTTGCATTTGTACGTTCGTATAAGTCGTTAAAAACGCTGCAGTCTTCAAATCCAGAATTCATTCCTTGTCCGTAAAAAGGTACGATTGCGTGTGATGCATCTCCCATTAGCAGCACTTTATCTTCATAATTCCATGGAAAGCAACGAACGGTAACTAGTGTTGATGTTGGGTTATCAAAATAATCGGTTAATAAATCTGGCATTAAAGCAATAGAGTCTGGAAATGTTTTTTCAAAGAAATCAGCAACGTCGTCTTTGGTTTGAATAGAAGCGAAAGACGTTGGTCCCTCCATAGGAAAAAACAACGTACAAGTAAAACTACCATCTAAGTTAGGCAGCGCTATCATCATAAATTCTCCTCTAGGCCAAATGTGCAAACAGTTTTTGTCCATTTTATGCGTGCCATCTGGGTTTGCAGGAATTTCTAATTCTTTGTATCCGTGCGAAAGATAGTCTTGCGAGTAGTTGAACATAGGTGTTTTTTGTAAACGTGTTCTAACCGCAGAAAATGCTCCATCTGTACCAAAAATTTGGTTGTAATTGTATTCGTTTCTTTCTTTGGTTTCTGTATTTTTAAACTTTAAGGTGTTCGATTTCAGGTCAATGTCTTCACATTTTTCATTAAACCGATAGGTTATATTGTCATATTCAGAAGCAAGATTCATTAGCCTCTGGTTTAAACCACCTCTAGAAACAGAATAAATTGCCTGATCTTCTTTTCCGTAAGGCATATAAGTAAGGTTACCTTCAATGTCGTGCATTTTTCTTCCGTACATTGGTATGGCCATCTCTTTGATTTCATTTGCAATACCTGCTAATTCTAGTGCTTTAAATCCTCTATCAGAAAGCGAAAGGTTTATAGATCTACCACCTATTAAATTAGCTTTTCGCAAATCAGGCCTGCGTTCAAACACATCAACTTGATAGCCTTTTTTTGCCATTAAAATTGCTTGTAAACTGCCTACAAGTCCTGCTCCTACTATTCCTATTTTTTTCATTTAATATCTATTTTCAACCACTCTGCTGGTTGTTCAATTTCGCGTTTCAATTAAAAGCCCTTTCAATTAGCCCTTCCACTTGTTGCTATATCTTGCCCGTGTAATTTCGCTCTCTTTTCTACTGTTTTGTTTTCTTTTGTGCCAAAGCATCATTAACCTCCACATTACAATTCCAAGAATCAAAATGGTAATCGCTTGCATGATTAATTCAATATATTCTGCTTCGTTATTGATAGCACCAGAAAAGCGACTCTGAATTAATGTTTGAAGTTCCATTATTGTATACTTTCTTCTAATATTTTACCAAAGCGATATACATCTTCAAAAGAGTTATAAAATGGAGCAGGAGCAACACGAATTACGTTTGGTTCTCGCCAATCAGCAATTACACCTTTTTCTGTCATTGCATCGAAAAGCGCTTTTCCTTGTCCATGCGCTAATATAGACAATTGTGCACCGCGCTTTGTTTTGTCTTTAGGCGTTATGATTTCGAACGTAGCGTTTTTATTTCTCTCGGAAACATCGTTGATAATAAACTCTAAGTAAGCCGTTAAGTCGTCGCGTTTAGCACATAAGCTTTCCATTCCAACTTCTTCAAATAAATCTAAAGAAGCTAAGTGAGCAGCCATTCCAAGAACAGGTGCATTACTTAATTGCCAACCTTCTGCACCTTTCATAGGGTTAAAACCAGGCTCCATTAAAAAACGTGTTTCTTTATCGTAACCCCACCAACCTGCAAACCTGGGAAGTTCGGGTTTGTATTCGTGTTTTTCGTGTACAAACATTCCGGAAACACCACCTGGTGAAGAGTTCATGTATTTATACGTACACCAAGCAGCAAAATCAACTCCCCAATCGTGTAATTTTAAATGAATATTTCCGGCTGCATGGGCTAAATCAAACCCAGCTATAGCTCCAACGGCATGTGCTTTTTCTGTTATGGTTTTCATGTCAAATAACTGACCTGTGTAATAATTTACTCCACCAATCATAACTAAAGCAAGCTCATTACCTAATTCTTCAATTTTGGCGTAAATGTCTTCTTCGTCAATTAGATGCTCACCTTCTCTTGGAGCGATTTCAACTATATCTGTTTTTGGGTCTAAACCATGAAATTTAACCTGAGATTCTAATGCGTATTGGTCAGACGGAAATGCTTTTGCTTCGCATAAGATTTTAGTTCTTTTACCCTCCGGTTTGTAAAAACTTACCATAAGTAAATGCAAATTGGTAGTTAACGAGTGTGTAACCACAACTTCTTTTGGAAGAGCTCCTACTACATTGGCAGCTTTCTCAGTTAAAAATTCATGATATTCAAACCAAGGCTTTTCTGCTAAAAAATGACCTTCAACTCCGTACTTTGCCCAAGCATTTAATTCTTCTTGGATATAAGATTGCACAGATTTAGGTTGCAGTCCTAAAGAGTTCCCTGTAAAATAAACTACATTTTCTGTGAATGTGGGAAGGTAAAATTTCTCACGATATAGTTTTAGTAAATCTTGATTGTCTTTTTCTTTAGCAAAAGAAAGTTCGTTTTTATATGCTTGCATGTCTAATTCTATTCTAAAGATGCCAAGATAATTAGAAAAACTGTTTTAATTAAAATTCAACCATGAAAATAGCCAGAAAGAACTTAATTTAAAATCAATATACAAATCGTTAAACAAGTATATTTTCAATCCAAATATCACAGAATTATCTTTCAAATCCTTAAAATTTTGGGTTTAAGTACTAACTTTGACAACAACAAAAAGCAAGGTAAATGAAAAGGTCAAAATCAGAAGGTTTATTTGAATCAGCAAAAAAATATTTTCCAGGAGGAGTAAACTCTCCCGTTAGGGCATTTAAATCTGTAGAAGGAGCTCCACTTTTTATGAAAAAAGGCGACGGTGCCAAAATTTGGGATGAAGATGACAATGAATTTACAGACTTTTGTTGTTCTTGGGGTCCGCTTATCTTAGGTCACAATCACCCAAAAGTATATAAAAGTATAGTTGCTAATTTACAAAACGGATCCAGTTTTGGAACGCCCACACGATTAGAAAATATTTTAGGTGATTTAGTTCTATCGCGCAATAAGTTTATTGATAAAATTAGATTTTGTAGTTCTGGAACAGAAGCCGTGATGTCTGGGTTGAGATTGGCTAGAGGTTACTCTGGGAAAAATAAAGTAGTAAAATTTGAAGGGTGCTATCATGGACACGTTGATTCTCTATTAGTTAAAGCCGGTTCTGGGCTGGTAACGTTTGGTGAATCTACATCCGCAGGAGTACCAGAAAGCTTTGCAGGAGAAACACTAGTCTTGCCTTTAAATGATTTGGATGCATTAAAACAGTGTTTTGAAGAATATGCACACGATATTGCCTGTGTAATAATTGAACCTATACCAGCAAATAATGGGTTGTTGCTGCAAGATAAAGCGTTTCTTACAGCTTTAAGAGAAATGTGCACGGAATACAATATTTTACTGTTTTTTGATGAAGTTATTTCTGGATTTAGAGTTGCTTTTTCTGGTGCAGCGGAATACTATGATATTGCACCAGATATTATTTCTTACGGAAAAATAATTGGAGGAGGTTTGCCCGTAGGTGCCTACGGTGCAAAAGCAGAAATAATGAAATGCGTTTCTCCAGATGGGCCTGTTTATCAGGCGGGTACATTAAGTGGAAATCCCGTTGCGATGGCAGCTGGAATTGCACAATTATCTGAATGTGCAAAAGAAGGTTTCTACGAAGATCAAGAAAAAAGAACAAAATTCTTTGTTAATACGTTAAACGCTCATGCAAAACAAAAAGGGTATTTATTTGAAGTCTTTACAATTGGTTCTGTTTTTTGGTTGGCATTTAGCGATAAATTAGCGATTAGAAGAGCAGATGAAATTGATGGAGACATGACATCATTTAAAGATTTATTCGCAGCGTTATTAGAAGAAGGAATTTATATAGGGCCGTCTGGCTACGAAGTAGGTTTTATTTCTACAGCACACACTATGGAAATTTTAACAGATGCAGCAGAAAAGTTCTGCAGAGCAATGGATAAAGCTTTCACAAAATAAAGTAAGATGAGTTCTAAAAAAGGAATTGCTATTCTGGGATCTACAGGATCGATTGGTACGCAAGCATTAGAGGTGATAGAGTCCTATCCAGACCAATTTGAATTACAAGTTATTACCGCAAATAGAAATGCAGACCTTTTAATTGAACAAGCAAAAAAATATAAGCCCAACACCGTTGTAATTGTTGATGAAACACAATACAAAAAGGTAAAAGATGTACTTTGGGAATTAGATATTCATGTTTACGCAGGAGCAGATTCACTTGCTCAAGTAGTTGAAATGACAGAAGTACATACTGTATTAACCGCTTTGGTTGGATATGCTGGCTTAAAACCAACGTTAGCAGCAATAGATGCAGGAAAAACCATTGCTTTAGCTAATAAAGAAACGTTGGTTGTAGCAGGAGAGTTAGTAACGCAACGCGCAAAAGAGAAAGGGGTAAATATTTATCCTGTAGATTCTGAGCATAGCGCAATTTTCCAATGTTTAGTTGGAGACTTTGAGAATCCTATTGAAAAGATATATTTAACTGCCAGCGGAGGTCCATTTAGAGGATTTACGTATGAGCAACTTCAAAAAGTAACCAAAGCACAAGCCTTAAAGCACCCGAATTGGGAAATGGGAGCTAAGATTACGATTGATTCTGCTTCGTTAATGAATAAAGGACTAGAAGTAATAGAAGCCAAATGGTTGTTTAATTTAAGACCAGACCAGATAGATACAATTGTACATCCGCAAAGTATTGTACATAGTTTAGTGCAGTTCGAAGATGGAAGTATGAAAGCTCAAATGGGGTTGCCAGATATGAAGTTACCGATTCAGTATGCTTTAACTTATCCCAAAAGACTAAAAACAGATTTTCCGCGATTTAATTTCATGGACTACCCAAACCTTACTTTTGAAAGAGCGGATAGGAAGTTATTTAAGAATTTAGATTTGGCATATCAAGCTATGGACAGGATGGGAACAGCTGCCTGTGCATTGAATGCTGCTAACGAAATAGCAGTACAAGCCTTTTTAGATGAAAAAATTAAGTTTCTAGACATCGCAGAAATCAATCAAAAAACCATGGAAGGACTGGATAATGTGATTGAGCCAAATTATCAAAACTATGTAGAAGTAGATCAGGAAGCACGTAATTTTGCGTCCCAGTTTTGTAAATAATAGTCGCTAAGGCTACTTATTCATATACTTGTTATTTTCCGTTTAAATAATTTTATTAAAAAAAGTAAGCAAATAATAGCTTCTCCTTCTATTTTAATTTATTTTTAAGGTTGAATTAATAGAAGAATAACAAATTATGAAAAAAGTTTACTTAAGCATGCTTGCTATAGCACTTGGTATTACAAGTGTTTCAGCACAAGAGCTATTTACTATGCCAAGACATCCAGCAGATTTGGATAACAATACTTTGGCACCTAAGGCACTAGGAACACCATTCTGGACAGATAATTTTGATACTCCAGCAGATTGGACTTTTGATAACCAAGGTCAAACTGCAAGTAACTTTGGATGGAATATTGATGCAACTGTTGACACTTGGGCAACTAATTCAGCAGGTGCGATTAACTCTATTTCAGGAGGTAATTACGCAGAGGTTTCTAACGGAGATCCAACACAAGCACCATCTACTGCTATTCCAGGAGCTATTTACACGATGACAACAGCAACGTCTATTGATATTGCAGCGTTAAGTGGAGGAAATACAGCAGCTTTATCTTGGATGCAAAATGGAGCTAAATTTACAGATTTACAAGAAGTACAGGTAAGTACAGACGGTGCAATTTTCACAACTGTTTATGATAACGACGAACGTGAAGCATTAACTGCTGCGGGTGGAGCTGCTTACGCAAACCCTGAAACAATTACTATTAATATTTCTGATGAAATTGCAGCAAATCCATCAACTGTTTGGATTCGTTTTTCGGTAACAACGAGTGCAACAAACGGAATTATGTACGGATGGAACATCGATGACGTTGTTTTAAGTACATTACCTGATTTCGATATTTCTTACAGTCAAATTTACTGGGGAACTGCTGATGTTCAGTACTTCCAAATCCCAACTAACCAGATTGCTCCTATAGATTTTTCTGTAAACGTAGCAAATAATGGTGGTCAAGATTTAACAGGTGTTTCTTTGGAATTATCAAATGCAGGAACGGTTGAAGAATCTACAACTCCTACAAATTTAGCAGTTGGAGCTACAGATAGTTTATTTGTAACTTTTACTCCAGCAGGCGCAGGAACGTACACATTATCTAGAGATGTTGTATTGAATGAAGTTGATGATATCCCTGGAAACAACGTTTTTGCACCTATTGCAACAATTGAAGTAGGAGGAAACATTTATGCAAGAGATGAAGGAACTATCGATGGTGATGGTGGTGGAGACGATGGTAGCGGAAACTTCGGTTACGAGGCTGGGTCTTACTATGATGTTTACACTGATGACGTTTTAGGAGCAATGCAAATTGGTGTTGCTGATGATCCTGCGAACGTTGGAAAAGAAATCTACGGTATCTTATACTTGTTTGATGGATCTTTTGTTGCTCAAGCAGTGACTGATGCGTATACAGTAACTCAAGCAGATCTTGGAGAGATTGTTACTATTCCTGTGCAAGGTGGTTTTGATTTAATTGCAGGAACTACATACTTTGCAGCTGTTGGTTGTACAGATGAATTTTATTATGCTACGGCTGGAGATTCTCCAGATCAGTTATCTTTAATTTTCTATCCAACAATGTCTGATCCTGCGCAAGGAACAAACTTCTTTACAACTGGAACTCCAATTGTAAGATTATACATGGGTGGAGTTGGAATTGACGAAGATGCATCTTTAGCTGCTGGTTTAGGTCAGAATGCACCTAACCCGTTCTCTGCTAATTCAACAATTACATTTGAATTACAAGAAGCTTCTGAGGTTTCTTTTGAAATCAGAAACTTATCAGGACAGTTAGTAAAGTCTTATAACTTAGGTAACTTAAACGCAGGCACACAATCTTTAGAGATTTCTGCTGCTGAATTAGCTGCCGGAGCTTATACTTACACTATGATTGCAGGAAATAAATCTGCTACAAAAAGAATGATTATTCAGAAATAATTATTTCTAACACATACAAAAAAGGGAGCTGTTTTAATAGCTCCCTTTTTTATTTAATAGAGATTGCTAACTTTACCTTATTGCTAAAATTTACTGGATGAAAAACACTATGCTCTTATGCGCCTTAGTTATATGCGCTTTCACTTTCGGTCAAAAGAAAGAGATAAATCACGAAGCCTACAACCTTTGGAAATCAATACCTCAATCAAAAATTTCTAACTATGGAAATTATGGCGCATATATAATAAAACCACATTTAGGAGATGGATTTGGCGTTTACTTTAGTACTAAAGTATTGAAATTTGATACTATTTCTAGAGTAAAGAGTTTTACATTTGGTGCTAATGATAATTTTATTGTTGCCAAAATAACGCCTGGCTATGATACACTGAGAACATTAGAACTAGAAAAGAAACCTAAAAAAGAATGGATAAAAGACTCACTATATATTATTCATTTAGATAACGATTCTATCCAAAAGTTTGAAAAAGTTAAACGCTATAGTGTGAACGAAACTTCCGATTGGGTGGCTATTTTATCATATGATAATCCTAAAGCGGAAATTAAAAAGAAAAAATGTTTTTTCAGAAGAAAGAAAAACCAACCAGAAGAATATTCATCTAATGGAAATCAACTAATCTTAATTAATCCCGTTACTAATAAAAGAGTTGATTTTTCTGACGTAATAGAGTTTGAATTTGGTAGAAATGGAGACTATTTATTCTATTCTCAACACAAAGACTATGATGCAGACACAATTTATTTGCATGCGTACCATTTAAATACTGGAGAAAAGTATGAAGTAAATGAGAGGTTTACGGCTTTAGGAAAGTATAATTTTGATTACAACGGAAATAAATTGGCTGTATTGGCAAGTAATGATACGGTTGAAGAAAATAAGATTTTTAATTTATATCAATGGAATTTACAAACGAAGAATTTCGCAAAATTGATTGATACAAACACAGTAAATGGTGTAAATAAAACAGTTTCCAATTACTCATTACCTTACTATTCTAGAAATGGAGAAAAACTATTTTTTGGCATTGCTGATATTCCGACACAAGAACCAGAAGATACTTTATTAGATAAAGAAAAAGCAATATTAGATTTATGGCATTACCAAGATAAACGTTTACAACCTCAGCAATTATTAGAAAAATCTAGAGACGAGAAAGCTACTTGGCTTTCTTTTGTAGATGCTCAAAACCCTAGTAATGTAACCATTTTAGAGGACGACACATTAGCAGTTTACCCTTTAGATCACAGCAATGCTAATTTTGCCATTGGTATTTCAGATAACCCCTATCAAGCGAGTTATAACTGGAACTATCCTTGGCCAGTAGATTATTATAAGGTAGAATTAGAAACAGGTAACAAAGAGCTGATTGGTAAAGAAATAGGATACAGAGCTACTTTATCTCCATCGGGTAAATATTTTGTTTATTTCGATCAAGAAGAAGCGAAAATTTTAGTAAAGAATACGGAAACCAATGCCATTAACTGTATTTCTTGTTTAAGAAATGAAGAGTGGTTAGACGATGTAAATGGAATGCCTCATAACGCTGGTCCTATCGGATATGTTGGTTTTACTAAAGAAGAAAAAGGATTTGTTTTACACTCTAAATTTGATGTTTGGGAGTATAATTTAGAACGAAATACACTTTCTTCGCTTACGAATGAAGAAGGCAAAGAGAATAATATAGAGTACAGGCTAAAAGTTTGGGAGCGAGATAGTACTTTTATAACAATGGACAATGCCTACATTAAAGGTTTTGACAAGACCACCAAAGAAGAAAGTGTTCACCACATGCACAATCACGTAAACCATTATGATTTATCTGATGTGTATAGAACAAACCATAGTATTTATGGAATCAAAAAAGCAAAGAAATCGGACGCTGTAATCTTTAAACAAAGCAATGTAAAAGATTATCCGAATGTACATTTGACTAATACTGATTTTATAGATCCAACCCGGGTGTCAGATGCTAACCCACAACAAGAAGAATATAATTGGGCTACTGTAGAGCAAGTTTCTTGGACATCTTATGAAGGAGATTCTCTAAGTGGATTAGTTTACAAACCAGAAAACTATGACCCAAACAAAAAATATCCATTGCTTATTTATTATTACGAGTTGTATAGCGATGAATTGAATAATCACTACTATCCAAAGCCTACTGCTTCTATTATTTATGGAACAGAGTATGCTTCTGGAGGCTACATTGTTTTCTATCCAGACGTAAGATATAAAGAGGGTTATCCTGCGCAAAGTGCGTATGACTGCATTATGAGTGGAACGGATAAAATTTTGGAGTTATATCCAAATATAGATTCTACAAAAATAGGATTACAAGGTCAGTCTTGGGGTGGTTACCAAACTGCGCAATTAATTACAATGACTAATAGATATGCTGCTGCGATGGCCGGTGCGCCAGTAAGTAATATGTTTTCTGCCTATGGCGGAATTCGTTGGGGTTCTGGTTTAAACAGACAGTTTCAATACGAAAAAACACAATCTAGAATTGGTAAAACTATTTGGGAAGCACCAGAACTATACGTAGAAAATTCTCCAATTTTTGGAGTGCCGAAAATAGAAACTCCTCTTTTAATTATGCATAATGACGGAGATGGAGCCGTTCCATGGTATCAAGGTATAGAAATGTTTGTTGGCATGAAAAGGCTAGGAAAACCCGTTTGGATGTTAAACTATAATGGCGATAAACACAACTTGTATGACAATGCTAATAGAATTGACTTAAGCATAAGAATGCGTCAGTTTTTTGACCATTATTTATTAGATAAACCAGCACCGAGATGGTTGGTAGAAGGTATTCCTGCAAAGGTGAAAGGAAAAGAATTTCGACTAGAAGTGGAGTAGTGTTTTTAAAACGGCATATAAGGGATTAGAAAATTTAGCACGCGTAGTTTACGGGTGCTTTTTTTTACCCTTTTGCCCGGAAAAACAAGAAACTAACGAAATAAACTGTAAAAACACCTTAGTTATTACTGCACACTTATCACTTATCACTAGTTTTGTATAAAATTGGATAAATGAGCAAAGCAAAATACACAATTACGGCTGCATTACCGTACGCAAACGGACCACTTCATTTAGGGCACGTTGCAGGTGTTTACTTACCCGCAGATATTTTTACACGTTTCTTAAAAATGAATGGTCATGACGCCACCTTTATTTGCGGAAGCGATGAGCATGGTGCTGCAATAACTTTAAGAGCAAAAAAAGAAGGAATTAATCCGCAAGAGATTGTAGATAAATACAACAAAATAATTGGAGACTCTTTCAAGAACTTTAATATCAATTTTGATATTTTTCATCGCACAACATCAGAAATTCATAAAGAAACAGCGCAAGACTTTTTTAAAACTTTAAATGACAACGATAAGTTTATAGAAAAAGTAAGCGAACAATATTACGATACAGAATATAATCAGTTTTTAGCAGACAGATATATCACTGGCGAATGTCCTAATTGTAGTTATGATAATGCGTACGGTGATCAGTGTGAGAAATGTGGTTCTGCACTTTCTCCTACAGAGTTAATTAACCCAAAATCTACGTTATCGGGTAATAAGCCAGAATTGAGAGAAACTTCGCACTGGTTTTTGCCCATGGAAAGAGCAGAGGAGTGGTTAAAAACTTGGATTAAAGAAGGAAAATTAGACGGAGTTCAGCAACACGACCCAAAAGCTTGGAGAAATCAAGTGGTAGGTCAGTGTATGAGTTGGATAGATGGTGGTTTGCAGCCAAGAGCAATGACCCGTGATTTGGATTGGGGAATTCCTGTACCGGTAGAAGGTGCGGATGGAAAAGTACTCTACGTTTGGCTAGATGCTCCAATTGGATATATCTCTGCAACTAAACAATGGGCGATAGACAATAATAAAGATTGGAAAGAATACTGGACCGGCGATAGAAAACTGGTACATTTCATTGGAAAAGACAACATCGTTTTTCACGCAATAATTTTTCCTATTCTACTAAAAGAACACGGTGGTTTAATTTTACCAGATAACGTTCCTGCATCAGAATTCTTGAATTTAGAAGGAGATAAATTCTCTACTTCTAGAAATTGGGCAGTTTGGTTGCACGAGTATTTAGAGCGTTACCCAGAAAAAATAGACGAATTAAAATATACATTAACCGCAATTGCACCTGAGAGTAAAGATTCAGAGTTTACATGGAATGAGTACCAAGCCAGAGTAAACAACGAGTTGGCAGATGTAATGGGTAATTTTGTGAATAGAGCATTGGTTCTAAATCAAAAATATTACGAAGGTAAAGTACCCGCAAGAGGTGAATTAACAGAGCAAGATAAAAGTGTGTTGGCAGAATTAGAAGCTATTCCAGCTAAAATTTCTGAGTTATTGTACAAATATAAAATTAGAGAAGCACAGTCAGAAGCTATGAATTTAGCCCGACTTGGGAACAAATATTTGGCAGATACAGAGCCTTGGAAACTGATTAAAACGGATGCGGAACGTGTAAAAACCATCATGAATATTGGGTTACAAATTACAGCGAATCTTAGCATTGTTTTTGAGCCATTTTTACCTAATACCGCAGAGAAACTTAGAGCTTTTATGAATTTAGAAAAACTAGATTGGTCGAAAGCAGGGAGTGTAGATTTGCTAGCAGATGGAGCACAAACAGAAAAACCAACTATTTTATTCCAAAAAATTGAAGACGAAATGGTAGAAGCAGAGCAAGATATTTTAAAAGCTTCGCAGCAAAGCAATTCTAACTTACCACCTCAAAAAGAAAACATCTCTTTTGATGATTTTACAAAGATGGATATTAGAGTTTGTACAATTTTAGAAGCCGAGAAAGTAAAGAAAGCAGATAAACTTTTAAAACTTTTGGTAGATACAGGCATAGATAAAAGAACAGTCGTTTCTGGTATTGCAGAACATTATTCTCCAGAGGATATCATTGGTAAAAAAGTAAGTATTTTAATGAATCTTGCTCCAAGAAAAATAAGAGGAGTAGAATCTCAAGGTATGATTTTAATGGCAGAAAACGAAGAAGGAGTATTAAGTTTCGTTTCACCAGAGAAAGAAGAAATCACAGCTGGAGGAGAGGTTAGATAGGATAAAGTAAGAAGCAAAAAAAAGCGCAACTCAATTAAGAGCTGCGCTTTTTTATTATAAACTAACTTAATGCAAAGTCAATCTTATTTATTCATTACCAAGTTTAAGTCAAACTCAACTTGAGAATTAATGTATTCTGGACCTTCAGAAGCAACTGCTGGTAAAATTCCATTCATGTCTACAGTAAATTTACCTTCAGCCATCATTTTATCTCCGTTTGCAGAAGTTGTAACAGGTACATCAGTAGTTTTTTCTTGACCCAATAACATGATAGTTACATTCATATTATCTGCTGTCATAGAATTAACTTTAATTTCTGCTTTTTTGTTTTCTTCAAAATTAAAGAAGTCAGCAGAAGATAAGTGACCAATAAAGTCGTTCAGTTGCTTTGGATCAGCATCACCTTCCATTCCAACAAATAAATCTGTTACTTCTAAAGAAGTTAAGTCAACCGTAAACTGACCTTTAACAAATTCTTCTCCTTTTTTAACAATCATTCCTTCAGAAACAGAAACTGTTCCTAAGTGTGCATGATCTTCTACTCCGTCTTTCATTTTAGAACCTCTCCACTCTAGAGTAGTAGCTTCTGTATCAACGTTGTATGTAACTTCTTCAACTACAGCTACCTCAGTTCCTTCAGTTGTTTCAACTTCTGTTTCAGTGTTTCCACAAGAAGTTAATGCTAATGCTGCAAATGCCATTGCTGCGAAATAAACCTTTTTCATCTTTTTCTTTTTAATTTAGTACAAATATAATCAATTTTAGTTACCACGGTAAATAATACCCTTAATTTGTTTTTCTAACGTGGTAACAGAGTATTAAAACATGAGAACACTTTTTGTTTAGATGAAACAGATAATTACAACAAATAGATTGATTTTAAGAGAATTGACACGTAGTGATTCCTTCTCATTTTTTTTACTAAACGAGAATCCAAACAATATAAAATACACAGGCGATGTTGCTTTTACTAGCCTAAACGAATCAGAACAATTTTTAAAGAACTATAAAGAGTACAAAAAAAATGGCTTCGGAAGATGGGCTGTAATCAGAAAGCAAGATTATAAATTTATAGGCTGGTGCGGTTTAAAAAAAGTAAATGACGAAATAGACCTCGGATTTCGTTTTTACGAAGAATATTGGAATTTGGGTTATGCTACGGAAAGTGCTATCGGAGTAGTAAATTATGCATTTGATACGTTGAGGTTGGAAAAAATAGTTGCCCGGTGTAATCCAAATAATATCACTTCTCAACGTGTGATTGAAAAAGTGGGTTTTAAATTTAAAGAACAAAAAGACCATCTTGGTATTTCAAATGCATTAATTTATATACTGCAAAAATCTCGTTAACATTTCACCAAGGATAAGTGTATATTGTGAGGTAGGAACTAAAGAAGTCTTTAATTATCTTTAACGCAAATAAAGCCTGTTGCTTTAATTTTCTTTTCTATGATAGAGTTAGACAGTATTTATAAATCATTTTATCGCAAAGAAGCGCTACGTGATGTTTCTTTTTCGGTTAAAGAGGGAGAAATTTTTGGGTTATTGGGTCCAAACGGAGCCGGGAAATCTACATTAATTCGCATTATAAATAAAATTGTAGAACAAGATAAAGGATATGTTTCTTTCCGAGGAAAAAACCTTACGCAAGAATCACTCAAGGATATAGGATATTTACCAGAAGAACGTGGACTCTACAAAACCATGACGGTAGAAGAACATGGAATTTTCTTGGCAAGATTAAGAGGACTAACCCGTTCAGATGCCAAAATGAATTTGCAAAAATGGTTAGAAAAATTTCAAATTGAAGATTGGTCAAAAAAAAGAATTGAAGAGCTTTCAAAGGGGATGGCTCAAAAAGTTCAATTTATTTGTACTGTTTTGCACGAACCTAGTTTTTTGGTTTTAGACGAACCTTTTAGTGGATTTGATCCAATCAATGTTGCACTAATTAGAGCCGAATTATCCGAGATGAAAAGAGAGGGAAAAACGGTAGTTCTTTCTACACACGATATGAAAAGCGTAGAGGAAATTTGCGATAGTGCTGTGATGTTAAATAAAGGAGAAAAAGTACTAGAAGGAAAAATAAGTGAAATTAGAGAACAAAGTAAAGAAGGAAAGTTTGCAATTCAATTTCAAGGTAATATGATTGCATTTGCTAATGCATTGTGGACAGGTTACGAGATTTTAGACAAAGAAGTGCTGACAGATGATAGGTTTCTAGTTACCCTTAAGATGAGAGGAGAAAATACGTTCAATGATTTATTACAAACGCTTCTTCCGCATATACGCATTGAGTCTGCATGGGAAGTATTACCCAGCATGCAAGATGTATTTATTAAAGAAGTAACCAAAGAAAAAGAAAACTAAGATGAATAAAAGCGTATTAATAGCTGTTAGAGAATGTAAAGAACGAATAAAAGCGCGTTCTTTTCTTTTAATGGCAATTTTAGGTCCGTTATTGGTTTTAGGGTTAGTGTTTATTTTATTTGCTGTTGGAGGCTCACAGAAAAAACATATTTCAGTCTTGGTTATGGATCCTTACGAGATTTTAGAGGGTAAAATAATGCCTAAAGAAGATCCTTCTGTTTCGTATGACATTATTAACGATTACGTTGATTTTGAACCATTTGCTAATCAAAATGAATATCAAAAGTACGATTTAGGAATAGAAATAAACGAACAAGTTGTTAAGAATAAAACGGTGAAGGTATTGTACCGAGAAAAACCGAATTCGAAAACAGAGATTAAACTTCGGTTGCACATAGAAAGAAGGTTAGAAGAAATAATGGTTAAAGAGTTTACCTCTTTAAGTGTGCAAAAGTTTAGAGCGGTAAAGCAACCCATTAATTTTAAATTTTTCGATACCTACGATCCAAAAGAAGAAGAAGATAACCTAGCAGGTTGGGCAGGATTTTTCTTTGGTGCCATTATAATTCTTTTCATCTTTTTGTTTGGAATGACAATTTTGAGAGGTGTTTCTCAAGAAAAATCTAATAGAATTATAGAAGTACTGCTAGCCAGCTCATCGCCCAAGCAGTTGTTAATTGGAAAAGTTTTTGGGATAGGAATTACGGCTCTTTTTCAGTTCTTAATTTGGATAGTTGTGATAGGAGTTGGATTATTTTTTCTCCGAGAAACCTTATTTCCAGATGTTTTTGATCCTAGCAACATGAGTTTTCAGCAAATGTCTAAAGAAGTTGCACGTCTCACACAATCAAGATTAGAACTCAATGCCAGAGATTATAATGCTTTTGTAGAGCTCGTATATTCATCCATTCGATTTGAAAATATGTTGCCATTTTTCTTGCTCTTTTTTGTGGGAGGTTATGTGTTTTATGGCTCTTTCTTTTCAGCTATTGGCTCTTCTATTGGTTCAGAATCTGATGGTCAGCAATTCATTATCCCTATCTTATTTTTGCTTGTTTTAAGTCTCTTTAGCGGATATTATGCAATTTATTTCCCTAGTAACGGTTTAACTACTGTTTTTTCATACTTGCCTTTTACTTCTCCTGTGGTAATGCTTGTAAAGCTTGGTCAAGGCTTCTCAGCTAATCAATCTTGGCACATTTATTTATCACTTCTTACTCTCCTTTTAGCTGCACTATTTATGTTTTGGATTGCAGGAAAAATTTATAGTAATGGAATCTTGCAATTCGGACACCGCTTGCGTGTAAAACATCTTTTTAAGTGGTTAAAAAAGCCTTAATTTTAATATATGAAAGCTGCAATAATAGATTTAGGTACGAATACCTTTAGTTTGTTAATTTTTGAAAAGAAAAATAAAGAAATTAAGTCACTTTTCTCGCATAAGATTGCAGTTGCTATAGGATTAGGCGGAATTAATGATAACCTGATAACCGATGATGCTTTCGAAAGAGGTATAGATGCCCTTTCTCAGTTTAAATATATGTGTGATCAGCACCAGGTTGAAAAAATTAGAGGAATTGGTACTTCTGCTTTGCGTGGAGCAACCAATGGTACTGATTTTATTGACGCAGTTTATAACATGACTGAAATACCCATAACTATAGTAGACGGAGATACAGAAGCGCAGTTGATTTATGAGGGTGTAAAGAGTGCGCATTATTTTGAAGCAAATTCTATTATTTTAGATATTGGCGGTGGAAGTTCAGAGTTAATATATGCCAATAACGACCACATATTAAAAGCGCAAAGTTTTGAAATGGGCGTATCTAGAATTTTACAATTAAACGAGTTTAGTGATCCTTTTACGCAAGGCGATATAGCCTTAATAGAAACCTATTTGGAACAACATACTAAGGATTTTTTCGATGATATAAAAACATCTGTTCTAGTAGGTGCCTCGGGTAGCTTTGAAACCATTTATGAAATGGTTAATAACACAAGTTTCCCAAAAGGAAGTGCAACTAAGGATATCGACTTTGGTAGATTATTGAATTGTTTAGATGAGCTTATCTATTCTAGCTTGGAGGAAAGAAAATTGAATGACAGAATTATTCCAATAAGAAAAATAATGGCACCTATTGCTGCGGTAAAGATTAAATGGTTAATTGAAAAACTGGGTATTGAAACGGTTCATATTTCTCCTAACGCACTTAAAGAAGGAGCAATAAAAGTGTTATTTTAGGACATAAAAAAAGCTCCAGTTATGGAGCTTTTTGAAATAGTTATTTTTTAGCCTTTTTCTTTTTGGCTTTCTTTTTTCCGCTTTTTTTCGCAGCATTGGCTTTTGCTTTTAGCTTCTTTGCTTTCTTTTTAGCAGCTTTCAATTTGCTGGCTTTCTTCTTGTCTTTTTTTAAAGCTTTTTTCTTAGCAGCTTTCTTTTTCTTCTTTAATTCATCTTTTTTAGATGATTTTTTCTCTTTTGCTTCCTTTTTTGCCATTTTTCGTCTGTTTTTGCTTAAAAACGCATTTAAGCGCGGACAAATATAGTAAAATAATCCAATGTTACGAAATTGTTACCAAAACGTTATGTAAACGTTTTGTGATAATATGTGTTTCTTTTTTTTAAGATAAAAAAACCCCGTTGACTAATCAACGGGGTTTTACATTTAGTAAAGTTTGATTATTTAACTATGAAACTTGTTTGTAATGTTTGTGTACCATTGTTTGCACGTAATATATACATACCGTTTTCTAAATCTCCTACAAAGATTTTCTCTTCGTTTGTATTAAATGTCTTAAGTAAAGAACCAGATAAAGCGTAAACTTCTACTGTTTCTGCCTTAAAGTCGTCAATTCTTAAGTTTAAGAAGTCGTTCGTTGGATTTGGATATACACCTAAAGATCCAATATTTTCTTCTTCAATGCTCAATACATTTTGTAGAGGAACTAATGCTCCACCTCCAGGTAGTGCAACAAATAAACCAAATGCTTCTCCGTTATTGTTAGCAGCTGGGTTTAAAAATCCTGATGCCAAAACAATAATTCCGTTATCTGCTAACATTAAATCTGCTAACGGAGCGTTGTATGAAGCAACTGCTGCTCCATTTGCTTCTACATTAAGTACAAAGTTTGCTTCTGGTAAATCTAAGTAACCTGCTGTTTGGCCATAAGAAATATCATCAACAATAATACCTGCAGGTATAGCAATTTCGTTAACATCAACTGTTGGTGCATCTGTAGAACCGTGTACTACTAATACGTCTACATTTCCTGCAGTTGTAGAAGTTTCCATACCAGCTGCTGCTATCAGGTCAAACGGTTGTTGAACAGAATATGTTCCAGAACCTACTAATCCGCTTGCAATAACAACATATATTTTACTACTTTCTAGTAAGAAAGATTCTCTATAAAGAGCTCCTACTGTATCTGTACTTGTTGGTAAAGCGATAGAAACATCAAAAGATGCTCCTGCTGGTGCGTCAATATATGGTGTTGCTGTTCTAAAAGAAAAATCATCTATTAATGGTGCTGGTCCATCATTTAACCAAACATCAACAGATGCTGCATCTGTTGCAGCACAATTATGGATTACTTGTAATCTAGCTGGAGTAACTGTTTCTGTTGGAAGTTGAAGAACTGTTCCATCTTCTAAAACTGCCATAACTCCAAAAGCTTCAGTTCCGGCTGCAGAAGAAGGATCTACGAATCCTGTTGCCATTGCAATCGCAGATTGGTCAGCTAGTCCAGTTAATGGAGCTGTGTATTGTCCAACCACTGCATTATTCATTAACCTTACTTGTACAGCGTACTGTTGTGCTGCTAAATCTAAATATCCAGCGTCATCACCAAAGTTCAAAGATGGTGCTAAAACTGCTCCTAAGTTTGCTTCGTAGATATTTACTTCAGGAGCATCATAAGAACCATGTATTACTTTTAATCCTGTGTTACCAGCAGTTGGGTTTCCTTCTTGTCCACTGTATGCTCTTAAATCAAACGCCGTTGCACCTGTTTGTCCTAAACCTCCACTTGCTACTACAGCATAAGCTTCACCGTCTACTAGATTAAAGTCTTTAGTAAAAATAGGGTTACTGTTATCTGTACTGTTTGGCGCACAAACATCGAAAGTTAATGTAACTCCTGCTGGTGCATCTATATAAGGAGATGCTTCTTGAAAACCTAAATCATCTAATAGAAGGGTTCCGTTTAAATAGAGGTCTACAGTTGCTGCAGCATTGTCTGCACAATTGTGTATAGCCTGCACTCGTGCCTGACTAAAAGCGAAGCTACTTGCAAGTGCTAAGCCTAATGTTAAAGTAATTTTTTTCATAATTTTTTAGTTTGTTTAATGTTCTGTTATATAGTCTAGACAAACCCACTTAAAAAAATGTTGCCTATGTGCTTAAACTTTTTTTATTATTTAATGTTAGACTATTCACAGGCAACATTTTAGGAACTCATTTTGTCTACCTAATGGAAAGTTGTTGTGCAATGTATACAATGCAAGAAAAAGAGCTTATAGAAGGCTGTGTAGAAGGGAACCAGAAAGCATATCGCGTGCTGTATGATACGTATGGCCCAACTTTAATGGCTATAGCAAACCGGTATACACCAGACAATGACACAGCGCAAGATGTGATTCAAGAAGCGTTTATTAAAATTTTTAAAAACATTAGTACTTTTGAAAATAAAGGTTCTTTTGAAGGTTGGTTAAAAAAAATAGTTGTATTCACTGCAATTAATAGCTTTAATAAACGAAAGAGTAAAAAAGAGAATTACGAGTTTGAAGATTGGAGAGAGATTCAATATGCAGACGAGGATGTAATTGATGCTTTGTCTGTTGAAGAGTTAACAGCAATGATTAATACTTTGCCAGAAGGATATAAAATTGTATTTAATCTGTATGTAGTAGAAGGATTTAGTCATGACGAGATAGCCGAACTTATTGGAACTAGTTCATCCAATTCGCGTTCACAATTGGCAAAAGCGAAAAAGAAATTAAAAAGAATACTTGAAGAAAACGGTGTAGTGTACCATGCAGGATAAGTCGAACATAGATATAAAAATTAGAGAGAAGTTGAATAAATCAACCGCTCCTATGCCAGATGGATTGTTTGCTTCTATCATGGATGGTATGCCTGAAAATCAAACAAAAAAGAAAGCATGGTTTGGCTTACCTTACTTATTTTTAGGACTGGGAATTGTTTTGTTACTTACGCTTTTAAAAACATGTACAGGAACAGAAACCAGTAAATTAAGTATCATAGAAGAGCAGATGGTTTTGAATCAAAATTTGGCAGTAAACCAATCAACTCAAGCTCTACAATTCAATCAGAACATAAAAAAAATCTACAATCTCAATCCAGTAGAAGAAAAAGAAGAACAAACGAGATACTCTTTGGAGTTAAATGAAGCTAATTTAAAAATGCTTAATTCTCAATTTGCCCCAACATTAAGTTCGTATGACCTTGGTTTTTACAGTACTGGTTTAGACGTTAATCAAGACTTTAAAGTTAAACCCAGTTTAGAAGATGTTAAAAACGGCGAAATCCTTGAAGTGCTACCTTTAAAAACAATATCTATTGAGACTCCAGTTTTTAACCCAACAAAAGAAAAGCGTACAGAAAAATCTAAGTTTGCTTTGCGCTTATTTGGTGGGCCATCTGTAAATTATAGAACATTGAGTGTTAAAACTTACACAGACTTGGAGCAGCACCGAAATGCGCACGAGAAAGCGTATACTTCGTTTTCTTTTGGTGGACACTTAAGTTATGCTCTATCAAACAAATTGGAGTTGTTTTCTGGTTTAGAGTATGTAGAAGTAGGAGAAAAATATGCGTTTAAGCATAACGAGATTGAACATAATACAGAAAATACATACAGTTATTTAAGTATTCCTGTTGGAGTTGGATATAAAATAAGTAAACAAAATAAGTATTACTCTATGGTTAGAGCACAGCTTAATACCAATATTAATAATGCGTCTCAGGCTTCATGGATAGATCCAAACACTTTAACTGCCGTAGCACACTCAGATAAAGGAGAACACAATCCTTACAGAAAAGTTACTTTCTCTGGTAGAATAGCCATGGAAATTGGTGTTGCTTTTGAAAAAATTGACTTATTTGTTAGTCCTACAGCAAACTACACGTTCTCTAATATTTACAAAACACAAGAAGCAATTAATCAACACCCTTTTTCTGCAGGAGCTAATTTCGGACTCAGACTTAAGTTTTAATTACTCTGCAGCGCGTAGGCAAGACATTACTTTCTCTACCATTTGCTTAGAACCTGCATAATAATCTATTCTTTGGTGTAAACGTTTAGGTTCAATCTCCATAATTCTATTTTTACCGTCTGTAGCTAGTCCGCCGGCCTGTTCAATTATAAAGGCTAGTGGGTTACATTCGTAAAGTAGTCTCAATTTTCCTTCAGGAGAATTTGTGGTAGAAGGATATACATATACACCACCTTTAATCAGGTTTCTGTGTACATCTGCAACCAAAGAACCGATATACCTTCCAGAATAAGGTCTTCCAGTAGAAGCATCATCCTGTCTTACATATTCGCAGTAATCTTTTAAACCGGGGTGACAACGATTAAGGTTTCCTTCGTTAATTGCGTATAATCTTCCTGTTTCTGGGTGTTTCATATCTCTGTGCGATAAGCAAAACTCACCAATTGAAGGATCCAAAGTAAACCCATTCACACCTTTTCCGGTGGTATACACCAACATAGTAGAAGAACCATAAATTACATATCCAGCAGCAACTTGTTCTGTTCCTTTTTGAAGCATGTCGTCTAAGGTTGCTTTTGTTCCAACTTCAGATTTTCTTCTAAAAATAGAAAAAATTGTACCTATAGAAACATTTACATCAATGTTTGAAGAACCATCTAACGGATCAAACAAAACAACATATTTACCATTTTTACAATGCTCTTCTTCAAAGGCCATGTAGTCATCATTTTCTTCTGATGCGATACCACAAACTTCGCCTCCGTTTCTAAATGCCTTAATAAATTCGTTATCGGCAATTACATCCAACTTCTGTTGGTCTTCGCCTTGTATATTGGTAGCACCTTGTGCGCCCAAAATATCTACTAATCCAGCTCTGTTTACGTCGCGGTTTACAATTTTACTTGCAACTGCAATATCCCGAAGCAAACTAGATAACTCACCCGTTGCGTAAGGAAAATCAGCCTGACGATCAAAAATAAACTCGCTTAATGTAGTAACTTTAGACATATCTTAAATTTTTGGCAAATATCGTAAATTATCGTTTAAGAAAAGAGATTAATTTCATCAAGTGATAGAAGAGCAATGGGCCTACAAGCTACACTTCAATTATACTACCAGTTTTACAAGAGTAAAAATCAATTTAGTAGAGTATCATACAAAATTTTGAAATCCTTCTTTTGGGCAATTTAACAGGCTATGCATTTTAGCTTAATCATAGAAAAAAGGAGTACTGCTTTTTTATTCGCTTCTAAGGTCGCAAAGCAAAAAAACGCACTCCTAATTTTTTCTATTTCTTAAGGCTATCATTTCTATCCTTATTGCAGATTAAATAACAACAGAATAACGCTGTACCACAGCAATAACTTTTTTAACACCAGTTGTTATCAATTTAACGGAATTTGGTCACAAAATGTACACAGTAGCGAAATAACAGATAATACTCACCAAGTGCTTAAAAACCTAGCAGCTGGAGTTTGCCATTAATCTATTGTTACCTCTGAGAAGAAAAAGTTGGGTGGGAAGATTGTTGTGATGAATTGAAATTATCTGTCACTTTTTTGCATTACCCAAAAAAGCCTGTCTGCTTTTAGCAGGTAACCAAAAAACGCTAGGCTTAATTTTGCTCCGCCATTTTTTCTTGTGTTTATCGATTCAGTCGGTGATTTCCTATCGTTCCTGGCACTAACGTTTAGCCTTCAAAAACCTTCGTTTTTTCTCCTCGTTTATTACGAAAAACACGTCGGAAAAATAACTGCTCAAAATAAGGCCGATAAAGTTCAATGAAACTGATTTGGTATTATATTTTGGCGAGTTCATGCTCACAAAAACACCTCGTAATTGAGGCTCTTTTTTTGTTCTTTTTTTGGAGTAGCAAAAAAAGGACAAAGAGCCCAGACAACGGAGCATACATAAATTCTATTTATTTGATTATTGTCAAGACTTTACTCCACCTTTCGCCTAAAAAAGAAATGAAGAGGAATAGTTAAGCACCTTACATTTGCATAATATCTTAAACGGATATGTTTCTCTTAGTCAATAAAGTATTATCTTTGAAACATGAACAAGAAAGGAATCATTTTAGCTATTTTATTTATTGGATTGTTTATTATTTCTGCGGACGCTCAATGTTCTCAATGTAAATTATTGGCAGAACAAACAGGAAGTGGATCTGACGATGCCATTTTGGGATTAGACGGTGGAAGTAATATAAATTCTGCTATTCTTTATATCATGGTTATTCCTTATGTTATTTTGTTTTTCTTATTTAGAAAAAGAATTTTCCGTTTTTTCAGAGAAATGAAAGGTTTGGGAAAGCAGAAAGCAGCTTAGTTCTTATTTGAGTTCTACTTCTAATAAATGAGGCCAATTTTTACCCGTTAGATAAAGTTTTTCTGTTGAAGAATTGTAGGCTATTCCATTTAAAACCTCTCCTGTTTTTCTATACTCCAATGCAAGTAGAGATGCATCAATAATTTGTTCAACAACTCCATTTTCAGGATTAATTACGGCAATTTGATTTGTAGTATAAATATTGGCATAAATTTTACCTTTGATAAATTCCAGTTCATTCAAATTACTCAGCGCTCCTTTATGCGTATACACTTCAATCTGTTTAATTATTTTAAACGTTGTTGGATCTCTAAAATAGATACGTTCCGTACCATCAGACATCAGAATAGACTCTCCATCGTTAGTTAAACCCCAACCTTCAGAATTGTAGAAAAATTCACCTGTTTTTTCTAAGGTGTTTACATCGTAGGTAAATCCTTTCTTACTTTTCCATGTAAGTTGGTACACAGATCCATTTAAAACCGTTATTCCTTCTCCAAAAAATTGGCTACTTAGATCTTGTTGTTTTACTATTTTACCTGTATTCAAGTCTACCTTTTGGAGAGTACTTGCTCCGTATTGTCCTGTTCCTTCTATAAGTTGGCCATCAAAAAATTCTAATCCTTGCGTATAACTGCTCGTTTGATGTGGATGAACGCGGACTACTTCGGCATCTAGAACTTCTGGTGCTTGATTGGACAAAACTTTTATCGTTCTTGTATCAGACAAAAATCCACCCGCTTTTTTTTCCGTTTTTAGTACAATTTTATTTTTTCCTAGCTTAAAATAAGCTGCGTCTAAATTCAATTCAATTTTTTCTTTTAAATCAGGTAGAGTAGTAACTGCAGAATCATTTACAAAAACCAAGTATTGTTTCGCTTCGTTAAGATTAAAGGTTGCAGTAAGCGTAAGTGCGTCACCTTTGCTAATAAGCGCACCATTTTTTGGCGAAATAATTCTCGTTTTTACCTTTTGTTGCGTTAATTCTTCGCCTTTTGTTTCTTCCTTACAACTGGTAATTGCTAATAAAGAAAGAGAAAAAATGGCAAGAAGTAGAAAGTATTTGGGCATAATTTATAGGTTCTGGAACATTTCCATTACAACAGCTTTTTTTCGGGTAGATACAGGCACTTTCGTTCCATCTTTCATAACCAATTCACCGTTAGATTTTAGGAATTCTTTTATAAATTCTGTGTTTACTAAATGAGATTGATGAACGCGTAAAAAGGTGTAATCAGATAATAATTTATCAAACTCTTTTAGTGTTTTCGTAACCAAAAGTTTAGTACCATCTTCAAAGTAAAAGGTGGTATAATTAACGCTCGATTCGCATCTTACAATTGCATCAATCTTAACAATTTGAATTTTTTCAAGTGTATTGAGAGCTATTTTTTTAGAGCCTTGCATGTTTTCTTTTAAAAGCGATAACCTTTCAAAAGTAGACGACTGCGATTTTGCTCGCTGTACAGCTTCTTTTAAATCGTCTGGGTCTATGGGCTTAAGTAAATAGTCTATTGCAGAAAATTTGAAAGCTTTTAATGCAAACGCATCAGACGCAGTTGTAAAAATTACTTTAAAGTTTTTATTTGGCAGTATTTCTAATAGATCAAAGCCAGATCCATCGGGCATTTGAATATCCAGAAACACCAAATCTGGTTGTATTTCTTTAATTAACTTGGCCCCACTTACAACGCCATCCGCTTCTCCCACCAAATCAATTTCTGAGCAGTAAGAACGAATATCTTCTTGTAAAGCAATTCGTGCAGCGGGCATATCATCTATAATTACTGCCTTCATAATCTATCTTCTATAGAAGCAACATCAATACTACTGTGTGATGCATGATAAGTAACCAGCTTATTATTGACTAAAATAGCTTGCGGAGATTGATGTTGAACGTTTAAGGTATCGGCTAAAGCATTGGATAGATTTCTGTATTGTATTAAATCTAAAAAATAGATCGTACAGTTACTTTCATTTTTCCATTCACTTTCAAAACGGTTTAAGGCCATAGATGAAATACTGCAACGCGTGCTGTGTTTAAAGAATAAAACAGGCTTTGCAGCAGAACTTTCTATGGCTTCAGAAATTTGTTCTTGTTGTGTAAGTGCTATCCAATTAATCTTGGATTCGTTTTTACTTTTATTGAAAGAAAAGAGTCCCATAATTTATAAAGCAGATTTAAATTGATTTAAAAAACGAATATCGTTTTCAGAGTATAAACGCAAATCGTTTACTCTATATTTTAATTGAGTAATTCTTTCTATTCCCATACCAAAAGCATAACCACTGTATTCATTTGAATCAATACCTGCAGCTTCTAGTACGTTCGGATCAACCATACCACACCCTAATATTTCTAGCCAACCGGTGTATTTACAAACATTACATCCTTTGCTGTTACAAATAGTGCAAGAAACATCTACTTCTGCACTCGGTTCTGTAAATGGAAAATAAGAAGGGCGTAGTCTGATTTGAGCTTTTTCGCCAAACATTTCTTTTGCAAAATAGAGTAGAGTTTGTTTTAGATCAGCAAACGAAACGTCCTTATCTATATATAACCCTTCTACTTGATGAAAAAAGCAGTGCGCACGGGCAGATATAGCTTCATTTCTAAAAACCCGTCCGGGAGAAATAGTTCTAAGTGGAGGTTTTTGATTTTCCATAACGCGAACTTGAACCGAAGAGGTGTGCGTTCTGAGTGCCATTTCTTTTTCTCCTTTTTCTATAAAGAAAGTATCTTGCATATCGCGTGCTGGGTGTTCTGGCGGAAAATTAAGTGCGGAGAAATTATGCCAATCGTCTTCAATTTCTGGACCTTCGGAGACAGAAAAACCAATACGATTAAAGATTTCAATTATTTCTGATCTTACAAGAGATATAGGATGTCTTGAACCTACTTGGAAAGTTTCTCCTGGTCTACTAAAATCAATTTTTTTAGCACTTTCAGTACTGTTTTCAAAGCTATTTTTATGAGTCTGGTAGACTGCTTCAGCAGCTTGTTTTACGCCGTTGATTAATAGTCCTACTTCTTTTTTTTGTTCGTTTGGAACTGTTTTGAGTTCTGCGAAAAGATCTTTGATTTTGTTTTTTGAACCTAGAAAAAGGATTCTAAATTGTTCTAAAGAAGCGTTGTCTGTTATAGCAAACGATTCGATTTCTGTTTGTATGATTTTAATTTTCTCCTGTATCATCAGCTCTACTTTAGGTTCTTACCAAGGTTTTTTCTTCTTGTAAGATATCTTGCGAATTTACGAAAACCACTACGAATTCAGTTTAAACTTATATGAAACTTTATAATATGCTGTAAAAAAAAGAGTAGATGTGTAACTTTTGCATGTATTTGACTGTTTAAACTAATATAAACCGGAGTTTTTAGTTGGTTTAAAAGCTGTAAGAATGAATTATTCAGTTAAATAGCTTATTTTTGTTTACTTCGGAAGTTATATATTAAAGAGAAAGAATGAAAAAATTATTAGTATTATCGCTTTTACTCCTCTCAAGTGGTTTGGTAATCACTTCTTGTAAGAATAAAGACGAGTCAATCGCGAAGATTTTTGTTAGAAACTCAAACAGTCAGCTTGTGAAAGGAGCACAAGTTGTAATTATAGCAGATATTAATTCAGTACCGGCTACTCCAGCTTATGTAGATACACTTCCTACCAACGAATCTGGTTTTGCTTCTTTTGATTTAGAAAGTTTATTTGAACAGTATAGTAAAGACGATGATAAGGTTGCCTTTTTTGATATTATAGTAAAATTTGACGACAAACAAGCTCCAGGAGAAATTAAGGCCAGAGCAAATATAACAGCCGTAGAAACAGTTCAATTACCGCAATAATCAAAGGTTCTGATCGTTTATTAATAGAGAATTAAAAGCATAGAGATGAAAAAAAATATTTTAGGAATACTTACTACAACACTTGCTCTTGGGGCTTTATCTGTTGGAGTAAATTCATGTAAAAAGGAAGAACCTACCGTAGCTAAAATTACGGTAAGAGATACAGCAAATGCATTAGTAGTTGGGGCAGAGGTAATACTTTACGGTGTTTCTACAACCACTCCTCCTCAACCTGTAACCAGAATAGATACTGCATATACAAACTCAAGCGGTGTAGCAACATTTGATTATACAGATGATTTTCAACTGGGTCAGGCAGGTTTTGCCGTACTTAATATAGACGCTACTCAAGGTACACTTTTTGGTCAAGGAACAATAAAAATTAACGAAGAAGAAGAGAATGTTGAAACTGTATTTATACAGCCTTAAGCGAGGTTAAAAAAGTTATTACATAAAAAAAGTCCGAATTATTAGTTCGGACTTTTTTAATATATCTAGAATTATTATTTCATTTGATTCGGATTACTAGCAGCATCTGCGTTCATTTTCTTTTGTCTAATTAGCCAATAGAAAAGTCCAAAAAATCCTAAGGCGATACAAGCGTAATTAAACGAGTTACCCATTATTTCAAAAATCTGGAAAGTCCATTGTAAAAATCCAGCTATTCCTTCAAATATTGCGTTAGAGTTCATTTTATAAAGTTTTTAACAAATGTAAATAAATTTTCTTTAGTTGCAGTCATAAGTTTCTATCTTCGTAGCAAATGTTATTTGTATTTGCAAAAAATCAACCTTTAGTTATGATACTGCTGCCTATTATTTTGGTAGCGCATTTATTAATGGGTTTAACCTTCCCATTTTTTGATATTTCTGATAATATAGATCCAAATATCTTTAAATTTTCATTTCATTTCGATGGAATTATAGGCTATTTGCTCACCATTGGATTTATATTTTTGAACGCATATTTAATTAACCTTATTTTTAATTCTAATCAGTTTTATCGCAGGTATACTTATTTGCCCAGTTATTTTTATGTGCTCATTAGTTTAAGCTTTCCATATTCATATTATTTTACTGGAGACAGCCTTGCACATACATTTATTATTCTAGTATTTCTACAAGTATATAAACTAAATCAAAATCAGTCAGGTAAATCCAATACCTTCAATGCAGGATTGTTTTTGAGTTTGGCTTCGATTTGCAACCCAATTTACGGTGTTTTTTTACCGTGTTTATTAATTTGTATTCGTGTAATTAGACCGTTTGTATTTAGAGAGTACCTCTTACTTATAGTAGGTGTTATCCTTCCTGTTTTTTATGTTTTTGCTGTTTACCCTGGGTTTTATATAAGCTTAATCGATTTTATTCTAAACAAACATTTTGAAGGCAACATCGGTTGGGTATTTTTAGGAATACTTTCAGCGGTGGCTGTTTTTGTTTTTCTTGGTTTGATAGGACTCATTAAATACAGCGGAACAAGCTCTATACGCTTCAAAAAACTAAGAAATATATTGCTTTACTTTTTATTCTTTGGCGGATTAACTTTACTCGTAATTACTCTATTTGGCGGAAGTGTGTTTTATGCGTCTATTCTGGTTGTACCTGTAAGTTTACTATTGCCCTACGCACATCTTGCCTTAAAAATTAAAAAACCAATTAATCTACTTGCATGGGGGTTATTGATTATCGGTTTTGCTAAATTTTTTATTTAACTATTATCATCGCAAAGAAATAACTACTTTTGCATCGAATCTTATGAATTTGTAAAACATGAAATTTGGTGTTGTAACGTTTCCAGGATCTAACTGTGACCAAGATATGGTTTATGTGTTAGAGTCTATTTTAAATCAAAAAGTTGAACAGCTCTGGCATAAAGATACCGACTTAAAAGGGTGTGATTTTATTGTATTACCAGGTGGTTTTTCTTACGGTGATTATCTAAGATCAGGTGCAATTGCGAAACTTTCTCCTATAATGGGTAAGGTGATAGAGCATGCTAACAACGGAGGATATGTTATGGGAATTTGTAATGGATTTCAAATATTGACAGAATCTGGTTTATTAGACGGAGCTTTACTACATAATAACAATCAAAAATTTATTTGTAAAAATGTTTACTTGAAACCAGTTTCAAATGAAACAGCAATTACAAAAGCGTTAGATACAAATAAGGCTTACCAAATTCCGATTGCACACGGAGAAGGTAGGTATTATGCAGATGATGCAACGATAGCGAAATTAAAAGAAAAGGATTTAATTTTATTCCAATATTCAACAAAAGACGCAGAGGTTACTGACGAGGTAAACCCAAATGGTTCAGTTGATAACATAGCAGGGATTACCAATGAAGGCAGAAACGTTTTTGGAATGATGCCTCATCCAGAAAGAGCTGCAGATGAAGCGTTGGCCAATCAAGATGGCAGAGCCTTTTTCGAATCTATATTAGAGCACTGTAAGTAAGACGTTAGTGAAAAGAGTTTAAAGTGATAGGAGTATTCTATCACTTTTTTTTGTTTAGTAATTTACACTGAATGTAGCATTTTGTATTTGATGCGTATTTGTATTTGTATTTCCAGGAGTAGGTACAGCCGTAAATTCAAAGGTGCCTTTAATATTTTTTTCTGAGGTATTATGGCTAGTAAGTACTAAATTACCCGTAGTAGAAATATACTGTCCATCAGGGTTACCAGAAGTGCTATAAGTTCCAGAAACAAGATTAGGATCCATAAAGTCGTATTCTTCTGCAGTGATATTTTGGTCTAGCGATAAGCCAATAGACTCTGCACCATTACTTCTTGCTAAGTTTAGCGCTATTTTTCCAAAGCCTTCATTTCCAGTAATTAAAGTTGGATTAAAAGCTACTGCATCTAAATCTGCACTTCCTTGTTGTAAAACGCCTACACCAGCACCTGTATAAACTCCCGTAAACGGATTATTTACAAAATTTCCAGCTGTTATTTGTACAGTTCCTCCACTTCCGGTTGCACTTCCTTCAAAATTCCCAGATACCTTGTTTGCAGAGTTGTTAATAGCAGAAATAGTAAGTACACCTTCAACAACATAAATATCTGTTTCATCTCCTGTAGGTAGATATTCTCCATTAGCAACTCCATTAGCTCCTAACAAAAAACTCCCTTCTCCTTCCTCCGTAACTATAAATCGAAGTAGTTTTGTTCCGTCGGTGGCTTCTATTTGCATTTCTCCATTTTCAATTATTGCGGTAAAAGTATTTGCAGAAAAGTTTGTTCCATCTATATCTGCTGAAAAAGAGGTAGCAGCTAGTGGTGGATTAACCGGAGCTATTTCTATTGGCTCAAGTTCGTCGTCTTTTTTACAAGAAAAAAGTGTAACAATGAATAATAGGAATGGAAGTATTTTATACATTTTCTTAATTATATAGTGTAATAACGGTTTAAAATTCATGTTTATTACCTTGTTTAAAATCAAATCTATAATAAAACAAGGGTAAGATCCCAAGTTCTGTTCTTTTTGCAATTGGATTAGTTAAATTTAGAGCATAAGAAAGTCTAAGCAAGTTACGCGTATTTAACAAATTAACAAGGTTTAATCCAATTTCATTTGTAGCTTTCTTAGTGTTTTCTTTTAAATCTAGTCTTTCATCTACCTATCACACATGCATATTTTAAAAAACGAGCTCTTTTGCTTTTTTAGTTTGCTCTATTTACGAAACTAAGATTACTAATTATTTTTGTTCTCAAAGTATTATCTGCTTTAAATAGCTCTGCTTTTCACCCGGTTAATTGGAATTTACATTCTGCATCCAGAATTGAAATGCTTACATTTTGAAAAGTTTAACGTGCACTTAAAAATTAGTAAATACGGGTTATCTAATTAGAAAGAGTGTTATCTCTTGTTGTTGAGCACTTTTGAGTATATTCTTCTGATGTCCATTCTTTTATGTAAACCTCTGAGAAATCATAATAACACAAGGGGTTTAAAGAAAGGTTTCTAACTTTTGAATAAGACAATATTATCGATTCTTCATACCAAAGTATAATAAAAGGAGCTTCTTTCATCATTACTTTTTCTGCTTCAACAAAGTTTTTATATTGCTCTAGTATGGTACTCGCATCTCTACCAGCTTCGTAAAAATCATCAAATTGAGCATTCTTGTATCGGGCAGTATTAACCATAGAAAGCGCTTCGGGGTTATCCGGTATCGCTTTTCCATATGCATTTTGAAGAAAAGACTCTACTCCATAATAGTCTGCATACCAAGAACTTCTAAAAATATCTCCTTTACCTAAGTTTGCATTATTCTCTTTATCTTCGAAATTCATACCAGTTATGTTTACATTAATATTCAATGTATTTTTCATCTGTTTAGCAAACTCTTCGGCAACAGCTGAATGTACCGCGCTGAAGTTAAACTTTAAATCTATTGTTGGGAAACCTTCTCCATTTGGATATCCTGCTTTAGCTAAAAGTTTTTTTGCTTTATCTGGTTGGTAGGTGTAGCTAAATTTTTTAACCTCCTTTGTGTCATAACCAGAAAATCCTGCAGGAGGGATTAATCCAGCATCTCCAATATCGTATGCCTGATGATTTAGAATATCGTTAACAATTTTGTCTCTATTTAATGCATAATTTATTGCTTGTCTAACCCTTACGTCTTTAAACTTTTCCTCCAAAAGGTTAAAAATATAAAACTGTGTTGCTAAAATGGGTTTCCTTCTAAGTAATAATTTAGGTGGAGTTGAAGAGAAGTCAACCATCTTACCCTCTAACATATCTGTTATTCTATTGGGTGGTAAACCTTCAATTACATCAATTTTTTGCTTTTCAAAAAGAGATAACTGCTCCAAATTTTTAGATTCTATAAAGAACACAATTGAGTCTAAGTAGGGTAGACTATTTTGATCTTTATCTTTTTTGTGATAACGTTCGTTTTTGGTCAAAACGATGGTTTTTTTATCTTCTATTAAATGTGTTTTGGAGTATTTGAATGGCCCAGTACCGATAAGTGCAGTTTCATCTCCAGCTTGTATAACTTCTCTAGCCAAGATTGCTGTATTTATCATACTCAACTTATCTAAGAACTTATTGTCCCTTTTTTTGAGTTTAATTTTAATTATATTCCCACTAGCCGAAATGCCTTTTATGGTTTTTGATTTGTTGTTGTGAAATGCTTTTGCACCTTCTACAGCATCTTCAAAAACAGTAGAGTAGGCAACTGTTTTAGGTTCTTCAGAACAGATTAATTCAAAGGTATAAATCACGTCATCAACACTGAGTTTTCTGTGGGAACCAATCGCAGGATGAGGATGAAAGTAAATGTTATTTTTAAGTTCAAAGGTATAGGTTAGCCCATCTTTCGATTCTTTAATACTTTTAGCAATCCTCGGAACTGGTTTAAGTGATTTAGGATCTAGAGAAACAAGACCTTCCAAAACTTGTGAGGCTACTTTTGAAGAATAAACATCGCTAATATTACGCGCAATAAATGTAGAGGGTGCATTGAGTAAAGCGCAAGAAAAAGTTCCACCGGCGTTTTCTGATATTCTTTGACTGTTCAACTCTTTGCAAGAAGAAAGAGTGAGAATAAGCAGAGTGAGAAGAAACGATTTTTTTATCATAAAAGTCTATTTAAGTAGATAGCTTTCTATTTATCTAATGTAATAGATAATATTGAGTTCTGACGAAATAAAATTTTTTTTTTAATGTTGCGTTTATTTCGTTCGTTTTAAACTGAAAAAATCTGCTCTACCCGTTGGATAATTCAAAAATTGCAGTTATTATTGCACTTAATTGGCACTACACTAAGGAATTAAATGAAAATACTGATCTCTATATTAACGCTGCTTACAGTTATTTTTACCTCGCGAGCCAACCTTTCTTTTGAAGGAAGTTATCAAGGAAAAAATTTATATGTACAAAACCCTGAGACTGAAGATGGTTTTGGTTTTTGTGCTACTAAAGTTACGGTTAATGGCGATGTAATGCCAGGAGGAGTAAGCAGACACGCATTTGAGATTAATTTTTCTTTATTCAATCTTAAGGTTGGAGAAGCTGTTTTTATTGTTATATATCATGACGATGAGTGCAAGCCAAAAGTATTGAATCCAGAAGTACTTTTGCCCCGCTCAACGTTTAAAGAAGAGTTAATTACTGTTAACGATGATGGATTGCTTAAATGGTCTACTACCGGAGAGCAGGGAAAGTTACCGTATAAAATAGAGCAATTTAGATGGAGCAAATGGGTTACCGTTGGAGAGGTTGATGGAACAGGAAAATTAGATTTAAATGAATATGAGTTTCAAGTTATACCGCATTCTGGAGAAAATAAAGTGAGAGTCGTTCAAATTGATCATTCAGGTCAAAAAAGAAAGAGTTCTGAGCAAGTCTTTGTTTCTGATGTTCCAGCTGTAGAGATGTCTCCCAAAAAAGTGAAAAAAGAGATTAATTTTTCAAGCGAAGGAAATCCTACTGAAACGAAGTATGAAATCTACGACGCATACGGCAATATTGTGAAGAAAGGATTTGGATCAAGCGTTAATTGCGAGAATTTGAGGAAAGGCATCTATTATATCAATTTTGATAATAGAAACGAGAAATTTATACGTTGATAGATAAAAATTATTTATTAAAACCCGTCAGCTATTCAGTTAACGGGTTTTTTTGTAATATTATCCCAATGAGAAAAATAGAACACTTAGGAATAGCCGTTAGAAACATTGAAGAAAGCAGACAGGTTTATGAGAAATTACTGAATGCGCCTTGCTATAAATTAGAAGAGGTTAAAAGCGAAGGAGTAAATACTGCATTTTTTCAAATTGGAGAATCTAAGATAGAGCTCCTAGAAGCTACAAAAGACAATAGTCCGATAGCTAAATTTATTGAAAAGCGCGGACCAGGAATACACCATATTGCATTTGACGTGGATGATATTGATGCGGAAATAAAAAGATTAAAATCGGAAGGGTTTACAATGATTCATGAAATTGCAAAAGATGGCGCAGACAATAAACGAATTGCATTTTTACACCCAAAGTCTACAGACGGTATTTTAGTTGAACTTTGTATGGATAGAAAAGATTAAATTCCTTCTTGAAAGGGATTAAATCTGTGAATGGTTTCCATTTCTTTTATGGTTTGATCGTTTACGCGAAGCACTCTTCCTTGAAATTTTTCTACAAGGTTAAGGTTATGTGTTGCCATTAATACGGCAGTACCTTCTTTTGCAATAGCAAGTAGCAAGCGCATTATTTCTTCAGAGGTTTCGGGATCTAAATTTCCGGTTGGCTCATCTGCTAAAATTAGTGAAGGAGTATTGAGTAAAGCCCGAGCAATAGAAACACGTTGTTGTTCTCCTCCAGATAGCTTGTGAGGCATTTCATTTGCTTTACTTTCAATGCCAACCATTCGAAGAACCTCAAGTGCTCTTTTTTCCATTTCTTTCTTTTTTTTCCAACCTGTAGATTTTAGAACAAACAGTAAGTTTTTCATCACTGTTCTATCCATTAGGAGTTGAAAATCTTGGAAAACGATACCAATTTTTCTTCTTAGATAAGGAATTTGCTTTGGCTTTAGCTGCGTAAGGTCAAAATCAGCAACAGTACCGTTTCCTTCTTTAAGCGGAATTTCGCCGTATAAAGTTTTAAGAAAGCTACTTTTACCTGAGCCTGTCTTTCCAATTAAATAAACAAATTCTCCAGGATTAAGTGCAAGATTGATGTCAGATAACACCAAGTTCTTTTGTTGGTAGATTTTTGCTTCAAAAATTTTAATTACGCTCACACTTATTTCCTTTAAACGTAAAGTTGCAAAATCTTCTTTGATTTTTTAATGAATTGTATAACAATCTTAACAAAATTGCGTTTAAAACTTTCAAAGCTGTTTCGTCATACCGGGAAAATCCCCCTTAATTTTACGTGTTTATAAAAAGAGTATCTATGCGTTATTCTCATTGGTTGTATATCGGACTTTTTGTTTTTGCTTCTTGCTTCTCTAGTCAAGCTCAGCGTCAAGAAAAATTTAACGGAGAGTACAGTCTTTTTTATGCTGCCGAAGATTTGTATGAAAAAGACCAATATGCTGCTGCAAGAGCTAGCTTTCAAGAGTTTTACAATCACTTCAATTACGAAAAAAATGATCCGCTTTTCATGAAAGCTAGGTATTATGAAGGATTGTCTGCATTGTACTTGTATAATAATGATGCGGTTGATATTCTACTTGACTTCTTAAAGGATTACCCCGAAAGTATTTACAAGTACCAATTGTATTTGGAGATCGGAAAGTACTTTCATCAAAAAAAGAAATATGCAGAAGCCGTTAATTGGTTTGCACAAGTAGATATTACTGAGGTAGACGCAGAAGAAAGAGATGAATTTTACTTTAAAAAGGGATATGCATATTTTCAATTAGGCGAGTACAAAGCTGCCCGAAATGCCTTTTTTGATATTAAAGATGGTAATTCACAATACGCAAAACCGGCACTTTACTATTTCTCACATATTGCTTATCAAGACAAAAATTATCAGGTAGCGTTAGAAGGTTTTACCACACTGGTGAAAGATGAAAAATACAAAACTGCAGTACCTTATTACATTGCACAAATTTATTACTTGCAAGGAAAGTATGAACAGCTTACAGACTTTGCACCTCAATTTAGTTTGGATGAAAAAGATGCAGATAATGCAGAATTAAACCACCTTATTGGTGATGCATACTACCGCGTAGAAAAATATGATGAAGCCGTAAGTTATTTGTCTAAATATGCACAACAAACAGCAACTACCCGAGAAGATAATTATCAACTGGGTTACGCTTATTATAAAAGTAGTCGTTGCTCATTTGCCATAAAACAGTTTGAACAAGTAGCAAGAATCGATGATGAACTAGGACAAATTGCGTCTTATCACCTTGGAGAGTGTTATTTAAAAACGGGTAATGACGCATTTGCTCGAAATTCATTTCAGAAAGCTGCAAATTTAGACTTTGATTTAACGATACAAGAAGATGCCCTTTACAACTACGCCGTTTTGTGTTACAAGTTAAACTATAACCCGTATGACGAAGCGATAGAAGCGTTTGAAAAATATTTGGCACAATACCCCAACTCTGCCCGTAAAAACGATGTTTATCAGTATTTAGTAAACGTTTATTCGAATACTAAAAATTATCAAGCAGCTTTAACCTCTTTAGATAAGCTGCCAACTTTAGATATTAAATTGAAGTCTGCTTATCAAATAATTGCATACAACAGAGGAATTGAGCTATATGAGCGAGCAGATTACACCGGAGCGATTGAAGCTTTAAAAGCAGTTCAAAAATATCCAATAAATAGCGAAATTCTTGGAAAATCTTATTTCTGGTCGGCAGATGCTTACTACATGGATAAAGATTACTTAAAAGCCATCACAGCGTATACATCTTTTTTGTCCATTCCAGGAAATTATAGTTCTAATCTGAAAGAGAACGCGTATTATAATATCGCTTATGCCTATTTTATGAGAAAGGACTATGTGCAAGCAAAACAGTCGTTTAGAACCTTTACCGATCTTAATAACATTAAAAGTAAAATGAAATTAGCCGATGCGTATGCACGTTTGGCAGATTGTTTTTACGTAACGAAAACAGATAATCAGCAAGCAATTCAGAACTATCAGAATTCCATTGATATGAAAATGGGAGGTGAAGATAAGAGTCTCTATTATCAAGCAAACGCCTATGGTTTGGTAGGGAACATTGATAAAAAGATATCAAATTTATTGAATATTGTAAACAATTATTCAACCTCTAAATATGTAACACGCTCTATATTTGAAATAGGTAGCAGTTATGAGTTGCAAAAAAATTATCCTAAAGCGATACAGTATTTTGAGCAGTTGGTTAGAGATTATCCAGATAATTTATTGGTGATAGATGCCTTGTTAGAAATTGCAGATGTCAAGTTCAAACAACAAAAGTTTTCAGCATCTGAAAGTTATTACCAACGTGTTTTAAATGAGTACGATTTAGATGACAATATGTGTCAAAGTGCAGTAAAAGGACTGGTAGATATCTATGCTGCGCTAAATCAAGTAGAAAAGATAAGTGCACTTCGTACGCAGTATGCTTGTGCAAATATTGAAGAGAATTTAGAAGAGAATATTTTTTATGATAAAGCAGTGATTCCATACAACAATGAAGAGTATGTAACTGCAATACAAGAGCTAAATAGATATTTAACTAATTTTCCAGAGGGAAGATTTAAAACTGAAATGCAAGGATACTTAGCAGATGCGTATTTCCAAACAGCTGACGAGGAAATGGCCTTGGCTGTTTACGAACAATTGCTAGAAGGGCAAGACTCTCCGTTTACAGAAATAGCTTTGATAAGATCTTCTAAACTCTTATATAATAAAGAGGAATACCAAAAGGCTTTACCGTATTATGCACGACTAGAGAAAATTGCATCAACACCAGAGGTAATTTATAATACACGTGTAGGTTTAATGCGTACGAATTTCATTCTTTTAGCATACGAAAATGCTCACCCTGCAGCGGTTAAGGTGTTAATGGACAAACAGATTTCTAATCAAGTAGAGGTAGAAGCGAATTATATTGCTGGTGTAGCACTTTATTATGACCAGCTATACGAAGACGCGCTCCCTTATTTAGAGTGGACATCAAAAAATTCAGGTACAATAAGAGGAGCAGAAGCACAACATATCCTGGCAGAGGCATACTACGAATTAGAGCAGTACAACAAAGCCAAATCAGCACATAAAAGTATGATGAAACGCAAGCCAGCGTATGACTTTTGGATAGCAAAATCACTTATTCTAGAGTCGCGCGTTTTGTTGGCAGAAAATGAGCCATATCAAGCAGAAAATACAATAAACCTGGTATTGAGTAATTACCCAATACAAGACGATGGTATAGTTGATGAGGCGCAAGCTGTTAAGTCTGAAATTGAAGCGATTATAAACCCATCAAATACAACTATCAAAACAGAAACACAGAATATTATAGAAATTGAAGAGGAAGGAGGGAACGATGAGTAAATTTATGATTATAAGTTTCTTGTTCATGTCTTTTTCACTAATTGGACAATCTAATGGTGAGGTAGATTTGAATACAGATTACGACAGTTCAATAGAAGGTGCATATAGAATTGGAGCTCGGCCAGTGCAAATAGACACAATAATTCCTACGCCAACTATTTCGTATCCTTTACTTTCTGTAAAGTTTGATACCGGTATTGAGGTAAATCCTATAGAACCGGCTAAGGTGATTATTAAAGACAAATTACCTCAATTGTATAGAGGATATGCTAGAGTTGGTGTTCATTCAGATCCTGGAGCACTAGCAGAAATATATTATACATCTTTGCGTTCTAGAAAATTTCTTTGGGGAGCACAAGCTAATCACATTTCTTCTTTTGGTGGGTTGTCGGATTTTGCCAACTCAAATTATGATTTAACTAGGGCAAAGGTTTTCGGACAAATTAACCAGAAACGCTACACGCTTAAGGGAAATATTCATTACAATAACCATGGTTTACATTATTATGGTTTTGAAAATCCGGATGCAAATAGAGATAGTATTTCTCAACGATATAGCGATTTTGGTTTGAGCACAGCATTTCAGTCTCACAAAAAAGATTCGTCACATTTAAATTATTCAATTGGCTTAGATTACACGAATTATTTAGATCAGAAACCGGCAATTGATTCTCTTTCTCAATGGCGAGCAAACGAGAATTATGTTGCGTTAAACACGCGGTGGGATTATAAATTAAATCGGGAGGTATTTGCCCTTGATTTTAATGTTAAGTATAACGATTATAGATACGGTTCTGAAGGAGATACGCTCACTTCAATCTTAGACTCTGGACGCGTAAACCAAAACACTATTGTACAATTAAAGCCAACGATTTTAACTCAAAGTAGAGATAATAAATTTAGAGCTGAGGTGGGGTTTGATTTTACATTAGATTTTCAAGACGGCGCACGTGCCCACATTTATCCTATTGCAGAAGTTAAATATTCTTTGTTTGAAGACCTATTTATTCCTTACGCTGGGCTGAAAGGAGAGTTGAGACAAAACACGTTTAGATCGTTAACTCGTACAAATGAATTTTTGTTGAGCAACATACATTTAGATAATGAAACCGAAGCGATAAACGCCTTTATTGGATTGAAGGGAACCTTAAGTAAGCGCATAGGCTTTGATATAGGTGCATACTTTTCTAACCACAAGAACATGGCGCTTTTTGTTACAGACACTTTATTTTCTGCAGGCAATACGTTTAACGTAATTTACGATACCATTAATAGAACAAAGATAGAAGGTAGTATTCACTACCAACTTTCTGAGAAACTAAAAATAGATGCTGTAGCACGCTATTTTTCTTACCAAGCTAGAAATAATCCTTTTGCATGGAACCGTCCGCAAGTAGAAATTATGGCGCGTGGACATTATAATTTATACGATAAATTCTTATTTAATTTAGATTTAAATTTTGAAGGAGGAAGATACGCACAAGTTTATGATTCTAGCTTACAAGATGTGAAAGAGCAAGATGGTATTTTGTATAAATCGTTGGGTTTTATAGCAGATGTAAACCTTGGTGTAGAATACAGATATAACACAAGAGTTTCAGCTTTTGTAAATGCAAATAATCTTGCAGCACAGCGCTATCAGAGGTGGTTCAATTATCCAGTTAGAGGATTTCAAGTTTTAGGAGGATTTACCTTTAGATTTTAAACAAAATTTAAATTCAAATAAAACCCCTTCATGCAATATGAAGGGGTTTTTTGTTTTATAAAGATGCGATAATTGAATTGAGTAATTCGCTAGGACGCATAGCAGCGGTTACTTTTTTGCTTTCTGGAGCATAATAACCAGCTATATCCACGGCCTTACCTTGAACTAATTCTAGTTCGTTTAAAATTTCGATTTCTTTTTCTTCTAGCCTATTGTACACGGCTGTAAATTGAGCAGCCAACGTTTTATCTTCTGTTTGTTGCGCAATTTCTTTTGCCCAGTATAGAGATAAATAGTAATGTGAACCTCTATTGTCTAATTCTTTTACTTTTCTAGATGGAGATTTATTATTTTCAAGAAATATTTCTGTTGCTTTGTCTAGTGTTTTAGATAAAATTAAAGCTTTTTTGTTTCCTGTTGTTTCGCCCAAGTGTTCTAGAGAAACAGCAACCGCAAGAAACTCTCCTAAAGAATCCCAACGCAAATGATTTTCTTCTAGAAACTGTTGAACATGTTTTGGAGCAGAACCACCAGCGCCGGTTTCAAACAGACCACCTCCATTCATTAAAGGTACAATAGAAAGCATTTTAGCAGAAGTACCGAGTTCAAGAATTGGAAAAAGATCAGTAAGATAATCGCGCAGTACATTTCCTGATACTGAAATTGTGTTTTTACCAGCCTTTACTCTTTCTAATGTATAAATCGTTGCATCGTACGGAGATTTAATACTAATATCAAGTCCTTCTGTATGATGATGAGGTAAGTATTTGTTTACTTTTTTTATGATTTCGGCATCGTGCGCGCGGTTTTCATCTAGCCAAAAAACAGTAGGCCAACCTGTAGCTTTAGCTCTTGATACGGCAAGTTTAATCCAGTCTTGTATAGGTAAATCCTTGGCTTGACACATACGCCAAATGTCTCCTTCCTCAACTTCATGAGAGAGCAACACATTATTATTGGTATCAATTACAGAGACATGACCGGCATTTGATAATTGAAATGTTTTATCATGTGAACCATATTCTTCTGCTTTCTGAGCCATTAAACCAACATTGGGAACAGTTCCCATAGTTTTTACATCAAACGCTCCATTTTTCTTACAAAAATCAATTGTTGCTTGATAGATAGGAGCATAGCATCTGTCGGGAATAACGGCTAACGTATCTTGCGCTTTTCCGTCATTGTTCCACATTTGTCCACCATTTCTAATCATTGCAGGCATAGATGCGTCTATAATTACATCACTTGGTACATGCAAATTTGTTATTCCTTTATCAGAATTTACCATGGCTAAATCAGGTCCGTTAGCCAATACACGTTCAATATCTTGCTCAATTGTGTTTCTTTGTTCCTGAGTAAGGTTTTGTAATTTCTCAAATAAGTCACCTAAACCATTGTTTGGATCTACACCAATTTCATTAAAGGTAGCTGCATGTTTCTCAAAGACTTCCTTTAAAAATACACGAACAATTCCACCAAAAAGGATAGGATCAGATACCTTCATCATGGTGGCTTTCAGGTGCACAGAAAGTAGAACATTATTTGCTTTCGCTTCTTGAATTGCCTGCTGGTAGAAAGCAAGAAGTTTTTGATAATTCATCACTGAACCATCAATTATTTCTCCTTTTAAAAGGGATATTCCTGATTTAAGTATTGTTTTTTGTTCTTTATCATCTGTGAAAATGATAGAGACCTCTGTTGCTTCGTCAAGTGTAACTGATTTTTCAGATCCATAGAAATCTCCGGATTCCATGCTTGCGACGTTAGACAGAGAAGTAGCAGACCATTTTCCCATACGGTGTGGGTTGCTTTTTGCAAAGTTTTTCACTGCTTTAGGCGCTCGTCTGTCAGAATTACCCTCTCTTAAAACGGGATTTACCGCAGAACCTTTTATTTTGTTGTAGCGCTTTTGTATTTCCTTTTCTTCTTCTGTTTTAGGTTCTTCTGGGTAATTGGGAAGAGCAAAACCTTTAGCTTGTAACTCTTCTATTGCATTTGAAAGTTGCGGTATTGAAGCAGAAATATTAGGAAGTTTAATAATGTTTGCTTCTGGCGATTTTGCAAGTTCGCCTAATTCTGCTAAATCATCACTTACGCGCTGATTTTCTTTTAAAAATTCTGGAAAGGCTGCCAGTATTCTTGCAGCTAAAGAAATATCTCTAGTTTCTACATGAATATCTGCTACAGATGTGAAAGCTTTTATTATAGGCAGCAATGAATGTGTTGCCAAGAACGGAGCTTCATCCGTTTTGGTATAAATAATTTTTGACATACTAAATGCGTTAATGTGTGTGTGTTTAAAGCGCTGCTAAAGTAATAATTTTAGCACGATTTTTTTGAGATTTTGACTAAATTCTGACGCAAACACTCTAATTAGGAATCAAAAGATAGAGCTTAAAGAAAGCTGTCATCTATGCGCTATCCATATAGAAAAGAGGGTGCTTATTTTTTGATTTCCGCAAGGGTTAAACCAATATCTAAAATGTTTTCAATTTCTTTTTGGCTAACGGCCTGACTGATTTTATAGATATATTTTCCTTTTAGCGGAAATTGTGTTGCATTAAATGTGAGTTGGTGGTTTACAATTGTTCCTGATTTTTCACCTACCCAGCTTCCGTCTGCGCGCGTAATCGAAATAGGATATGCAACTCTAGACCGAACACTATCAGGTGCAATAATATCTACATAAACCCAGAGATTACTGTATAAATAGTCTGTTGTGGTGCGCAAAAATAAAGTAGATTGGTAGGGTTTTGTTGTATCTGCTATGTCTACTTCAAATACCGCGGTATCCTTTTCGTTCCATAAGTTATTATCAAAAGAATATACACGTGTATATAAAGGGCGTTCTCCGCAAGATGCGAAAAACAGCCCTACAATAAGTAAAAGAATTACTCTATTAATCATTTTTTTGTTGTTCACCATTTGTTTTATTCGGAGGCCTTCTTTTGTTTGGTCTTCTTTTTTTGTTTGGTGTTTTATTGTTTGTCTTATTTGTTTCAGCTGTTGTATCTTTTGCTTTAACAAACCCTGCTTTTGATTTGTTTTCTGTACTTTTTGAATCTGTCTTAGATTTCGGTTTGTTTGGTCTTCTTTTCTTAGTTCTTCCTTCTGAACTGTTGTTTTTAACAGCCGGTTTTTGTTCTGTTGAACTTGCTTTCGTACCTGGCTTTCTAGAAGGTTTTTTCTTTTTCTTCTTTCTTTTGAAAAGATGTTCAAAACGGTTTAAATCGTCTTGTCCAACAACATTTGTATAATCAGGTTCAGCAATAATTACTTCTTCTTCATAGCCTTTAAGTTCTGCCGGTTTTTGTTTGTTTTTATTCATCTGAATAATCTCTTTAACGCGTTCCGGTGAGAGCGGAATTAGGCCTTTGGCAGCAGACTTGCTATCGCTGTCATAAGCAAACCACATCAAACGTTTAAAAACATCTGTTTTAATATGAATAGCACTTCCCATTTCTGTGTGAAGCTTTGTATCTGGCTTCGGGAAACGTTTAATTGCATCTAGATACATATCTAGCTCATAATTTAAACAACATTTTAACTTTCCGCATTGTCCGGCAAGTTTCTGAGGGTTTAAAGACAGTTGCTGATACCTTGCTGCGCTTGTAGAAACCGATCGAAAATCTGTAAGCCAAGTAGAGCAACATAGCTCTCTACCGCAAGAACCTATCCCTCCTAAACGTGCAGCTTCTTGTCTTGCACCAATTTGGCGCATCTCAATGCGTATTTTGAATGTTTCAGCCATATCTTTAATCAACTGTCTAAAATCAACACGTTGATCTGCGGTATAATAAAATGTTGCCTTTGTTAAATCACCTTGATATTCTACATCTGAAATTTTCATTTGTAGATTCAAATTAATGGCAAGCTCTCTTGCTTGGTGCATTACTTTTGCCTCAAGGTCTCTTGCTTCTTTCCATTTATCGATGTCTTCTTGCGAGGCAACACGATATACTTTTTTAGCCTCATGAGGCTTTAAGTTTGGAGCTTTTTTTTGTAACTGTATTCTGGTAAGTTCGCCAACAATAGAAACAACGCCAACATCATGGCCCGGACTACTCTCCACAACTATGGCATCGCCTACTTGTAGTGATAACCCTTTTATATTTCTGTAAAAGTCTTTACGACCATTTTTGAAGCGAACTTCAATTATATCAAATTGGCTTTGTCCATTTGGTAATTGCATGTTTGCTAGCCAATCGAAGACGCCAAGTTTATTACATCCACCAGAACTACAGGTACCGTTATTTTGACAGCCTTTTGGAGTTCCACCTCCAGAGCTACAATTGGAACATCCCATAGTTTAAAATTTGTGACTTCAAAAATACAAATAATAAATAAGCTAAAATTCTATTGCGATTGGAGTTTCGCCTAAAATTTTTTGAAATTTTAGGTTTTGTCCATTCCTCAACCCTTCAATTTATTTACAGTTCATTTCATCAGTATCTTTATCTTTGTTGTATGAAGTTTAGACTCTTGAATAATGAAGAACAAAAAGCATTTGATGAAGATTTCAAACATTTTTTGATTACCAATGGTGTAAGTAATGAAGAGTGGGAAGAATTAAATGCAAAAAAAGATCAAAAAGCAATTGATTTGGTTGGGGTCTTTTCTGATACTGTTTTTCAGAAAGTAATGGAAAAGATAAAGGTGATAGAACTACGAGCCAAAGGAAGTTTAATGGTTTTTAATTGCGGTAAGGACCAAATAGAGCTTATTGCAATTAGTGCAAAGACTGATTCAACTTCGGTCGATTTTTCTTCTACAGAGCTTATACACGAATCACTTTCAAATCATGCCAGTGAGTTGCAATTTTTTAAGCAAACCAAACCTTATCAGAAAGACAGAGAGCGAGAAGTTTTTGAGATGATTGAGAAAGGTTGCTTACCTTCGCATATAGATTTTTGGAACATGCTAATTAAAGCAACTGAAAAATGACAGAGTTAGAACAAGCAATGATAGCCAGGTTTGGCGAAAATAGAGTGCAAGCCTATGAAAGAGTAGAAGGAGATGCGTGCGATCTGTTGTTGTTGTCTTTAGAAAAAAACTCTGCAGTTACGGTTGTTATGACAAACGGCTTGTCTGAGAAGCAGATGAAAGTACCTGAAAAATTTAACCAAAGAAAGAGATGCGAGCTTTATTTCTGTTTGCCTGATTATTGGGACTGGGAAGAGGTTGAAAATCCGCAAATGAATTGGGTGTTTGTCTGGATTCAAAAGTTGGCAAAACACTTGCTTGAGAACGAAACGTGGTATGGACCCGGACATTCATTTCCTGCTGGAAACCCTCCTGCAGAAATATCTAAAACAATGCACCAGAAGTTTTTTATGTTGTCTGATCCCTTATTACTTGAAACAGAATTACAGCCGGTTAATCTACAAAATGGGGAAGAAGTTTTTTTCTACGCAATAATTCCACTTTTTGAAGATGAGTTTGATTTCAAGGCTGCTAAAACTACAGTTAAATTTCTTAAAAAGTTTACGGCGAAAAGACACACAGAGAAGCTAGACGATTTTAGAGAATCCATAAGAAAATTGCGTTATAGAATTTTTTAAAATGATAAAAGTTTTAATTATACGTTTTAGTTCTATTGGAGATATCGTGCTTACTACTCCGATTATCCGTTGTTTGAAAAAAGAGTTTGGAGAGCGAGTGAGTGTTGATTATTTAACCAAAAAACAATATGCTTCGTTGTTAGAAGCAAATCCGTACTTAAATACGATTTATACAATTGAAGCATCTACAAGAGAAGTTCAGACTATTCTTAAAGAGAATGCATACGACTATATAGTTGATTTACATAAAAATGTGCGCTCTAAAGGGATAGCCAAAAAGTTATCTGGGGCTTATTCTACTTTTCCTAAATTAAATAAGGAAAAATGGTTACTCACCAATTTTAAAGTAGATCGTATGCCTAACATACACATTGTTGATAGGTACTTTGAGGCTTTAACTCCATTGGGTGTCCACAATGATGGGCAAGGCATAGATTATTTTATACCTGAAAATGCTTATTATCCTATTGAACAAGTAGCAGAAGATAAGCCTTTCATTGCCGTTGCAATTGGTGCTCAGTTCGCAACTAAACAAATGCCTTTTGATAAAACAATTGCCGTTCTTAAAAAGACAGATATGCCTTTGGTTTTGTTAGGAGGTAAAGACGACGAAGAAAAAGCCTTGAGAATAGAAAAAGCCCTTGAAAATCGCGAGGTAGTAAATCTTTGTGGTAAACTAAATTTAAATCAGTCGGCCAGTGTTCTAAAACAAGCAAAAGTACTTTTAACACATGATACTGGCTTAATGCACATCGCAGCAGCTTTTGGAATTAAAATTGTTTCTGTATGGGGAAACACGGTGCCAAAACTTGGAATGTATGCTTATTTACCCAAAAATCCTTCGCTTTTGAAAACACACGAAGTTTCTGGTTTATCTTGCAGGCCTTGTTCTAAAATTGGCTACCAAAAATGTCCTAAAAAGCATTTTAAGTGTATGCAACTTCAGGATGAAGATGCGATTGCTATGGATTTAAATATTCGTTGAACGCTGTTTTATTGCCCAATAATTTCGAAGAGTGCGTTTAAATTAGGCGCTATAATCACTTCAATTCTTCTGTTTTTTGCTTTATCTGTTTCGCTAACAGGATGAAAAGACGACCTTCCAGCTGCCGTTAATATTTTGGGCTCTATCGTTGAGTTTTCTATCATAATATCAACAACAGAAGTAGCACGAAGTACAGAAAGCTCCCAGTTGTTTTTGGGGTGTGAATTACTTTTTAAGGCATCTGCATCTGTATGTCCTTCTACAATAATTTCGAGTTGATCATCTCCTTCAATTGCTTGAGCTAGTTGTATGATTGCTTTCTTACCTTCGCTTTCTACAAAAGTACTACCCGAGGCAAAAAGTAATTTGGCTTCTAAGCTCACATATATTTTTCCATCTTTCTCTTCTACAGTTAGCCCTTTATCTGTAAATCCTCTAAGTGCCAAGGCAATTTTTTCTTTTAATGCGTTTACGGCTGCTTCTTGTTTTGCAATTATTTCTTCTAGCTCTTTTACACGCGCTTCTCTTTCTGCTAGTAGTCGTTCTTTCTTGTTCAATTCACGTTCGAGTTCTAATAGAGCATCCTCTTTACGCTGGGCTTCTAAAATTTTTGCTTCTAAATCGGCGGTCATTTTAGCCGTTTCTAGTGCATCTTTTGATTTTGCCTTTTCAAACTCTCTTTCTAGCGTCATGGCTAGTTCGTTTGCTTTGTCGTACTGACTCTGAAGCATTCTGTATTTATTTCCGAGTTGTAATGTGTCTTTTTGAAGCGCAGAGATTTCTTCTGTAAGTACTTTATTCTGTTCTGCCAATGTTTTTGCCAGCCCTTCATTATCTAAAGCACTGCTTTTGTATTTAGCGAGTTCTTCACTGCAACGTTTTTCTTTTGATAAAAGATCATTGTATTTCTTTGCAGGTACGCAAGCGAATAAAGCGAAGGATAGAATTAAAAGCGATAAAAATTTCATACAGGTATATTTAGACTACAAAGATGCTTTGTTTTTAGATGTGTTTTAAGAAGTCGAAGGATTGTTTTAAACACCGATGTATTGAAAATAGAGAAAAAAAAGAGAGGTTGACGTATCAACCTCTCTTAATACAATTTACTATTTGGCACTAATAAATTGTTGGTTATGAAAAACACTAGAAACATAAAGTTTCTATTCATCTAAATCACGACCAATATACAATTCTTGTCTTTACGGTTTGGCTAAATGTGGTGAACGACGGAGTTATGTATGTTAAATGCAATGATTGATATTTATTTTTTTTTAACATATACTTAAAAAGCCCTTACATTGATTAATGCAAGGGCTTTTTAATAGATTGGTAATTAATTACTTAATACCGTATTGTCTCAGTTTTCTATTATCAATTACTTCAGCTTCTTCAACTAGAGCACTTTTATAACGATTTGCAGCTGTCGATTGTCCTTTTTGGGCAATTGAGGCTTTCTGTTCTGAAAAATCTGTTGTTTCTTCTGCAGGTTGTGTGCTGTCTACACGAACAACAAATACGCCGTTACTTCCTACTATCGGTTTAGTTACTTGTCCTGCTTTTAGACCAGAGAATACTGCACCTACTAATTTAGGCTCTCTACCTACACCTGTAATATTTTGTGTACTAAAAGTAATGCCTTCGTTTAAGATTTCTTGTCCTAATTTTTCTGCGAGAACATCTAAATTTTGTGATTGGGCCATTTCTGCTTTCAGTATTTCTGCTTGCTTATCTTTTCTAGCATCTGCAATTATTCTATCGCTTAATAGTTCAAAAGAACCAGGACCTTCTTCTGTTTTACTTGCATAATATGCAATAATTAGATTGTCTTGATCTACAATAGGGAATGGATTAACCAAACCAGGTTCATTTAAATCGTCATATGCTAGAGCTAGAATTTTACCTTCTGCAGCTTGGCTAAGTTGAGCAGCTTGAGGAGATTTATCTAATAAATTAGCAGTTCTGATTACGTATCCAGCTTCTCTTGCTAATGAGTCAAAAATTACTGATTTCTCTGCCATTCCTTTGCCATCAATTGCAGTGCTTAATTTCTCGATTAATTCACTTGCTTCAGCTTTTGCAACCGAAGTTGAACTTCTAGAAATATCGATAGGTCTTTCAATTACTAACATAGAAGGCGCTGTTACTGTTCTTTTTCCTAACACTTCTACAATATGAATACCGTAGTTAGTTTGAACAGCTTCCATTGAACCAATTGGCTGCTGAAAAGAAAAATCATTAAATGCAGGTACCATTACACCTTCATTGAAATATTTATACTCACCTCCATTTTGAACAGAACCAGGATCTTCAGAGAAAGCGGTTACCATTTCTGTAAAATTATTGTTTGCTTTGATTACTGCGATAAGTGAATCTGCCTTGATTTTTGCTTTCGCAACTGCTACTGCGTCTGTTTCAGGCGCTTTAAGTAGGATATGACGAACATACGCTTGAGTTTTCGTATTCTTCGCTACAATTTTTCCAATTCCTTGTCCACCTGCTAATGTTAACGGACCAACCACGTCTCCTACTTTAGCAGAATCCATAGTTTCGACTAATTCTGCAGGATAAGTAAATCCTTGACCACCTCCGTAAGAGTCTGCTGGTAAGAATTCTTTAGGTGTATTTCCTTCTTTATTATTTGAATACTGCGCAACAAATAAAGAATCATTTTTGGTGTTTTGAAAACGTGTTTTCAACTTCATGATTTTTGTCATTGCAGCTAAAGAATCATCTGCAGAAGCTGAAACGGGAATCGTGAAATACGAAACCTTTCTATTTGCTTGTTGCTTGTAGATTTCCTTGTTTTTGTTTTTGTCGTAATACGCTTTCGCTTCCGCATCTGTAACCTCTATATTTTCTGTTACTTCAGTAAAACGTTTAAAAAGTACAGAGATGTTTTTTGTTTCTTTGGTAGCTAAGTATTGGTCTTTCGCTTCTACAGTTGTTGCAAGAACTCCGGCTTTTATAAGTGCATTAAATTTCTCGTCTAAACGATTTAATTTCACTTGCTCAATAAACGTAAGGTATCCTTCTGGATCTTGGTTTTGGTAAGCTTCTAGTTGTTGACGTGCTAATTCTGAAGAAAACTCTCCTGTGATAGAATCCTTAATTCCAGCTAAAAACGGAGATGGAGAAAAACCTTCTTCACCATATAAAATGTTTTCAAGTTCTATTTCATCTACGGTAAGTCCGAGCTTTTCAAATTCTTTAATTGCGAGAGCGTTTCCAACTGCTGCGTTCCATGCTTGACTTTCAGCTGTTCTGTAGTCGTTGGCATCCAATTGTACATTTGGGTTTTGACCCTGTGCTTGTGCTTGTTGTTGCTTACGCTGAAATGCCTGTTGTAGCGCATTTTGTCTGTAGTTTTCTACTTGGTCTCTATCAATTTTTTCTCCGTTAACTGTACCAATACCTACGGTATCTTCTTGTACAGATGGTCCAAATAATTGATCCCAAGGAATGATGAATGCTAACATTGCAACACCAATTACCACTAATAATAACCAAGATTTCTCTCTTATTTTTCCTATTAAAGCCATGTTTCGTTATTCTATAAGGGTGCGAATATAACGATATCGGTTTATATATAAAAGCGTGTTTTGATGTATTTTATCTAAAGCTGAGAAGCAGTTCTATTTTCTTTTAGAAAACGGCGCTTTTAGTCTATAATTTTTAGTTGAATAATATCTATTCTTCTGTCAGAAACCTCTTCAACTGTCAGGGTGTATTTATCTAGTTCTAGAATAAATCCTTCTTCTGGTATAGATGCGGTATGGTTAAGAATTAATCCACCAAGCGTTTCATATTCGGATGATTCTTCCAATTCTAATTCATATTGAGCGTTGATATAATCAATATCCTGCCTTGCAGAAAAACGAAATGTAGTTTCGTCGATTTGTTCTTCTAAGATATCTTCGGCATCGTGTTCGTCTTCAATATCTCCAAAAATTTCTTCAATTACATCCTCTATTGTAACTAATCCACTAGTTCCGCCGTATTCATCCACTACAACGGCGATGTTTCCGTTTTGTTTTGTGAATAATTCAAGTAATTCTTTACCAGGAATTGCTTCTGGAACAAAACCAATTGGAATAAGAATTTCTTTGATTCGAGCGGGATTTTTAAACAGTTCAAAACTGTGTGTATAACCGATAATATTATCAATGGTATCTCTATAGATTAATATTTTGGATAATCCGGTTTCAATAAAAACTGCCTTTAGTTTTTCAATATCTTCATCAATGTTTAGCGCAATAATTTCTGTACGTGGAATCATACAGTCTCTTGCTTTAACATTTCCAAAGTCGAGTGCGTTTTGCAGTATTTGCATTTCATTACCCAAGTCGGCTTCGTCTTCCATACGATCGTTTAAATCGCGTACATAATGGTCTAGATCTACTTTAGAAAAAGCATTTTCACTGTTTTTTGTATTCACATTAAACAAGCGCAAGAGTCCATTACTTAAAAACATGGTAATTTGAGTAGGAATAAATAATGCGTAATAAATTACGACTAATGGAAACGCACTTATTTTTAAAATTCTATTCGGATTAATTTGAAAAATAGCTTTGGGTAAAAACTCAGCAGTTACTAATATCAAGAGTGTAGAAACAACAGTTTGTACAAGTAAAACTGTACCGTCTGGTATATAGTCTTTAATTAATGGTTCTAACAACTTTGCCATTTGTATACCATAAATTACTAGGGCAATGTTATTTCCTAGTAGCATGGTAGCAATAAAATTAGCGTCGTATTTTACAAAACGGCCAAGAATTTTACCGCTAACATTTCCTTTCTTTTTGTCTAGCTCAATTTTTAGACGATTGGCAGATACAAAAGCGATCTCCATTCCGGAAAAGAATGCAGAAGCGATTAAAGTACACAGTATGATTATAAAAAGTGAGGACTCCATATATTTCTAGTCTCGAATGTAAGAAATAGTATTAGAATTTCTCATCTCAAAAGGTGGTTTATTTTTCTTTTTTTAAGTCAAAACCAATGTCTTTTCTATAAAACGCCTTGTCGAACTCTATTTTTTCAATGTTTGCATAAGACTTTTGAAGTGCACTCTCCAAGTCTTTTCCATAAGAGGTTACAGCAAGTACCCTTCCTCCGGCAGTTATAATAGCAGGACCGTCGGCTTTTGTTCCGGCATGAAAAATAAGACTATCGTTAATACCATTTAAACCGTAGATTGCTTTACCTTTTTCATAGCTTTCAGGATATCCACCTGATACCATCATCACAGTAGTAGCGGATCTCGGATCAATTTCTACATCTCTTTCAGATAAAGTTCCCGTTCCTATTCCTTCAAAAAGATCTAATAAGTCTGATTTTAATCGTGGTAAAACAACCTCTGTTTCAGGGTCTCCCATTCTACAATTATATTCAATTACAAATGGTTCACCTTTTACATTGATAATTCCAATAAATATAAATCCTTTGTATTCTATATTGTCTGCTTTTAAACCTTTAATTGTTGGAATAATGATTTGGTTTAGCACTTTATCTGAGAAACCAGATGCAGCAAATGGCACTGGAGAAACAGCACCCATTCCGCCTGTATTTAATCCTGTATCGCCTTCTCCAATTCTCTTATAGTCTTTTGCTTCAGGTAGTACTTTGTATCCGTCTCCGTCAGTTAAGACGAAGGTAGACATCTCAATTCCTTTCAAGAATTCTTCAATTACAACTCTAGAACTTGCGTCGCCGAATTTAGCATCAGAAAGCATGTTTTTAAGTTCTACTTTTGCTTCTTCTAAAGTAGGTAAAATTAAAACACCTTTACCTGCAGCTAAGCCATCTGCTTTAAGTACATAAGGAGCTTTCAATGTTTCTAAAAAAGTGTATCCTTCTTGTAGTGTATCTTTTGTAAATGTTTTATATTTTGCTGTAGGTATGTTGTGTCGCATCATAAATGCTTTGGCAAAATCTTTAGAACCTTCTAACTGCGCTGCAGCTTTATTTGGGCCAATCACATAAATACCTTTAAGTTGTTCATCAGCCAAAAAGAAATCTGCTATTCCTTGTACTAATGGGTCTTCTGGACCAACAACTACCATGTTGATCGTGTTTTCGAGCACAAAAGTTTTAATGCTTTCAAAATCGGTAACAGATAAATTTACATTTGTACCATGGTTGCGTGTTCCTGCATTACCGGGTGCAATATATAATTCTTCTAGATGACTACTCTGTGCAATTTTCCATGCAAAAGCATGCTCTCTACCTCCAGATCCTAAAATTAAAACTCTCATTAAAAACAACTTTGTAATGTATGGTGCAAAATTACATAATCTTACTACGTTTTAGTCTAAAAACTTTCAAACTTATACCAAACTTTTAAACTGTTTTTTATTGCCTACTTAATAAAGATTAATTTATTTATGTGTACGCTGATTGCTAAAACTTTAATTACAGGGTAGAACTTGACTCTAGATTTACTCTGTTAAATGCTAATTTCGGTAATACTAAAAGGGAAGAAAAGTCAATTATTGTCTAGTCACTGATAAGTCATTTCAGCTGAGCTATTTATCAGTAAAAGGTTTTACTAATATCTTTAGTGTTTTAATTATGTAGAGGATTGATTTAAGAGCAGTAACGAGGAGTACTTTCTGAATTATCAATAATTTGTTTATAAAAATAGTTGTTTTTATTGAGCCTAGAAGCAATAAGCTTTAAATTTGCTGTATAAGCTAAGCATATGGAGATTACAGACGAAATAAAAGAGAAGCTACAACTATTGAATGATAAATATTCTGCACTTGGTCAGGATTTAAATTCGTATTTAGATGGATTGTTATATGCAGATACGGTTAAGTATTGGGATTATATTCAAGTAGATACCTTGTTGAGTCTTCAAAAACCGAGAACCTCTTTTCCTGACGAGGTAATTTTCATAATGTATCATCAGATTACAGAGTTGTATTTTAAATTGGCTTTACGTGAATTTGAACAAATAGGAAATGAAAAAGATATTTCTGGAGATTTTTTCTTAGCGCGTGTAGCTAGAATTAACCGTTACTTCGAGTCACTTACGAAGTCGTTTGAAATTATGGTTCAAGGAATGGAAAAAGAACAATTCTTAAAATTTAGAATGTCTCTTTTACCGGCAAGTGGTTTTCAATCTGCACAATACAGATTAATAGAGATGGCGTCCACCGACTTTATTAATCTAGTGCATAAAGATGTCCGTTCTAACTATGATGGTTCTGAACATATTGAAACACTTTTTGAGCATATTTATTGGAAAGAAGGAGCTACAGAGCTTGCTTCAGGTAAAAAGACGCTCACATTAATTGAGTTTGAAAATAGGTATAAAGATGAATTTATTGCTTTTGCCAAAGACGTGAAGAAAACCAATTTATGGCGTATTTTTTCTCGTTTAGACCCTGCAGATCAGAAGAGACCAGAGATTATACGAGCAATGAAACTAAATGATGTTAATGTAAACATCAATTGGCCGTTAATGCATTATAAAAGCGCAGTGAAATATTTGCATATGGCACCAGAAGATATTGCTGCAACTGGCGGTACAAACTGGCAAAAATATCTACCTCCAAGATTCCAAAAAAGAATATTCTACCCAGAACTATGGAGTGAGAAAGAGATGAATGAATGGGGAAAATCGTGGGTAGAAGAAGTATTGGCAAATGGTTAGGATAGGTTTATTTTTTTTAGGGTTAGTAGTTTTTCTTGTTGGATGTAAAGCAGAGAATAAAGCGGAAAACATAAAGGTTGACCAGCATAAAGACACGCTTCAAATAGTAGAGCCAGTTTATTTATATGGATACAACGTAGAAGACTACGATGTTTATTTTGATACGGTAAGAGAAGGCTGGACAATGAGTCATATGCTAGTACCTTACAATGTAAACCAGCTAGATATAAATACAGCAGCAATTATTGCAGCAGATAGTATAAACCAGTTGAACTATGTAAAAGTTGGAAAGCCTTTTGCAGTTTTTGTGAAAAAGGGTGATAGTTTAAAAACGGCACAACACGTAGTATATGATGCAAGTATAGAAGACTATTATGTTTTTTCGTTTATAGATTCTGTTCAAGTAAACAAAGTAACACGAGAAATCGCTGTTGAAACGAAAACATTAACAGGAGAAATTATCCAAAACAGTAATTTGACATTAGCAATTAACCAACAAATTCAAGATTTTACAACAACTGCTGCCCTCGCAGAAGGGTTTGAAAATATTTTTGCTTGGAGTATAGATTTTTTCAAATTACAAGCAGGAGATCAATTTAAGGTGATTTACGAGCAAAAAAGTATAGAAAATCAACCTTACGGAATAGGAGAGATTAAAGGAATATGGTTCAATCATAACAACGATGCGAAATATGCATTTCTTTATACCACAGACTCTACTAGCAATACCAAGGGATATTACGACGAGGAAGGAAAAGAAATGAAACGACCTTTTCTAATGTCGCCCGTAAAATTTGCGCGTATGACTTCTGCATATAATTTGAAACGGTTTCATCCCATATATAAGAGAACTAAACCGCACAAGGGTACAGACTATGCAGCTCCTACCGGAACACCAATTTTAGCAACCGCCGATGGAAGCGTAACAAAAGCAACCCGTAGCGGTGGGAATGGAATTTATGTGAAATTAAGGCACAATGCTACTTACGAAACACAGTACTTGCACATGTCTAAAATTGCAGATGGTATACGCCCTGGAAAACGCGTAAAACAAGGAGATATAATTGGTTATGTGGGTAGTACAGGCGCTGCAACTGGTCCGCATGTATGTTACAGATTTTGGAAAAACGGGAAGCAAGTAGACCACAGAGCAGAGAAATTTCCGGCATCGTTACCCATGAAGAAAGAATTAATACCGTCTTATCTTTCTTACATAGAACCTTTGAAAGAAGAGATAGATGCGCTTCAAATTATACCATATGCTGCATCTCCAGAAAATCAAGAACTAGTAGATACGATTGAAATTATTGATTAATAATTTTTAGATTAAAGATGTATTGAAAAACAAAGAGCACCAATTTCTTAGCGCTCTTTTTGTTTTTTGATGATTTAAAAGGCTCACTCCTTCACAAGTTTCTTGGTTATAACCCTATTATCATAACGCACATCTATAAAATACACTCCAGCTGCCAAGTGAGAAATGGGTATATTTTCTGTCTCTTTTTGATTTAAAACGCTTGTACCATCCATAGCTTTAATTGCTATAGACTCAATTAACGAAGTATTGTTGGCCTTAATATTTAGGTGCGAACTTGCCGGGTTGGGATAGATATTAATATCTACATTACGATTAAAATCTAGTGATGCAAACTGAGGTAATAACTCAATTGTATCTGTATCTAACGCTGTGAAATAGTCTCTATAAATACAGTTTATAGTGTCAACAGTATTGGTGTCTAAAAAAGTATTCATCACAACATAATCAATGTTAAATGAAGAGAGTAAATATCGTTGGTAGTCATATTCAAATAGCCATTCAAAATAATAACAATCCTTCATATATATATTAATCTCGGCATAATCAGAATAATGAACAACATCGGTTCTTATGTGTGGTTCAAATGCAGGTTTATGAGAAGATAAAACTGCCTTTATTAAAGGAGAAGGAATCGATAAATCATAATCCATCGAAACAATCTTTAAAATATGCTCGCTCCCAGAAACAACTGGTATTTGAGCTTTAGAAGATATACTTATTGAGATAATTAAGATACAGAGTAAGTTTTTCATCGTATTAGTTTTTAAATATTGTTTTAGCATCTTGAACAACATTGTTTGTGATTAATAATACATGCTAAAACCTAGATGTTAGTGCGTTTAAATTACGTTTATAAGTCCAGAATCAATTACAAGGTAAGAATTTATTTTCTATTGACTGAAACAAAATTGTAGACTATAAACAACGCAAAAAATGAATTAAATTTTCTCATAATGGATTGATTTTAATCTCAAACTTAAACTAAAGCAAATGTATTTTAGAAAAAATTGAACAGTATGTATTGCGTTTTTTAAATTGACCTGAGACTTATTTACAATGAGAAATACCCTAGACTACCACCGGCTCTAGTAGACAATTGTGTACTGTTTAAAAATAAGTTTATCACTCCTTTTACCCAAATAGTTATTAGCTCTACACATCAAGGAAGAAAAAGCGATAGCTTTTGAAGACCAAACGTTAGAGCAGGGAAAAAGCGATAGCTTTTGAAGACCAAACGTTAGAGCAGGGAAAAAGCGATAGCCCTTGAACACCAAAGGTTAGTGCATGAAAAAGCACAAAAAACTACTCTCCAATAATATTTTTACCAGAAACGGCTTCCGAAACATTAATGATATGGTCTCCAATTTTCTCTAAAGAATAGAATAAGTCAGAATAAATCATACCACTTTGGAAATTGTATTCTCTTTTCTCGATATTCTCCAAATGCTGATTTCTTAGTTTATCTCTAAACGCGTTAATTTCTTCTTCCTTATCAATTGCTTTTTGGATTGATAATTTGTTGTATTCTGCATTTAGATTGTCTATCATAATCACAAATGCTTCATCTATGAGCTTAATCATAGCCTGTATGTTTGTTCTTTGCTCCGGACTAAACCATATTTTACCTTCTTCTTTTTTGGTGTGAGTGATAGACATTTGATAGAAGATATCTCCAATTCGCTCTAAATCATTGGTAATTGCCATCATACCTCTTATTCTTTTAGAGGTCGTTTCGCTTAACTCATTTTGAGCAGCTTTTGAAAGATAGTCGGTAATCTCTAGCTCAACTCTATCCGTGATTTCTTCGTACTTAGCAATTTTTTCGTAGAGTGATTTCTTTGTTTTCTTATCGTGTTCTGTAAGTAGCTTAGCAAAGAAAGTAGACATTCTACTGGTTATTTTACCAAATTTTGCAACTTCCTTTTTAGCTTCTATTATCGTTAATTCTGGTGTAGCTACAATACTTGATTTGATGTAATCTAAGTGGAAAACTTCATCATCAATGCCTTTAGATGGAACCAATTTGATCACCAGTTTGGCAATTGGATTAACAAACCAAACCATCACCAACACATTCATAATATTAAACAAGGTATGAAAAACAGCTAATCCAACAGGAGTACTAGGGCTTTCTGCAACTGTTGGATTTGGGAAAAGCATATACTCTTCTACTATATAACTTGTTAGGTTGATGAATAATCCAAAGATAGACACCATCCAAACTACACCAAAAACATTAAATACAAGGTGCGCTCTGGCAGCTCTTTTGGCGTGAACATTTCCGACTGTTGCTGCAATATTTGCTGTAATCGTTGTACCTATATTTTCTCCGAGTACCATACCAGCAGCCATTTCAAAAGGAATGATATTTTGATAACACAGTAAAATGGTTACTGCCATAGCTGCAGATGAAGATTGCACAACTATCGTAATTATCGTTCCAATCAGAACAGCTAGTAAAACATTTCCTACCCCTGTTCCTGACCAGTTTTTAATAAATTCTAAAGAGTTTCCGATATCGCTTGCCCCAGGAACGCCGGATTTGAGCATTTCTAATCCTATAAACAAGATAGCAAATCCAGCGAGCATTTCTCCCCATGATTTTAGCTGACTTTTATTGGAGAACAAGAAAATAATCGCAATTAAAAAAATGGGCAAAGAATAGTCAGACATAGAAATCTTGAACCCAACATAGGCAACTAACCAAGCAGTAACGGTGGTACCAATATTAGCACCCATAATTACACCAATACTTTGCTTTAAACTCAATAATCCTGCATTCACAAAAGAAACTACCATTACCGTAGTTGCAGATGAAGATTGAACAATTGAGGTAGTTAAGAATCCTGTAAATATTCCTTTAATTCGGTTAGACGTCATTGAACCCAAAATCTGTCTAAGCCGATTTCCTGCAGCTTTTTGAATACCCTCACTCATTGTTTTCATTCCGTAGATGAACAAACCAAGGGCTCCAAGTAACATCAGAATTCTCATAATTAGGCCATTTCCTACACTCCAACCTCTAGTGGTAGAAAAAGACTTAGCGCTGTACCAAGCAATTGTATTTTTATCTATCTTATCTAGGTTGGTTTCTGTATTGCCTTCAGGTAAAATACCGATTTGAAACGCGTACTTTTCAGAAGAAATGACATCGGTTAATGTATAATTGTTCTTATCTGCTGGTATTATGGTGGTGTAATTCCAGTTTGGATTAAGGTCTATCTTCGTTTTGTTTGCTGGGAGGTAGCGAATAACATAATCTCTGTTTAACGGAAACTTGTCGTACTTGATATTCCAAGAAATAGTAGCATCTACAGCAGAACTAGAAACATTAATATTTTCAATTAATTCTGAGGCCTTTATTTCTTCTTGAGCTAAAGAATTGTTAGTGTATAAAGTAATGGAAAGGAGTGTTATAAAAAACAATCTCCATAAGGTGTAAACTAGTCTCATTCTTTCGTTTTATGCTGGAACAAAAATACATTTTAAAATGACAGTTTTTAGCTTCCACACACATAGGGTATACGCTTTAATGATTTCTTAACATTAAAGCAGTTTCAAACCCTTTTATTGGCGCAATACTTTGATGGCTTTTTGAATTTCGCTATCGTTTTTCATACGAACGTATTGTGCTCCGTTTTCTAACCAAATTTGACTAGCAATTCTTGTTTTTACTTCAGTTTTAAAGCGTTCTTTTCCTCGTTCTAGAGCTGTAAAGTTCTTTTCAATATCATAGTAGTTTTCTGCATATTGCATTAAATTATTCAGTAGTTTTTCATCTACCTGAAAATTAGATTCAAATTGAACATAGTTTTTAAATTGTGACTTGAGGTTTGGGCGTGCTTTTACATAGTCAAATGCAAAATCTCCGAGCACGTTAGCATATTGCATACGCGTGAGATAATAGGAAGTACCAGAAGTATCAAATGGAACAAAGATATCTGGCATTATACCTCCACCGCCGTAAACTACTTTACCTTTTGGAGTGGTGTATTTTAATGAGTCTACCATTAATGTAGAGTCAGGAGCATACAGTTCTCCATTTCTGTACCTGTCTTGCTCTTCTAACATATATTCTTCGTATCCTTCAGAATATGGTCGTTGAATACTTCTTCCGGTAGGTGTGTAGTAGCGAGCAATGGTTAAGCGTAAATTACTTTTATCCTTTAGCTGCATATCTTGCTGCACCAATCCTTTACCAAAAGATCTTCTGCCAATAATTACACCTCTGTCGTTATCTTGTATAGCACCCGCTACAATTTCGCTTGCAGAAGCACTGCTGCTGTTTATCAATACGGCAAGATCAATTCCATTTAAAATCGGTTTACTTATAGAGTATTCTACACGAGTAGGTTGATTTTTACCTTTGGTACTCACAATTTCTAGTCCTTTTTCCAAAAACATATCTGCAATCTGCACTGCTCCACCCAGTACTCCTCCACCGTTAAAACGAAGGTCAAAAATTAATTTTTTCATACCGCGTGCTTTTAAACGCATTGCTTCTTTGTAAAATTCACTTGCAGAGGTAAGTGAGAAAGAGGTAAGTTGTATGTATCCGATTTCGGAGTCTATCATAAAAGCTGCTTGCACACTACTTAACGGAATAGAACCACGAGTAATTGTTTTTTCTAGCGATGTTCCGTTTCTGTATACTGTAACGGAAACATCAGTTCCTTCTAAACCTTTCAGTTTATCCATTACCATTTGGTTAGAAATTTCGTCTTCTTTTAGCTTTTCTCCATCAATCGCCAATATTTGATCTTGAGCTAAGATTCCTGCTTTTTCGCTCGGACTATCTGGAATTACGTTAGTAATACAAAGCGTATCTCTAATAATTGAAAACCGAACACCTACACCACCAAATTTTCCTTCTATGCTTTCGTTAAGTGCTTGCAATTCATTGGCAGGAATATAATTAGAGTGCGGGTCTAAGTTGTGAAGCATAGTTGATATTGCTTCTTCGAACAACATATTTTTATTGATAGAATCTACATATTCTCTATCAAGTATGGTAAGAATGTCGTTTAGTTTTTGTGCATTTCCAGCTACTGCAGAATTCGTGTTTGATAAATTTGCACGTTCGTTGAGTCTACTTCCCAGAAAAACGCCAAGCGATAGGGTAAGGGCTACAATTAAAGGAATAATAAACTTAGTATTCATGTTCGATTTCTTCGATTTGTGTTATTTCAATACCTGCAGCAGCTAAGAATTTGAGTCCGGCATCATCTTTATACCCGTTTATGTAGACCACTCTTTTAATACCTGCTTGCAAAATTAGTTTGCTGCATTCTTTGCAAGGAGACAACGTTAGATATAACGTACTTCCCTTCGCATTGTTTGTTGATTTGGCAACTTTTAAGATAGCATTTGCTTCTGCATGCAGCACATACCAATGTGTGTAGTTTTCTTCATCTTCGCAGCAATTATCAAAACCCGCTGGTGTTCCGTTGTATCCATCAGATATAATCATCTGATCTTTAACAATTATAGCGCCTACTTTTTTTCTTTGGCAGTGTGATAATTCTGCCCACGTTTTAGCCATTCTTAAATATGCCTTATCGTATCTTTCTTGCTTTGCTTTTTGCATAATATTTAAAGAGTGCACTAAGATAAAAACATTTATAGTACAAACTTGTAACCCACTCCTCTGATAGATAAAAAGTGTTGTGGCTCTTTTGGATTATTCTCGAATATTTTTCTAAAAGCCAAAATATAATTATCTATTGTTCGTGGACTCGGAAATTGGTCTTTACCCCAAAGTTCGTCTAAAATCATATCGCGCGATACAACCTCGTTTTGATGCGTTTGGAATAGTTTAAGAAGTTCAACCTCTCTTTTTGATAACTTTACTAATGGTTGGTTGTTTTGTGTTAACTCGTAAGATAAAAAATCAACCGTTACTCCATTAATAGTGATTTTATCTGCCGATGCTTCAACCTCTTTTTCAAAGCGTTTTAGCAAAATAGATACGCGCAACAGTAATTCTTCTAAATCAAATGGCTTAGGTAGGTAATCGTCTGCACCTAGTTTTAGTCCTTTAATTCTATCTTCAGAATTGCCCTTTGCAGAGACAAACAAAATAGGGAGTTTACTTTTTTCTCTTATCTTTTCGCAAATTTCCCAGCCAGAAGAATTGGGTAACATTACATCCAATATAACCAGTTGAAAATTATCTATGTGTTTGATGTTTGATAATGCATCTGTACCATTGTTGCAGTGCGTAACTTGATAGCCTTCTATTTCTAAGTTAAGCTGAATAACTTGCGCTAAGCTTTCCTCGTCTTCTACTAAAAGTATTTGCATGCTAATCTTTTTTTTTGAAGTATAAAGGTATTAACTTAATTGCATACATACTATATTCTTTTGTCATTCACTTTTCTTATAGTTGTTGCCTAAATTGTAGTTTAGGATAATTCTGTACAACATATCTTAAATATTTCCGTAAGTAAGGAGATATATTATCTTTGTTCTATACGTGATATGAAAATGGAAAAACTAGTTGCCGAATTCCCAAAAAATATAGCTGATGCGCTAGAAATAGCTACTGCTTCAAACTTTAATAGTTTAGACAGAAAATTTACTTCTGTTGTAATTATTGGAATGGGAGGCTCTGGTATTGGAGGAAAGTTAGTAGCGCAGCTTGTTTCAAACGAAGCTACTACACCAATTGTATCTGTGCAAGATTACGATCTTCCCTCTTTTGTAAATGACACTACGCTTGTTATTGCATCTTCTTATTCTGGAAACACAGAGGAAACGCTCATTGCTTTGGCATCTGCAGAAAAGAAGGGAGCTACCTTAGTTGCCATTACTTCTGGCGGAGAGTTGTATTTGGATTTCAAGAGAAAGGGTTTTGATATTGTTAAAGTACCAGGAGGAAATCCACCGAGAACCGCACTCGCTTTTTCTGTTGTGCAGCTGTTAAATATTTTAACTGAAGCAAAAATTATTTCTAGTGATAAACTAAACCAAGTTAAAAAGTGCAGAGCGCTATTGAACGATAAGTTGATTCCGATTAAAAAGAAAGCAAAAGAGTTAGCTGAATTTGCAAGTAAAGCACAGTTTATAATCTATGCAGCATCTAATTTTGAAGCTGTAGCAGTGAGAACAAGACAGCAGTTTAATGAAAATGCCAAGATTCTTTGTTGGCACCACGTGATTCCTGAAATGAATCATAACGAACTTGTAGGTTGGGGCGGAGGAAGCGATGCCTACGGAGCTGTATTTTTAGATAGTAAATTTATAAATGCTAGAAATAGAAAACGATTTGAGCTTAGTCAAGAAATTGTAGGCGCAAAAACTCAATATGTTTTTAATTTAATTCCAGAGGGAGAAAACATTGTAGAAGAATCTTTTTATTTGATTCATCTTGTAGATTGGGCTTCCGTTTTTTTAGCTGATATTAGAAGTCAAGACCCAGTTGAGATTAAAGTGATAGATTACTTGAAAGATGAACTTTCTAAATTTTAGATGGTGCAACCAACAGTTATATTTAAGGATTTAGGTTTAATAGACTACCAAGATGCCTGGGATTATCAAGAGCAACTTTTTAAAGCAGCAATAGATCTCAAAATAGCCCAACGGAAGCAAGAAACAGAAGAAGTAACTAAAAACTATCTCTTGTTTTGCGAGCATCCGCATGTGTATACCTTAGGAAAAAGCGGATCTCTGGATAACTTGTTACTGAATGAAAATCAGTTAGCAGAAAAAAATGCAACATTTTACAAAATAAATAGGGGTGGAGATATAACCTATCATGGTCCTGGACAGCTGGTTGCTTATCCTATTTTTGATTTAGATTATTTCTTTACAGATATTCATAAATATATGCGATTTCTTGAAGAAGCCGTAATTTTAACCCTTGCAGATTACAACATTGATGCGGGGAGAGTAGATGGTTTAACAGGTGTTTGGATAGCAGGAGACACAGCAGAAGCAAGAAAGATTTGCGCAATGGGAGTGAAGTCCAGCCGATGGGTAACCATGCACGGTATAGGGTTTAATGTAAACAGCGATTTAGATTATTTTAAAAACATTGTACCGTGTGGTATTGATGATAAAGCCGTTACCTCTATGCAAAAAGAGCTTGGCAAGCCGGTTGATTTACAAGAAGTGAAATCTAGGTTAAAAGTGCATTTGGCGCAATTGTTCGACTACCAATATCAATGATATGAAAGAAGAATTAAAAAGTCCTGAAGTTAAAAATGTTTCGGTAGCCGTTGCATTTGAAGAGGGCGTGGGTGCAACTATTTACAATGTATATCTGATTAATGAGAGAACAGAGATGTTAGAAAATGTTCTCGTTTCAAGTTCAGGATATGGTATTAAGGTAAGTACAAATGTGAAAATTAAGACTTCTACACTAAGACATTCTTTAGGAAATATTGAACCGAGAAGCGCACGATTGATAGAACCAATTATGGAAGGTGTTTTTGGATTAAACAATCAGTTTTGGGTTAGTTTTTGGATGGGAAATAAAATGTTTGATAAGAAGTATATTTTCCTTCCGGAGAGCATTAAAGAAGAAAATTTGGTTGATTTACCTGTTCTTGGTTTAAAAGGAGTTTTAATAAGATAGGATATGCCCTTTATCTTAGCTGTTTTTTTGATTATAACCTTACTCTTAACACTTTTGATGTGTTATCAAGAAAGTAAACAACGTAAAATTCATTTTTTAAAAGCTTTATTGCTTTGCATACTATTTACTCCTTTGTTTGGCTATATCATCATAACTACTCAACCACTAAGAAACCCGAATGGCTGTAGGCATTGCGAAAATCAAGAAAACGAAGCTGAATACTGTTCAGTTTGTGGTAAAAACAGCTTTGGAGAACAAAAAACGAACTCATACACCGAGAACTAAGTTGAGCAGTTCTGAAAAGCTACTTCTCTTAAGAGTGTGCGTTACAAGAATTCCTCTTTGGTCTAAAAAATCTGCAGTAGAGTTGCCCCAAGCAATTACGGTTTGTGATTTGTTAAGCTCATTTTTGAGTAAAAAGCTTTCTGCATTACTCGGACTTGTAAAAACCAAATAATCAAACGCTGTTGCTATTTCTACCGGATTTAATACCGTTTTGTAAACTACGCGCTCTATCTTTTGCGAAGCAGGAATAAGATTAGAAATGCTTTTTTTACTTAGAGAAGAGAGCGGGAAAAGTACTCGTTCTGTTTTTAAACACGAAGAAAATTCTTTTCCAACTTCAATAGGGTTGCCGGCATTCGTTCCAAAAAAATCAACGGCTATTTTCTTATTTGTAAGGTAATCTGCGGTGGACTTTCCTATACAGGCGATTTTATGGTTTTGAAGCGAAATTGAACAACCGTTTAAAAAATAATCTACACTCCTTTTTGACGTAAAAAATATCCAATCAAAGTCGGACGGTGATACTTTAAATGGAACAGGTTCAAATCGAATGAGAGAGCGAGAATTTATAGAGAAGCTTTTTTCTTCTAACTTTCTTTGAAAAGAGAAAGGTAAATCTGCGGTGCTTATGAAGATCGATTTATTCAAGTTCACTATTCCCTGTTAGTTCCTCTACAATAATTTCGGCTAGACCTGTATTGTCTTCAGATTCAAATACAAACCAGTCTGCACCATCGTTTGATGTGGGCGCATAGCTAACAAATACTTTTCCGTTTTGAGGGCAATACACACCAAGTGGAAGTTGGCAACCTCCATCTAAAAGATTAAGTACTTTTCTTTCTACACCAATGCGTTCTTGAACATCTGGAAAATTTAGATTTTTAAGAATTTCAGCCATTCTTTCATCTCCTTCTCTAATCTGCAAACCAAGTACACCTTGTGCCGGAGCAGGAACAAATTCAGTTGGATCTAGTTTTTCTACATGAAGGTCAGAAATATCTAAACCTAGTCTAGAAACTCCTGCATGTGCCAACAAGATGGCGTCGTAGTTTCCGTTTCTAAGTTTGTCTATTCGAGTGGGTACGTTACCACGTAAATCTTCAATTTGTACGTCTGCTCTAAAGCGCCTTAAAAGCGACTTTCGTCTAGCAGAAGAAGTTCCTACAATTGCGTTTTTTTTGAGGTTCCATTTCTCTCCACTAGCAACACTTGTTTTTTTGATTAGCAGTAATTCTGATGGATCTTCTCTGTCAGAAACAGCTGTAATAATTAAACCTGCTGGTGGATTCGTTTCTAAATCTTTGTGTGAGTGAACGGCGAGATCAACAGATTTATTAAATAATTCGGTTTCTATTTCTTTGGTAAAAAAGCCTTTACCCTCTAATTTATCAAAACTTAAATGTTGTATTTTGTCTCCCTGTGTTTTGATGATTTTAATTTCTACAAGACAGTTTAATTTTTCTAATTCGCTTTTTACGAAATGAGCTTGCCATAACGCCAAATCACTTCCACGCGAACCAATAATAATTTTTTCCATTTGTTAGTTTGATTTTAGAAGTATCTCTTTTGCCATTTTCATGGGAACAGATATGTATTTTTTCTCTAGGTAAGAGATAATTTTTTCGAGTGTTTCTTGCGAGTTTTGATCGAGTTGCTTGAGATCTTCTGCAAAAACGTGTTGAAGAGCAGTAGACTTAATTTCTTTCATTTTTGTAGGCACATTACGCATAGCTAATTCAATCGTTCTGTGCTTATATGCTTCTCTAAAATCAAAAAGAGCTTCTGCAATAATTTCTTCTACATGCTCTATCTCTTGCGATCTTTCTGCTAAGTTTTTATTAGATATTTCTTGTAAATAGTCTACAGAAATATGCTCAACAGGATATTTTTCTTTAACCTCTGCACTTAAATCATGCGGGATTGCAATGTCAATTACTATTTTTTTGTCAGTATCTTTTCCTACCAACTGCGCATATATAGTAGGTGTAACGATATGGCTATCGGCACCGGTACAAGTAATCATCACATCAAACCCTTTCTCAAAATTCTTTAATTCAGATAAAGGATAGGCTTGTCCGTCTAAATCTAAGGCCAGTTTTTCGGCTTTTGAAACTGTTCTATTAAAAACAGAGAAATTTTTAAAACCATGTTTTCTTAGGAACTTACTCATGTTCGTATTAGTAACTCCTGCACCAATAATAACTACGCGCGCATCTAACGGTACATTTTTCTTTTTAAGCGTGTGATAGGCAAGAGAAACTACACTTACTGGTTTGGTAGCAATACTTGTTTCTGTATAAACACGTTTCGCAGTTTCTATTGTAAAACGCATTGCCAAACGAATGGTATCTCCAGTAATTCCGAATGCTTTGCATGCTTCAAATGCTTTACGCACTTGCGTAATAATTTCTCTTTCACCAACAATCATTGAATCAATAGAGGATGCTACTGATAGCATATGCTCTACGGCATGTTCTCCAGAAAACCTTTCGTTATTTAGAACAAAATCTTTTATCTGATCTGCCTCAAATTTAGGATAAAGTGATGCGAAAAACTGCTTTAAAAAGGTGTCGTCTACATTCTGGTCGGAACAAAAAATGAACTCTACTCGGTTACAAGTAGAAAGAAACATCAATTCTTCAAGTTGCATAGATGCTTTAAAATCTTGTAAGATTTTTTCTTGTGCATCTGGTTCAATATGAAGTAAGCCAATTTTACTTACTTCTAAGTTACGATGTGTAAATGCTATGATGTGTAGTTTTTCCAACCCGTTTTTCTATACCCGCAAAGATGCGTTTTTAAGCCATTTAGAATGTCATAGAATTGTCAGATAATTTTATTTAGATAGAATCTAAATAAATGATTGAAGCGGATTTAAAGCTTTGATTGTCAGTATTTTGCCATGAGATTTTGGCGTTAAAAGTAATGCAATACAAGAAAACAATGAGAAATATCAATTTTAAGACAAAAAAAACACCAGCTTTAGACTGGCGTTCCTTTATTTCTTCAACTATCAGCTAGTATAATTCTTCTTTAAGAACTGTTCTATAATCTTTAATTTCTTCTCTGTTTATTTTATGATCTGCACTTTTCAGAAGAGACAATAAATAAAGAAGGTTTTCTTTATCGTCAATTTCTAACGGATACTCTCCTCCATCTTCATCTTCTTCATATTGTGCTTCTACGTCGTAAGCTTGATTTTCAATCAGGTATTCGTAAGTTAAACGTATTACTTTTGTAACTAAAGGGTCTTGCTCTTTCAAGGCAAACTCTCTTAATTCTTTAAGTTCGTCTATTAATCCGTCGGCTAAAATTCCTTCTTTTTCTACCTTAGAGATTATTTTTTCTAATAACTTATTTGCTGCACCTAGTTTCATTGTCCATTTATTTGCTTGCACAAATGTAACATCTTAGATTGACTTCAAAGAAATATTACGCAGGATTTTGTTTACAAAATTTCTTAATGTTTTGTTCCTTCCTCTTTTCAATACTTTTTGCCCTTTTACTTTTTTTATGAACAATTGATGTGAATTGAAAATATACACGTTTAATAAGAATTCATTATTTTTAAAAGTTGTTCTACAATTGTCACCATTTGTCTGGATACTATAATTATAAAACCAAAACTAACATAATTATGAAATTTGTTTTAGTCACTTTTATCTGTTTTTTTCTTAGTATTTATATTTATGCTCAGCAGGCATTGAATTTCGATGGGGTAGATGATTATATCTCTACAAATGTCTTCGGTGTATCTTCAAATAGTGCAAGAACGATAGAAGCAAGGATTAGAACAACGGCAAATGCACTTCCTGTATCTAGCGGAGGAACTGGTCAGAAAGTAATCGTAGACTGGGGAACTTTCGTAAACGGTGCACGATCTACTTTCAATGTGCTCTGGGGTAATGCACTGCGCTTTGAAATTGGAGGCGGTGGTGTTAGCGGATCAATGCCTGTTAATGATGGCCAATGGCACCATGTAGCTTGTGTTATTGATCCATCTGCACCCAATAATGTAATGCTTTATGTAGATGGTGTATTGGATGCTTCTGGAAATTTATCAATAAATACAGGTTTAAGTAATCAAATAACCATAGGTAGGAGAGTAGACAACGTCAATTCTTTCGATGGAGATATTGACGAAGTGAGGGTATGGAACATTGCGCGTTCACAAGCAGATATACAAGCAGATATGATGAATGAATTATGTACATTTCCATCTTCACTTATTTTGTATTGCCCATTAAATCAGGGTACAGTTAATGCTTCAAACAGCAATGTAAATACAGCCTTTGACTATTCAAATAGTCAAGGAACTTGTTCACTCAATAATTTTGCATTATCCGGTAACACTTCAAACTGGACAAATGGATTTGCTCATGGCGCTGGATTTGTACTTTCACCTGTTACAAATGTTGCTGCATGTGGTTCATATTTTTGGCCTTTAAATAATCAGTTTTACCCTTCTTCAACAGTAGCCCAAACGGTTGTGAATCCTACTACAGGTTGTGCGTCTATTGAGACATTGAATTTAACTATAAACCAAAATTCTTCTTCTAGCACTTCAGTTTCTGAATGTACGAGTTACACTTGGTTGCAAACAAACCAAACCTACACAACGTCAGGCGCGTATACAGATACACTTGTAAATACAGTAGGTTGCGATTCTGTAATAACATTAAATTTAACTATAACTGGTCCTACATCAACTACAGATAATATAACAGCTTGTGAACAGTATATATGGCCGGCGAACGGACAAACTTATACAAGCTCAACAACAGATAATATAACACTACAAAATACGCAGGGATGTGATTCAACAGTTTTTCTGATGTTAACCCTTTCAGATACAAACGCAGTAACACAAAATGTTTCTTTTTGTGGCACTTATTTTTGGGATGCAACAGGTATAGATTATACTAGTTCAGGTTCTTATACTACAACACTTTCTAACCAGAACGGGTGTGATTCTACAATTACATTAAATTTAACAGTAGCACCATTTGATAATGCAGTAACAACCGTAAATGCAACAACTCTTTCAGCCAACCAAAACAATGCTCAATATCAGTGGATAGATTGCTCTACAAACCTTCCAATTGCAGGAGAGACCAATCAAACCTTTGATGCTAGTATGCCCGGACAGTATGCAGTTATAATTACAGAAGGCGCTTGTTCAGATACATCAGCTTGCATAAACTTAAACACGGCAAGTGTAGAGATTGAAGATAAAAAAACTCTTTCGCTTTATCCTAACCCTTCAAATTATGATATATCTATTTATGGATTAGACCAAGAAAGAAGTTCGGCACAAATCTTAAATGTTTCTGGAGAAACCGTTTTATCCAAAGGATTGTCAGCCTCAGATAATAGGTTAGACATTTCAACTTTGCCAACAGGATTATATTTTATTCAAATTGAAACAGAAAAAGGTATAAAAGAAGTTCTTCGGTTTAATAAAATTGACTAAGTCGATTAAATAATCTTTCGAGTAAATAGTCAAAAACTATTGAGAAAAATAAGCCGTTGCTAAGGGCTAATGCTTATTTTTGCTTCAAACAAGTTACACACATTGGGCGCACTAATATTAAAAGGAGTAGTTACAGGTTTGATTCTGAGCATTATGCTAGGACCAGCGTTCTTTTTGCTCTTAGAAACAAGTATTAGAAAAGGTATAAAAGCAGCATTAGCATTTGACGCGGGAGTTCTTGTTTCTGACATAATTTATATCATAATTGCTTATGTTTTTTATCAAGAAGTATCAGACTTTGCAAATGGAGAAAATAATGCAATAATTAAATTAATTGGCGGAATACTCTTTCTGGTATACGGCGCATTAACGTTTTTAAAGCAACCAAAGGAACAAAAGAAAGATGACTCAGGTAACGTTATAAAAACAAACAAGATCTATGCAGTTCTTTTTACAAAAGGATTGGTCTTAAATTTAGCAAATCCATTGGTAGTTTTCTATTGGTTTTCCGTTCTCGCATTGGGAGCAAATGGAAACAATAATGCAGATCTCGAAGGTATTTATATGTTTACCTATATCGTGGTTATTTTAGTTACTTTTTTTGGCATTGATTTACTTAAAATAGTAGGAGCAAAAGAGCTGCGACCTTTTATTACCAATAATGTTTTACGCTCTTTAAATCGAGTTACAGGTTCAATATTGTTCATTTTTGGCGTTTTTCTTGTTGTTCAAAGTGCAATTATTATGATGATGTAAACTCAGTTGTAACCATCTCACATTTTTAGATTATAAAAAGTATGTTTAAAAAAGCGGTCTATTTACTATTGATTTTTTGTTTCTCTACTGTTTACGCACAAGAAGTGCGCAAAGAGAATTTGAGTAAGAAAGTAATTAATTACTACGACTTTAACCGAACTCAAATAGAAAGTGAAGGTTATTACTACCAAGATCCGTTGGGAGAAACAACCCTAAAACACGGAAGATGGAAGTATTACGATAGGTTTGGAGTATTGATTGAAGTTAGGAATTATTATAAAAATCAGCCACACGGCAAGGTAACGGTTTATTATCCCAATAGAAAGAAAGCTACAGAAGGATTTTTTATTTTAGGTGAGCAAGATTCAATTTATAGCAGTTGGTATGAATCGGGTAAATTAAAAGAAACAGGCTTTTTTAAGCTCAACTCTCCAACCGGTAAATGGCAATATTTTTACATAGATGGAAGAAAAAAATTAGTAGAAAGTTACATAGATGATGAGGCTTTAATCGAGTCTTTTTGGTTGCCCGATTCTTTACATACTCAAACTGTAATCAATGGCACAGGTGAAAAGGCAACCTATTATTCAAATGGTAAAATAAAAGAGTATTATACGTACAAAGACGGGAAAAAAGATGGTAAGTTCGAAGAAGCATCTATTTACGGATACTATCTGTTAAAAGGAGAATTTAAAGAAAATATGAAACACGGTGAGTGGAAATATTTTTACTATACCGGCGATTTAGAAAAGATTTCTCATTATAAAGAGGATAAACTTGACGGTGACTACACCTATTATTACGATACAGGTAAATTAAACGTAGAAGGGCAATATAAAAATGGCCAAAAAACAGGGGTGTGGACCTGGTATACCAATAAAGGCACAATTGATATGCAAGGAAGCTTCACAAATGATGCTATGGATGGAAAATGGATTTATAATTATCCAACAGGCGAACTTTCGTACGAAGCATTTTATGAGGATAATTTAAAAGAAAAAACGTGGACTTACTATTACAAAGACGGTTCCACCTTTAAGCAAGGTAATTTTGCCAAGGATAAAAAGAATGGAAGCTGGCAAACGTGGTATGAAAATGGAAACTTGCTGATGGAAGGTAATTATGTTGATGATCTTGAGCAAGGTGTTTGGAAAAATTTCTGGGAGAATAGTGAAATGAAAAATCAAGCCACATTTGTGGATGGAAAACTAAACGGAGCTTGGGTTTCATTTTATCAAAACGGTAAACAAAAACTATCTGGAGAGTACGAAGACGAAATGAAAGTTGGAGAGTGGTCAGAATACTTTGAAAACGGAAAGTTGAAAGATGTAGGTAATTACAAGATAAAAAAGGATAAGTCAAAGATTGGTTACGGACCAATGAAAGACAGAGAGAAAAAAACAAGTGTGAAACATGGCGAATGGCTTTCTTTTTCTGCAAAAGACTTTCAGCTTACACAAAAGGGTAATTATAAGAACGGATTAAAAGATGGAGAGTGGATTGCCTACTATCCTGGAGGAAGAACACCCGTAGTAATATCTAATTATAAAAATGGTAAGTTAGATGGGAAAATGACCGAACATCGCAGGCGCGGAGGTAAACTACGTTCTGAAACCGACTACAAGAATGGTTTAAAACATGGGAAGGTAGTGATATACGACAAGCGAGGAAGAAAAACTGCCGAGTTCAAATATGACAATGGAAACAGAGTAATAGAAGGCGCTCAAACAGGAAAAGGAAGCTTTACTCCAAACTAAGCTCAAATTAAATTTACGCTTTATGTTGCCTATGTACAATAGAGCTCTTGATATTTTTTGATATTACCCATAAAGTATTAAATTCACAACAAAAATTTTTGCATGCGTTTTGTTGTTTTCTTATTAAGCCTAGTTATAGGTTTCAACGCTTACTCTCAATTAGCTAAGCCAGAGAATGGAGTTGCTCCTTCAGAAATTAATTCAATTATTCTAAGAAATTGTGAAATAATTGTTTCGCCAGATAAAACAATTCCTAAAGGCTCAATTCATATAGAAGATGGCGTAATTAAACATATTGGCTTAATTATACCGCCAGTTAAAGGAGCTGTTGAGATAGATATGAAAGGGAAAACAGTGGCTCCCTCGTTTATAGAAACATACGGTTCTTTTGGTATAAAAAGAGCTGAGAAGAAGAATAAAAGACCCGGCCAGCAATTGGAGAGCTCTAAAAACGGAGCCTTTTATTGGAACGAAGCCGTACATCCAGAAACACAAGCGATTGATGCCTATACCTATAACGCAAAAGAAGCAAAACGATTCATGGAAATGGGTTTTGGTGTAGTGTCTACACACTATGATGACGGAATTGTAAGAGGAACGGGAGCAATTATTGCATTAGGAGAATTAGATGCACATGCTGCGATTATTAATCAAAATGCTGCCCATTACTTTAGTTTTTCAAAAGGCAGCTCTAATCAAGCGTATCCATCTTCGCAAATGGGAAGCATTGCATTGTTAAATCAGTTTTTTGAAGATGCTAAATGGTACGAAAATAATGAAGAAAGCATAGAAAAGAACCTTTCTTTAGCGCACTTTAATTCTAGTAAAAACATCCCTTTTATTTTTAAAACAGAAGATAAATTAGAAGTACTTAGAGCAAGAAAAATTGCAGAACAAAATAAGTTTAACTTCATAGTAGTTGGTGGAGGAGACGAGTACGAGCGTTTACCAAATTTTAATGATTCTACTCCGCTTATTGTTCCAATTAACTTTCCTTCGCCTTATGAAGTGAAAGATCCGTATGTGGCTAGACAAATTCCATTAAGCGATTTAAAGAAATGGGAGCTTGCTCCTTCAAACCCCTATTTCTTAAGCACAAACAAAGTGCCTTTTGCTATTACTTCAAATGAGATTAAAACGGTGAAAGTGTTTTGGGAAAACTTGAGAAAAACACTAGAGCGCGGATTATCAAGAAATAATGCGATAGCTGCGCTTACAACTATTCCTGCTCAATTTCTAAATATACAAGACCAATTTGGAACATTAGAAGTAAATAAAAGAGCAAGTTTTAGTGTGTTTTCGAAAGATCCTTTTGTGTATAAAGATGCTGAACTATTAGAAAGTTGGGGGTTAGGAAAACAGACAATTATAAAACAACCCACTAAAATTGATGTCAGAGGAAATTATAACATCACGCTCCAATCCAATACGTATGAAATAAAAATTTCTGGAGAAAGCGAGAAACCGAAAGGAGAGGTAATCGCATATAAAACCAAAACAGATTCAAATATAATGGTAAAGTCTGTGGATACCTTAAAGGCAAAAGTATTTATCGAGATTGAAAAGAAGGATGTTGCGCTTCAATTTAATTTAGAAGACGACAATTACACAGGAAGTATAACCTTACATGCGAAATATAATCAAAGATTGGGTGTTTTTGAAGGACAAGGATTATTGCCAACTGGAGAGTGGATTAAATGGATAGGAATAAAAAATAAAGGACATAAAGAAGAAGAGAAGAGAGAGCAAATAATTACCGTAGACAGCCTGTCAACAAAACACATTTGGTATCCCAATATGGCCTATGGCTTTGATTCTATACCCCAGCAGAGTACTTACGTACTAAAAAATGCAACGGTTTGGACCAACGAAGAGCAAGGCATTTTAAAACGAGCAGATCTTGTAATTAAAAAAGGTAAGATTGATTTTGTTGGAAACGGAACATATTCTATTCCAAATGATGCAATTGTAATTGAAGCCAAAGGTTTACACGTTACTCCAGGTATTATTGACGAACACTCGCATATTGCTATAACTAAAGGTGTTAATGAGAGTGGTCAAGCAATTTCTGCAGAGGTGAGCGTAGGTGATGTAGTTAGATCGAACGATATAAACTTATATAGACAACTCAGCGGTGGAGTTACATCTGCGCAATTACTTCATGGTTCTGCGAATCCAATTGGCGGACAAAGCGCTCTAATTAAGTTAAAATGGGGTTTTGAGCCAGCAGAAATGCTCATTCCGGATGCACCCAAGTTTATCAAATTTGCTCTTGGAGAAAATGTGAAGCAAACCAATTGGGGAGATTACAATACCATTCGTTTTCCACAAACGAGAATGGGAGTAGAACAGGTATTTTATGATGCTTTTTTAAGAGCGAAAGCGTATAAAAAAGAATGGGATGAGTACAATGCCTACTCAGACAAGAAAAAGCAAAAGCTAGGACTAAAAGCACCTGCTACAGACAAAGAATTGGAAATAATTTGGGAAATCGTTAATTCTGAACGCTTTATATCTTGCCATTCTTACGTTCAATCAGAAATCAATATGTTGATGCATGTAGCAGACTCTATGGGATTTACCGTAAATACATTTACACATATTTTAGAAGGCTATAAATTGGCAGATAAAATGAAAGCCCACGGCGCTGGAGGAAGTACTTTTTCTGATTGGTGGGCATATAAATACGAAGTCAATGATGCCATTCCATACAACGCTTCTCTGATGCACGAAATGGGGGTGTTGGTTGCCCTTAACTCCGACGACGCAGAAATGGGTCGTAGGTTAAACCAAGAAGCTGCCAAAGTAATAAAATATGGAGGCGCCACAGAAGAAGAAGCGTTTAAGATGATTACCTTAAATCCGGCAAAACTTTTGCACTTGGATGATAGAATAGGAAGTTTGAAAAAAAATAAAGATGCAGATGTGGTAGTTTGGAGTGCGCATCCGCTTACGGTTAAGGCTAAAGTAAATTACACTTTTGTAGACGGTTATTTACTTTTTGATGCCAGTAGAGACAATGATATGAGAAAAACCAATGCACAAGAGCGTGCAAGAATTATTTCTAAAATGCTAGAATCAAAAGATAAAGGAGAGCAAACTACTGCTTTCATAAAAAAGAAAACCAAACACTATCATTGCGATACAATAGGAGAATAATGAGAAATAGATATTTACTTTTTTTGTTGGTAATAGCCAATATTGCATGGGCACAAGATAAAATTCTTATTTTAGGAGGAAAATTACATGTGGGAGATGGAAACGTGCTTGAAAATGGTTTAGTTGGAGTACAAAATGGAAAAATTACTTTAGTAAAGAACGCGCTTACTTATAGTTACAATAAATCAGAGTGGGATACAATTATAACGGCTACTGGTAAAGAAATTTATCCCGGCTTTGTAGCCCCAAATACTACGCTAGGATTAACAGAAATTGATGCTATAAGGGCAACGCGCGATTTTGATGATGTGGGAATTTTCAATCCGCATGTTCGGTCGTTAATTGCATTTAATACAGAAAGTAAAGTAATTAGCACAGTAAGAACCAACGGTGTATTAATTGGACAAGCTACACCCAGAGGAGGAAGAATTTCTGGCACTTCTTCTGTGATGCATTTTAATGGTTGGAATTGGGAAGATGCGGTTATTAGAGAAGACGATGGTATTCATTTAAATTGGCCAGCTACACTTAGTGGTGGTGGTTGGTGGGCAGAACCAGGATCGAAAAAAAAGAACGGAAAATACCAAGAACAAGTTAAAGAAATTGAAGATTTTTTTGAAGCCAGTAAGGCATACGCAGAAGAAAAAAATATAGCTAATCCCGACTTAAGGTTTAAAGCTATGAAAGCCTGTTTTGAAGGAAATCGCAGAGTTTATTTTCATGCAGATGAATTAAAAGCACTAACTGATATTTTAGAATTTATTGCTCATTTTGAGATTGCCTATCCTGTTATTGTAGGCGGATATGATAGTTATCTAATTACAAAACAATTGAAAGATGCAAATATTCCAGTTATGCTTAAACGTCCGCATACACTGCCTGTAAATGAAGATGACGATATAGATTTACCGTTTAAATTGGCTTACTTATTAAAAGAAGGTGGTGTACATTTTTGTATACAAAACGCAGGAGAGATGGAGGCGATGAATGCCAGAAACATTCCATTTTTAGCAGGTACTGCTCATGCTTATGGTTTATCAGAAGAAGACGCAATTTCTGCGGTGAGCTTGTGGGCATGTGAAATTTTAGGTATCGCTGATGATTACGGATCTATAGAAATAGGTAAATCTGCAACATTATTTATTTCAGAAGGAAATGCGCTAGAAATGAAAACAAATCAAGTATCAACGGCCTTAGTTCAAGGTAATTTTATTCCGCTTTCTAACAGTCAGTCTTTACTCTACGAAAAATACAAAGCTAAATATAAAAAAGAAGGTAAGCTTTAGACATAAAAAAAGCGCAATTGATTTCAATTGCGCTTTTTGTTTATTCAAATGTAGTCTTACATTTTAATTTCTTTTTGCATTTTGTTGGCTGCTTCTTTTCCTTCTTCAACCATTTCTGCTCCTTTATCTTTAGCAGCATCTAACATTTCTTCTCCTTCTTCTACCATGTCAGCACCTTTTGCTTCAGCTTCGTCTAGCATATTTTGTCCTTCTTCTTTAACAGTATTTACGGTTTCGTCAACTTGGTTTTCAACTTTATCCATTCCGTTTTCTGCTTGTTCTTTCATTTCGTTTTCTAACCTATCTAAATCAGACTCGCTAGTTCCACCACAAGATGCAATTGACATAGTTAGTACAGCTGCTGCTGCGAAATACATTACCTTTTTCATTTTCGTTTGTTTATATGTTTATCTAACAAAAATATAAGATTTTTCTGGTTTTCTGTAAAATGGGAAGCTTTTCTTTTTAAAATGAGGCTATTACGATAATCTGTTTTTGTTTATTTAGAATCATACTAAAGAAAATTCATTTGTTTTAAAGTTTATGCTAAATTTGATGAACAAGAACCTTTTTTAAGGGTTATGTTAAAATAAGTACAAATTAAAAATAAATTAAAATGGCATTTGAATTACCACAATTACCTTACGCTCACAACGCGCTTGAGCCTAATATTGATACAAAAACGATGGAAATCCACCATGGAAAGCATCACCAAGGATATACAAATAACTTGAATAATGCGATTGCGGGTACAGATTTAGAAGGAAAATCTATCGAAGAAATTTTGGTTAATTGCAAAGATAATACAGCAGTTAGAAATAACGGTGGAGGATACTACAATCACTGCATGTTCTGGGAAGTAATGTCGCCAAACGGAGGAGGAAATCCATCTGGAGAGTTAGCAGATGCAATTAATACAGCATTTGGTTCTTTTGATGCTTTTAAGGATGCATTTGCAAAAGCTGCTGCAACGCGTTTTGGTTCAGGATGGGCTTGGTTATGCGTAAAAGACGGAAAGTTAGAAGTTTGTTCTACAGCAAATCAAGATAATCCATTAATGGAAGGAATTGGTTGTGAAGGAACGCCAATCATGGGAATAGATGTTTGGGAGCATGCTTACTACTTAAATTATCAAAATAGAAGACCAGATTATATCAACGCATTTTTTAATGTTGTAAACTGGGAAAAAGTTACAGAAAACTTTAAGAATGCTAAATAATTAGTGTTCGTTTTAATTAGAGTCCTTTCGTTTAGAAAGGACTTTTTTTTTGCAAAAAAAATCCCCTCTAATTTATAGAGGGGAAAACTTAAAATTTTATTAAAACTATTTAAAGTTTCAAAAGCCTGAAAACAGTCCGTTAGAAGAGATTCCTGTATTCTTCTGAGGTAGAAACTACCTTCAGGCTACCTGCAAGGAAAATAAAACCAAATGTGATTTGAAAGTATCTAAATGCACATTTAAACTACTAAACGTTACTGATTCTAAAAGGGTTGGTGTTTTTGTAAATTTATTTGATTTAATTTATAATAAAGAGTCTTTCAAGTTAATAATTGTATGGATAACTACATTTGATAAAATCTGAACTCGCTTAATTAACTTGATATTCAAAATATCTTTTGTCGTCTATTTTTCTAACCCGAACAATGTTCACCTTTTTTCTTTGATTAATTTCTTTTATTAAGACACTTCTTTTGGTTTTTATGGTCTCATATGAGTAATGCGCGATATTTAATATCTTATCTAGCTCATCTTTGGAAATATTATTCCCCTTATAAGTATTTAAGATTTTTTCTATGTTTGTATAGCTATTATTGCTTTTAAAAGGTTTTTTATTTTTAATATATATTATTAGACCTAAAATTAGAAAAGTAGCAGATATAAATATTAAATATAAAATTTTATTGTTGTTGTTCTTTTTTGATCGATAGAAGTTAAAGTAATTCATGACATTTAATTTTTCTGTTTTCGTTAGGTCAATTGAATCTACATAGCTTTCCTTATTTCTGAAAAATAATTGGTTGTCACGTATATATAAGTAGTTTATTCCATTAATTGAAGGAGTAGTTGTTAAAAATGGGATCTCAAATAATTCACCTTTAATTTTATCGAAAATTTGGTACCGGCATGTTCCATTTGAGTTATAGAAACCCATTAAGTCATATTTTTCGCTGTGGTATTGGAAGTCTCCATTATTGATTCTTAAATCTTTATCTCCTTGATTAGTAAAGTCAAATAAATTTTTATATGTATGGGTGACCAGATTTATTTCTCCAAGAGAAAAGTGGTTAAATGCAAAATTTGAATTGGCTTGTTCGTTTGAATAATGATTTAGTAAGACAGTTATTTTGTCTTTGGTTTTCCAAGAGTTTACCACTTTTCGTGCAGTTAAAGGATAATTTATTACTTCTTTTTTCAGCCAACTACTAGACTTTTCTTCGAAAAAAATTAAATGTGGAAAAACATTGAATAATCCTTCACCCCCATATGAAAATAATGTATCTCCATGTGTAAAAAGATTTCTTTTAAAATTATGTCCGTGATAAATACTTTTGCTTAATTGTAGAACAATGAGGCTGTCATTATTTTCAATCTTAAATAACATTAGAGTTCCTTCGGGATTATAATAAATGGTATTGGCATCTTTGAAAACGATACTTTTAAAGAAATTATTCTTGAAGTTTAAAAGTGATTCGTCCACACCCATCTTAGCAATCATCTCATGAATTTGAAATGTATCAATTGTTCTTGGTCTAAAAGAATACAAGCGAAAAGACAGGAGTGTGAAAAAAAGTACCAAAATAATTTTGCTCATTTTTAAATATATAAAAAATTAATAGGTGTTTATAGGTGTTTTTTACTTAACTCACTTATTAGTTTGAGGTTATTTTTATCTAAATTACTTTAATTTATCGAAAATTAAATAATATGAAGAAAAAAAGAATAACACGATTATTACTTGTACTAATAGTTGCTTTACAGTTTGTTTCTTGCTCGTCAGAATCAGAATCAGAATCAGAATATGTGAAGATGAATGCCGAAAGTTGTGATTGCTTTACCAATGATCCTTCGTTCGAATATGACAGAGATACTGAAAAAATGAAATACAATGGGAAAGTATTTTCAGGGATTGTGTGCGATCAAGATAAATATTATATTGAAGAAATCACACAATATGCAGATGGTAAGCGCACTATCGTAAGTAAGTTTGAAATGGACAAAGGTATTGATCCATGGCTATCTGAATATACAGAATATAAGAATGACGAAAGAATTAAAGAAATTCGATTTGATTGGAATGGCAAAATTGGAGGCATAAGAGAGTACTCTCCAAGTACTGGAAAGGAAATAAAGGAATCCCGATATTGGATAAATGGTGAATTGAAAGAAATAGTGGAATATGATGTCGAAGGTGAAAGATTGCGAAACGAATTCTACTATTATAACGGGAATATAAAATCGAAATGGGACGCTAAGACAGATGAATATATTAAATACAAAAGCGATGGAGAAAAGTATGAAAATAATGACGATTTGGAAATACCTCATGAAACGGAGGAAAATTAATATGCGTTTAAATAATAAATCAATAAGCCTTTTACCAGGAAATAATTATTTCCTGGCGTTGTTGCTTGTATTTTTTACGCTCAGTGGTTTTTGTCAAAAAGATTCACAAAGTATATTAGAATATAAAAGTCCTAATTTAGATTCGTTACAAAAATTATCTAAAAAAAATATGTTTTCATTTATTGCACTAAATGAAACAAATTTTGAAACTAAACTAAAATCTATTTCAACATATTTTGATTCTTTAGAATTTGAGAACGAAAGCTTGAAGAAGTCAAAAAGTGTTTTAATAAATAAAAATCAAAATTTAGTGTCGTCAGCTACATTAGATTCAATTCAAATAAAGACTCTTTCCGACTCACTAATTACATGCCAGATTTTGAAAAAGCAAAATAGTTTATTAGTCCAAACAGTAAAAAAGGATTCTGTTCTAATTATTAATTTACTAGACTCTATAAAACATTTTCAAAGCTCTGAGAAAAAAAATCTATTGCAAGATATTCTTATTGATAGTCTATATTCTAAAATTGATAGTTCGATAATTGATTATGCTAAGGTGATTTTTCCAGCTGAAGGAGATGGAGACTGCGAAGTGACAGTTTTTAAAAAAGATAATCAGATTAAAAAAATTGAGGCTCTTTATTTCGCTACTATGGAAAGTTTAAGCAAACATTACTATTATGATAACAATCAATTAATTTGCATAAAGTTGATAAATACTGCTTATGACATGCCTGTTTACATGGAAGATCATGCTGTTGAGTCTATTGAAGAAGAAGTTTATTATTTCAGTGATAATGTATTGTTTTTAGCAAAAGAAAAAAATGAAAATAATTTGGATAACTCTTATCTAAGTTTGAAACAAATACAATTAATGACAGATTTGTCAGTTGTTTTAGCTAAACTTAATTCAAATTAAATTTTTAAGGAAGTGCAATCTTAACGACAAATATTCGAAAAATAATTAATGCGACAGAACTCAGAATTTAGAATCGTTTTGCTAAAATTTTTACAAAAAATAGATATAGAACTCAGAATCTATTAAATTTAATCAAAAAAAATATGAAAAATTTACTTTTTTTCGGATTTATCTTCGTTATAAATAATGAATATGCTTACCCCAAAAACTGCAATAAATACTTTTTCATCTGATCATGTTTTTTTTAAATGAAATACCTTCTATTTATACTGTTCCTTATACCACTAACCTCATACTCTCAAAAGGTTTACTCGGTAAATTATCCAAACCAATCTGATGTTAAGGTATATGTGGTAGAGTATGAAAATCAATGTGACTTAAAGGTGTTCAAAGTAGATTATCCAAATCAATCTGATGGTAATAATGGGTTATGGTATTTTGTTGATTATCAAAATCAATCTGACAAGAAGATATACTTTGTGGATTATCCCAACCAAAGTGATTTGAAGATATTTTTTGTGAAGTATAAGAACCAATCAGGTTGGAGAGATAAATCAAAACAACATTTGATGTTTTAAGAGAAATAGACAAAATTATGAATAGATATCATATAAATATGAGAGAAATTATGAGATTTTGTATAGTTCTTTTCACCATTGTAATGACAAATAATATTTTATTTGGTCAAAGTGAACTTGAGAACTTCACCAAATCTGAAACTGAACTAAAAAAGTTGAATAAAAAAGAACTAAGAGAATATGTTAGTTTTCTTGAAAACATATCCGATAGTTTACTCCGTAAAAAGAATGATAATATAGTTAAGTTACAATCTCAATTAATAGAAAAGAAGAGTAGAATAATCTCTATTGAAAACGAGATGGTGAAATTAAAAACTCTTCAATCCAAATTGGAATCAGAAAAGTCTGAACTTGAATCAGAGAAGTCCAAATTGGAATCAGAGAAGTCTGAACTTGAAAACAAACTCGAAAAACTCTCCATTCTGGTATCTAAAAATAATGAAGAATTGAATCTCTTAAGAAAACTAAATGGAATAAAAAAAGATACCACTAAGAATAATCAAAACGTTAAAAAAATCGGAGATGGTAGTGTAATGAGTGTCGGTGAATTAACTCTTACACCCAATGGGTATAAGTATCAAAACAAACCTTACACAGGGTATTTATGGAACTTCAAGGAAGGGAATTACATTTTTGATAGTCATCATCATCAATCAACCTCTAATACCAGAGATGGACTATATAGCAGTGATTTATACTTTGGTATGGTAAAAGATGGTATCAAAGATGGTATCTGGGTTGAAAATAAAAAAAACTCGGATAATATTGTTGTTATAAAATATGATGAAGGTAAAATTTATAATGGTTTTACTCTAGAAATCGATTGGGATATTACTTACCACTTGATTAAAAACAAATTGAGATTAAATAATTTTTTTGATTCTTTACCTAACGATTTTCAGTTTATAGAAATAACAGAAAATGTTGAAGAACAAACTGATAACATCACGAAGAATTTTAAATATGAGGGTAATAAAACATATGTGGAACGTAAGAAAATGGAACTTTATTTGAAATCTTTAAATCCTCAGGAAAAAATTGAATTTACAAAAAGACTTTATAAAGTACTCTGTGAAGAACTAAACAAAGTGGAAAACCTAACAGACTTATTAATTATTTTAAATGATTTTACAAAAAATAAATTCGTTAGAACTTATGGAACTCATGGAAATTCGATAGAGATTGGTTTTAAATTTGATAATTATGACTTGGGGATGAAGAATGGATTATCTATTGATTCAAAATTAACATGTATGGTTCCGACAAATTTTATTAATGTTTTTAGTTATGAAGCTATGAATCAAAAAGAGATTTGGACCTATAGTTGGGATATAGATGTTTCCCATTACAAAAATGGAGAGTTAGAAGGTAGTTCGATAAAAGGGGAATATACCTACAGAAAAGATGGAATAAAAATAAACAGAGGAGTTATAAAGTACCCTCAATTTGCAGATGAGAAAAGAAATAGGAATAGTAAAACTGAAAATCTCTTAAAATACCTGAGAAAAGAAGGGAGTGGTGTTTCCAACATTACCCAAACATTTGAAGAAACTTCCACCAACAAAACAGATATAACATTTTTTACATCAAAACCTGATTTCATTTCCATTGGTGAGACAGATGAGTATGAATTAGAAAACTATAAACAGGGTAAAAAAGATGGAGTGCAAACCTATTATGAAAAGGGTCTTCTAACTCTTAAAGAGAAGTATTCAGAAGGTGAATTAAATGGAGATAAAGAAGTCTACAAAAAAGGTATTATTCAATCTGTAGAAACATTTTCAAATGGAGTTCTAACACTTAAAAAGATTTATGAGAACGGAATTATAAAAGAAGAACATTATTGTCGAGGAGTTAAAGATTCATATGGAAATGTAGATAAATTCATTCTGAAAAGAGTGATATATGTAAATGGTAATTTGAATGAAACATGGTACTATAAGAAAGATATAGAATTCTCTTATTATTATATACAAGATAAGGATAACACTTATAAAATAACCAACCACTAACCAATCATCTTCTTCAACACCCCGTTCAAATCATCTATTTTCTTCTCCTTGGGACTACAACTTATCCTACTTAAAATTGGGTGAATTATCAATTCAATAGTAACAGTAGAAACCATAACTATATCTTCACGATTCATTCTTTCTTCTCGAATCAATCCCTTTTTGTACATAGAATGTACTTTGGAGTTTGCGAATGAAGTACCACGAGGTGTTTTTAATCCCTCATCATTGAAGATTTTTGAAATACGACGATAACCAATAGGGGTTATAGAATTCTCAATAAAACCTTTAATTCTGTCGTACAAATACTGTTGGTAATCCGAATAATTGGATTCCCATACTTTTGTAGAAGTTATTGATACAGAGAAATATACTAATATGAGTCCGGAGTTACATTTCTTATCCCATAACCTTACTCCACTGTTACCGATTTTGCTAAATTTCTAGGCTGATCAACATTGCAATTTCTCATTACAGCAATATGATAACTTAGCAGCTGCAGTGGAATTGTAGCAAGTAAAGGAACTAAATGCTCGTCTGTCTCAGGTATTTCAATTACATGATCGGCAATGGCTTTTACTTGGAGGTCTCCTTCTGTTACGATTGCAATAATCTTACCTTTTCTGGCTTTTACCTCTTGTATATTACTCACAACTTTTTCGTATGACGGCCCTTTGGTTGCAATTACAAAAACAGGCATCGCATCGTCTATTAAAGCAATAGGACCGTGTTTCATTTCTGCAGCCGGATACCCTTCTGCATGGATATAACTAATTTCTTTGAGTTTTAACGCACCTTCTAAAGCAACTGGAAATGAATTACCTCTTCCCAAATAAAGCGCGTTTGTTGCATCTTTATATACTTCAGAGATAGATTCGATTAAATCGTTGGATTTTAAGATGGTTTGCACTTTCTCTGGAATACGTTCCAATTCACTGAGTAATCTTCTAAAGCGCGATTCGTCTATCGTACCTTTTTTATGTGCAATAGACAATGCCATTAATGTAAGAACAGTAACTTGGGCAGTAAACGCTTTTGTAGATGCAACTCCAATTTCTGGACCTGCATGTGTATAAGAACCTGCGTGTGTAATTCTACTTATTGATGAACCAACTACATTACAAATTCCTAATATTGTAGAACCTTTGCTTTTGGCTAATTCGAGAGCTGCTAAGGTATCTGCAGTTTCTCCAGATTGTGAAATGGCAATTACTATGTCTTTCTCATCTATAATTGGATTTCTATATCTAAATTCAGATGCATATTCTACCTCTACATTGATACGTGCTAAATCTTCGAAAAGGTACTCACCAACTAGTGCTGCATGCCAAGATGTACCGCAGGCAACCATTACCAATCGGTTGGCATTCATTATCTTATTTTCGTAATCTTTAATCCCACCTAGAGAAACAATTCCTTGTGCTGCATTTAATCTACCTCTAAAGCAATCTTTAATTGAGTTAGGTTGTTCGTTAATTTCTTTTAACATGAAAGAATCATAACCGCCTTTTTCAATAGCTTCAAGTTGTAACTCTAACTCTTGTATGTATGGTGTTTTTTCTTGGTTTTGAATATTCCAAAGCGCAAAGCCTTCATTGATATCAAGTACGGCAATTTCTTCGTCATTTAGATAAACAACGTTTTTTGTGTACTCTACTATAGGCGTTGCATCGGAGGCTAAGAAAAACTCGTTGTCTTCTCCAATACCAATAACTAACGGACTACTTTTTCTTGCAGCAATTAATTGATTTGGGTTATCTTGGTCAAGAATTACAATAGCATAAGCACCAATTACATTAGCTAACGCTAAACGCACAGCTTCGCCCAAACCAACTTTTTCTTTTTGTTTAATATCTTCAATGAGGTGAATAAGAACTTCTGTATCTGTATCACTTTTAAAAATATGTCCTCTTTTTTGAAGCTCAATTTTTAAACTATCGTAGTTTTCGATAATACCATTGTGTATCATGGCGATTTTTCCATCACCAGAAAGATGTGGGTGCGCATTAATATCGTTTGGTTCTCCGTGGGTAGCCCATCGGGTATGACCAATTCCTAAATTACCATTTATATTATTAGCTTCTGCAAACGCTTCTAAGTTACTTACTTTTCCTTGTTTTTTGTAGGTATTTAGGTTACCCTTATCCAAAAGTGCTATTCCGGCACTATCGTACCCTCTGTATTCTAAACGTTTTAGTCCTTTTATGATGATAGGGTAAGCTTCTCTCTTACCAATATATGCTACAATTCCACACATAGGTTGTAATTTAAATGATCAATGTACTTCTGTAAACAAAGCTAATAGAAATATTTGTTTTTAAAAGGTAGTAAAGTCGATAGTAAGTATTGGTTTAGCTTTATTTATTGTTTGTGAGCCATTAAATATTATACGTTCTGCACTGGTATTAAAAAACGACGGTGAAAGAAGTATACCATTATCTTCAAAACTACCGGCTACTACATTTTGAACGTAGGTTCTTAAATCTATAACATATGCCTTTCTACCCGTATCATACTGTACTTCTGAGGTAGGTAAAGAGTAAAGTCGGTTGTCGTCTTTAATCAATCTAGAAGATAGCGAAATAAATGTACTTGGATAAAAGGTAGATTGATTGTAGTAAGAAACAGGTAAAATAAGTTCAGCTGAATGAATTATTGCGTTCTTTGGTAAGTTTTTAATACCGGGAAGGTCAATTTTAGAGCGAATATGTCCTGCTTGTGTGTAGAACTCATCTAAACCTGCCGTTTCTGGGTTATTTAATACGTCTTCAATCTCTGTTCCGGCGGAGTTTATAATAACATTGTTATAGTCTACATCAGTAGCATTTATAATAAATTCAAAGCTTTGTTGTATGCCATTTACAGTATAATATATGGTTAAACCAGAAGCTGGATCAGCGGTATTAAAATAAAGTACTCCTCCTTTACCTGGAACTTGGAGTCCGTTGTTTGTTTTAACATGAATACCCTTAAAATAGGTTAAAAAGTTTTCTTCAGTCTCAAAGTTGGATGTGTTGAGTGCACTATTGATAAAAGTTCTCGCTAAATTGGTGTCTAAGTGCAAGCGCAACTGTGCGTCTGCAACTTCTTCTCCGTCTACAATGGTAGGAGCTAGTGGATTTGGAGTAATTAAACCCTCGTTATTTGAGGTTGGCACTAAATTTACATTAGTGGTTGTACTAGTAGAAAAAGTGTAATAGTCTACTTCTTCATCTGCGTCTAAATCTTCTGTAATTTCGTAAACTTCAATAAGTTGAGGATCTAGTTCTCCGTAGTATCCTCCATATTCTAATGCAAGCACAAAAGAGTCAATTTTAATATTGTCTTCAAAATTTGGAGATAAAGTAGAAGGTCTAAATTGAGTGTAAAAAGAAGCGTTGTATGCTCCAAATACTGGGTCTATGTAAGAGCCTAATAAATTAAATCGTGGGTTTTTTGAAACCGTAGAATCTTCGAGTTCGGAATAGGTGATTAGCGAAAAAGTATCTATTCCTTGTGTAGATAAAGCACTGCCTTCTGGCAGAGCAGAAACACCTAAAGGATTTTCTTTTTTCTTACATGCACCTCCTATAACTAGGATGCATAAAAAAGTAGCGAGAAGTTGATTAACTCCTCGCCTCTGAAATGATTTATTTATTTTTTCTAACATCTATATCAGTACTTCTTCTTCAATTACTTTGTCAAAAAACTCTGAAACTGTTTTGGCTTGTGCTTCTTCTGGTGCAAAGTCTAATTTATGACAAGTAGCTTCTTCGTAGGCTTTTGCTAACTCTCCTTCAATAACTTCACTACCTAAAACAACACCATCTGCGTGTTTCATAGCCGTTTTATTCAAACTATTAAAACTGCCGTCTTTTAAGTCAGCAATGGTTTCATCGTCGAATCCTTCAAATTTAAGCTTCTCGTCAAACCTGTTGTCCCAATTTTTGTTAAACTCATTATCATACACCGAATAAACAACTTTTGCATCAGAAAAATGTGGGTCATTCGCATAAATCTTCTTGATGTATAAAGGCATCAAAGAAGTCATCCAACCATGACAATGGATAACATCTGGTTTCCAACCTAATTTTTTAACAGTTTCTAAAACTCCTCTGCAAAAGAACATAGAACGCTCGTCATTATCATCGAAGTATTCTTCTTTTGCATCAGTTAAAACGTGCTTTCTTTTAAAATATTCTTCGTTATCTATAAAATATACCTGCATTCTTGCAGTTGGGATAGAAGCAACCTTAATGATTAATGGATGATCGTTGTCATCAATAATCAAGTTCATACCAGACAAACGGATTACTTCGTGTAATTGGTGTCTACGTTCGTTAATCACTCCAAATCTTGGCATAAAAACGCGGATTTCTTTTCCACTTTCCTGCACCCCTTGAGGTAACTTTCTTGCTGTATTAGCTAATTCTGACTTCGGTAAAAATGGTGCTATTTCTTGCGAAACAAAAAGGATTCTTTTTTTCTCCATATAGAGTTCTTGGTAAATTTGATTACAAAAATATATAAAAAAAAGCTGAAATTCAACAAAAAAGAATAGATTTGCCCGATTACACACTTCGTAAATACTAGAAAAATTGCTTGTTTTAGAAACGCTAAGTGCTGTTCAACAATCGTTGAAAACGGCAATACAGACAAATAAAAAAATTGGATTTGTGCCCACAATGGGAGCCTTACACGAAGGCCATCTAAGTTTAATAACCAAAGCCAAAGAAACGTGCGATCTTGTTGTTGCCAGTATTTTCGTGAATCCAACTCAATTTAATAACCCTGCAGATTTAGATAAGTATCCAAGAATGCCAGAGAAAGATGCAGCTTTATTAGAAAGCGTTGGGTGCGATTTCTTGTTCTTACCCATTACAAACACCATTTATCCAGAAGGATACGAGCACCTGAAAATGGATTTATCTCCGTTGGATGAGGTGATGGAAGGGAAATATAGACCTGGACATTTTGCAGGTGTAATTGATGTGGTTTCTCGGTTCTTTGATATTGTAAAACCCACGCACGCTTTTTTTGGCAGAAAAGATTTTCAACAGGTTATGATTATTAAATACATGACCAAGAAATTAAACTTACCAATTGAAATAGTGGTTGGTGATACCATAAGAGAGCAGAGCGGTTTAGCAATGTCTTCAAGAAATTTACGACTTTCAGAACAACAAAAGCAACAAGCAACTGTTATTTATGAAACCTTAAGTTTTGGTAAAGAGATGGCGCCGTTTTTATCTCCGCAAGAAGTGCTTATAGAAATGATTTCTATTATAGAAGCATCTACCTTAGAGTTGGAGTACTTAGAAATTGTGGATGCAGAAACCTTGTTGCCCTTAACTGATTTTTGGTTACCCGGAGCTACAGCTTGTGTTGTAGCGTACTGCGGAGAAGTAAGATTAATTGATAATTTAGAATTGGTTACAGCATAATGTTTACAGGCATAGTAGAAAGTTTAGGAGAAGTTAAGCATATAGAAAAAGAACAAGAAAACGTGCACTTTACACTTTCTTGTGATTTTACAAACGAGCTTAAAATAGACCAAAGTTTAGCACACAACGGATGCTGTTTAACCGTTGTTGCTATTAATGATACTGAGTATACCGTTACTGCTATACAAGAAACTTTGGATAAAACTAACCTTGGTGATTGGCAAGTGGGCGATAAAGTAAACCTAGAACGCTGCATGCAAATGAATGGTAGACTAGACGGACACATTGTACAAGGACACGTAGATACAAAAGGTACATGTACGGCTATTGAAAACCAAGAAGGGAGCTGGAAATTTACGTTTGACTATACATCTCCAGACGTAACGGTAGAAAAAGGTTCTATTACTATCAATGGAACAAGTTTAACGGTTGTAGATTCTAAACCCAATCAATTTAGTGTTTGTATTATTCCTTACACCTATGAGTTTACTAATTTTCATCAACTGAAAATAGGCGATAGCGTTAATTTAGAGTTTGATATTATTGGGAAATACGTAGCGAAATTGATAGGGAAAGTTTAGGTTGATGCGATGAGTTTTTTTCTTTTAAGATTAAAACTGTTCTTCTGATTTCAAGAAATATTTGTTTTTCATATGATAAACGATTAGATTTATGTGATTGATAGTCAAATAGATTGTTAACACTATCAATCAAAGATGCTAAAACAATTCACAAAAACTAACTATCATAAAACTTTAAAAATTGTAACAGTTCTTAGTCTTTTTTCTCAATTATTAATAGCACAGATACCAATAGGAGAGAACATTAATGGTTGGGTTCAAATAAGTAATTTACATGTAGATTATCACTATTCAGATGGCTCACCTGAGCCACCTATCTTAAAAGCCATCCTAACGAGTGATTGGCCTTTTTATTATCCTCGGATTAGAACAGATGTTGTTTATGAACAAGATACAAACTTTTGTAATATCTATATAAAAGATTGTTTTTATAGTCAAGGTTGGATTATTGATTTTGAATATCAGCAATATATGTTAGGAATAAGTGTTGGTGAAATAACTGTTCTAAATATATATACTGATACAAACACAGTTTCAAATGGAGGAGCTTGTGCAATGCAAAACTTTTATGGTTTAATAAAATCAGACACTATACCAGCATTTTACCTAAATACTGAGACCAATGAAGATATCAGAATTAGTCTTTATCCCAACCCTGCAACTTCACAACTAAATATTAAGGTTAACAATTCTGCTTTAATTGAGTCTGTAGTAATTAAAGCTACGGACGGTACTACCGTTTTAGAGCAAAAAGAAACAGAAAAAATTCCTATTTCGCATTTAGCTGCTGGTGTGTATTTTGTAAATGTGCGTTATGATAATAGGGTTATAACCAAGAAATTTGTGAAGGAGTGAGTTACTCCTTCGTAGTCATCCTCCGCCCGCCCTTCAGGCGAACACCTCCTTCAACAAGGAGATATAAAAAAAAGAGGAAACCACAATTGATTTCCTCTTATCTATTTCTTTATCGTTGTTGCTTATAAAATCAACATTGCATCACCGTAAGAGTAGAATTTATATTTCTCTTTAACGGCTACTTCGTAAGCTTCTTTCATTAAATCGTGTCCCATAAATGCGCTTATCATCATCAATAATGTAGAAGATGGTGTATGGAAGTTTGTAATCATTGCATCGGCAATAGAAAACTCGTAAGGAGGGAAAATGAATTTATTTGTCCACCCAGAAAACGGTTTTAATGTACTTTCTGTTGATACAGACGTTTCTACAGCACGCATAGAAGTTGTACCAATTGCAATAACCTTCTTTTTATTCAGTTTTGCATTGTTTACTTTATCTGCACACTCTTGGGTAATAATGGCCTGTTCAGAATCCATTTTATGTTTAGTGAGATCTTCTACTTCAACGGGTCTAAACGTACCCAATCCGATATGTAGCGTTAGCTCTGCAAAATCTACACCTTTAATTTCTAAGCGCTTAAGTAATTCTCTAGAAAAGTGTAAGCCAGCGGTTGGCGCTGCTACTGCACCTTCTTCACTTGCGTAAATGGTTTGGTAACGTTCTTCGTCTGTTGGTTCTACTGGGCGCTGAATGTACTTAGGTAACGGAGTTTCTCCTAGTTCTGTAATTTTTTGTTTAAACTCTTCGTAAGAACCGTCAAATAAGAAACGCAAAGTTCTACCTCTAGAAGTAGTGTTGTCAATTACTTCGGCAACTAAAGATTCATCTTCTCCGAAGTAAAGTTTGTTTCCAATTCTAATTTTTCTTGCAGGATCTACTAAAACATCCCAAAGTAAACTTTCTCTGTTTAATTCACGTAATAAGAAAACCTCGATTTTAGCACCAGTTTTTTCTTTATTACCGTACATTCTTGCAGGAAAAACCTTCGTGTTATTTCTTATCATGATATCACCTTCATCCACATAGTCGATAATATCTTTGAATAACTTATGTTCAATTTTTCCTGTTTCGCGGTGTATTACCATTAAACGAGATTCATCTCTGTTATCACTAGGATGTTCAGCAATTAATTCTTCTGGTAAATCGAAGTCGAACTCCGAAAGTTTCATTTTATCCAAATCGTACAATTTTTGAGGACGACAAAGTTAGCAATTTTAATCCGGAGTAGAAAGCGTTGTTTGCGCTATTGTCTCTATCCAATCATCTACTGTTTTTGCGTCTTTAATGTTAAATTCTCCAGACTGTGTACGTCTGAGTGCAATTAAAGTTGCACCGCTATTTACTTTCTTTCCAAAATCTGCAGCAAAAGAACGAATATAGGTTCCTTTCGTGCATTTTATTTCAAAATCTACCTCTGGGAAACGAGTAGTATCAATATTTAAACTTGCAATGTTTATTATGCTTTTGCGCATTTCTACTGCTTCACCTTTCCTTGCACTTTCGTAGGCGCGTTTGCCATCTATTTTTTTGGCAGAGAAAACAGGTGGAGTTTGCAATTGTTCTCCTAAAAAAGTAAGTGCGGTTTGCTCTAAAATTTCTTTTGTTAGATGATCTGTAGGATACTCGCCGTCGAACTCTGTTTCTAAATCAAAACTAGGTGTGGTTTTACCAAATAATATAGTACCTGTGTAGGTTTTATCATCTGCCATTAGTTCCATACTCTGTTTAGTAGCTTTACCTGTACAAATAACGAGTAAACCTGTTGCTAATGGGTCTAACGTACCGGCATGACCAACCTTAAATTTTTTTTGATTATAAAGCTTTCTAAGTTGCCATCTAAGCTTGTTAACCACGTCAAAACTTGTCCAGTTCAAAGGTTTGTCAACCAACAATATTTCACCTGCTTTAAAATCCATTATATAAAAAACGCGTAAGTAACGGCAAAAATACCAGCTATACCACAATAGATAGCAAAAGAAGTTAATTTGGCTTTCTTAACAAGTGCAATCATCCATTTACAGGCAACTAAACCAGTAAAAAAGGCAACAACAAAACCAATTAATAAAGGTAAAATTTCCATAGTTTGTGGTTCTTCTAAATAATCTAACCCTTTTTTGGCTACTGCACCTAAAATTAACGGTAGTACCATTAAAAAAGAAAATTTGGCCATTTTTTCTCTGTTTACACCTAATAAAATACCTGTGGCAATAGTTGCACCAGATCTAGAGATACCAGGAAGTAAAGCAATAGCCTGTGCTACACCAATTATAAAAGCGCTTTTACTGTTAAGGTCTTTGGTTTGATTTTTAGATTTTTCTGTAAAGTAGAGTAGTAGTGCTGTAACTAGTAAACAAGCTCCAACAATTAATAAACCGTAATATTGGTTATCTGCGGTGGTTATTTGTTCTATGTAATCATCTAGTTTTAAGCCTACAATTGCAGCAGGAATCATACTTAACACGATTAACCAAGAAAACTTGGTTTCTGCATTGTTTTTAAACTGAAACAAGCCTTTAAAAATTTGTACGATGTCTTTTCTAAAAATTACAACGGTACTAAGGGCAGTTGCAAGGTGCAAAACAATTGAGAAGAGGAGTGGTTCTTCTGAGAATTTATTCATTACAACTTGTCCCAAAAAAATATGCCCACTACTAGAGACGGGCAAAAATTCTGTTAATCCTTGAATTAAACCAAGGATAATTGCTTCTAAAATATCCATATATGTTGAGCTTAATCTACTTTATTTTTGGACTTTTTAGATTTTTTCATAATTCCATAAATGATTACAACATAACCCAAAACAATGAGTATAGGTGCCAATGTAATGCGAACATGAGAGAATAATTCATCTGCATTAAATTCGTTTGGGTCTTCGGCTGCTCCTCCAATCATGAGGACAAAACCAATTACATTAAGAGCTAAACCAATTAGTAAGTAGGTATAGTTTTCTTTTGAGAATACAAATGCGTTGTTGCTATCTTCCGTTTTCATAAGGCTAAATTAATATAAATCATTGAGACTCTTGCGCAAATATTTGTTAAGAGCGAACCAAGTAGAGAACACACTAATAAAAATTCCTATAGCTAGTAATGCGCCAAATAATAAAAGGAAGGTGAAAAGTCCGTAAGTAACAGTAAGTTCTTGGAAGTAATTTTTTGCAGTAAAGAAAGCAGCCATTAGTAGGGCCATACCTATAATGGTTGAGAGTATACCTTGTAAAATAGATTGCCAAATAAAGGGCTTGCGAATAAAGCTAGATTTTGCTCCAACTAATTGCATTGTTTTAATTGTAAAACGTTTACTGTAAAGTGCTAATCTTATTGTGTTGTTAATGATCGCAAAAGCTACTATGGTTAGTAAAATACCGATTACGGCAAAAATGTATGCCCATCTTAAAAAACCCAAGTTTACGTTTTTCACATCTTCAACAGGATAATTTACTTCGCTTACCTTTTCAGTAAATTGTTTGAGAAGTTTAATTTTTAAGTTAGCTAAGCCTTCGGTATTAGCTACTGTTGCTTTTGGATTAAAAGTGATGGATGCAGGGAAAGGACTTTCACCATCATAAATTTCTTTAATTTCTTCTATTTGGGAGGAATTCTCATCTTTAAAAACTGCCAAAGCTCTATCTGGAGAAACAAACCAAACCGTTTTAATTTCTTCAAATGCTTTAAGTTCTTGTTCTACTAGTTTTATATCGGCATCGTTTAATTCGGGATTAAAGAATACGTCTATTTCAATCTTTTCTTTGGCAGAATTTTGAAGGTTTTCTAAGCCCAAATAAGCACCAATTAGTAAGCCTAGCATAAACAATACAAGCGAAATACCAATAATTACAGAAACAAAGCTAGTTTGTAGACCTCTTTTACTATATTTTACTGCACCTGTGCTCATAACACGAAAATAGAAATAATATTACTCATTATCCTATAAAAAGTAAAAAAGCGCTCTTTTAAAAGAAGCGCTTTTTTATTCTTAATTATCTGCTATTTGAACAGTATAGCTTTTTTATATTAAAAGATGTTATAAGTAACTGAAGCAGAGAAACGCATTCCTCTAAAGTAAGAATCATAGATCTGTGGAGTATCTCCAAATGATTCATACACCCTTACACGTTTTGCTCGTAATAAGTTTCTTGCAGAAAAGCTTGCTTTCCAAGCTTGGTCTTTACCAAATGATTTTGCTACTTTAAGGTCTAACGAGTTAAAAGGATTTTCGTATACATCAGGTATACTTGAAACACCTACAATAGCTAATCTTTTACCTTGAATGTTGTAGCTAATGTTTGCATCCCAACCTTTTTCATTGTCTACATAGTTTAAGTAAGCATTTATGATGAAAGGAGATTGACCAGCCATAGCCCTATATCTTCCAATTTCTTCGCCTTCTCTTGCGTATGTTTGTCTAGATTCTCTTTCAGTAATTCCGCCAATTTCAACTTGTTCCATATCTAGTTGAGACTGTGCGTAGGTTCCGTTTGCTCCTAAGAATAAAGATAAATTCTCATGCGTAGTGTCTAAGAAAGCAATTTGTTTTCTAATTTCTAATTCAACACCATAAAGGTTCGCAACACCTGCATTTACTGCTTGTATATTTGTTGGAGCTTTTTCGAAAGTAGATATTTCTATAGGGTTTTCGAATCTTTTGTAGAATGCACTAGCAGATATAGTTTCTGTATTACCAAAGAACCACTCCCATCGCGAATCTAGATTTACAATGTTGGTCTGTAATAAATCAATATTACCGTTGTATGTTCTACCTTGTATCGGATCGTAAATTTGTGCGATAGATTTTTCTTTAAAAGATGGTCTTGCAACTGTTTGCGACGCAGCTAAACGAAGATTCATTTTGTTTCTAAGTTCGCTTTTAATGGCATATTTGATGTTCAAAGAAGGTAAAACATTTAGTTCATTTAATACTTCTTCGTTGTTAAACTCTTTCGTACCATCAGAAGAAACACCTGTGTAGTAGTTCGTAGCTTGTTCTACACGTGCACCGTATATGGCTTCTAATTTTTTTGTGATAGGTAAGTTTTGCATTACATAACCTGCAATTATATTCTGAGAAGCTTGGTATGTGTTTGCTAATTCCCTAGAACCTACAGCATATGTTCCTTGATCTTCTTTTTCGTTCCAAATGTTTTCATTTTGGAAATAAAAGTCAGGATTTGGAGTAAAACCTTCTGGATTCTCAACTTTAAAAGTATAGTCATAAACATTAAACTCTCTGTTTTTGTGTGTAGCTAACGCTCCAAATTTAATTTTCGATTCTAAAGAATCTTTCCAAACAAATATTCTTCGCTCTAAATCTACGCGTCCAGATAAGTTATACTCTGTAAGATCTCTAAAACTTCTTCTAATTTCAGCACCAACAGATTCTTCTAATAGATAGATATCGTTTCCGTTTGCATCTTGTTGTACTTCTAAAGCAGTTGACCTAATATCTGGCTCATCAATTAAAGAAAGCGTAGGAGATAACTTCCAATCTAGTGTCCATTTATCAAATACAGATTTACCAGAAAGGTTTAAATTCGAAACAGATCGTTGAGAGTATTGTAATGAATGCTTGTAAAGAACTGCTGGGTTAAACTCAAAATATTCTTCGTCTAGAACTGCAGCTTGTGATGTTGCATTTTGCGTATGAAAAGCTGTTAGCGAAATTTTATGTTTTTTTCTAAATTTTATTGATTGTCCAGCCAAAATAGACCAAGTTACTTCTTGTTCACCTAAAGAACCTCTTGACGCTCTATCAATAAATAAGTCGTTATCATCTCTTTCTGGTGCCTTTCTATATTCATTAAACTCTACTTCTTCTACAAAGTCATAATTACTTCTGTAGTTGGCTACTATATTAAAACCGTAAGAAAAATCAGGTAGGCTGTCGTATTGGAATTGATTCCCATAAACGATACCATATTTTTGGTTTAAGAAATTTCCTTGGTTACTAGCAGCCATTGTTTTACCAAACTGCGTAGTTAGCAATGTTGTTCTTGTATCATTTTGTGTAGGATCTGGAATTTTTGCAGTTGGTGCTATAGGTAAGGCTCTTGTACCGTCATCAAAACCTAAGAAATCTAACTTTCCACCTTCGTAAAGAATGAAATCACTGTTAAAGGTAGATGCTGTGTTATATCCTAATCCAGCCTTTACTTGTAGTGTTTTCTTCGTTTGAAAGTCTCTTGTTTCAATGTTTACTACTCCTCCTGTAAAATCTCCAGGTAAGTTTGGTGTAAATGTTTTAAAAACAGTAATATTATCTATTACAGAAGAAGGAAAGATATCCATTTGCACAGTGTTTCTGTCTGGGTCTAACCCTGGAATTTCCATACTGTTTAAAATCGTTTTTGTGTAACGATCTCCGAGACCTCTAACATAAACTTCTTTACCGTCTACAATCGAAACAGCTGGTATTTGCTGTACAACATCTGCAGCTGAGTTTGCCGGAGTTTTTTCGATTTGTTCTTTCGTAAATACTTCAATAGAACCTTCAGATTCAGCTTTTTTAGCCAAACCTCCTCCAATAGAGTTCGTGGTCTTTTTTACAGCGATAATTTCTACTACTTCGCCCACCATTACAGGTAGCATTTTTACATTTAATTCTGTCACTTCATTTGCTTTTACCACAACTTCTTGCGTAAAATCATTGTGATCAGCGTCTCTAAAAATAAATGTGTAGGTTCCAAATGGGATTCTTACATTATAGGTACCATCAAAGTCAGAATCCTTTGCGTACTGTGTAAAACCTTCAGGAATAACTTTAACAAAAGGTAACTCTTCTCCTGTTTTAGCATCGGTAATTACACCTCTAACTGTACCTTTATCTTGTGCTATAGAAGTAAAAGAAGCAAATAACAACGCGATAATTAAGAATAATCTATTTTTCATTTTTCAATTTTTTAATGCAAAAGAGGTGTTCATGCTCTATTGTTTTTGTGCATTAATTTAATACTGCAAATGTCTTGTTATCTTGTTATAGATAAGTTGCGCAAAGGTTATTGTTAAATTAAAAGAACGTTATCTTAATGTTAAGAGAAAGACGTTAGGTAGAGATTTTGTTATGATACTTAGGTTTTTGTGACATTTAACTTCTTATTATATATGAGAGCAAAGGCTTTTTGAGGGTGCTTTAATTTATAGTGATAAAATAAACTTATTAAAACCGAAAAAAGTCTCTCCGAGAGGAAAGACTTTTTTCTTATTTTTCTTCGTTTGTTTTACCTTAATAAGGACAATAGCAACAACGAACTTACCTAACTAACCTAACCACCTAAATCAAAATCTATATATGTTATATAATTTCTTACTACAAATATACGGATAACTTATTTTTTTCAAAGCTATTTTTTCTATGAATAATCATTTTTTATCGTTGAATAGCTAAAAAAAGAACATGAATAACTTATTGCTGTTGTTAAATAAGCTTGCGAAAGTTTGTTTTTATTTAGAATCGATTTAATTAGATGAGAATAAACGATAGTAAATGATATTTGTCAAGCAATTTAATTACCTTGGTATATAAATTACAATTATGAATAAGAAAATAGCTCAGAAAGCTCCATTTATAGCAGAATTAGAACCGGGTACTTATGCATGGTGTTCTTGCGGACACTCAACCAATCAACCTTATTGTGATGGATCACATAGCGGAACAGATATGAAACCTAGAATCGAAGTAATTGAAGAAAAGAAAACCGTTGCATGGTGCGGGTGTAAAAGCTCTTCTAACGGTTCATTTTGCGATGGTTCGCACAACAAGCTATAGTATTAAGTGTATACCTTGTTGTGGGCATTAACATTTATTTGCGTGCATCTAGCAGTGATTGTTGTACATTTATAAAAAATACTTTATGTACAAATCAGTCTCAAAATTAAAGTTAGTACACTTTTTTATATGTTGGTTACTTACGGTTGTTATTGGTTCGTTTTTCGCTGCAATTTATGGCAATGATTTAGAATTTATTCTACTTTTCATGGCTATTTCTGCCATCGTTTCGTTTCCATTTTTGATTGTTTTTTTAATCCTAAGCGGACTAAAGCTAAAACAGAATCCGACAAAAAAAGAGTTACACTCCTTCGTTTTTCTTGTACATTTAATTGGTTCATTGCTTACTGTGCTGACATTAATTCTGTTGTTTGCCTACGATATGAGCAATGCTCCAGGTCTTGTAGCTAGTATGATATCAGGCTACTTTTTAATTGATACTCTATTGTTTCATTCGAGTATTGCTCTTTTTTATCATCAAAAGTCTGATTGAAGTATGTGGCTCGAAGAAACATCTGGGTTGGTTAAATAATGGATAGTATATAGTTATTATGAATCTGCTTCGCTGGCTTGTATTTTCCAATTGTCTCATTAGTCTTTCGGCTGGATTTCTAGCCTTCGGTACTTCTCGTGTTTTAGCGTCGCAATTCCAGCCAATATTTTTTGGTTTATTTGTTTTTGCTTCTACGCTTTTCACTTACAACTTTCAACGTTTAATTAAGCTTGCTTTTCGAGATAACAAGGTGCTAAGCTCTAGAAATTTTTGGATAGGAACGCATCAGTTACAGCTTAAAATTCTAAGTTTAATAGGGCTAATTCTAGCCATTTATATTTATTTCTATCATCTTTTTCAATATCGAAGCTTTTTTCTACTGCTGCCATTAGTGTTGATTTCTATATTGTATGCAGTTCGTTTTTTTAAGAGCAAAAACCTCAGAGAATTACCGTACATTAAAATTCATCTAATTGCATTAGTATGGATGTGCGCAACGGTGTTTTTACCTTCGCTTAATGGTAAAAGCTCTATTTTATATGTTGTTTTACTGGGTTTTGCTCTATACTTATATATTATTGCGATTACAATACCCTTTGATATACGAGATTTGAGGTATGATGAAGATAATCAGAAAACCATTCCTCAAGTTTTTGGGGTAAGTTCTGCTAAAAAAATTGCAATTTGTTTGGCATTAACTTCGTTTAGCTTGTTTCTATTTTTGATTTCTACACATTGGATAAGCACAGTATTACTTTGTATTGCTTTCGGTGTTCAGATTACATTGATTATTTACAGCAATTTAAAAAGGGATGAGTTATATTTTTCTGGTGCGATCGATGGAGCAATTACTTTATTGGGCTTAACGTTAATGGTATAACGTTTAGGTTCAGTTTCTTGCGGTTAACAGAGAATAGTGAACGGTTCACCGAAGTTTTTTTTAATCTCACTTCTATTTCCGTAAGTTTGGATAACAAACGTAGACGGCGCAAGCATTTAGTCTATAATTAATAGCGACAACAAGAAAGTCTTATTCTTAAGGAGTGAGACTTTTTTAGTAGTAATAGAATTCAACCTTAAAAAAATTGAAAGTTAATCTCTTTTGAATGGATTCGAAGCGCGTCAATTACTACTGAGTTTTTAAATGTTTTCAAACATTCAATCTCTTAAAAGAGTGTTTAAGCAAAATGATCTTCATCTTTTTAGGTTATTCTATATTTTTCCTAGTCGGCATACAGGGAACCGAGGGATTATCTGATTATGATTTACTGTGTTGTATTATTTGGTGAGAAGATAAGGCATAAAAAAAGACCTACATTCCTGTAAGCCTCTCATTATCAAGTGGTACCACCTGTTGACTCCCTACCTAGTCGGCAGACAGGGAACCGAGGAATTATCTGATTATGATTTACTGTGTTGTATTATTTGGTGAGAAAATAAGGCATAAAAAAAGACCTACATTGCTGTAAGTCTTTCATTTTTAAGTGGTCCCACCTGGGCTCGAACCAGGGACTTTCTGATTATGAGTCAGATACTCTAACCAACTGAGTTATAGGACCCGATTTGCTAGTATTCCAGCGAAATCTTAATGGTCGGCAAATGTAATGCTCTAAAATTAAAATTGCAACCCATTTTAAAAAAATGCTACTCTTTTAGCGTAAATAAATGTTCTATGGGTTTTAAAAACTCGGATCGCTTTCTGCTATATTCGTTTCCAAACGCTGTTTGAAATTTGGTGTGATGAGTAATTAAAATACTTTTTTTAGCTCTACTTAACGCTACATAAAGAACTCGCTTATCTTCTAAGATTTGGGCTTCTGATTTAGAATAAAAACCAGGGTATACTCCAGTATTGCACTCGGCAATTATAACATGGTCGAAGCCTAATCCTTTCGCTTTGTGTGGTGTAGAAATAACTATTTCTGAATTAGATTTTATTAAATCAACTTCTTTTAAGCCGGTTATAAACGGTGATAAATAAGTTAAACGATCAGGTTGATTGAGGTTTTTAATGTTTTGTTCTTCCTCTTTTATGACTTGAAAAAATACTTCAGATTTATGTTCGTCTATTATTTGACTACCTTTAAGATTAGAGTAAAGCTCACGAACAAGATCGTGTATATAATTATTACTATTTAAATTGGTGTGAAGTAGATCTTCTATAGGCTGAAAATTATTTCGAAAAGTAGAAAAGAGTGCTTCGTGTTTATGGAGAAAAGCTTGTTGCTGTTCAAGTTTATGTAAAGTATTGTTGTGTAAATAGAACGTTAGGTTCACGGTTGCAAAAACATCATCAATTGCGTTGTGTGAATTTACTCCTTCAATTTTAAATTCAGTAAGTATAAATTCTAGCTTGAAAGACTGAAGTTTAGGGAAAAGTAATTTCGTGACAGTTAAACTATCTATGTAGTTTAAGTTGTAGTTTTCTAATGAAAATGCTGTGTAACGGCTTAAATTGGAAGCGAGTATATTCTTGTCAAAAGTTAAATTATGAGCAATTAAAGTTGCGTTATTACCAATAAATTCAATAAACTTTGTGAGTGCGACTTTTGGTTCGAGTCCTTCAGAGTTTAGAATATCTGCACTAATGTGATGTACGTCAAATGTTTTGGTTATATTTTTGGTTGTTTTTATGTAGCAATTGAAAGATTTTCCAATTTTGCCATCAATTATTTCAGTTGCTGCAATTTGTATGATGTCGTCATTCAAGATATCCAATCCTGTTGTTTCGGTGTCAAACACAATACATCTACCTTTCTTTAGAGCTTTTTCAAAAAAGGACAAGTACGATACGTTATTTAGTAAATCTTTTGGGAGTAAACCATTTTTATAGGCGCCATATACTAAGCGTCTTGATTCGTCTAAATTATTAGTTTTAGTGAAGCGCGATAAGATTCGGGTCCAAGCTAGTATATCAAATTCGTTAGACCAACCATTAAGTATGGCAAATAGATCTTTTAGTGTTTTCCGTTGAAAAAAATCAACTCCACTCACTTTTAAATGTTTTACGCCGACTTCATTCAAATAATTACTACATAATTCTGCATTTTTATTTGTTCTTACTAGAATTGCTACTGTTTGGTTGCTATATTTTTGTGATTGCAGTAGAGTAGTTATGAATTGTAATTCGTCTTCTACGGTACCGTTAATTGTCTGTATCGTAAAGTTGTCCTTATTTTGAATTTGGCTTAGATCAGAATTGAATAAGATCTTAGAAGTAAGTGTAGCTTTTAAATAGGTGTTAAGCAGTAGAATTATGTCGTTGGAGGATCGGTAATTTTTAGCAAGTGAATGTTTGTTCTCAATGGATGCATATCGTTTTAAAAAGGTGTCATAAGACGAACCTAGAAAGGAAAAAATACTTTGTTCATAGTCACCATAATAAACTTCAACTGCTGCTTTTTTGTTTATTAAATTTACAATTTCCCACTGTACTTGATTTAAGTCTTGTACTTCGTCAATCTGTATCCAAGTAAAAGTATCTAGAAGCTGCGAAGCTTGTTTTTCTTGAGCTTCATTCATGTAATGACTTGTTAGGTTTAAGAGGTCGTCAAAGTCATAAAAATTAAATTCTTGTTTTACATTTTCGTATTGTCGGTAAATTAAGTTATACAGTTCTTTGTGCTGTTCAAAGCTTTCAGAATAGTTGTTGTATATGGGTTTTAGATTTAGATCAGTTCTTTTTTTGTCACTTAGATATTTGAATAGATCGTGTCGAATTACAACTGTTTTTCTATCGTGTTTTTTGATAATTCCATTCAGTATTGTTTTATACTCGTCTTCATCAAGTAAACTTGAAGAGTCTGGTAATAATTTATTTTTCCTCAAGTACCGGTTACAAAATTTATGAATATTCCCTACGAATGGTAGGTCTTTGTCGATTTGTTGAATTGCAGCTTGTAGGCGTTGGGTCATTTCAATCGCTGCTCGGTTAGTGAATGTTAAACAAATCATTGAATCTGGGTCTTGTCCGTTTTTTAGCGCTTCAATTACACGTTGGGTCAGCATCTCTGTTTTACCGCATCCAGCCGGTGCATGTACAATGTGCTTACCTTTTTGTATAGCTAGTATTTTCTTTTGTTCTGCTGTGTAGTCCATGTATGATAATATGAATTCGTTTGTTTAGTTGTAGACATGAATATACATAAATTCTATAATATTGGTTTATCTTCTTTTAATAATTGGTTTACCAAGAGTGTTATACAGTTGAGTTAGGTTAACAGCTGATGAGTTTAGCACCTTAAAAAGATACTGTTGATTTGAATCTAAACGCTGTTTTAAAGTACCCAGGGTTGGAATCCCTGCCTAGTCGGCAGACAGGGAACCGCACACTTGCGAAAGTTTGATATATAAAAAAAGAGACTCTGTTTTAAAGTCTCTTTTATAGTACTCGAGGCGGGGCAAAACTCGAACTTTATGAAAGAAGATATCCAACTCGTTTTGAGCTTTAATTAGATTACAAAACCATAGCTTTTGTGTTCGTCCCTTATTGTATTTAACGGTCTATACGGTTCTGTCGCATCTGTCTATTTTTTTGCTTTTCTTTAAAAAAATGAAATCAAACAAATAACCAAAACACTTATTCTCAATTGAATTTATTTTGTAACATTTGAATTTTATGCGTTGAAAACGGTTAAATTTTGTAGATGCTACAGAACCAGAATTTGAATGAAGTTAAACTCCTTTAATAAAGAAAGCGCTTTTTGCAAGCGCTTTCTTTTTCAATCAAGAGACCTTACTCTTTTGCTATCTTTAGAATTGGTGTATTTTGGTCATTAAATACAACTGTATATATACCTTTTGATAGTTTAGAGATATCAACTACATGTTTTTGGCCTTTCATAATTCCTGCCAACACTTCCCTACCTTTCGCATCAAAAATAGAAAAAGTTGAGTTGATTACTTTATCAGAAGAAATCGTAAATAAGTTTTGTGTTGGATTAGGATAAAAGATTAAATTGTGCTTTAAATTCTCTAACTCTATATCTAACAAATTAACCTCTAGTATTACTGCGTTTGTAGTGTCAACACATCCGTTAATATCATTAATAATGGTTCTGTCGCATTAATTCTATTCAAAGTTAAGATACTTATCTTGGCAATCACAATTCTAAAGATATGTTCAAACATCACCGTTTTCCAAAATCGATCATTTTACAAGCCGTTTATTTCAAATTGAGATTTACCTTGAGCTACAGAGATTTGGAAGAGTTGTTGCAGATCAGGGGTGTTGAAGTTGATCATTCTACAATTCAGAGATGGGTGTTTAAGTTTAGTCCAGAGGTTGAAAAGAATATGAACAAAAGAAAACGGCAGATGGGTTTAAGTTGGCGAATGGATGAAACCTATATTAAAGTGGGTGGTAAGGACCGCTATCTGTATCGAGCCTTAGATAAGTTTGGAAATACAGTAGACTTCTTGCTAACCAAACGTAGAATGAAGGGCTCAGCGCAAAAGTTTCTAAACAAAGCTATAGGTAACAATAGTAAACCAAGAGTAATTAATATCGATAAGAGTGGTGCGAACAAATCAGGAATCCGTTCAATTAATCGTGAGCTGATGACCGTGAAAAAAATCAAAATCCGACAATGCAAATACTTAAACAATATAGTAGAACAAGACCACCGAAATATAAAGAGGCGAATATCAATAGACACTGGCTTCAAGGAGTTTGAGTCAGCACAACGCACCTTGGCGGGTATCGAAGTTGTCAACATTATTAGGAAGGGTCAAATAGCTGATTCGAGAAAAACAACGTTCAAAACATTTTGTTCTTTGGCAGCATAACTCATAGATAATTACTAAATTTCAAAATCAGAATTGATTAATGCGACAGAACCCAGGCATAAAAGATTGCTGTATCTGCTTTGTACGTTTGGTAACAAAGCTCTCTTTGGAGATTATTGTATGCCCCAATCGTATTTTGGATATAATTATCATATAGATCATACTTTTTCAATGTATCCAAATAACCGGCACTTTTATAAAAGTATGTATGTGCTAGATTAAAATTACCTCTGTGTCTACTTATCCACCCAGCATCTATGTTTAGGATAGCTAATTTTTCATTTTGCCGCTTATAAAATTCCTTATTAACTCCTTTTGAGGGAGGACGTTCATTTATAACCCTAGTAATTAAGCTATCTAAAAACTCTAGTTGATTCTTGGAATTCTTGCAAACTGTGAACTCATCATTTAAGACACGATGACTACTTATTATAAGAGAATCTTGGGCAAAAAGTAAAGAACCGAACAGTAGTGATATAGATGCAATTAAATATTTCATATTTATAAGATGCCATATTGTGCGCTTTCCATAATTGCACCTAACGTTTAGTATATGAAAAGTAAGCGATTTCGAAGTACTAAACTTGCGGTTAAGCACGTACTTTGATACGAGCTAAAACCTTTGACTCCATTAGTGTTTCGACTATTTTTTATATACATTGTTCGGTGCTATTTTAAGCTTATCTAAATATTTAAAATGTAAATCCAGCACCAAGGTTTAAACCCTCCGGAAATGAAGCATTGGCTCTAAAAATAAATTTCCCTTGTGGCTTCTTGTACCTATATCCAATAGTTCCTGATGGTAAAAGCCCTATTCCTCCTGTATATTTTAAATCACCAGAAAAAGCATATGCTAGGCCTGCACTTATTTCAAAATGATGGTTGTCTTTTCCAACTAACCATCCGTAATGCGAGAATGTCCATGGTCCTCCATATTCAGGACTCCAATCCCACATGAGGTAATAGCCAACACCCAGTTTTGCAAAGGAGGAAATGTTTTTATTGAACATATTATCTTTAAGGGTTCTTTCGTATGTGGCTGAAGCTCCATGCCATAGTACTGCCGTCCCTGCACTGATGTAAAAGGCATTTAAATCTTTATTGGGTGCAGTATCTTGCTGACAATATGTATTATTCCAGCTTAAAAGAAGTAAAACAATAATAAAAGAAGATAAAGTATGTTTCATATTTCTAAATATTTTTTATTCAATTTATTCTTAACTTGATTTAGAGTTCAGTTGCACCTAACGGTCTAACTATGAGCAGTAGCTTCCCGAAGGGCGCTATTGCTTATAGGTTTTGTTGTGTACAGTTCCTGTTTTTTCTCCTTTGATTATTTCTCCCAAATAAATGAAGTGAAACTCAACTTTTCCTTTGGATTCGTAGAATTTGAATTCAGAGTCCCATTCTTCAGCAAAAAAATCATTTTCCGAAAGTGGATATATTGGGTGTCCATTACCATTCGGAAACTGGAAATAGAGTTCTTTTTCTTTAATCGAAATTGTCCACTCTTCACCGTCCATAAGATAGATGCCCGAATAAGACTTTAATAACGTATCAGAGAGCTTTATTCTCTTTTTCTCAGTTAAGGTCCTTCCTATGGCAATAGCAGTTAATCTTTCAGCCGTTTTTACAGTTGGATTACAATGGCAGTTTGACAAAAGAACTGTTAGTGTTTTTGAAGAAGGTACGTACCAAACACTAGACAGAAAACCGTTAATTCCTCCCTCATGGGTTATAATTCTTACTCCTTGCAAACTGTCTACAAACCAACCATAACCATAGTTTGAATACGTTCCATCATTCAGTTGAAATGGGCTGTGTGCCATTTTTAGGGTTTTCTGCGACACTATTCTATAGTCAAACAAAGTCTTATACCATTTATTCAAATCTTCGGATGTAGAAAGTAGATTTCCTCCTGAAAATGGAATAGACATGTCTATGTAGTCTGTATTTCTCAATGTTGCAAAAAGTTCTTCGTACCCATCTGCTCTGTTATAGATGATTGAAGAATTATCGTCTGGAAGGGTATTATCCATATCAGCAATGGCTAGAAGGTTGGTCCTGATATACTCATTATAGTTCAAACCTGAAGCTCGCTCAATTATAAGGCCCAATAAATGATAACCTGAATTGCTGTAGCTGAAACGAGAGCCTGGAGGAAAATTTAAAGGCAAGTCTTGAAAATATTTTAGTAGAGAATCAGGCTCCCTGCCGTTTTTCATCAGATGCGAATAAAAAATATCCAATTCGGTAATTTCTGCTAATCCTGAAGTGTGTGTCAGTAAATGTTCAATGGTAATTGGATAACCTTTGACGGGAAAATCAGGAAGAATTGCTTGAATGGTGTCACTTAAACTAAGTTTACCGTCTTCCATTAGTTTAAGTACTGCTATGGCTGTAAATTGCTTGGTATTTGAACCTATTCTGAATTTAGTTGAATCATTCGCTTTTACTCCATGTTCAATATTGCTATATCCTTTAACCTTTGAATAGAAAGGTTTGAAATTCTTTGAAATAAGTACATTAACAGCAGGTCCATTATTGAATTTTGAAGAGACAATTGAATCTATTTTGTCAACTGGTTCCTGACAAATTCCAAGGAATGGGAGGAATAAGATTAGTAGTACGAGTTTTTTCATTTTTGTAATTGTACACAACGGTTAGTATATAAAAAGTAGGCGATTTCGAAGCACTACATTTTCAGTAATGCACCAAGTTATATGCGAGCCAAAAGCCTTGATTTCACCACTATTTCGCCTATTTTTTATGTACATTGTTACCTGCTGGCTTTATTTCTTAATTACTAATTTTAAAAGAGTTACCAAAACTTACTTTAATTATTGCTTAATTACTTTATATCCTTGATTATTAATGTTTAATAAGTAAATTCCGGTCGCTAAGTCGTTTAAATATACAACAGTACTTTTAGATGAAATCAAACCTTTACGAACAGATTTTCCAATCGAATTATAAATAGCGAATTCACTACCCACTAAATCTTCATTGGCAACTATAGTAATCAGGTCAGTTGACGGATTTGGAAATACCGAAAATGATGAATTTGAACTTTCAAAAACATTTGTTGATAAAGTACTTTGTTCATAGTAGAATTTGTTTTCATTAATTACGTACAATACACCTGGTGAAGTACTTGTTTGAATCTTTTCTTTAGTGATAAATCCATAGTTATCATATTCATATTCAGCAATACGATCTAGTGCGCCATTTTTATAACCAATCACAGAAAGAATTTTTTCGTTCAAACTATCATAGGTATAATTAATCAAGACCGTTTGACCTTCCGTAAGATTTACGCCGGTAATTTGATCAACCTTTCCTGCAACATAGCTATAATCTATATCCCATTTCAATTGTAGGTTGAAAAAACTAAAATCGCTACCAAAAAAGGTTTTTACGTTACTTACCTCATTTCCATTGTAACTAATAATTGATTCAAAAATACTAGAAGGTTGTCCGGTGGATATATTAAATTCGGTTGATTTAGATTTAATCAACTTATTGTTATTGTTGTAGAACATAGAATCAACAGAGATTAGCAAGATTTGGTCACTAAAATATTTTCGCGTAACACTTTTGAGACCATTTGAATAATATTCATATTCTTCTTTAGATTCTGTTTGCCAAACCGTGCTAAAACTATAAAGCACTTTTTTTTCAATACCAGCAATACTATTATCTGGATTATAAGTGTACAGAATTCTTTTAGGAGGAACAAGCGTACCTTCTTTCATTGTTACTAATCCAGCGGTTAACTGATAATTTATTGTATCTATTGGTGTAGCATTAGATGCAGAAAGTCTATATTCTTTATCACATTTTATTAATGGTTCTCTGTAAACCCAATTGATAAATGTTCCATCAAAATCAAAAACTGGTTCATTTGAGGATAAAGTTCCGGGGTTATTGCCATAGATGAATACAATTGAATCACCATCACTTGCATTTAATCCATTAGAATCGTATTTTTTAATAGAAAGAAGCTTTTGTTGAGCAGAAACAGATGAAAAAGTAATGATTGTAAAAAAAAACAGAAAAGGCCAAAATAAAAGAGATTTAGCCTGAATGGATGAAAAAATCCATTTGAATTTTGAAATGTTCATAGTTATTTGTTTAAAGATAATAATTTCACGAAGATAATTTTTATTTAGTCCAAAATAGTAAAAACTCAAAATAGGAGGAATGTAATGATAAAAGGCATTAGACCTGCTTTAATGTAACATTCATTTCCTCTCATTGTTTGTGTTTTTTATTCTTTGCTTGCTGGTAACGGTCCTGGGCTATGAAACCGCTGCCCTTCTTTAAATTTAACGATAATTTTAAAGGATAACGATTGAGCTAGGATGATTTATCAAACGAAGCGCAATCGTGGCAGTGTTTTATAGGCCGTGTTAAAGGTATCTATTCAATTTTAAGAGTTGTAATAATTGTATTTTCAATGTTCTTATCCAAGTAATGTATCTCAAGAAGGTCTATGTTGTTTTTTTTAAAATAATCACGCTTAATCTGATCTCTTCGCTGGGTTTCGACGAGACCATTCTTACCTCCGAAACGATTTACAGGCTCATAATGTTGCCGACCATTGAACTCAATTACCAAGTTGAAATCGGGTAGAAAAAAGTCACACTTCAATTTTCTTTTGTCAATTAACTTCTTAAACGTTTGTTGTTGTTTGAAAGAAATATCGAGGTTTTGTAAGATTCTTTTGACCTTATCTTCACCTTTAGATGTATTGCAATTACGGCATCCACTGCCACTTTGGTGAGCATTTGGAGTTTGCTTAAATAGTCCATGCTTTGGACAAATGATTTGGACGGTTCTTTTACCTCCTGAATACTTCACAAGTGAGTAATCGTATTTGGAACCATGAACTTTTATAGAATCAGAAATAAAAGATTCAAGATCCTTCATCTGACCTTCATGCACTTTTTCTATCCCACAATTAGGACATCCACTTCCTTGAAGATGATTGTCTGGAGAAGAAAAAAATGCACCGTGCTTTGGACATCCAATTTCAACTTTGGTTCGATTGTTTTTGTAGTTGACTTTGGTATAGTCGTAGTGACTAGTGTTGTGTATTTTTTGAGCCCTTGAAACAAATTCTTCGCGACTCATTTTCCTTTTTGATGTTTGACTTATTCGGCCACATTTAGGACACCCCTGACTTTGTCGAATATGAGCATCTGCAAGCTGTTCAAACCAACCATGTAAATTGCATTTAATCCTTATAGTTGCACTGATTTTTGTGTATGAAGATTCATCATATTCAAAAACGCCATGTATTTTATTTGCTTCTTGCTCAAATTCTTGAAAGCTTACTCGGCGTTTTTTAGCCGCTCCTGCTTTGCCGCATGCGGGACAACCTTGCCCACGAAGAACTTGATCAAGAGAGGTAAGAAAGGATTCATGCTTATTGCATCTGAGTTTAATTTTTGTTCTCTTATTTACGTAAACAACATTGGATAAATCATAATGATCACCATGGACTTCTCTTATTTTCTGTAAGACTTCTTCTTGAGATAGTTTTCTTGCCATAGACAATAATGGGCTATTACCTTTAACGGTTCAAAGCTATGCGTAGTAAGGCGTTCGAACCAAAGTTGTTTTTTCGAAGATAAGAATAGATTCTCTCATTTGATTCATCATCCGAAGCTTTAAGTCCTTATTATCGCATAGGTTTTGTTATGTGTATTACTCATTCTCTGGAGCGAATAAGGTTGTTTGAGTATCATTAAAATAGATCACATCAACCGCTTCTACAAGATTGGTTAATAGTTTAGCTCCACTGTTAGATTTTCGAATGCTCCATTCTTTATTCCATTTTTTGTCGAGTGAGTTTACTTCAACTATATAGTTCTTAGAGCCAATTTTTGACAGTTCATAACCAAGGTATCCTTCTTCAAGTTCAAGTGGATCACCATCAAGCCAATCTAGTTTTCTAAAAAAATTCCCTATCACTTCATATTCATCACCGTATGCTTCACCTAAATATTCGCCACATCTTGGGTAAGGAATAACCGATGTTGTATCACTATGAATCTCTTTCATTAAATGTGTGCTATGCGCAAAGAGGAGTACATTCCTATTAGGTTCATTTTCAACTATCCATTGAATATTCTTAAATTGCCCCAAATCTCTGGAATCATAGCCAAAGTCAGGTTTACCAATTGATCTAAAGAAAATCACATTTTGACGAGCATTGTAAATTGAGCGAAAAGCCCATTTGTAATCAAATTCTGAACTGTTTTTAATATAGTGATTTGAATTCTGCTGAAAAGTATGTTCAATGTCATCAAGGATTGATTCCAAATTATTCCATCCTGTCGAATCAAGATCCCAGAAATGCGGAAGACTATCCTGTGCGTTATCTTTTATTCTTAAATATACTTCATAGTCTTTTATAGATTGACGATATATGGTTGATTTATCCTTGTCAACTCCATCTAAATAATCCAATACGTAATCAAATCCAGCCATGGCATTTTCTAAGACAGGGTTTGGAGCACACCCTGGAATATCAAATCCGTAGAAATGAACTTGCTCGGACGCAGCTTTATCCATGTTATAGTCTCGTAACCATTTGAGTAATTCTTGGTTTGGTACGAGATTACCGAAAGTGCATGAAAAACCATGTGTAAACACACTCTCAAGTTCTATGTCTTTCCCAAGAATGTAGTCATACGCGAGCCTTGATTCAGGCAACCCAGATTCTATGGCTATGACGTGAATTCGTTTTGATTCTACAAGTTCTTTGATTAGAGCATTTCTAAAATGAAATGGCTCAATCATATCATGCACGCATTCTGTTACGCCTATTATTTTAGCATCTCCCAATGATTCAATAAGTGGAGCAAGATGCTCACTTGAAATTGTGGTCAAGTCATTAGGCAATTCATGAACATCAATTTGCTTCGGTGAATCAATACTTTGAGTGATTCCACATGAACTTAAAAGGATAATGCTTACAGAAACAAAAAGAAGATTGAAATGATGATTCATGAGCGTATCGTTTAGGTTCTGTCGCATTAACATCAATAAAGATAATAAATTTAATTTTTAATACATTGTTAAGCAGCTAACGAACAGAATGTTTTGAACGAAGTAGAACAAGGATTAATGATTTGATCCTTTTTAATTATGCTTACTACTTCTATTCCTGAGAGAGTTCGCTGTGCTGATTCAAACTCTTTGAATCCTGTCATTATTCTTATTCGCCTTTTTATCCTCCGGTGGTCTTGTTCTATGATATTATTCAGGTACTTGACCTTTCGTATCTTTATTTTCTTTGAGCTTAAAGTTCTTTTGTTCACTGTCAAAATTGCTGAATTATTAGACCCACTTTTGTCTATGTTTATCACTCGAGGCTTTCCATTATTACCTATAGCTTTGTTGAAAAACTTCTGTGCTGACATCTTCTGTCTTCGTTTTGTTAACAAGAAATCTACTGTATTTCCATACTTATCTACTGCTCGATATAAATACATATCTCTGCCTTTTACCTTGATATATGTTTCATCCATTCGCCAACTATCACAAACCTGCTTTTTTCGCTTATGCATATTCTTCTCTACTTCTTTAGAAAATTTAAACACCCATCTTTGGATAGTGGAATGGTCTACTTTTATCCCTCTGATTGACATCAATTCTTCCACATCTCTATAACTCAATGTAAATCTCAATTTGAAATAAACAGCTTGTAATATAATTACTCTTGGATATCGATGACGATCAAACATAATGTCAGTATTAGATTAAGTCAAATCTAAACATTTATTAGTTACTCCAAGTTAATGCGACAGAACCGAAACTTGGGTTAGAAGTCAAATATTCTATCATTTGATGCTCATTCATACTATCAAATTTAGAATTCTTGGGTTTGTGTATAGAATTAATAAATTCTAACTCATCATTACCTGATTTCTTATAAATGAATTTCAATTTTTATTTTTTTGTAATTGCATTCAACGTTTAGTATGTGAAGCGCAGCCTCCAGAAGGGTGCTATGATTTCATATACATTGTTGTGCGTTCGTTTTAATATTTTCTGTCAAATGTTTTTCCATTAAATGAATAAACTGAGGCTGGTGATTCACCCGCAAAAAGCAACTCATTATTTTTAGTCTTGTAAATAGTCCAAAAATTATCACTCATTACACCATCGTCTTTTGAGTAATTCTTAAACTTATCTGTTTTCGGGTTGTACATCCAAATTCCCGAATAGACTGTGCCAAACCACATATTTCCTTCAGAATCTTCTGCTATTGAAAAGGCTCTATGAAGTGTTTTACCATTAACATCACCTTCGTCTAACTGATGCTTCTTGGTGAAATTTTCTATTACCCCATCATTATACGTAAATACTCCAGCTCCATTATCAGCCACCCATAGAATCCCTTTGCTATCAACAAAAATACCGCGTATACCCATTTGTCGTTCATCATCTTGTCGCCCCATTTCTTTGCGACCAATAGATATAAATGAGTTGTTCTTGAACCCATATACTCGCTCCATTGTCCCAATCCAAACGGTACTGTCTTTACCAAAAAACGCTTTTGTTGTAGGGAAGTATAAATACTTGTTATTAACATCTTCCTTTACAGGTAATGCATGAAAGCTTAAATTTTCTTGATTGATTTCATACAGCCCTGGTTTAACAATAGTGGTGTCAGTCGGGTTTAAACCTCTTTGAAACCAAAGTCCGTTTGAGCCTTTTATGCTATCTATTCTTTCCTCTGAAAAGACTTTGCCATCAAACTTAAAGGCTCGAAAACCATTTTCAATCCAAATCCTACCATTGTCATCTTTGTGGATATTACCAGTGATGCTCAATCCGTCACTTTCGGAAAAATAATACATTGTCTTTCCATCAAACTTTGCTATATAGTCTGGACTTGAAAACCAAAGATTCCCATTTTCGTCTTCTAAAATATCACGAATTCCACGTGTCTCTTTTAGCCATTGGGTTGAGTCAATTTTTGCTGCAGTTTTCTCCTTGTCTGAACCAGAGACATCAGTTTTATAGTCCGAGTTTTTACACGAAAAGTTGAGAATTACTGTAAGCAGTAGAAAGTGAAACCAAAATATTTTTCTCTTTATATTCATTTTTAGTTTTTCCAATGACGCACAACGGTTTGCATATGGCTTGTGGCGGTTTTGGAGCGCTTTCCTGTTCAACGAAACCAAAGTTGGCTACAAAGCGAAAACCTTGCCGGTAGCCGTTCACCCGCCATAAGCTATATGCGTTGTTGGCAAGCGTTCATATTTATTTTTTTAATTGATCTATCCATACTTCTGTCCAATCTTTTAACTGTTTATCAGATTCGTAATTAGCTATTGGTTTTTGTCTTAAATCTAATGACCTGTTACCGCTACACTGGCTGGCATAATAATAGGTTTGATTGTCAAATTGTATAGGAGTTAAGTATAGTAAAAAGTCGGTCTTATATTTTGGATATAAACTACAACTACTCTTAAGTCCTTGCTGAGGTGAATAAACACCGAGTATTTTCTTATTTTCTACTTTTCCTTTTAATACTTGTTTAATTTCAATTTCATATAGGTCTTCCCTTATAGTTATAATTGTACCAATTAGCACAACTTCATTATTTTCAAAGCTAATTTTGTCCAGTTCAGACATTCCATATCCGGGGCAATCACATGCAAATAAATCTGTGAAAAGACCTAGAGCCAAGAATGTTGTTAATAAGTGTTTTACTGATATCATTTTACAATGTTTTATTTGTTAATATTTGATTTCTTTCTCAAAGTCAGAAAGTTTTATTTTAGATTTCCTTTTTGAATAATTTCCATAGGCTTTTCCTTTTTCAAAATCGACTTTTAAATAATCAGTTGAACAACTAAAAAAATTATAGTCTGTAGAAGCTTCATTTTTTAATTTTTGGTAATCCATTATTTGGGGTGCAATTAAATAATAATCGCCAATTTTGAAATTAGCAATGTAGGGTCGACATTCTTTACCATTATCTCCCCAAATTTTTATGGTGTCCCTTGTTTCTTCCCCCATATACTTTTTGATTATTTCAACTTTCATTGAATAGGGTGTCTGCCCTTCATCTAGATAATCAACATAAGAAATAACTTTTACTAGAGCAACAAAACTCCTTGCCTTATAAACCACACTAAAAGAACAATCGTCAAGACATGTACATTCGCAAGCATGTGTCGAGCTTACTGAAAAGAATAAAAGAGCAACTATATAAAAAGATTTGATCATTGTTTTTGTTATGCTTGCCAACGTTTAGTATATGGTGCGTTGCCGTCCCACAGGGTGGCTATGCACTATATACCTTGTTGGCATTTCGTATTTTATTTTTTTCGTTTGTAATGTCTCTGTGATATTTGATTTAGAAATGTTTTTGTTCCAATTAGTTCGAAATTCAGTTTGTTTGGTAAATCTCCGAATAGTGAAGAACCACCACCTAGTAAAATCGGAAAAGTCGTAAGAACCATTTCATCAATCAAGTCTTCCTTTAAAAAATTCCTGATTGTTGTTCCGCCATCTATGTATAATCTTCCATATCCTTTTCCGTGAATTTGCTCTAAGATTTCCGTTAGAGCTCCATTTACCAAAAAGGCTTTGTCTTTATGAGATTCAGGTATTTCTTTCAGTTTGTTACTCAACACAAAAACAGGTTTGTTATATGGCCAGGGAACGTCAAATCCGATTACAGTTTCGAATGTTGTTCGTCCCATAACGAGAGCGTCAATTCCATTATTGAATTCCACATATCCCATATCATTATTGTCTGGATTTGGAATAGAGTGCAACCAATCGACTCCACCATTTTTGTCCGCTATAAATCCGTCCAAACTTGTTGCGATAAATACACTATTCTTTTTATTCATTCTTCTTTCCTTGTTTTATCAATATGAATGCCAACAATATACTATATGTAACTGTTACATATATTTCCTTTATGGGTTTAAGTCAAATTTAATGAATCCAACGTACTTTGAATGTTTTTTACATGATTTAAGGTTACCTGAGTGTATATTTCGGTTGTTTTACTGCTGCTATGCCCCAAAAGGCTCTGTATATATCTCAAGTCAGCCCCATCCTCTAATAGATGCGTTGCAAAACTATGTCTAAGCATATGTGGTGTCACACGTTTTTTTATTTTGGCCCTCATGGCTGAAGCTTTAATAATACTTCCGACACTTTCTGCACTATATTGTTTTCTATTTTGTCCTTCGAACAGAAATTCTTTAGGTCGATATTCTTTAAAATAGTTCCTAAGTTCTTGTAATACGAAAGGACTTAATATCGTCACCCTATCTTTATTTCCCTTTGCCGTCCTAACAATTATGAGCATTCGTTTTCCATCGATATCATTTAGCTTCAAGTTTAATAGTTCTACTCGCCTAAGTCCAGCAGAATAAAGCATGCTAATTATACACCGATGTTTTATATTTTCAGTCCTTCAGATCATTTCAGCGACTTCTTCTTTGCTAATTACCTTTGGTAGTTTGTGCTCAGGGCGGGGTCGTTCTATTGAGTAAAACCGATTAGGCATTCCCATAACGACTTCGTAATAGAATTTGATACTATTAACCGCTTGATTTGATTAGGAGTGTGAATGACCTTTCTGAACTAATAGTTGTAAATAATTACGAATGTCGTTCTCGTCAATGCTTTCAAGAGACTTTTCTGTGGGTTCTGTCGCTTTAAACTTAAAACTACTTATTTTTGTCATTATTGACAAAAACATAAAGTTTTATTTATTAGCGACTTAACTTTGTGAAGAAAGGGAAATTTTCATGAAAAACCCTTAAAAAATAATTAATGCGACAGAATGTACACCTTACCTATATAAATTAATTGTACTTTTAATTAGATAGAAAACCACGTATACGTCTTTCATATATATAGTAAATTCGCTAGAGCTTCTGGTTTTATATATAATCACTTAACCTTTTTTTCATCCAGACCTTCTAAGTATTGCTTCCTAAGGTATAACACTAAGCCAATGGCACCCGCTATTGCAACTCCCGTTAAAATATATTTAAGCTTGCTATTATTCATTTTCAAAACTTTATTTTCTGCTACAATCGAAGTTAGTTCTGGTGTTGGAGGAAACATATTTATATCACATATTTGCGTTCTCATAATCTTGAATTTTAGTTATTACATAGTATTCACCATTAACTTTTATAATAAAGTTGAAAATGGCTTGAAATCTCTTTTTATCAATTGTTTCGACATGTGTAAGCAACGTCATGTCTGCGCCTGCTCCAGCGAGCCATTCTTTATGTAAAGTGACCTTTTCTTTCGACCCTAATGCATTCGTTAGAATACGATGAGTTTTCATTAACGGTCTCAAGAGAATACCTAAAAACTGTCTTCTAACAGACTGCAAATTGTTGTTATACTTAATTTGATTTGCTGATGTTTTAAATTTTTGAGTTACTTTTTTCGGTGTGAAAATTTCTCCTGTAAGCGGGTCTCTTCGTTCTTTTTTCTTCTTCATTTTCTAATTATTTTTAATTGGATTTATAGCTTAACAAGCACTGCTTCCACTTCATTTTTTTTATAATAAACACGATCTCCAACACCATATTTCGTAAGAATTCCTTGTTTTGTCCAATTACGAACAGTGGATATATTTACTTTGAAATAGCGTGCTACTTCATTTCGAGTTAAAAGCTGTTCATTTGAATTAGAGCCTACGTCAATTCTAGAAAGACTTTCTAGCTTGATTAATCGTTCCTCTATTCGAGTTAAACAATCGCTCAAAGCATTTAAGTCAATCTCACACGCAGTTATTTCATAGTGCTTTATCATTGCACTACAAAGTAACAACACTATTAAATTCATTATGATTTATTTACTGCGTAATAATTACGCAGTTTTTTGATCGATTACTTTTTTCACAAAATTTTCAATCTCTGTTCTGCTGTGAGATTGTGTTTTGTAGAAGTATCTTCGTAGGAAAAAACAAATAATATTTTTCTTTAATTCAGATGTCGAAGGTTTATTGGAACTTGGTTTTAAACTAATGCCATTAAAACTGTTAACGTATTTGAAAAACTTTTCCAAGCTTACATCGGATTTTATCGCGTTGGTTAAACTATGAATTAACATTTTATGTATCAAAACATAATCTCCTGGTCTAGCAGGTAAAATTATTAGAGCTTCTTCTATCTGGCGAAATAAATATAGTCCATAACCACTTACAAAAATATCAGGAGATTCATTGAATGGTTCCTCATCATATAAACTTCTATAAGGATCTTGAAAAAGTCGAGAAGGGTCTATTGAAGAATCAAATTTAGAGAGATGTTTATACAGCATAATCATCGATTCTAAATAAACCTCTGGCAAAATGTACTTAGAGTGATTAAACAGCTTGGAATTTGGACTTGGAATGAAATTCGGAGTTGTTTTTAATCCTTTTAACCTAAGGTTTATGTACTTCTGAAAATTTACTAGAAAACTCTTTGGAATGAGTTGTCCCGTCTTCTCTACAATGTAATCTTCATTATTGAACTTTTGTTTTTGACCTCTAACAATTGCAATAATATCATTTACCTGAATTTTAAGTGTTTGTTTTGGAAAAGAGCTTTCCGTATAGCGTTTATTAAAATCTTTAATCAATTTGTTCTTGTACTCGCTTATTAGTGATTCAAATAGCTCTTGTTGTTTACAATTGATTTTTGCTAGTTCATCATCTTGAATACTAAGTGGGTTTACTCTGTGCAATTTATTATTTGCGTCAACCTCTTTAATTGTATAAACATCCGTTAATTCAAATTTACCCTCTAACCAGTTCTTGTAAGTATAATTGTTATTCGTCATTTATGGTGTTAGATTTAAATACTCAGTCCTAAAGTTACAATTTTCATGTTACTAAATAAAGTTACCTTCTTCATCTCATAACGCAACTATAAGATATAGGTGTACTCGTTTTAGAATTGTTGGGAAAATGTTGGGAAAATTAGCTTCTATTCGTCTGAAAAAACTTGAGAACAAATAGAGGATTAAACTCCTAAAACACTTATAGATAAAGCATTAAAAAGTTATAAAACAAAAAAAGCCCATCCGTTAGGATGAGCTTTTTTGTACCCAGGGTGGGAATCGAACCCACACTCCCGAAAGAACTGGATTTTGAATCCAGCGCGTCTACCAGTTCCGCCACCTGGGCTTGTGAGGTGCAAAAATAGCATTTTACACGTATGTGTGATCAAAAATATGTTTTTTTCTATAAGAATTTAGCGCTGTAATTGTAAAACACAGATCAATTGCAATATTTACAGTATTTACTCTCCGGATTATGCTCAAACGGCAGGTCTTTATTGTATATATCTTGTATTATTGAGTGAATGGTTTCTTCAAAAATGTCCATTAATTTATCGGTATCCTCGTTAGTGAGTTTATTAGTAAGGTAAAATGGACTATCATCAATATTAACCATCGATAAAATACCAGTTTGTTTTGGATATGGCTGATCAGGGAAGGCTTCTTTGTAAAGCATGTTGTAAATCAATAATTGAAATACGAAATTTTTCTTTTCTAAGGTTTTCTTCAGTGATTCAACTTCGGTTTTTCCTTTCGTTACTCCTGTAATTTTAACTTTATCTTCATCGCATTTTCCTGATTTATAATCGAGTATACGCGTAGTTTCTAAATAATCATCTATTCTATCTATAAAACCTGTAAACCGAACAGACTTTAGTTGCTGTTCTACTTCAACCTTAATTTCTTTTGAGAATTTACCTTCTACACACTCAATAAATAACTTTCCATCCGGATTTTCTTCAAGTTCTTTTTTTTGTTTGCTTAAAATTTTCTTCATTAAAAACTCTGCTACTTGAATGCTAAGAAAGTTTTTTCCCGTGGTGAGGTGTTCCTTTTTATTATCAAAATGCTGTATAAACTCAGATTGTAAAATGGCCGGAAACGTTTTTATCATCTTATCTATATCAAATGATGTAACGTTTCTGTATCCTGATTTCTCTTTTAATTCTTTATCGTAACGTGCAAAAGGTTCAAATAATTTTTCCAGTGTGTTGTGAATAAAGCTACCAAAGTTATTTGCCTCAATATCTTCTTCAACTTCTTTTTCTTCGCCAAATCCAAGTATGTATCGATAATAAAAGTCGAGTGGACAAGCAAGAAATTTATTCAGTGCAGATGCAGATGTTTTATTTTGGAAATATTCATCTAATCTAGCCAAAATTGCATCCGACTTATTTACCGATATCTTTTCACTGCTTTGCTCTGTATCTTTTATTGTGTAATCTTTTTCTACATAACTTATATTGGCGTTACTTCTAGCCATTTCTAATTTAATTTGATGTAGGTATCTACTTGGCTCATCCACACCCATGGCGTGCTCTGCAGAAGAATAAGTAATCCAAATTTTCTCTGCATGATGAAACATACGATAGATATGATGTGCAAATAAACCTTGTTTTTCTCTGGGTGTAGGTAACCCATGAAAACGCCTTAAATCCATTGGTATCAATGTCTGAATAGGATTGTTGGGAGGCATGCTTCCTTCGTTAAGTCCAATAACGATTAAATTCTTAAAATCTAGTAAACGCGTTTCCAATAATCCCATTATCTGTAAACCATCAAGAGGATTTCCGTAATATGCTAAGCTTTCTGAAGCCCAATGCTCAGTAAAAATAGATTTGAAGGTTTTAAAAGATAATAGCGGTTTAAATTCGTCTAATATATTTGTAAGTTTCACAAGACTCTTGTCAAAATTATATAGAATTGCCTTTTCTAAGGTAAAGGCTTCTCCTTGTATAAGTTGAAAGAGTTTACTGTTTAAATTGCGAATATTTTGAGTAGCAAGTTGTGGGTAGTTTTTGTCTTTCTGATTCCAAACCTGTGTGGTAAGTGTGAGTATCTCTTTTGCTTCTTTCGAGAGATTAATTTTTTCAAGGTTCAAGAATAGCCAATTTTTATCTGCAATGAATTGCTCAAGATTCACAAGTTCATTTTTATCAGTTTCGGTAAAGATGGCAAGTAAAAAAGGATGTTTAACGAGTTTTAAAAAGTCCTTATAGTATAAGCTTTTTGTGTTAAAACGCTCATAATTTTCTTGCATATTAAAAAGCAGTTCACACCAAGACTTTAGCGCCGTGTTTTTGAGTGGAAGTCCGAGTGTGATATTGGCTTCTTTAATTTTATTTGGAATATTTTTCAGTATAGGAACAATCATTTCTTCGTTCGCTAGCAGCAATACCGTTTCTGACAGTTCATCTACCGGAATTTCGTCGAGTAGCAGCGTAGCAACTGATTTTGCTTGTCCTGTAGATTGGGTGCAGTTTATCACCTCAATTGTTTTGTTATGCTTCGCAATTTGATTTTTAAGAAAGGGCGGTTCTTTGAGTCCAAATTCTTCACAAACTGAACGAAGGAAAAACCCAGCTTCATGATTTTTGTCTTTAAAATAAAACGTATCTGCATCAATGAAAAACTTGGCTCGACCCATTTTTATAAGCTGTTTGATAATACTCATTTCTGCTTTAGACAGCGCATTAAATCCTGCAAATATGAAGTGTTGCTCTTTGTTTTTTTCAAACAATACATTTATGTTTTCAGAAAGGTTTTTATAGGCAGCGCCCATATTTAGCGAATGTTCAGACTTGAGCATTTCTTTATAAGCAGCGTAGTAAGCTGGTAAGCTTTCCCAAAAGATTAAAAATCGTTTTTGACTTTCAGTAATACTTTCTTCATCAATATTCCATGCTTCAAGCTCTCTTACATCGCGTAAATTTCTAAATAGTTGTTTGCTTGTTAGCTCATACCTGTCAATTTCGTCAAAATCATTTAACAGCGTTCTACCCCATCTTAAAAATTCGTCTAGCCCTTTGTTTTCAGAACCGGCTAGTTGTTCATGAATTTTGTACAATTTAAAAACAGCTCTTGTTTTATCAATAATTATTTCATCTGTATGTTGCTTTACCCATTGGTCAATTGTAATAATTTCAGGAGAAAAAATCGGTGTATTGTAAGTTTCAAATAGTGCTTTTTGTATGTATTTTTTTGCTCGTCTGGATGGAATAACGATGGTTAGATTGCTTAGAATATAATCATTCTCTTTGATGTGAGCTGCAATTTCCTCGATGAACTTCTTCATTGTTTTGTTGTTATGTTGTTGGGCAGAATAAAAGTAATTAAAATGAAGATACTTCCTACGATTGGCCAGTTTTGTAGTGTAGATTTCTTTTTTCTGTTCATGAAATGAATAAATAAAAGATGAGTAAATATCTTGTTTATTAAATTATTTAATATACTTTTGATTATATATTCGTCAAAACAATGTTTAAAATAACAACAAAATGAAACATTTAAAAGTAGGAGATGTAGCTCCAGCATTCAGTGTAAACAACGAGAAAGGAGAGAAAGTTACAAAAGATGACTTTATGGGTCAGAAAGTAGCCATTTACTTTTATCCAAAAGACAATACGCCAGGTTGTACAGCGCAAGCATGTAATTTAACAGATAATTACGCTGAGTTAAAGAACCAGAACATTGCAATTGTTGGTGTAAGTGCAGATGACGAAAAAAAGCATACGAAGTTTATAGAGAAGTACAATTTGCCATTTCCTCTTTTGGCAGATACCGATAAGAAAATGATAAATGATTATGGTGTTTGGGGATTGAAAAAATTTATGGGCAAGGAGTATGATGGTATTCATAGAACAACTTTTTTAGTAGATGAAAAAGGAGTTATTGTGGATATTATTGAGAAGCCCAAGACAAAGGCACATGCAGAAGAAATTTTAGAAAGATTTAATAATAAATAAAGGTCGTAAATACTTTACGATCTAATCATCTACTTTAGCTTAAAAATTAAACGATATGGCAGCAAAAGAAGTTAACACAGACAAATTAAAAGCACTCCAGCTTACAATGGAGAAATTAGACAAAACCTTTGGAAAAGGTACCGTTATGAAACTAGGTGATGGTGTAATTGAAGATATCCCTGTAATCTCTACAGGTTCCGTTACACTTGATTTAGCCTTAGGTGTAGGTGGTTTTCCAAAAGGTAGAATTGTTGAGATTTACGGACCAGAATCTTCAGGTAAAACAACATTGGCAATCCATGCAATAGCGGAATGTCAGAAAAATGGTGGAATTGCAGCTATCGTTGATGCTGAACATGCCTTTGACCAGTTTTATGCTAAAAGTTTAGGTGTAGATGTAGACAATTTATTAATTTCTCAGCCAGATAATGGTGAGCAAGCATTAGAGATTGCAGATAACCTTATTCGTTCTGGAGCAATTGATTTATTGGTTGTAGATTCTGTTGCAGCATTAACTCCAAAAGCAGAGATTGAAGGAGAAATGGGAGACTCTCAAATGGGTTTACAAGCGAGATTAATGTCTAAAGCATTAAGAAAACTTACAGGATCAATTAATAAGGCTAATTGTTGTTGTATTTTTATTAACCAATTGAGAGAGAAAATTGGTGTGATGTTCGGTAATCCAGAAACAACAACAGGTGGTAATGCTCTAAAATTTTATGCTTCGGTACGTGTTGATATCAGAAGGTCTTCTCAGATTAAAGATGGAGATGAGGTAATTGGAAACAGAACTAAAGTTAAAATTGTAAAAAATAAAGTAGCACCTCCTTTCAGAAAAGCTGAATTTGACATTATGTATGGTGCTGGAATTTCTAAAGTGGGAGAAATTTTAGACCTAGGTGTTGATTTAAATATTTTAAAGAAAAGTGGATCTTGGTTTTCTTATGGAGAAACAAGACTCGGACAAGGTAGAGATGCTGTAAAAGCAATTATTGGCGACAACCCAGAATTAATGGAAGAACTAGAACAAAAGATTAAAGAAGCTCTTTCAACCGCCAAGTTGGAAGCGTAACTGCATATCGTTTAAAGAACCATCCGATGCTTTCGGATGGTTTTTTATTTTAATTACTTTTTATTACGTACATAAACCAACTTAAATCTTGCCGAACTTTGATCGCGCATTTCAATTTCAAATTGTGGCAGTGATTTAAATAAAGGTGTTAGCTTCTCAAAACCAAAATTTCGAGGATCAAAATTAGGTTGCTTCTTCAGAATTAAAGACCCTACATCTCCTAAAAATCCCCAGCCCTCATCATCTGCCGAATCGTTCACAGAATTTTGTAATAGTCGAATTACCTTAGGTGTAATTTTATCTAAATTTTTATCCTGACGTTTAGATTTACCGTCTTTTTCATCAATTTCTGTATGTAATATTTCTAAATAAATAAACTTATCGCAGGCTACAATAAAGGGTTCAGGTGTCTTTTTTTCTCCAATTCCAATTACTTGTTTTCCAGATTCACGCAGGCGCGTTGCTAGTTTAGTAAAATCACTATCCGAAGAAACCAGGCAAAAACCATCTACATTTCCTGTGTATAATACGTCCATAGCATCAATAATCATAGCAGAATCAGTAGCATTTTTACCCGTTGTATATCCATATTGTTGAATAGGATTTATTGCTGTTTCTAGAAGTATTTTTTTCCATTTAGACAAGTGTGGTTTTGTCCAATCACCATAAATTCTCTTTATAGTAGGCGTGCCATATTTGGCTATTTCTTCCATCATTTCTTTTATATATTTAGAAGGAATGTTATCACCATCTATTAATACGGCTAGTTTGATATCTTTCATCATACCGTTAAAGGTACAATTTTTAAAGAAACTGCAATTGACTTAAAGCAGTGTAGAATGAAAAGAAATAGTCTATTTTCTTTTACGACAATTTAGATACTGTTAACTTTGAATTTCAATCTTGAAATATGTCAAAAATTCTAATCAAAAACATTAAGCAGCTTATCCAAGTAGGAGAGGAACTTCCAAAGTTTAAAAAGGGAGCTGAGATGGAAGATTTATCTGTAATTAATAACGCTTTTTTGGCTGTAGAAGGGGATGAGATTATCGCCTACGGAAAGATGGAAGATTGGGGTGGAATTACAGACTGGCGAGATCTGCATGTGATTGATGCCGACGGGAAAATAGTATTGCCTGCATTTTGCGATTCGCATACGCATGCCGTATTCGCTAAAACAAGAGAAGAAGAATTTGAAGATCGTATTAAAGGTTTGAGTTACGAGGAAATTGCTCTAAAAGGTGGAGGTATACTAAACTCAGCTAAGAAACTTCAAGCGATGAGCGAAGATGATTTGTATTCGGCTGCGTACGATCGACTCTTAGAAATGGCAAAATATGGAACAGGATCAGTAGAGATAAAATCTGGCTACGGTTTAACAGTAGATGCAGAAATAAAAATGCTACGCGTTATAAAACGTTTGAAAGAAACTTCACCATTAGCAATAAAAGCAACATTTTTAGGTGCGCATGCTTTTCCGCAAGAATACAAGGAAAACCATAGAGGATATTTGGACTTAATTGTTAATGAAATGCTACCTATAATTGCTAAAGAAAAGTTGGCAGATTATATTGATTGTTTTTGTGAAAGAAACTATTATTCTTTAGAGGAAATGGAAGAAGTTCTAGTTGCAGGAGCGAAATACGGATTAACACCAAAGGTTCATGTAAATCAGTTTTCTGTAATGGGTGGAGTAGCCTTGGCAGTTAAACACGGCGCAAGATCTGTAGATCATTTAGAAGAATTAGATGCTACTGACATAGAAGCGCTAAAAGGTTCGGAATGCATGCCAACTCTTTTACCTGGTTGTTCTTTCTTTTTGTCTATTCCATTTGGTAAGGCAAGAGATTTAATTGATAATAATTTGCCAGTTGCACTGGCTACAGATTATAATCCCGGTTCGTCACCAAGCGGAAATATGCAGCTTTTAACGTCTTTCGCTTGTACCAAAATGAAAATGACACCGAACGAAACAATCAATGCTACTACAATAAATACTGCTTATGCAATGGGTTTAGAAAATTCTTATGGTACTATAAGTTTAGGTAAAAAGGCAAACCTTGTTATTACTAAACCTATGGAGAGTGTTGCGCTTATTCCGTATAGTTTTGGTCAAAATTCAATAGAAACAGTTATCTTAAACGGAAAATTAATGCAGTTTTGATATATCGCTTTTTCTTTTTGGCCTGCTATTTATCGAGTTTTTCTTTATTCTCTCAAGAATTAGACAGGAGTAAAAGTGCGTTGTTATGGGAAATCTCTGGTAACGGGTTAAAAGAAAACTCGTATCTATTCGGTACATTTCATTCAAATGATAAACGCTTATTCGTTTTTCCAGACTCGGTTTTATGGGCTTTACATACGGCTAAAGGTGTAGTATTAGAAACTGATATTACTGGATTAATGGATGATATAGACATTCGAAATTCTGGTTATAATCCTAGTCAAGTTTCAGAAAAGATAAGATATACGATAAGTAAAAAGCGCGTAAGCTCATCTGGATTTAGAGAAGAAACAGGAAGACCACAGTTCATAGATTTGTATTTTCAACGCGTAAGCGAAAATTGTAATAAACCAGTTTATACGCTAGAAGATGTGAGTGCGCAACTTGAGCTAATTTCACCAGATATCAGTTATACTGTGGATGAAGCTATATTGGACAAGCTAAAAACTGAACTCACACCCGAAAAATTGAAGCAAGCTTATTTAAGAGGTGACATACTTGAACTTCTTGAGCTCACAAAAAATTCCGCATCCGTTTTTGAGGGATTTTATGAGCAGTTAATTCTGCATAGAAATGATTTAATGACAGTAGGTATTGATTCTTTGATACGAAAAGAATCTCTATTTTGTGCTGTAGGAGCAGCACATTTAGCTGGTCAACGAGGGATTTTAGCGCAATTGAAACGAAAAGGATTTGAAGTCAGGCGGATGATTCCTGTTTACAATCCGGATACGCTCGATCATTATTTTTCTTTATTAAAGTCTTGTGAGGGTTACCGTTATTCTGATACACTCTTTTCATTTAATTTAGATTTACCAGGTAAACCAAAAGTCTATAAAGAAAATAATCAATTGGAACTGTTTTTTGAAGAATGGGGACAAGGTAACTTATATATGGCTACTGTATATAAGAACGATAAGGCTATGTCTAAAGAAGAACTTATTAAAGCATTTTTTACGAACGACAATGGAAGAGAACTAAGTTTCAAAGAAAGGCAATTAAAAACGGGAATTTGTATCTATGAGGCATTTGTTGATAGGAAAGACACTGACTCACATTGGATACGGGTAATAAATGTACAGAATGCAACTTATGCTCTTTACTGTACAGGAGGTTATAAGTTTCTTCATTCTCAGCGTCCGAAAGCTTACTTTGATGGGTTTTCGTTGAATAAACATTGAACCAGATACGTTTTAGGTCAGATTTACTAATGCGAACGAAATAGATACGTTTTTTAATAGTATGAAATTTGAAACATTTGTAAATCAGAATTTTATTTGGCTTGAACTCTTCCTTACTTATTTAAAAACTTGTCCTAATTAAATAGTTGCTTTGTTTTTTTTGTTTTGACTTTCTTTGGGTTTGCTCTGTTAATTTAAGTTTATTCTAATTGGTGTCATTCTACACTTTAAGAAAATATAACAACAATTAACGTCAAATTTGCAGATCAACTATCCAATGCGGGCAATATTGTTATTTTTGTTTTCTAAAACTTATGCTACACCAATGAAAGTTATCGATCACATCAACGAAGCGAAAGAAACGCTTTTTTCATTTGAAATTCTTCCTCCACTAAAAGGAAAGAATGTGCAATCAATTTATGATGGTATTGATCCTTTAATGGAGTTTAAGCCAAAATTTATTAATGTCACGTATCACCGAGAGGAATACATTTATAAAGATAGAGGTCAGGGTTTATTGGAAAAAATTGCCATTAGAAAAAGACCAGGCACTGTTGGTATTTGTGCTGCAATTATGAATAAGTACCAAGTAGATGCGGTGCCTCATTTAATTTGTGGTGGATTTGGAAAAGAAGAAACAGAAAATGCGTTAATCGACCTACAATTTCTTGGAATAGATAACGTGCTAGCGCTTAGAGGAGATTCTATAAAAACAGAATCTGTATTCAAACCACACGAGAACGGACACAAGTACGCGGTAGAATTAATTGATCAGATTAGGGAAATGAATAACGGAAATTATCTAATGGATGATTATCAGTTAGAACCTACTGATTTTTGTATTGGTACGGCTGGATATCCAGAAAAGCATTTTGAAGCGATGAATTTGGCAACAGATTTGCACTACTTAAAGAAAAAAGTAGATGCCGGTGCAGAATACATTACAACACAGATGTTTTTTGACAATGAAAAGTTTTTTGCTTTTGAAAAAGCATGCAGAAATGCGGGGATAGATGTTCCGATCATACCAGGATTAAAACCAATTAAAACATTGAATCACATTTCCTTTTTACCGCAATTTTTCCATATTGATTTTCCAGAAGAGTTATCAAAAGAATTATTGAAGTGTACATCAAATGAGGAAGTAGAACAGGTTGGAATTGAGTGGGGAATCTATCAATCGAAAGAATTAAAAAAGGCTGGAGTACCTTGTATACACTACTATACCATGTCTAAGTCGGATATGGTTAAAAAAATTGCAAATGAAATATTTTAGAATGAAAAACTTAGTTTATTTATTTACCCTTTTCGTTGGTTTGACTGTCTTTTCTCAGGAGAAACAGGTTTTACCTGGAGTTAAAAATTTATCCAACGTTGTTGTGGTTGGTCAATTAGATAAGTTAGAAGACCGCTATTCTGTTGAGATAAATTTAACACAACTTTTTCAAAGTTATGGTATTCAAACTAGTTCCTCGTTGAACATTATCAAACAAGGTGGAGACACTGGAGTACTAGCAACTGATTCGATGCAGAATAGCCTGAAGGAAAAAGGTTTTGATACGTATATGCTTATATCCGTAAGAGGTTACGATAAACGTTTCAAAAAGTCTACAAACGTTGGTGATTTTAAAACGGAGGTAACAGCCGGACATTTATTTCCTCTTTTTAGAGATGAAATTGTTTCTGTAACATTTGAGTTGATAATCTATCAGGCTGGTCAACCGGTAGAAAACAAATTGATTAAAGTTGGATCTATAGGTTCTAGAGAAACGGTTGTTAAAAAGTTGGTGAAAAAGTTAGATAAACAGATTAGAAAAAACTGGAAAAAAGTGTAGCTGTGATGAACAAGTTCTTGTTTTTGCCCTTCGTCTTATTCTTTTGGGTGTCCTCTTTAAATGGACAAATAATAAGCGATAGACCAGGAATATCCGAGTCGAGTTACACACTTGAAAAAAGTCATTTTCAACTGCAAAGTGGACTATTTTCGTCGGATTTAAAAAACAACCAGAGTAATACGATTACCAACAGGTTGCGTTTTGGTTTGGGCAAAGGCTTTGATCTTATTGCTGATTTTAATTATGGTTTTAATCGTGTTGAGAATAAGGTGAATAACGATTTTGATCCTTTGGCTATCGGTTTTCGTAAAAGTCTATTTACTTCTTCGAATGGCAATCAAATGGCGGTTCAGTTCACCACAGGTATTCCACTTTCTAAAACGGTTAACTTAGTTAAAACAAATCCTTATGCTTCTCGATTCGGGTTCTTTTTGGATCAAAGTATCAATAAAATTAACCTTGCTTTTAATACAGGTTTTGAAGGAACCTATACGAAGGATAGCTATTTGCTCAATTCATTTTATACCGTAAGTTTTTCAACGGGAAAAACGTTTTCTCCCTTTATAGAGATATTTGGTGCAACGCCAAGTTTTGATAATTTTTCTCTTTCTGAGCTAACGGTCAATCTTGATGCTGGCGCTGCTTATGTACTTTCAGATGTATTTCTTATAGATATATCTGCGGGTATAACAAATCTAGATAAAACCCATCAGGGCTGGATTTTAGATTTTGGTTTCACTTGGAAGGTAAATACAAAGAAGGATTAATCCTTATAGTTATTTTCTTTCAAGCGCAATTCTATATCTTTTAAATTCTGTTCTTTCTTTGCTTGTCTACTTTTTATAGCAGTTTGCGTAAAGTATTTATGCATATTTAGAAATTTAACTTGCAACTCGTCCCAGGCTTTATCGCTTTTAATTTTGTTGTGTTTTCTTAGTTCTAAACGCAGTTTATCTGCTATTTTATGAAAATCATCCCGACCTAAATAGTCTAAGTCGGCATCGCAAATAATTTCTTCTAATTTATTTTTAGGATTATGAGGTACTGTTGTTGCAAAAATTAATGCTTCAATTTGTTTTATTTCCGATGCATCGTAACCGTGTTTTGGTAGGGTTTCTATTGCCATTTTTGCACCAATTGGTTCGTTCTTTTCATACTGTTCTATAAACCCTGCATCGTGGTAAGACGCAGCACTCTTTAACAGAAATAAATCTACATTTGTTATTCCTTCTTGAATGGCTATTCTTTCGGCTTGCCTTGTAACATCTTTAGTATGGTTTAGCGAGTGATAGTAGAGCGTAGGAGATAGTTTTTCTCGCAGAGTACTCATAATTTCTCTTTCTGAATTCATGTAATCGATAGAAGAATTAACATGCAATTCAACTAGTTTTGAGAACGTGCTATTTGGCAGAATACCTTTTCCATCAATAGATAATTCTGGTTTAATAGAATCAACGTAATACATATCTATCTTCCCTTTACTTTTAGATTCTACCACACCTGCAAATGAGCATTCAAAATAAGGCTCAATATCTAAGAAAGTATCGCCGGTAATAGCAACTCTGTTGGGTTGACAAAGTTTTTCCATGCGTTGTGCGTGATTAACTGTTTTGCCCCAAACATCGTAGGCCAGCCTTTTGGTACCGATAATCCCAGCGGAAACTGGACCGGTGTTAATTCCAATACGAACGCTCCATTCAATCGATTCATTTTTTCTAGCTTCTTTCTTTTTTTCTAGAACGTATTCTCTGATTTTAAGAGAAGCAAGTACCATGTCAATAGGGTTCGTGTTATTTTTAGTAGGAACACCTCCCGCGCACATGTAAGCATCACCAATTGTTTTAATTTTTTCTAAGTCATGTTCTCCAATAATGGTGTCAAATGCTCTAAAGTATCCGTCTAGAATAGAAACCAATTGTTGTGCATCCATATTATCTGATATCGTTGTAAAACCAACAAAATCAGTAAACATCACAGAAACTTTATCAAATCCGCGTGCATCTGCTTTACCTTGTTTCTTTAAATCTACTAAGGCAGAATGGGGTAGTACGTTTTCAAGAATAGAGTCGGATTGTTTTTTTTGTTTTTCAACCCTTTTTTTCTGCTTTTCTATCTTTTCTTTTTGTTCTTCAATTTTCGCTTTTTGTTCTTCAATTTTAATTGTTTTTGCTTCGAGTTCTTGCGTTCTCGCCCGTATTTTCATTTCGAGAATAACTTGTTGTCTTCTTTCTCTTTCAATTCTTCGTTTGATGTAAACATAAATAAATAAGCTAATTAGTAATAATCCGAGAATTCTGAACCACCAAGTCATCCAAAATGGTTTGGCAACATAAATTTGAAGTGTAGCCGGAACTTTACTCCATTTTTTCTTACCGAGTTGCGCGTACACAAAAAGGGTGTATTCTCCTGGAGAGAGACTCGTAAACCTCAATTCGTTTGTATTGCCCAAAAATTCTTCTACTTCATCATCTCCTACTAGTTTGTATTTATAGTTTATTTGTTTGGGATTTATATAATTGTCTGTAAAGAACTTAAGTAAAATTGTGCGATGTTTATAGGGTAATTCAATTGTTTGTGTTTCGCTAATGGCGCGTGTAATAAGTGCTTCTTGTCCGGGAATAATTTCTTCGTTTTCTAGCCATATTTCAGAAAATCTAACATTTAAATTAGGTTGAAAGGTTTTTAAATCTTGAGGTTTAAAAAAACTATAACCGTGTATACCTCCAAAGTAAAGTACACCTTTTTCGTCTTTTAAAGACGCATTCATGTTAAACTCGTCACTAATTAAGCCATCTTCTTCTCTGTATGATGTGAATTGTTGCTTTGAAATGTCAAACTCAATTATCCCACGGTTAGAAGACATAAATAAATGATTATCACTTGTAGAATGAATGGCATAAATTACTTCATTTGGAATACCAGCCTTTGTGTCGTACTGTTTTACGGTGTTAGCTTTTTCATTCAAGTGTAAAAGTCCACCGCCCATGGTACCAAACCAATAGGTGTGTTTTGAAGACTGGTATACAGAGGTAATATACTCATTACCATGTGCGCGAAGTACAGCATAGAACTTAGGTTGTTTCGCTATAAAAGAGCCTTGTTCTTCTTTTATTTCGTAGAGAGCTCCACCGCTAGGTGCTGCATAAAATTTATTGTTTTTCGCTTTGAATAGAAGTCTGCACGGACCTTGGCCAATTGAAGCTGCGTTGTTTGGTTGATGTTTTAGGTAGGTATATTTTCCAGATTGTTCATTGTATATGGCAACTCCTCCTTTTGTTGCCAGTAATATGCGTGCTGTATCGTATCTTAAAACTGTATAGATTTGATTAAACCCATTGGGCGCGTTTGACGGATGTAAGGAAGTATATACGTAACTTTTATAATTGGTCGAATCAAAATTGAGCTTATAAAGACCTTCAAAAGTTCCAAGGTAAGCCTCATTATTTGTCTGAGGCAGAATACTAAGCACTCTAAATTTTTCTTCTTCTTTGGAGTTTTTGAGCTTAGTAAGATGAGAATATTGATCTTTACTACGGTCATAAATACTTACACCATTGTCGTTTCCAATGAGCATATTTTTTTGGTTAGGAGAAGCAGCCAAACTCCAAACATTTTGATAGATTAATCCCTTTTGTGGATCAGAAGATACTGTTATTGAGTGTATTCCGTCATATGCTAAATTAAAGGTAGAAATACCGCGTTGTGAGCCAATCCAAACAAGGTTGTTTTTGTCTTTTTGTATGAAATTTAAGTTATTGTCTGTAATGGCTTTTTTTTGAAAAAAATCTGAACTGTATTGTACAAAAGGTGCATTTTTATCTGCTAGATTTTTAACCAGCATACCACGCGATTTGGTTACAATAAAATGTTGTCCATTTACAAATAAAGCATCAGAAATGTCGTAGTTTAAAAGAGTTGAATCGAGTAAAGTAAAATCTTCGGTATCTTTATTATAGATTATAATTCCGTTAGAGGAACAAATTAAATATTCATCTTTATAGTTGGTTACAACTTTATTTACTTTTATGGGTTCAACGAAAGGAATTTGTAGGTGTTCTTGCTTGTTGGTTTCTTTTTCAAAGTCGATAATTTGTCCGGCTTCAGTAAAAAGAACAATGCGCTTGGCACCGTGCTTTTGAAGCGTAACAATTGCACTTGGCGTTCTAATGTTATGTATTGCCTCAAGTTTGTTTTCTTTGTTTAAGAACAAGAGTCTGCCGTCTGTAGTTCCCATCCAAACTACATTTTCACTATCTATTAAAATAGATTTGATTTCTGCTTTTTTACCTTGTTTTACATGATATGAAGAGAATTTTTGAATTGCAGGATCATATTTTATTAGGCCGTTTAATGTACCGAAATAGAGATTCCCTAGTGCATCTTTACCCGCGCTCAGAATATATTCATTATCAATACCTGGAGTTTTACCAGATGTAAATACTTTGAATTGGTTACCGTCAAATTTATTTAAACCATCTTGTGTTCCGAGCCAAATGGTGCCATAATTGTCTTGAACCATGCACATAACAAAACTTTGTGATAGCCCAGAATTGATGGTGTAGTTAGTGAATTGAATTTTTTCTTGTGCATACGAGGTAAGCAAAACAAAAACAAATAGTATAAAAACGTTACCTTTCATTGGAGACGGTGCATTCTGGTATTCTAGGCGGTTAAGATAAGGCTTAATTTTAAACTTGTGATACTAAAAAAGCACCGCATTTTGAAACACGGTGCTTTTCATAAAAATACGAATACTATGCTTGTCCAGTTGCTGGCTCTGGAGCAATAGCTGAATTTTCTAAATCTCTATCAAAAAGATATAAACCACCTTTGTCTGTTCCAATTAGTTTTAATTTGTCTAAAATGGTTCTTGCTAGTGCTTCTTCTTCTAATTGTTCAGAAACGTACCATTGCACAAAATTGTGTGTAGTGTAATCTTTTTCTTGTAAGCAAATATCTACCAAGTTATTTATGCTGGCTGTTACAGAAATTTCGTGTTTCAACAAATTTTCAAAAACGTTTGTGATAGATTCGAAATCTATTGGTGGTTGAACGGTAGCGGGCACCACTGCTTGTCCACCTCTTTCGTTTACAAACTTAACTAACTTAAGCATGTGAAAACGTTCTTCGTCTGAGTGCGTATACAAAAACTTAGCTGTTCCGTTTAGTCCGTTCACTTCTGCCCAAGATGCCATTGCAAGGTAAAATTGAGAAGATGATAATTCTTTTTCTATTTGATTGTTGAGGGCTTCCTCTATTCTTTTGTTCATAACTATGTGCTGTTTTGTTGTTATACAAAGGTAACGTTTATAAGGCAAAAGTGTTGAGAATTAGTACAGTTTAGAATTAGTTTAAGTTAAAAGTAGTGAGAAAGTATTCTAAAATTACAAAGCGCGTAATTTACAACAGGTGCTCCACTGAGCTCTTGGGCTGGTAATTTTGGAGATGGATTAAGAATAATCGCTGCTGGAGGAACAAATGCTCACCTAGATTTATTTACCTCTAATAATACTGGAGGGTCAGAGACACATGCCCGTTTTGGGGGTAGTGGGCAAGTTTCTGGTAGGTAAATAGATTAGCGATGCGGAGCAACATTAATGCATTTTATACAGTATAAGATTTCTAAAAGAATACTACTTTCTTTAAATTGTTGAATATAGAATAATCCTCAACCATCTTAAGGTATTGGCTATCAAATTTTTGAATAAATTTTTCTTGGTAATTTGGAGTGAATTTAGTAATTTGTAATTCTCAAAAACCATATTGTATTGTTCACGTTAGCAAAAATACTTTTCTTGGCAACCCTAATGGGTGTTAGCACGCTTGTTTGTGGACAGAATTTAGTGCCTAATCCGAGTTTTGAGGATACGGTTAATTGTGATGGCACTGGTGATATTTCTCAATTACAGCATTGGATAAATCCAACCGCTTCTACACCAGATTTCCTTAGTAGTTGCACTAATGGTAATTTTAATGTCCCTTCAAATGTTTATGGTAATCAAACTGCTAGAACAGGTAATTCTTATATCGGACTAGTTAGCATTATAAACGCATCTTCTTCAAGAGAATATATTCAAATTCAATTAACAAGCCCTCTTGTGGCTGGCACTCAATATTGTGTTGAGTTTTATGTCTGTGTAAGTGATAGTAGCACTTATTCCGTTAATAACATTGGGGCGTTCTTATCAACCAATGCTATTTCGTCATCAAATGGCACTGAACTAATGTGCAACCCTCAAATTGTTAATCCCATTTCAGCACCGTTAAATCAATTAAATACATGGCAATTGGTGAGTGATAGTTTTACAGCTTCTGGGGGCGAACAGTATCTGACATTAGGAAACTTTAATAATAATGGTAATACAGATACAACAATGCTTAACGGTAGTAGTTGGGCAGAGGGTTATCAGTATATAGATGATGTTAAGGTTGAGTCTTGTAGCGGTAATAGTATATATGAAAATGTAATAGATGAAGCTACTTTATTGTATCCAAACCCTTCTAGCGGTTTCGTTAAAATCGTCTCAATACAACCAATAAAAAGATATTTTGTTTTTAATTCAATAGGCAAGCTAGTTCTTGCTGATAATCCGAACGATTTAGACTTTCATCTTGATCTAAGCAATCTACCATCTTCGACTTATTACATAAAATTAGAGATTGAAAACTCATTGATTACACGTAAACTATTTATTCACCCATAACTCAAAAAATATGAAAAAACTTTTAAGTTCAATATTATTCACTTTAGTGGTCATAAGTGCAAATGACCTTGTAGCCCAAGATTGGAATACAGGAGGAAACAATGCTCCTCCTGGGGCAGTCTTAGGAACCAACAACAACCAACCATTGCGTATCCGCACCAACGGCATACAACGCGCCATAGTAACAACAGGTGCTCCACTGAGCTCCTGGGCTGGTAATTTTGGAGATGGATTAAGAATAATCGCTGCTGGAGGAACGAATGCTCATCTGGATTTATTTACCTCTAATAATACTGGAGGGTCAGAGATACACGCCCGTTTTGGGGGTAGTGGGCAAGTTTCTGGTCAAAACAATCGGTTTGAGTTTATTTCAACAGGAGCTTCCGTTGGTAACTATTACAGTACTTTTGCTGAAGAAGGAATTTAAAAGCTAATCTAATAGGCAAAGCACATTCATATCTATATTTAATGCCGTAGCTATTTTAATAAAAAGTAAAACATTTACCTTAGATTCACCTGCTTCTATTCCTTGTACCTGCCTTAACGTACAACCAATTTCAAAAGCCAACTGTGCCTGACTTAAATTGCGCGACACTCTATTTTTTCTAACATTGGCTCCTAATTGCTTGATTAAACCTATATCATCTATACTTTGCACATGCAAGTATGGGTATTGTATAAATTAGGTTTATGACAAATTTGTCGTAGATTTAACAGAATCAAACACTTAAAATAAAAAACAGACAGTACCAACTGCTACTACTGTATCTTTGTTTATTAGATAAACGTTGCATGCAAGCCAACGCTCATAGGCGTAGTTTGGATAAGCAAAAAAATTAAATAACAATACTAAACAAATGTTTAGAACCACTTTTTATTTTTTTATTCTGTTCTTAACTTCTATTCTAGCTTTAGGGCAAGAAAACTTAATTGTTAATGGCAGTTTTGAAGAGTACACCTCTTGCCCTACTGGTAATGATTTGGGCGATGGTCAATTTCAAAAATGTGTAGGTTGGTGGTACTCTAACCCATCTGGTATTGGATCACCAGATTATTTTAATAGATGTAACAACGGAATGGTAAGTGTGCCCAATAATTTTTGGGGCTACCAAGAACCGTATGATGGTAATGGGTATGTAGGTATTTTACCGTTATCATGGATGATATCTGAAGGGTTAGATTTTTCAAGAGAAATGATACAAACAAAATTAAAAAAAACGCTAAAACCCTGCTCTCGCTATAGGTTAAGTTTTGCTGTGAACCGCTCTAATTTATCAAATTATCAGCTAAGTGCATTACATGTTTCTTTATCGGTAGATAGCTTGTATCACAATAATTTAGATGAAATGACGGTCTATAATAATTTATTGATTTTCAATATGGTGGATGCTGTGGATACTATGAATTGGACAGTTTTATCAGTCGATTTCTTTGCAAAATATAATGATAGTTACCTTACCCTTGGTTTTTTGACCGATTTTCATGAAAATGACACCATTGTAATTCAATCAAGTACCCTTTCTAATACAGAAGCAGCGCCATATTATTACATAGATCGAATCCAGTTAATTGAGTTGCCTACCTCAAATATGTGTAGTGTAGATTTACCAAATACATTTACCCCAAATAATGACGGTGTCAATGATCTTTATAATTTAGAAAATTATTCAGGCATTTTTGATATTTATATTCTTAATCGCTGGGGAAACATCGTATTTGAACTTACAGAAGATAACGCGTCTTGGGATGGAAATGCAAAAAATGGAGAACCGTGCAGTGATGGTGTTTATTTTTATCAAGTTAAAGATAAAGAGACTCAAGAAAATATAAAAAGTGGATTCATTCATTTGTTTAGGTAATCAAATTACAAATGAAAAAAATAATATTATATGCAGTCTCACTAATTACTGCATACTCTTGGGGTCAACAAGCCCCAACGGTAAATAACCCAGGAAATGGTGGTGCAACAAACCCAAACTACTGGTCTAGAGCCGGTAGTTCTGATAATGGTGGTGGTACCAATAATATTTTTGGTACACGTTGGAATTCACCAATTTATTTTATCACAGGTGGGTTAGCTCAAAATACTTATAGAGCTAGGTTAAATGGTGATTTTACTTTTCCTAATCAATATCCAATAAATGGATATACTTTTTCAAATGACCAAAATGGTGTAAACACCTCTGGCTACTTTGGCTTAGGCTTTAACAAAGATGCATTGTGGAGTCAAAACCCTGCTTCTGGTTTAGGTAATCCTAGAGGGCCTTTTTCATTACTGCATTTAAACGGTAGAGAAGGTGATTTTGTGCAACAATTTGGTTTTAGGCCATGGATGAAAACCGGAATTACCTTTACAGATAATAATGATTTATCTTATATGGGTTTACGCAAATTGGGCAATGGTATAGATGTTACAGAAACAACTATTACTTGGAGTGATAATCCTGGTTCTGCATTTGGTCCGGATCATTTTGTGTTTAGGTTTACAGAAGGTGGTGGTTTTACAAATACAAGCAACAACCTTAGAAGAGCAGATGATATAGATGGTTTACATGTCTTACGTATGTCTGGAGAGGGTTTAGCCGGCTTGGGTAATACTTTTGGTATTAATGAAGGTACCAATATTTATTCAGCAATGCAGAGTTTATTGCACATGAGTTATGATAGAAGAAACGGTGGTGCTAACCAAGAGCGTTATGGTTTTATGCAAATTACCTACAGAGATGATATTAACCGCCCCGGTACTGGTGAAACACACAATGACGGTTTAAGATTTGGTCTTGATAACCAACTATACGATAACAATACAAGTGTGCATGCTTTCTTAAGATGGCAAGAAAACACGCCGTTTATTGTACAAACAGATTGGAACGACATTGCTGGTGGAATACAGAATGGTGAACGTTTAAGAGTTTCAACAATTAACTCTTTTGATGTGCCACAGCCATTAATCAACTCGGGCAATAATAATATAACAAGAATATCTGTTTCTCATAGAGGAAATCAACCAGTAACACAGCCGAGAAGTTTAATGCATTTAGGCTATAATACTGGTGCAAATAATCCTTTTGGAATAGCAACAGATGATGGTTGGCGAAATTGGATGGATATTGGAACATTTACATCTAATGGTACTGATAATATGTACGTAGGATTAAAAGAAGAAGGTAATGATAGATATGACGCTATTATTAACTGGGGAGATAATCAATCAGCAGGAGTAAACAATGTTGGCCCTGATAATCTGAGATTTGTTTTCACATCAACTACTACCGGAGTATCAGGGCAAGGAGATCCCATTTCTCAATCTGCAGACGGTCTTGAAGTTGCAAGAATGATTCCTGGATTAGCTTCAACAATGCCAGCGTCTAATTATGGTATGGTTGGTATTGGTAATTTTACCGCAAACAACCCTGGAGCTCCAGCGCCTATTGATGCTAAATTAGACATTGATGGAGATTTAAGGATTAGAGAAGTAACAGAAGATGCTTCTTTAACACAAGTTTTGGTAATCAACCCTGCTGATGAAAATAGGGTGCACTGGAAAACTATAGAGCCTATAAATGGCGGTTTTGGTGCAGATTGTACAGACCCAGACCCTTTAGCTGGAGCATTAACTGCAGATAACCGTGTTAACTTAAATAATCAAAATTTGTACTTTACCAATAATGATATCATTGGTAAAAATAGAACAGGTTTTGGCTATGATTGCAGCGAACCGCTAGAAGCTAAATTAAATGTGTACAGTGAGGATGAAGAGTGGAATTCTGATTTCTACACAAATAATTTAGTCCCGGTCAATCCTAATTTTCAAGGAGGTATAAGAAGCAGAATTGATAGAACACAATCTGAAAATGCAACAGGTATTTACAGCTTTGTTGCAGAAAATAACAACCTAAGTATGCAAGAACAAATTGCTATACACGGAGAAATAAATACACTTGATGCTAAACAAGCTTATGGTGTAAGAGGAACTGTTAATGCACTGCAACCTAATACGCCAGCAACTGGCGGATATTTTGAAACATTTGGTTCTAGCAATACGCGTGCAGTAATTGCAAGAGCTTTTGTAGAAAATCAAGGTACACCAATGAGTGGTATAGGTTGGGGTTCAGATAATGTTGCTAATGGTACTGATTGCCTTTCATTAAATGGTGTTAGAGGTGCTGCCTTTGGTAATGGGAATAATACTGTAACTGGTGGTGTTTTTCAAGCTAACGGTAACAATCAGGTTAATTATGGAGTTCGTGCTATCGCATCAGGTGGTAATTTAAGCTATGCAGGATTTTTTCAAGGTAATGTGAGAATTACAGGTGTGCTCACTTTACCAGGCGGAACAGTAACAGGTTCTGATGCTCAGTTTAAAACAGATGTCAATTTAATTGATAATCCATTAGATTTACTTGGCCAATTACAACCTAAGCGTTACTACTATGATACCGTAAACTATTCAGAGTTTATGTTTGAATCAGACGAGCAAATGGGATTAATTGCACAAGAGGTAGAAACGGTATTACCAACTTTAGTTAGTAATCACACTTCTCCTGCTCATTATGATTCTTTAGGAAATCAAATATCTCCTGAGGTAAATTACAAAGGTGTAGAATATGAAGAAATCATACCATTGCTAATCGCCGGTGTAAATTCGCAGCAAGAAGAATTAGCATCCAAAGATTCTATCATAAATAATTTAAACGATAGACTTACACAATTAGAAAATTGTTTAGGTGCTTTATTACCAATCTTGTGTGAGATTAATAATTCAATGGTTTTAGAAAACACTGCAGAAGAGCAAAAAACACTGCGTACAATGCTTAATGTAGAGTTATCTGATAAAGAAAACATTGTATTAGATCAAAACGTACCTAACCCATTTGCTGAACGTACAATTATAACGTACAACATACCAGCATCTGTGCAAAAGGCACAAATTCATTTCTATAACACTAACGGTCAATTAATAAATACGGTAGATGTTGTTGAAAGAGGAGAAGGTCAAATCAATGTATTTGGATCAGATTTAAGTACAGGTATTTATACGTATACTTTAGTAGCTGATGGAAAAATTGTAGCATCTAAAAAGATGATGAAACAATAATCACCTAAAATAATAAAAAAACACCCGAGCATGTTTCATCAAGTTCGGGTGTTTTTTCAAAACAAAGACTACTTTGTTCAAATAGTCTTAATTATTTTCTTGTTTGCAAATTAGCAGTATGCTGCGTAAGCTTCTTTCAAGTTTTCTGCAATCATTGTTGCTGAACCTCCTTCAATGTGGTGTCTTTCTAAGAAATGAACCAATTTACCATCTTTGAATAATGCAATTGATGGTGAAGATGGAGGGTAAGGTAAAAAGTACTTTCTTGCTTGGTTTGTAGCTTCGCTATCTACACCTGCAAATACAGTTGCTAAACCGCTTGGTTTTTTATCGCTGTCAATAGAAAGTTTAACACCAGGGCGCATATTTCCTGCTGCACATCCGCAAACAGAGTTTACAACTACCAAAAGTGTACCTTCTGCGTTGTTAATTTTATTATCAACCTCTTCTGCAGATGTTAATTGTTCAAACCCAACAGAAGTTAAGTCTTCTTTCATGGGTGCTACTAATTCTGGAGGATACATATCTTTTTAAATTTAAATTTTATACAAAGATAATGCTTTTACTCGGTTGTTTATATTGATTTTAAATAGCAAATAGAAATTGTCTTAAAAAGACCCTTTTTATGGTTGATATTGCCATTTTTTCCAACGTTCAATATTTACTTCTTTGTTTAGAGGAGTGTGCTCAATTACATGTTTAAGTAAATGTTCGCTCAAGTACGGAGCTAGCATATATCCTTTTGTTCCTAAGCCGTTAAAAATTACCATAAATGGATACTTTGGGTGCTTCCCCATTAATGGTCGCCTATCAGGAACAGTTGGTCTAATGCCAGTTTTATGATCGGTAACTTCCATTTTTGCAGAACAAATGGCAGCGTATTTATTTAGTAATTCTTGTTTTTTTTCAGCCGTTGGTGTAAGGTCTTCTGTATTCCAATCAAAGGTTGCGCCTAGTCTAAAGGTTTGGTTACCTGTTGGAAGCACAAAGCATTTTCGGTTCAAAATTTCATCTTCTAAGAGTTCTTTAGAAGTTATTTCTAAGATTTCTCCTTTCGTATGGTTGAGAGGAAGGTAGTTAAAGAAAGGGTTATACGTTCCTTTGTAACCTTCTGCAAAAATTAAATAATCAAACGGTTCACCATTGTAGCATTTTTTTTCAATATCAATGGCATCGTAATCAAATTCAGTGTATTCTAATTTTCCGTGTTTTTGAAAATAGTGCTGGTTGTTTTCTACAAATTGAGCCGAAGAAATATAACCACCTTTTTGCACAAATCCACTGCCGTTTTCTGTTTTAGCGTAGTGGGGTGCACTTTCTTGTAAAGGAGATAAATAGTCTAAATAAGTATTTCCTTCTTCTCGTTTTTCTATCCATAGTTGTTTTTCTTCAGGTGTAGAAAAACAACGACGTATAGGCATACGATGATAAAACTTACTTCCAATTTTTTCTTCTATTTTAACATAAAAGGTATCTAAATAAGGTACAAGTGTGTCTGCTTCCCAACTTTTAAGCATTTTTCTAAAAACAATAGGATTTATCATTCCGGCAGCAATTGTACTGCTGTAATTCTCCTTTTTAGTAATAATTTTAAAGTCAAGCCCAACATTTTCTAGTTGATGTCCGAGACAAATCCCCGCAACACCACCGCCCACAATAACAACCTTCATCTTAAGATTTTTTACGAAGATACGGAATATAAGATTTTAATGTTTAAAAATACACTTCCTTCGCTGAAGGAGGTGTCGAGGAACGAGACGGAGGATGGTTGCGTAGTTTAGAACTTTATTTTAGAAAGTAAATCGGTAGATATAGAAGTTATGATTTGAAGAATTACTACACAGAATTAATTCAGTTTGCATCCTCCGACCTCCAAGTGCCTTGGAGCCCACCTCCTTCACCGAAGGAGGTATTTCGTTTACTTCCATTTTTTCTTTCTATTGTTGTCTTTTTGTTCCAAACAATAAATTACGTGTAGAATATCTCTTTTAATATTTTCCAAATTATTGATAACTTCATTTTCTGTATATCGGATTACTGTGAAGCCATATTTTTCTAAATGATCTTGTCTAATCCTGTCTTTTTCGTTCTTGCTAATATGACTGTTACCATCTATCTCTATTATTAACTGCAGTTCGTAGTTGTAAAAGTCTACAATATAATGGTCAATAATTCTTTGTCTTAGAAATCGATAACCAGTTTGTTTTCTGGATAGAAAGTATTTCCAAATTGTTTTTTCTGCTTGAGTTCCTGATTTTCTTAGTTCACGAGCGAATGTTAAGATTGGTTTATTCATAAAAGTGCATTTTCAATTAAAGATAGTATATTATTTAATTGAAAAAAAGACACTTAGATAAAAATATACCTCCTTCGCTGAAGGAGGTGTTGAGGAACGAGACGGAGGATGATTGCGAAGTTTAGAACTTTGTTTTAGAAAGTAAATCGGTAGATATAGAAGTTACGATTTGAAGAATTACTACACAGAATTAATTCAGTTTGCATCCTCCGACCTCCAAGTGCCTTGGAGCCCACCTCCTTCACCGAAGGAGGTATTAACTAATCTATCAAATCCGGATTCACATTATCCAACATAACTTTAACCATGGAATCTAAGTCAAATTTTTCTTGCCATCCCCAATCTTTTTTTGCTGCGCTATCATCAATAGAAGAAGGCCAAGAATCTGCAATTTTTTGTCTAAAATCTGGTGTGTAATCAATTGTAAAATCGGGTTGTATTTTTTGTATTGCTTCTGTAAGTGTTTTCGGAGTAAAAGAAATACCTGCTAAATTGTAAGAAGAACGTTCTTTAATTTGTTCTACTGGAGCCTCCATCAAATCTACCGTAGCTTTAATTGCATCTTCCATATACATCATAGGCAATGCTGTATTTTCTGATAAAAAGCACGTGTATGTATTGCGTTTTCTAGCGTTATAAAAAATGTCTACTGCGTAATCTGTTGTTCCTCCACCTGGTAAAGAAGTGTAAGAAATTAAACCCGGATAACGGATAGAACGCACATCCACTCCATAAATATTATGGTAGTATTCGCACCATCTTTCGCCAGCTTGTTTAGAGATACCGTAAACTGTGGTAGGCTCCATAACTGTTTTTTGTGGAGTGTTTTGTTTAGGTGTGGTTGGACCAAAAACCGCAATTGAACTAGGCCAGAAGACCTTATTAATAATCTTTTCTTTAGCAAGATCTAACACATTAAATAACCCTTCCATGTTTAATTTCCATGCAAACTCTGGGTGTTTTTCTGCCGTAGCAGAAAGTAATGCAGCTAAAAGATAAATTTCAGTAATGTTTTGCTCTTTAACATAATTCCAAAGTTCTTCTCGCTTTAAAACGTCAATTTGTTTGTAAACACCTGCTTTTAATACTTCCGGACATTCTTCTTTAACATCTGAAGCAATAACAGATTCATTTCCAAATCTCTTTCTTAATTCTAAAACAAGCTCAGACCCAATTTGTCCGCCAGCTCCAATTACCAAAACCTTTTTCATACTTACTAAATCTTAGAGCAAAAATAACATATCGTTTATTTATAAAAGACTTTACAATTCTTTATATTTGTCTAAACAGTGATTTTATATTTATTTATGAGTTGGAAATACGTAAAAATAAAGGATAAAACGCTTCTAAAGCGAGATCCAGAATGAGAGGTTACAACTTTATGTAAAATTCACTTTCATTGAAAAATGATTAATTATTCACACAAATTTTAAATAAATATGCCGTTTTATCATAAAATGGGTAAAATCCCGCATAAAAGACATACCACTTTTAAGAAAGAAGATGGTTCTTTTTATTTCGAACAGCTTTTCGGGACTGAAGGTTTTGATGGTATGGCAAGTTTGCTTTATCACACGCAAAGACCAACACAAGTAAAAAACGTAGGAAACTCTGTAGATGTTTCTCCAACGGCAGCTGTAGATAAAAACATTACATCGCGTATGCTTAATGGGTTTAAAACTAAGCCAGCAGATGATTTTTTAGACAGTAGAGTAACCGTTATGTTTAATAATGATTTGAATATTGTTTTAGCAGCTCCAAAAAAATCTTTACGCAATTATTATTATAAAAATGCAGATGCAGATGAAGTACTGTTTGTGCATGAAGGAACAGGAACGCTGAGAACGATGTTAGGTAATATTCCGTTTGGTTACGGAGATTATTTAGTAGTGCCAAGAGGAATTATTTATCAAATAGATTTTGATACAGAGGTAAATAGATTGTTTATTGTTGAATCATTTTCTCCGGTGTTAACACCTAAACGTTACAGAAATAGATTTGGACAATTATTAGAGCATTCTCCTTTTTGCGAGAGAGATTTACGCACGCCTTCTGAATTAGAAACACATAATGAAAATGGAGATTTTCTTATAAAAATTAAGAAAGAAAATACCTTACATGAGCTTACTTACGCTTCACACCCGTTTGATGTAGTTGGGTATGATGGATACAATTTTCCGTACGCGTTTAACATTAAAGATTTTGAACCCATTACAGGTAGAGTGCATCAACCACCGCCCGTGCATCAAACTTTTCAGGCACATAACTTTGTGATTTGTTCTTTTGTTCCACGTTTGTATGATTATCATCCAGAAGCAATTCCTGCGCCGTACAACCATAGTAATATAGACTCTGATGAGGTATTGTATTACGTAGACGGAGATTTTATGAGTAGGGCGCACGTAGAAAAAGGATTTATTTCGCTTCATCCAGGTGGTATTCCTCATGGTCCGCACCCTGGAACAATGGAAACAAGCATTGGTAAAAAAGAAACGGGAGAATTAGCCGTTATGGTGGATACATTTAGACCTTTAAAATTAACACAAGCAGCTGTAGATATGTGTGATGAAGATTACGTTTACAGTTGGTTAGATAAATAACTAGTATAACTTCCATGACATCGAGCAGAGTAGAAATGTGAGGGGAAGGACTTCAATCGTTTAAATTAGAAAAATAAAAAAATTATGAGTACAGATACAACGTCATTAAATTTAGAAAAGGTAGTACCTCAGGCAGAGGATTTTTTACCCTTATTAGGAACAGATTTCGTAGAACTTTATGTAGGAAACGCAAAACAAGCTGCGTTTTATTACATGGCTGCTTGGGGATTTCAACCACTAGCCTACCGCGGATTAGAAACAGGATCAAAAGACACCGTTTCTTATGTGCTTAGACAAGATAAGATTACTATCGTTTTAACTTCTCCTTTAGAGAAAGACGGACCAATAAACGAGCATATTAACAAGCACGGTGATGGTGTTAAAGTGGTTGCTCTTTGGGTAGACGATGCTACAAAATCTTACAAAGAAACTACTGCCAGAGGAGCTGAGTCGTACATGGAACCGGTTACCAGAGAGGATAAAGACGGAAAAGTTGTTTTTTCTGGAATTCATACCTACGGTGAAACGGTTCACGTTTTTGTTGAACGTTCTGCGTACAACGGAATTTTCTTGCCGGGATATAAAGCATGGAATCCATTATACAAAGCAGAACCAACCGGACTAAAATTTATTGATCACATGGTTGGAAACGTAGGTTGGAATGAAATGAACAAATGGTGCGAATTTTACGGAAAAGTAATGGGCTTTGCGCAATTGGTTTCTTTCGATGATAAAGATATTTCTACAGATTACACGGCATTAATGTCTAAGGTAATGTCTAACGGCAACGGAAGAATTAAATTCCCAATCAACGAGCCAGCAGAAGGTAAAAAGAAATCTCAAATTGAGGAATACATAGACTTTTACAACGGAGCAGGAGTACAACACATCGCTTTGGCAACGGATAATATCATAGAAACGGTTACTGCATTAAGAAATAGAGGTGTTGAGTTCTTATATGTGCCAGAAGTGTATTACGATACCGTATTAGATAGAGTAGGAGAGATTGATGAAGATTTAGCTCCATTAAAAGAATTAGGAATCTTAATTGATAGAGATGACGAAGGTTATTTACTTCAAATCTTTACCAAACCCGTTTTAGATAGACCAACTATGTTCTTTGAGATTATCCAAAGAAAAGGAGCACAATCTTTTGGTAAAGGAAACTTTAAAGCTTTGTTTGAAGCAATTGAAAGAGAGCAAGAATCTAGAGGTACACTTTAAGAAAGTATATATATGAAAAAAGCACCTTTCAGTTTTGAGAGGTGCTTTTTAGTTTCTATACCTCCTTGTTGAAGGAGGTGCTTTTGTTGAAGCGTAGCGGAAATAAAGGCGGAGGATGCATTGTACTCTATTTTGCTCTAATGTTTAATTTTCAAAAATTAGTGTTTTTTCTTTCCTTCTGAAGGAGGGAAGCCTTAACAAAAATTATCTACTCATCTAATAATCCAAACTACCAATCCCCATATTATAAAGCGTAAACCCTATCATATCTGCACTTTGTTCTATTGTTTTAGAAATTGGGGTTCCTGCTCCATGTCCGGCATTGGTTTCTATTCTAATTAAAACAGGGTTTTCTCCTACATGTTTATCTTGTAATTGCGCAGCAAATTTAAAAGAGTGAGCCGGTACAACTCTATCATCATGATCTCCAGTAGTAACCATTGTTGCAGGATAAGAACTTCCTTCTTTTACGTTGTGAACAGGAGAATATCCTAATAAATACTCAAACATAGCTTGGTCATCTTCTGCAGTACCGTAATCAAATGCCCAACCTGCTCCGGCCGTAAAAGTATGGTAACGCAACATATCTAAAACACCAACTGCGGGTAATGCAACTTTTATTAAATCTGGACGCTGAGTCATAACCGCTCCAACCAATAAACCGCCATTAGAACCTCCACGAATGGCTAAATACTCTGTAGAAGTGTAGTTCTTTTCTTTTAAATATTCTGCTGCAGCAATAAAATCGTCAAATACGTTTTGCTTTTGTTGCTTTGTGCCAGCTACATGCCATTCTTTTCCGTATTCACCACCACCTCTAAGGTTTGGTACGGCATAAATTCCGCCCAATTCCATCCAGATGGCATTTGTTGTGCTAAAAGAAGGAGTTAGACTTACATTAAAACCACCATAACCATATAAAATAGTCGGATTTTTACCGTTCAATTCAATTCCCTTTTTATGTGTAATCATCATTGGAACTTTTGTACCGTCTTTAGAAGTATAGAATACCTGCTCAGAAACGTAGTTATCAGGGTTAAAATCAATTTTGGGCGACCAATATTTTTCGTATTCACCACTTTCTACATTGTACTTAAATGTTGTACCTGGAGTTTTGTAATTAGTAAAAGAGAAATACATTTCTTTTTCTTCTTTCTTACTTCCAAAACCACTTGCTGTGCCTAAACCTGGTAGTTTAACTTCTCTTACTTTTTTTCCGTCAAAATTATACTGTACAACTTTAGAAAGTGCATCTACCATGTATTGTGCAAATAAATATCCTCCTCCAGAGCTGATACTTAATACATTTTCTTCTTCTGCAATAAAGTCTACCCAATTTTCTGCTGTTGGATTTTCTGCATTAACCGTAACTAGTCTGTAATTTGGCGCATCTAAATCTGTATATATGAAAAGTTTGTTGCCTTCGTTTTCTGCAACGTAGGTAGAGCTATTTTCGTGATTTAAAATGGTTTTAAAACTAGCACTTTCGCTTTCTAAATCTTTTATAAAAAGTTTATTACCGTAGGTAGAGTTTGCTCCGCTCACCAATAAATACCTTCCGTCTTCGGTTACGTTTCCGCCAACATATCTGTGTTTTTCGGATGCTTTTTTACCAAAAATAACAAGGTCTGTACTTTGTGCTGTTCCTAATTTGTGGTAATATAAAATGTGTTGGTCTGTTTTAGCAGACAGTTCACTCCCTTCTGGTTTCTCGTAGCTAGAATAGTAAAAACCAGCATTGTTTCTCCAAGAAATTCCACTGAATTTAACATCTACTAAAGTATCTTCTAATATGTTTTTAGATGCTGCATCCATAACTATTACTTTTCTCCAATCAGAACCACCTTCTGAAATTGAATAAGCAACTAGGCTACCGTCTTTAGTAAAAGAAACTCCACCCAAAGAGGTTGTACCATCTTCTGTAAATTGGTTAGGATCTAAGAATACTTCTTCTTTTTCATCTGCTCCCTTTCTGTATAGAATAGACTGGTCTTGTAAACCATCATTTTTATAATAGTAGGTATAGTTTCCCCTTTTAAAAGGTGCGGAAAGACGCTCGTAATTAAATACTTTTTCTAGTTTATTTTTAAGTTCTTCTCTGTATGGAATCTTGTTAAGGTAAGCAAAAGTAACCTCGTTTTGAGCTTTTACCCAAGCAGCAGTTTTATCACTTCTATCGTCTTCTAACCATCTGTACGGATCAATAATTTCTTTACCAAAAAATGTATCGCTAACCTCAATTTTTTCTGTTTCTGGGTAGGATACTTCAATTTTTTCTGCCTTGGTGGTTTCCATTTTTTCTGTTTTATTTTCGTTATCTGAACAAGCAGCTAAAAGCATGGTTCCCATAAACAATAAATTAAGTTTTTTCATCTGCATAATTTTGGTTTTTACTAAGTTACAATTAATGATGATATTTTATTCTTTCGGCTTTAGATAAATATATGTTGTTAAACCAAATAACGATTTACAATTAAATAGAATTTTAGAACGTGGATTTGCGTTAGGGATAGCAGCATTTGTGTGAGCTCATTTTTATTAGATATTTATCTTAGAAAAATAGCGAGTGCGTATAGCCCGACCAGCCGATAGGCAGGTAACGCCCAAGAAAAGAAGAATTAGAAATTTGAAGAAGTATATCATTTTTAATATTGAACTTCAAATTTCCAATTCATTTTTTATCTAATGCGCATCTAGCCAATTATTTGCTAATTCGTATTCTACTTCCATAGGAACTTCCATCTTAATGGCGTTTTCCATTTCCTCTTTCACTAGTTTGGTCATGATTTCTTTTTCATCCAAGTGCACATCAAATACCAGTTCATCATGTACTTGAAGAAGCATTTTAGATTTAACGTTCTCTTTTTCCATTCTTTGTGCGACATTAATCATGGCAACTTTTATAATATCTGCAGCAGAACCTTGAATTGGAGCGTTAATTGCATTTCTTTCGGCAAAACCTCTTACTACTGCATTGGCAGAATTAATGTCTGGTAAATAGCGCCTTCTTTTCATAATGGTTTCTACATAGCCTTTTTCTCTTGCATCTATTACAGCTTGTTCCATATAGGTTTTGATAGTCCCGTACTGTTCAAAATAACCATCAATAATTGTTTTTGCTTCTTTTCTCGATATCCCTAAATTTTGAGCTAATCCAAAGGCACCTTGTCCGTAAATTATTCCAAAGTTAACTGCTTTAGCAGAAGAACGTTGGTCTCTGGTTACCTCTTCCATGGGTAAATTAAATACCTTTGAGGCTGTGGCTACATGAATGTCATCTCCATTTTGAAAGGCATGAATCATATTTTTATCTCCACTTAATGCAGCAATAATTCGTAATTCTATTTGCGAATAGTCTGCAGCCATAAGGAGATAATTTTCATCTCTAGGGATAAAAGCTTTTCTTATTTCTCTTCCTTTCTCTGTTCGAATAGGAATGTTTTGAAGATTAGGATTTGTAGAACTTAATCTTCCTGTGGCTGCAACAGTTTGCATATAGTGTGTATGTATGCGTTTGTCTTTTTCATCCACTAACAAGGGTAGAGCGTCTACATAAGTGCTTTTTAATTTTCTGAGCGATCTGTAGTCTAGAATTAAAGGAATTATTTCGTGGTCATCTTTGTGTTTTTGAAGCACATCTTCTGAGGTAGAGTATTGACCTGTTTTAGTTTTCTTTGCCTTTGAAGAGATTTTCATTTTGTCGAACAGCACTTCTCCTAGCTGTTTGGGTGAGTCTAGATTAAAATCTTCTTGACCTGCTAAATGCTTGATTTTCTCTTCTAAATCAATTAACGTAGTATTTAGTTCTTTTGAGAAATGGGTTAAACCTTCAGTATCTAGATTTATTCCTTCTACTTCCATATTTTTCAACACAGAAACCAACGGCATTTCCATTTCATAAAACAACTGTTTTAGATGTTCTTTTTGAATTTCGGGTTCAAAAAGTACTTTTAATTGCCATGTAATATCTGCATCTTCACAAGCATAATCTGTAATTTGTTCTTGGGGAATATCAGCCATAGATTTTTGATTTTTCCCTTTCTTACCAATCAATGTTTCTATAGAAATCGGTTTATATTTCAAGTAATATTCGGCTAATCTATCCATTGAATGTCTTCCATCTGGAGACAACAAATAATGTGCGATCATTGTATCAAATTGTGGTCCTTTGACATCTACATCGTAACGGTTTACTACCTTAATGTCATACTTGATATTATGTGCTACTTTTTCTATGCTTTTACTTTCAAAGAAAGGTTTAAAATGGTGTAGCATTACTTTAGCAGCAGCATAGTCGGCAGGAAAAGGAACGTAATAAGCTTCTCTGGCTTTCCATGAAATGGCTAAACCAACTATGTCTGCATTTCGAGCTTCTAAAGAGGTAGTTTCTGTATCAAAACAGACAGAAGTTTGCTCCAACATCATGTTCAAAAGCTTTTCTCTCTCCTCGGGTGTATTTACGAAGTGATAGCTGGGTTTCTCTGTAGCTATTGTTTTTACTTTTGTCTCTTCTACAGGTTCTTGGTGCTCTATATTTGATTGTGTTCCAAATAAGTCTAACTGCGAATCACTAGTTGTAGAGGGTTGTGAAGTAATCACGATTTCTTCTCCTAGCACACGTTTTGCCATATTTCTGAATTCGAGTTCAGTAAATACTTTCTTGATTTTTTCTTTGTCTGGTGCGCAAAGTGTCAAGTGTTCTACATCAAAAGGAACGTCAACATCAAGAATTATTGTTGCTAGCATTTTAGACATTCGTCCTTGGTCAGCAAAATTGATAACATTTTCTTTTTGTTTTCCTTTAAGTTCATCTGCATGTTCTATCAAACCCTCAACAGATCCGTATTGGGCAATAAGTTTTTTAGATGTTTTTTCTCCAATACCGGGAATTCCTGGTATGTTATCCACTGCGTCTCCCCAAAGTCCAAGTATGTCGATTACTTTCAAGGGATCATCCACTTCAAATTTGGCACATATCTCGGGCACACCCCAAACTTCAGCGGGTTCCCCTCTTCGGCCAGGTTTATACATAAAGATATTTTCAGAAACCAGCTGACCAAAGTCTTTGTCTGGTGTCATCATATAGGTTTGAAATCCTTTTTTTTCAGCTACCTTGGCCAACGTACCTATCACATCATCAGCTTCGTATCCTTCTTTGAGTAAAATGGGAATACAAAATGCCTCAACAATTTCTTTAATCGGCTCTATCATTGAGCGTATATCCTCAGGCATTTCTTGTCTGTTTGCTTTGTAGGCCGTAAAATCATCTTGCCTATTAGTCGCTCCTCCGGGTGCATCAAATACAACAGCTATGTGGGTAGGTTTTTCTCTATTGATTACGTCAATTAAAGCATTAGTAAAACCGAAAGCAGCCGATGTGTTTTGTCCTTTAGAATTAACTCTAGGATTTTTAGAGAAAGCAAAATATGCCCTGTAAATTAAAGCATACGCATCGAGCAGAAATAATTTTTTGGGTACATCTGGTGTTAACATAATTCTTTTTTTTGTTTTCCCCTTTGAAGGAGAATTAAGGGAGTGGATTTTCTAATCCGATAGTGTTACTCTCCCTAATTTATAATTGTTTAAAACCAAAATGGCTTTTTTTATCTAAGATTAAGCAGTAAGCATGCAATTTTAGTTGTTGCTCCAGCTTACTCCTTCTTTACTATCTTTAATTGTAATTCCAGCTTCGTTGAGGTAATCTCTAATTTTATCAGAGGTTGTCCAATCTTTATTCTCACGTGCTGTCTGGCGCATATCTAAGACAAGTTCCATTACTTTATCCAAGCTCGTGTTATCTCCATTAGAAATCTGTTGTAAACCAATCACGTCAAAAACGAAAGCATGGATTTCTTTTTTAAGTAACTTTAAGTCTCCTTTAGAAATGGTTGCTTTTCCATCTCTGCATAAGTTGATATATTTTACGGCTTCGAATAGATTGGCAACCAAAATGGGTGCATTAAAATCGTCATTCATCGCAGCATAAAAAGAAGCAACAAGGGTTTTTACATCTTGCGATGATTCTTCAGATTCTTTCAGATTATCGAGTGTTTTGATACCTTCCAACAGGCGTTTGAATCCTTTTTCTGCTGCATTTAGAGCAGCTGAACTAAAATCTAACTCACTTCTATAATGTGCTTGCATCATAAAGAAACGAACCACCATAGGATGATAGGCTTTTTCTAATTGATCGTTTTCTCCAGAAAATAATTCGGCAGGCAGTAAGTTATTACCAGTAGATTTACTCATTTTCCTTCCATTTAAAGTAAGCATATTGGCGTGCATCCAATAATTTACAGGTTTATGACCAGTACCTGCACAGCCTTGGGCAATTTCACATTCGTGGTGTGGAAACTTTAAATCCATTCCACCTCCGTGTATATCGAACTTTTTTCCTAAATATTTTGTGCTCATAGCTGAACACTCTAAATGCCAACCTGGAAATCCAATTCCCCATGGAGAAGGCCATTTCATAATATGTGATTCAGAAGCATTTTTCCATAGAGCAAAATCAAGTGGAGATCTTTTTTCAGATTGTCCGTCTAGATCTCTTGTTCCAGAAATAAGGTCTTCAATTTTTCTTCCAGAAAGTTCGCCATAGTTTTCTGCTTGGTTGTATTTCTCTACATCAAAATAAACAGAGCCATTTACTTCGTAAGCGAAACCATTCTTTATAATTTTCTCTATGAGTTCTATTTGTTCAATTATATGTCCTGTAGCCGTTGGTTCTATGTTCGGAGGAAGGTTGTTGAACTTGGCTAAAGTATCATGAAAATCTACGGTGTATTGTTGTACTATTTCCATGGGTTCTAACTGCTGTAACCTAGCTTTTTTAGCAATTTTATCCTCTCCAGTATCTGCATCCGACTCTAGATGTCCGGCATCAGTAATATTTCTTACATACCTTACTTTGTAGCCGAGTTTGAGTAAATACCTGTAAACTAGATCAAAGTTTATAAAAGTTCTGCAATTCCCGAGGTGAACGTTACTGTATACGGTCGGACCGCAAACGTAGAGTCCAACAAAATCCCCATGTATAGGTTTAAAGACTTCTTTTTTGCTGTTTAAACTGTTGTATATCTGTAATGCTTGTTTTGCCATTTTTATGTTTTGTAAGGAGTACGAAAATAAGGAAATTTTAAGCAAAAAAATCCCTTCAACTAACTAAATTGAAGGGATAAACGTAGAATTTTGTTTTTGGCTATAATTGTCCGTCTGAATGGTAGAATCCATTTTTGTAAACTTCTACTTTTTCAAGTAAACCATCATTATCATAAATGTACAGTCTCCCATTCCAAAGTATTCCGTTTTTAAATTCACCTTCCATCCAAATTTCTTTATTTGCATTAAACAGCTTGTTGTAAGAATTGGTTTTAAACCCTATTTTAGATGAAGGTTTTGGCGCTTGTTTGACATTTGTGGTTGTACTTTTTACAATTACTTTTGGACTTACCATTTTACGCTGTTCTGCGCTTACAACTGTTCCTTCAGAATTGTATTCAATTATTTCTTTAATATCTCCATTTGGCCAATAACGTTCTGCTTTACCAGTAAGTGTTCCATTTTTAGAGCTATATACAAGCTCTAGTTGACCATTATCGTGGTAATATTTTACGACTCCGTTTTCATAGCCATCTTCGTTGTAGTTTGCCTCGTAAATTAAGGTGCCGTTTTCATTGTAACGCTTTAGGTTTTCTTGATACTTATTTCTTACGAAAACACCCGTTTCTTTTATTTTTCCGTTGGGCCAATATTTAGTAAAAGAACCAGTCGGCCTATTATTACTGTAATTACCTTTGGTTTTAGGCGTTTCGCCGTCAATATAGTACATTATCCAAAGTCCTTCTTTTCTGTTGTCTTCGTAGTTCCCTTCTTTTATTTTGCCATTTTCAGGATAGTTTTTTGAAGGAATATCTCTACCATAGTAAATCCACTGACCCTGTTTTCTGCCTTTCTTGTCTATGTAATTCACATCTTGTGGATCTTGCTGTAAACCCACGGCATTGTAAGCCAAAAGCATATTAAATGATCCAGAAAGGAAGAGTAAAAAAAAGAGAGTAATAAGATATGTAGACTTCATTATGCTGCCAAAATTAATGTAGATGTTCGTCTAAAGTATATAATTTTAGATAGTTGACTTAAAAAAAATATGCTTTTTCGATAAAAAGAAGTTTTAATCAGACGATATCGTTAATCATCTAGATAGAATTATTGCTAGATATAGGGTGTTAAGTATTATTTCGCAAAGGCAAGTGTAAAGATACTGATTTGTAGTTGAGGTACTGCTTGGTGTAAGGTGTTTGCAATAGACTCCAGCGTTGCTCCAGTAGTAAGTACATCATCCACCAAAACGATATGCTTTCCTTTAAGCACAGAGGATTCAGATACATAAAAAAGGTCGGTTACATTGTCTATACGGTCTTGTCTATTCTTTTTGGTTTGAGAGCTGTTGTGTTTCTTTTTTTTAACGAAGTTATTAAGAATAGGTGCGGGCAAAATTTCGGAGATACCTTCTGCAAGCACTTCACTTTGGTTGTATCCACGCGTAAATTCTTTTTTACTATGAAGAGATACAGGGATGTAATAATCGATTTTGTCGTTTAAGCTTTCTGCCTTTAATTTTTTCCCTATAAGCATACCAAGATATTTTGCGAGCTCCTTGTCGTTTTCATACTTTAATTTGTGCAACAACTTCTGCGTGTAATTTCCAGTTTCAAAAAATAACATAGCGTAAACGTTTTTGATTTTTGCCCTTCCAAAAAAGACTTCTGCAACCCGGGAAGTTTTTAAATCTTTTTCATAAAATGTGAAGGGAAGTTCAGATAAACATAGGAGACAAAGTTTGCTTTTTTCTATGCTATGTTCTACGCTACAAATACTACAATTATTTGGGTAGGGTAATGACAATAAACCGCTCCAATAGCTTCTGGCTCCTAGGACCAGCTTTTTGGTTGAATGGTAGATAAATTGGATCATTTTTTTAATTCACATTTGACTGTTTGTAAGATAGCTTCTTTTTTATAAATATTTGATTAATAAAGTCTTAATTTTATAGAGCGCTCTTTATTTACGCATGAATTGATGTACTAGTTTGATTTAGCAGTGGTTGCAATTCTTAGCGGGCTAAGTGTGAATATCTTTTATTTTTATGTTAATAAAGTTGTTTTACACCACCGTTCAAGGGATTGGAAATCTCAATGTGGATAACCTTTCTTTTTTGTGAATTTCTTTAATTTATTTGAGGCGATTTTTTAGTAATATTTGTAACGCCTCAAGATTTGAATACTTTTCGAAATAAGCCACGAAAAAGAGGAAACATTAATTTTATTGAGCGTAAAATTTGGCAAGCAAAAGTTGTTTGCCTATTAAATTAATATTGTACTAAAAACGGTTAACAAATGGCACAAACAGAACCAATTTTAGAGGAAAATAAAGACAGATTTGTCCTTTTCCCTATTCAACACGACGACATCTGGCAATTCTACAAAAGAGCAGAAGCTTCTTTTTGGACGGCAGAAGAAATCGATTTATCTCCAGACTTAGTGGACTGGGAAAATAAATTAAATGACGATGAACGTCATTTTATAAAACACGTATTGGCATTTTTTGCTGCATCTGACGGAATCGTAAACGAAAATCTTGCAGAAAACTTTGTAGCAGAAGTTCAATATACAGAAGCAAAGTTTTTCTATGGTAATCAAATTGCGATGGAAAACATTCATTCTGAAACTTACTCTTTACTGATAGATACTTACATTAAAGATTCTGCTGAGAAGAAGAATTTATTTAATGCCATTGAAACGATGGACTGTGTTCGTAAGAAAGCAGATTGGGCATTAAGATGGATTGATGAAGGATCTTTTGCAGAGCGTTTAATTGCGTTTGCTGCAGTTGAAGGAATTTTCTTCTCAGGATCTTTCTGCTCTATTTATTGGTTAAAGAAAAGAGGTCTAATGCCTGGATTAGCATTTTCTAATGAGTTAATCTCTCGCGATGAAGGGTTACACTGTGATTTTGCTTGTCTTTTATATAACAACCACTTAGTAAATAAATTATCGAAAGAAACTGTAACCGGAATTATCTTAGATGCAGTTGAAATCGAAAAAGAATTCATATTAGAGTCTTTACCTGTTCGTTTAATTGGAATGAATTCTGATTTAATGTCGCAATACATTGAATTTGTTGCAGACAGATTATTGTCAGAATTAGATTGCGATAAAGTCTTCAACGTTGCGAACCCATTTGACTTTATGGATATGATTTCTATCCAAGGAAAAACAAACTTCTTTGAGAAAAGAGTTGGTGAGTACCAAAAAGCCGGAGTATTAACCGGAGAAAACAGTCAATCATTCTCAGTGGATGAAGATTTTTAGAGGAACCCAATTGAAAAGCCCCAAAAACAAACGCGCATGTATGTATTAAAAAGAGACGGAAGAAAAGAAGCAGTTAAATTTGACAAAATTACTGCAAGAGTTATTAAGTTATGCTACGGTCTAGACCCATTAGTTTCTGCAGAAGCAGTTGCTATGAAGGTAATTGAAGGTATTTATGACGGAGTAACTACGAGTGAATTAGATAGCTTAGCTGCAGAGGTTGCAGCTGCAAAAACGATTGAACATCCAGATTATGCTTTACTAGCATCTAGGATTTCAGTATCCAACTTGCATAAGAACACGAAGAAAACGTTTTCTGAAGCAATGGAGGATTTATATACTTATATTGATCCTAAAACAGGTCAAAATGCATCGTTGTTGGCTGACGATGTGTATGCTGTAATTATGGAAAATAAAGATGTGCTTGATTCAAGTATTATCTACGATAGAGATTTCCGTTATGATTATTTTGGGTTTAAAACATTAGAGCGTTCTTACCTTTTGCGTTTGAAAGGAGAGATTGCAGAAAGACCACAACACATGTTAATGCGTGTTTCTGTGGGGATTCACAAAAATGACATTCAAGCAGCCATCAAAACATATAACTTAATGTCTGAAGGTTGGTTTACACATGCAACACCAACTTTATTTAACGCAGGTACACCTAAACCTCAAATGTCTTCTTGTTTCTTACTAACAATGAAAGAAGATAGTATTACAGGTATTTACGATACGCTTTCGCAAACGGCTAAAATTTCACAGTCTGCCGGAGGTATTGGTTTAGCTATTCACGATATTAGAGCAAAAGGTTCTTACATTAAAGGTACAAACGGTACCTCTAACGGAATTGTACCAATGCTTCGTGTATTTAATGATACTGCAAGATACGTAGATCAAGGAGGAGGAAAACGTAAAGGTTCTTTTGCAATGTACTTAGAGCCTTGGCATGCTGATGTATTCGATTTCTTAGAATTAAAAAAGAATCATGGTAAAGAAGAACAAAGAGCAAGAGACTTATTCTACGCACTTTGGATACCAGATTTATTTATGAAGCGTGTAGAGGAAAATGGAGATTGGACATTAATGTGTCCGCACGAATGTCCAGGCTTATCTGATACTTACGGAGAAGAATTTGAAGCACTTTATACGAAGTATGAAAAAGAAGGTAAAGGAAGAAAAACAATTAAAGCACAAGATTTATGGTTCAAAGTATTAGAATCACAAATTGAAACGGGTACGCCTTACATGCTTTATAAAGATGCAGCAAATAAAAAGTCTAACCAACAAAATTTAGGTACAATTAAGTCTTCAAACTTATGTACAGAGATTATGGAGTACACGGCTCCAGATGAGGTTGCGGTTTGTAATTTAGCTTCGTTAGCACTTCCTAAGTATGTGGAAAATGGTGAGTTTGATCACCAAAAATTATTTGAAGTTTCATACCAAGCTGCCGTTAACTTAAATAGAATTATTGATGGAAACTTCTACCCAGTAGAAGAAGCAAGAAACTCTAATCTACGTCACAGACCAATTGGTTTAGGTGTTCAAGGTTTGGCTGATACTTTTATCATGATGCGTTTGCCTTTTGATTCTGACGAAGCGAAAAAATTAAATGCAGAGATCTTTGAAACGATTTATTATGCTGCAATGACAGCTTCTAAAGATTTGGCTAAAGTAGAAGGTCCATACGAAACAATAGAGGGTTCTCCTGTTTCTAAAGGAATTTTCCAATTCGATATGTGGGGAGTAACTCCTTCTGATAGATGGGAGTGGGATGTATTGAAAGAAGAAGTGAAAGAGCACGGTGTACGTAACTCATTGTTGCTTGCTCCAATGCCTACAGCTTCTACAGCGCAAATATTAGGGAATAACGAATGTTTTGAACCTTATACTTCAAATATTTATACAAGAAGAGTACTCTCAGGAGAATTTATTATCGTAAATAAACACCTACTTAGAGATTTAGTAAAAGAAGGATTGTGGAACAACGAAATGCGTCAGAAATTAATGGCTGCCAACGGTTCTATTCAAAATATTAATGAAATTCCACAAGAGCTTAAAGATCTATACAAAACGGCTTGGGAAATTTCTCAAAAAGCAATTATAGAACAAGCAGCAGATAGAGGAGCGTATATTTGTCAGTCTCAATCTCTGAACATCTTTATGGAGAATGCAAACTTTGGTAAGTTAACTTCAATGCACTTCTACGGATGGAAAAAAGGATTAAAAACTGGAATGTATTACCTAAGAACAAAAGCAGCAACAGATGCAATTAAGTTTACGGTAGACAAAACAGTTACACAACAAAATATTAAAGCAAAGACGGAAGAAGAAAGACAAGCAGAGATTGCTTGCTCAATTGATGATCCAGATAACTGCGAAATGTGTTCTGGGTAAGATTTACTCGAGCTCAAAGAAAGTAAAGTTCAGCAATAATAAACTTAATGTTGGATGCTGTGGCTAATAATTGTGCCGTTTTTATTACCACAACCAAAATGTCTCGTTATTACGAGACATTTTTTTTGGCAAAAAAAAGAGGGAAACACAACATGCATTTCCCTCTAAAAACCAATTTATTTACAATCTACGGCAAAAGAACTGTATCAATTACATGAATCACTCCATTCGATTGATTTACATCAGCGATAGTAACCATTGCCTTGTTACCATTAGCATCACTCACGTATACATTTCCGTTTTCGGTTCTAAAAGCAAGTAGAGAACCGTTTACAGTTTTCATTTCAACTTTTCCACCATTTTTCTTGATTGCTTTCAAAACGTCTTTTGCATTAAACTTTCCGGCTAAAACGTGATAAGTTAATATTCCGGTTAGTGTACTCTTGTTTTCTGGCTTTACAAGAGTTTCAACCGTTCCTTCAGGTAACTTATTAAACGCACTATTCGTTGGAGCAAACACGGTAAATGGTCCGTCAGACATTAAGGTTTCTACCAAACCAGCAGCTTTAACGGCTGTAACTAATGTTGTATGCTCTTTTGAATTAATGGCATTTTCTACAATATTTTTGCTGGGATACATTTCGGCACCGCCAACCATTACTGTTTTTTCTTTCTGATTTGTTGCTTGAGCAAAACTATTATTACTAAAAACTACAGCAATTGCAATTGCTCCTAAAATCGATACTTTTCTTAAATTCATCTTTATTATTTTTACGTTTGCATTACCTACGCAGATAAATTCACCTTGGATTTAACATAAAAAAAGACGATTATTAAATCGTCTTATATTTTAATTAAGTGTAGCGAATATTACTGCTCGTTTAAGTTCCAATCGTATGATTTATAGGTTATTTTAGTACCCTCGTCAATTTTCAGACTGCTAAATTGATTAATGTAATTCCTAACTGTTTTTGCTTCTTTTGTAAAATCGCCAGAATACCATTTGAACAGAGAAGAAACTTCAACTTTACTTTCAGTAATTGTATTTTTTGTTTTGTCATTTATAAAGTAACGCATTTGCTCTGTCATTTGTACTTCTAATTTTTCAGGTGTATAGGCTTCGTTTCTTAAGGGCGGACAAGATACAGATGCACAATTTACAACTGCATGTATGCGCGCATCTGGAAATTCATCTCTTAAAATTCCATGTTCTATATTATTTAAATCGTAGGTATTACTACCCAGATTAATAAACTTAATATCCCATGGAGTATTAACCTTTTAAATAGATCCCCCTAATTCTTTAATTGTTTTTACAGGGTAATTATCTACAATTAATTTAACAGTAAAGGCATTGTAGGCATTAATCCAATATGCTTTTGCCTCATTTTTGGTCCATAAATTTGTTGGATGATTTGCAGAAAGTTGTCTTAGGTAGGTGTTGAGTAATACTGTATCTTTCAAAAACCCTTTGTAATTTACAAAACCTGTATTATTCACATGCGTTTTAAGTAATGTATCCCAAATAGAATGAGAATGAAAGTTAGGTGCGTTATCTTCTTCTAGAGTATTCACTGCTTCTTCGTCTACTAAAGTATCTGATGCGTATTCAGTTGTCTCTTCAGTTACTGCTGGTTCTGTATAGGTAGGAACAGTAACATTGTTTCTATTCATACATGCAGTTGATAAAAACAGGAATATTATTAAACCAAAGCTAGTAGGTACACGTATATATTTTATTTTTGTTTTCATAAACTATTTATTCATTTGAAGTTATCTATTATTATACCTACGCTAAATGAGGAAGCGCAGATTGGATTGTTATTAGACTTTCTATCGCCTAAAATAAACCCTTCTTTAGAAGTTCTTATTGTAGACGGAGGAAGTGAAGATAAGACGATTGATGTAATAAACCATTACAAAAAGGTAAAATTAATCCAAACTGAGCAGGCATCTAGAGCGGTTCAATTAAATTGTGGTGCACAAGCAGCAACTGGCGATATACTATACTTTATACATGCAGATGTGCAACCCTTAAGCTCTTTTGTAGAAGATATTGACAAGGCTATTTATAAAGGTGTAGATTTTGGATGCTATCGGTTTCAGTTTGATAAGAAAACACCTATGTTGCAATTCAATGCTTGGTGGACCCGATTTAACTTTATGTTTTGTAGAGGTGGAGATCAAACATTATTTATTAAGCGAGATGCGTTTTTTAAACTTGGAGGATTTAACGAAACCTATTGCATAATGGAAGATTTTGAATTTATAAATCGAGCCAGAAAAACATTGAAGTTTTATATCATACCCAAAAATGTTATAGTTTCTACGCGCAAGTACGATAAAAACTCCTATTTCAAAGTAAATATGATCAACCTCTGGAGCTACTGGTTGTTTATGTTTGGAGCAGCACCAAAGCGTATAAAAAAGTTTTATAAACGCAACCTAACGATGGATTACGAGTAGGTAATTCATTTTGTTTACTACAAATTATGTACGTTAGATACTTGCCTGTAATAGATTAAAACAGTTATCTTTCAAATTAATTAACGCATCTACGAAAAATTCACTTTATGAACACCACTATTTATGCTGGTTTACTACTCTTGGCAATAACTGCTTGTCAGTCTTCCCAAACAGACACAGAACCCCCTGTAAAATCTCAACCTTTAAAAGAAAATCCAATGCAAGAATCTCTGCTAAAGAATTACAAAGGATATCCCGTAGTATTTTACAACGTTGAAAATTTATTTGACACAGAAAATGATCCAAGAAAAAAAGACGATGATTTTACACCGTCTGGATACAAAGAGTGGGATGAGGTAAGGTATTTGGATAAGTTAGAAAAACTGGCAGAAGCTATAACGCTTGCGGATGATAAAAATCCAATTTTTATTGGATTAGCGGAAGTAGAAAATATGAAAACCCTACGGGATTTATCAAATACCGGTAAACTTAGAGAAACAAAATACAATGTTGCTCATTTTGAGTCCTCTGATATGAGAGGAATAGACTGTGGTTTACTTTTTGACATTGAACGATTTAAGTTAAAAAAGAAGAAAAAGTTTAAAATAGACTTTACTTGGAATCGCGATATTACTACTAGAGATATACTCTATGTATATGGAGAATTAATGAACCAAAAAAACATTCACATTTTTGTTAATCATTGGAGTTCGAGAAGAGAAGGAAAAGAAGAAACAGAAAAGAAAAGAACTACGGCTGCTCAAGTTTTGCGAAAAGAAGTAGATAAGATCTTGCTTAAAGAGCCAAATGCGAATATTTTAATTATGGGAGATTTTAATGATCATCCAACTGATAAGTCTGTAAATCAAGTACTATCTGCAAAAGCAGTCAACGATATAAAAGAAGGAGATTTAATTAATTTACTTTGGGAAGAACATGCTGACGGAGAAGGTACACATAATTATAGAAGAGAGTGGGATGTATTGGATCAGATGATTGTTTCACAAAGTTTTTTTAAGAATCAGAATGGAATTGGAATAGAGAAAAATAATGCATTTATTATTCGAGATGACCGGTTGATATTCACATATCCCGATGGAGGTCAAAAGCCGAGTGCTACTTATGGTGGACCAAAATATTATGGAGGATACTCAGATCATTTACCTGTTTATTTAAAACTAAAGTAGGCCATGAAAATCAACTTGAAAGAACAAAATACTAAAGAGCCAAAAGGTTGGGATAAAGAAGAGGTAAAAGAAGAAAACAAAGCGCTGCTCCAACAGATTTATACTTTACAAAGAAAATTATATGCAGAAGGAAAACGATCATTGCTAATCGTAATGCAAGGGATGGATGCAGCTGGAAAAGATGGCTTAACCAGAAATTTGTTTGCTTTGGCTTCTCCGGCTTGGACAGAAGTTCAGTCGTTTAAAAAACCAACCGAAAGGGAAAGTGCACACCATTACCTTTGGAGAATAAGTAAAGCACTTCCTAAAAGAGGAAATATTGGTGTATTTAACAGATCACATTACGAAGATATACTCGTACCTAGTGTCTACGGATACATTGATAAGAAAGCCATTCAAAAGCGTTATGAGCAAATCAATAATTTTGAAAAATTGTTGGTAGAAGAAGGCACGGAAGTTCTAAAGTTTTACCTGAATGTAAGTTTCGAAAAGCAAGAAGAAAAATTAATAGAAAGAACAAAGAATCCGAGTAAATTTTGGAAACATTCTGACGGAGATTGGGAGACGCGTGAATATTGGGACGACTTTATGAAGGTATACGAATCTATTTTTGATAAATGCGATACAGTTCCTTGGCACATCATACCCAGTGATAAGAATTGGGTTAAACTCAATGTTGCTGCAAAACTTGTGTTGAAGAAATTAAAAGAAATGGATCCTAAACTTCCTAAACTTGACTCACAGCGGTTCAATAAATAAGTATTTTATTTAAAGTAAAATAGCATACAAAATCAGTCTTCAAATTATACGGAACAAAAAAAAGAGCGCTAAGAAATTAGCGCTCTTTTTTTGAATTAAATAGTGATTATAACTTTCCTTTAACTGCTGCCCAAGTCCAAGCAAAATCTGCAGCGTTACCTCCAACTGTTGCAGAACCTACTAAAGAAGTTCCTGTTGCAACTGCAGCTTCAGCTGTAGTTTCGTAAGTTGCGTCAACACAAGCATCTGCTCCGTCAGTTCCATTGAAAACAGATACTGCTGCTGCTAAATCAGTTGCTCCAACTACTTCACAAGAAGTAAAGTTTAAGATTGGAGAAGCTTGCGTTAAGTACAAGTAAGCATCTGCTTTATCTGTACAAGCTACAACATCGTCAAAAGCAGCTCTAAATTTCATTACATTAGAAGCGTAACCAGAAAATACTACATTGTTAACAGTTCCTTGTGCTTTTGATTTGTATTCAGAAGCTGAACCATCTCCAGTTACAGAGCTTACAGTTCCGTTAGATAATGTAAATAATCCATTTGTGTAAGTAGAACCTTCTGGTCCGTCAATCTCTAATCCTTCGTCAGAAGAAACACCTCCTAAAACGAAAAAGTTATCTACAGTTCCAGAGTAATTCATATCAATATCAATTCCGTCATCTCCTTGGTATCCAACTAAAGCATTGTTTACGTTTACAGTACCTCCAAAGAATTCGATTCCATCATCAAGGTTAGCAATTACCTCAACATTGTTGATTACTGTTCCGTTTCCAACTCCACCTAACGTTAATCCGTTGATTTCGTTACCTGCTCCAATTAACGCTCCACCATGACGAATAGAAACGAAGTTTAAAGATCCTGAATTATCTGCAGCATCATTACCTCCGTAAGCACCATAAATTTCAGTTGCTGGTATACCTTCAATTTGTGTTTCAGTATCTCCAGCATCAGCAGAAGTAGGTGCATTTCCTAAGATGATAATACCACCCCATTTTCCTGCATCATTTTCATCTAAATTAGTACCAGCTAATTCTCCTGGTTGAATATTGTCTAGAATTGATGTAAAAATAATTGGAGCTGTTGCTGTTCCGTTAGCTACAATTTTTGATCCTCTAGCTACAATTAATGCAGAAGCGTTTGCACCTGTTCCTTCAGCACCTTTAATAATTGTTCCAGCTTCGATTGTTAAAGTAGCACCGTTGTCTACAAACACTCTTCCGTTTAATTGGTAAACGTTATCAGATGTCCATGTTTCATCTGTAGTAATACCTCCAGATTTCACAACATTTGATGTTGTTACATCATATTCGCAAGATTCATCATCTTTTTCTGCATCTGCGTCAAAGTTTGTTGCTACTGGATCTGTACATCCCTTCTTCTTACAAGATACTGTACCTAACGCTAAAGCTCCTGCTAATAACGTCATTCCTAAAATTTGTGTATTTCTTTTCATGTCTAAAAATTATTTCTCTGCAAATATCAGTCTACTTTGTTATTTTGAAGTTTCGATAACCTTATAAGATGTTTAACTTAAAGTTAAGTGTATGTTAACCACTTTTGTTATGCACTCTATAAGGTATAGCATTTTATCTTTAGGCTTCTTTTCCCTTCATAATTGGTCGTTAAAGTAAGCTAACTATTCGGTAATACTCGCTTAACATTTCTATGTGTTTAGTAAAGATTCTATAACCTACGCGTAAAATAGATATTACTTACAGCGCTTTTCTTTGTAGTGTTAAAGTGAAAGACATGATGAAAGAAAAAATTGTATTGGTAGACGATGAAAATGATATTTTAGAATTCTTGTCTTATAATTTAGAAAAAGCAAATTATCAAGTATATACAGCCAAAGATGGAATAGAAGGAGTTGCTTTAGTAAAAAAAGTGAATCCTGATTTAGTAGTTTTAGATGTTATGATGCCCAACATGGATGGTATAGAAGCATGTAAAAATATTAGAGAACAACAAGATATAAGACAACCACTCGTTGCCTTCTTAACTTCTAGAGCAGAAGATTACAGTCATATAGCTGGTTTGCAAGCTGGTGCAGACGATTACATTGCTAAACCGATACGACCAAGATTGTTAATAACGCGCATAGAAGCTTTATTGCGCAGAAAAAATGTTACTATTTCCCAACCAATTGCTTCATCTAGCACAACATTTTATTTAGATAAAGACAGGTTTTTACTAGTTAACGAGGGTAAAGAGCAAATTTTACCAAAGAAAGAGTTTGAACTCTTATCTTTTTTAATGACAACACCCGGAAAAGTTTTTACGCGAGATCAAATACTGTTTCAAGTTTGGGGCAATGAGGCAATTGTTGGCGAACGTACAATTGATGTACACATCAGAAAATTAAGAGAGAAAATAGGCGATAATGCAATTAGAACCATTAAAGGAGTAGGATATACCTTTAATATTGCTTCTTAGTATAAGAGTTTCATTATTTTTGATGCTATGAGAATAGTATCTTTTAATGTAAACGGAGTAAGAGCCATTTTAAAAAAGTCTTTTGCAGAAGATGTAGCCCTAATGAATCCGGATATTTTATGTCTGCAAGAAACGAAAGCACAAGACGATCAAGTTGCAGAAGCTTTAGCAGATTTTAAGGAGTATCATATCTATTCAAATAGTGCGGTAAAAAAAGGTTATTCGGGCACTGCTATTCTCACTAAAACCAAACCTATATCTGTAACGTATGATATAGGTGTGGAAGAACATGATCAAGAAGGACGGGTAATTTGTGCAGAGTTTGCATCTTATTTTGTTATTACAACCTATGTTCCAAATTCTAAGAACGATTTATCTCGGTTGGAGGATAGACAAAACTGGGATGCTGCATTATTATCTTATTTAAAAGAAAAAGAGAAACAAAAACCGGTTATCCTGTGCGGAGACTTAAACGTAGCGCACAAAGCAATAGATTTGGCAAGACCCAAAGAAAATTACAATAAAAGTGCGGGCTTTACGCAAGAAGAAATAAACGGGATAGATAATTATACTCAAAATGGATTTATCGATTCTTTCAGAGCTTTGCATCCTGAAACAGTTAAATACTCTTGGTGGAGCTACAGAGGAGGAGCAAGAGAAAGAAATGTGGGCTGGAGAATAGATTATTTTTTGGTGTCTGAAAAATTAATGCCTACCGTGAATAAAGCTCAAATCTTAAATGAAATTTATGGATCAGATCATTGTCCGGTTGCAATAGAAATTAAAGAATGAAAAAGGCCTTTGTTCTAGCTTTACTAGCAATACAGTTGTATTCATTTGCTCAAAAAGGGTTAGATACCTTAGGGTTTAGGACAAAGTTTGTGGGTTTACCAGTTGTTTTTTACCAACCTGAAACAAAATTGGGCTTTGGCGCTGCTGGCTTTTTAAGTTTTAAAAGCAATCGATTTGATTCCATTTTACGTGTTTCTCAAATTAATTTAGGCGGAGCATATACCTTAGAAAAACAGCTTTTACTTTATGCTTCTTATGATCTTTGGTTAGATAAAAACAACTACAATATTTTCGGCGAGATTGGTTACTACCGTTACTTTTATTATTTCTATGGAATTGGAAACGGCAACCGAAACGAAGAAGCGTATAATGTAAATTATCCGCGTGTTAGAATTACAGCAGAACGCAAGTTATTTCCTCACTTCTACGTTGGCTTAAAGTATATTTTTGACGATTTTGATGTGATAAAGCGAGATTCTAACGGAGTTTTAATTCAAAATACGGTAACAGGAGCAAAAGGCGGAATAATTTCGGGACTTGGAATATCTTCTAAATACGACAGTAGAAACAGTAATTTTTATCCAACAAAAGGCTGGAAGATAAACGCTAACATTACGTTTTTTGATCAGTTTTTAGGTTCTGATTTTAGTTATACCGCCACAGAATTAGATGTTATAAAGTATAAAGGGTTTGGTAAAGATAGAGTACTGGTAACTTATGCTTATGCCAGATTTATTAATTCAAACGGTAATGCACCTTTTTTTCATTTATCTAATATAGGCGGAAACAAGCGTATGCGCGGCTATTATGATGGTTTTTATATGGATAAACAACTAATCGGTTGGCAAACTGAGTACAGAACTCCTGTTTGGTGGAGGTTTGGATTGGTAGGGTTTGTTGGCAACGCAGTTGTTGCATCTCATTTATCCTCTGTAAGTATCAAAAATGTAAGAACAACAGCTGGAGCCGGACTCCGATTTTTACTAGATAAAGAGAGAAAAATTAATTTAAGAGTTGACTACGGGTTTTCTAAAGAATCTTCTGGATTTTACCTTACAATAGGAGAAGCTTTTTAATTCTAACTAAGGGTTAAAAAATCAATTGACGACTTCCGTATTGTTTTGTTCTATCCAGATAAAACCAATAAGTAATCCTAGAGCTGATCCAAAAAAAAGTACACCTCTTGCAGAACTTCTGTAACTATCTAGTTCTGTTAAATATTGCTGGTATTTGAGCTCTCTATTTATAATTTCGGTTCTGTAATTTGTATCTATTCTTTGATTTTTTTCTAGCGCTTTGTTGTAAACGGCTATACCCGTAAACTCTTTTTCCCTTATTGTTAATGGAAGCTCAGATTCATCTATTAAAGTAAGTGGATTGTCTAATCTGTGTTGTGTATAAACAAGCTCTTCACTCTTTAGAAAAAGAATTTCATTTGCGCAACTTTTGTTTGCTTCATTTTTCAAATACAATAGGTGCACATCGTCTGCAATTCCTAAATCGGATTTAGTAGTAACAATAGCATATTTATCATATTCTAAGGGCAAAGCTTCGCCTTCAAATCTTAAGTTAATGGTAGTTGCAGTAGGCGGACAAACAACTTTTTTAATCGTACTTGTTTCTGTTTGTACAGAAGGTAAATTATAGGCTTGATTAGGCACGGCACAAGCGCCTGTTAGTAAGCTTAAGATGCATAGAATAGAACTTTTTTTAAGCGTTTGGAAAAGACTGTGTAGTTTTGTTTTCATCTTGTTTTTAACAAAAAATTAACAAATCGTATGCCAATTTTCATTAAGTCCTTACTTTGTAAGGGGTTAACCAAGATTCAACAATCGAGAATTACAATGCGCTGATTGTTTTTAGATATTCAAAATCTAAGCGTTTAGCTTTAATAAAACGCTGCTGGTAATAAGTAGTTTCTGAGAAGTCATCAATAATTAATCCGCGCGAGCAAGAATGGATCATTTTAAAAGAGTTTTCACTAACTTCTACCACCATGGCCACATGTCCAATTCTAGAGGAGCGAAGATCTCTTCCTTTAAAAAACAAAAAATCACCGGGTTGTAGTTCTTTTAAACCTACCTCAATTCCTCTTTCTGCTAAACCTCTACTAGAGCGCGACATTTTGATTCCGAATTTTTGAAAGACGTAGTAAAATATTCCAGAGCAGTCAAAACCTTTCGGGGTAGTTCCGCCATATTTGTACGGAGTACCTAAATGCAATGATATAGAATCAAAAACAGCAGAAATAAATTGCTTTTCAATTTCACATTGACGCGTAAAACTAGAGTCTGTTTCTTCTTCTAAATTAATCTCAGCCAGATTAGCAATATGTTTTATGCTATCTTTGTGCGGTAAATTATCTAAAATTTCTATTCCAAAACTAAAGCTAGTTAGAAAGAAAGAAAAAAGGATAAAAACATATTTTTGCATAACAGTTTTGTAACAATACAGTTTGCAAAAATATAACTAAATTCAACGCAAAAAGAATTATTTGATGAAGGTGAACGAGAAAGAGCTGAAGAAATTGTATTATTCGATTGGTGAGGTAGCCAAGATGTTTGATGTCAATTCATCGCTTATTCGGTTCTGGGAAAAGGAATTTAGCATTATTAAACCCAAAAAAAATAAGAAAGGAAACCGCCTTTTCACGCCAAAAGATATCTCAAATTTTAACAAGATTTATCATTTAGTAAAGGTTGAAGGTCATACACTTGAAGGCGCTAGGAACGCATTGAAAAGAAAAGTAGATGTACCAACTGATTCTATAGAATCTACAAGTAACAATGTGGAAATTATATCTCGTTTAGAAAAAATTAAGTATCGATTGCTGCGCTTAAAATCAAACTAGTCTATCTTCCTAATCACTTTCCCATATCTTTCTTCGTAATGATAGTTCAGTTGTTGAGCAGAATTCAAGAAAGAAAGAGAAATAGGCAATCGAAGCCGTGCATCATATCTATTCTCAGGAACCGTCAATAAATCAATAATCAAGGTTTGCGAAGGAAAGTTGTCTTTTGAAATTACAACCGTATAATATTCTCCAGGCGGAAGGTAGTAGCTTACTTTTTTCTTTGCTTTAATTACAAAAGTGATGCCTTCAGATGTATTAATATGCACTTCATAGTTTTTCATTTTTTTTCCAGCATTGTTTAGAAGTGTATGTTCTACTTCTAGAAATTTTTCTTGAGAAAATACTGTAGAAATCAATAAAGTAGAAACAAAAATAAGTGAAAATCGCATAGTGTAAAGGTAAGTCATTCTATTTTCTTGAGGTGTTAAAGAAGATTAATTTCTACCTTTATCATCAAAATATTGAAGATGCAAAAACTACAAAATTTCGTTCACGGTCAATATACAGATTCAAATAGTACAGACTTTATAGATAATTACGAACCTGCAACAGGAAAAGTATATTCGCTTATTCCGCAGAGTAACGCAACAGATGTAGAACAAGCTGTTAAATCTGCTCAAAAGGCATTTCCAATTTGGTCGGCTATGAGTATAGAACAGCGTGGAGATATTTTAATGAAAGTAAGCGCTGGAATTGAAAAAAGAATGGATGCTTTTGTCCAAGCAGAGTCTAGAGACAACGGAAAACCAGTAACACTTGCTACGCATGTAGACATTCCAAGAGCTGTTTCTAATTTTAAGTTTTTTGCAACTGCAATACAGCATTACGCATCAGAATCACATTACATGGAAGGTGTAGGTGTGAATTATACCTTAAGAAAACCAATTGGAATTGTAGGTTGTATTTCGCCTTGGAATTTACCTCTTTATTTGTTCTCTTGGAAAATTGCTCCAGCTTTGGCTGCTGGGAATTGCGTAATAGCAAAACCCTCAGAGATTACACCGTATACTGCATATTTGTTAGGAGAAGTGCTCCAAGAAGCTGGTATGCCTGCCGGAGTTTTAAATATTTTACACGGTCAGGGCCATATTGTTGGAGATGCAATGGTGCGTCACCCAAAAATTAAAGCAATTAGTTTTACAGGCGGAACGCAAACCGGGAAAGCCATTGCAACAATTGCAGCACCGATGTTTAAAAAATTATCGCTAGAATTAGGAGGTAAAAATCCAAATATAATTTTTGCAGATTGTGATTTTGACGAGATGTTAAGTACTACAGTTCGCTCTAGTTTTGCCAATCAAGGGCAGATCTGCTTGTGCGGTTCAAGAATTTTTGTAGAACGTAGTATTTACGATAAATTTAAGGCAGCTTTTGTTGCTAAAATTAAAAAAAGCAAGGTCTCTTATCCTTCAGATCCAAAAGCACATTTAGGCGCATTGGTTTCTAAACCTCACATGGAGAAAGTACTCTCTTATGTACAACTAGCCAAAGAAGAAGGCGGTACAGTTCTATGCGGAGGTGAACAAGTTGTGCTAGACGGAGAGTATAAAGACGGATATTACGTAGCACCAACAGTAATAGAAGGTTTGGCGCATGATTGTAGAACAAATCAAGAAGAAATTTTTGGTCCGGTTGTTACCATTACTCCTTTTGATACAGAAGAAGAAGCGCTTATGATGGCAAATTCTACTGTTTATGGTTTAAGCGCAACCATTTGGACAAATAATTTAAAACGCGCGCATCGCGTAGCCAATAATGTAGACGCGGGTATTGTTTGGATAAATGCTTGGCTGGTTAGAGATCTCAGAACTCCTTTCGGAGGAGTAAAAGCATCTGGCGTAGGTAGAGAAGGCGGTTGGGAAGCGCTTCGTTTTTTTACAGAAGCAAAAAACGTTTTTGTTAAAGAATAAGAAACGTTATTCACACACAACACTCCAGGTATATTTAGTTACAAAAGGTTGGTATGCATTGGCTTGTTGTTCTATTATCCGAGTAGGCATTCGGTTTGAGTCATATTCTAAAAGCATTCGATTAACAAAAAGTAGGCTAGAATCTATAAATGTACTGTCCGTATATCCAGTGAAAAGTCCGTCTGCCCCATATGCATAACTGCGTTTTCGTGTTTCTTTTGTTCTCTTAAAAACAGAAGTAGATACAACTTTATTCTTTGTATAAAAATGACTGGTAGTGTTTGGCTCTTCCACAAGGTTGTGAAGCGAAAAAGAACGCATCGGATAACCGGGTGTACCGTAAATAAATACATCGCCTTTTTTTGGTTCAAAAACCTTATCAATTTCATAATAGTTCCAATCTGCACTATCCAGTAAATAAGTTAAAGCGTTAGCGCCAAAATTACCAGAAGAATAACGTAAATATAAACTGTCATATTCCTCTTTTTTAACTAAATTAAAGGGTTGACTAGCATCTACAAATTCAAACAGACTTGAAAGCATAGCTTGAAACTTCTGGTTGTGAGCTGTATGCTTAAAACTTGGTAAATTAAAACCCAAACTATCGCATTTTCTTGAATATGTAAAGGTAGATTCACCAACTAATCTGTCGTCATAGAATTCACCCAAAACATATATAGAAGGCTCTGTATCTGCAAACGTAAATAGATAGCTCAGCTGAGGAAGCGAATCATTAAAACTTCCACTTTCTTCATTTGTAATAGTGCGACTCACATATTTTTTAAGCGCTATTTTTGAGATGTTATTCGTTGAAATCCAATTTTTATTAAACCACAACGGAAAGCTTACATCTTTAAAGTTTAAAGATTTTATCAGCTGAGGTTGTATCCAATTCGTATAATAGGGTATTTGTTTCTTTGTACTTAATTGCTCTTCAACTTTCTTTTCTGAACAACTAAAAACAAAAAATAAAATAACAGTTAATGCGTTTTTAAGCATGCTCGTGTTTGCGCTCATTTTTCTAGGGTTGTAGCAAGTTTAAATGTCTAAATATACGCCTAATTAACTTTTTCTGAATACTTGAAATCAATTAATTGCAAAAAATCGATTTGTAAAAAGCACATCTATCCTCCAATTTACAACCCCAATTCAACACTGCTCAAAATTTATGCCTTATCTTTGCCAATAGAATGGAACAAAGACCAATAACAGACTGGCTTCCTCTTACCATGAAGGAAGTGCAAAAAAGAGGATGGGAAGAAATTGACGTAGTTATTATCTCCGGAGATGCCTATGTAGATCATCCTGCATTTGGTACAGCTGTAATTGGTCGTATAATAGAAGACGAAGGTTTTAAAGTTGCCGTAGTTGCACAACCCAATTGGCAAGATGATTTACGCGATTTTAAAAAGTTTGGAAAACCCAAATACTTTTTTGGCGTAACTGCCGGTTGTATGGATTCTATGGTAAACCATTACACAGCTAACAAGCGTTTACGTTCTACAGATGCGTATACAGCAGGCGGACAAGCAGGTTTTAGACCCGATTATGCAACTACAGTTTACTCTAAAATCTTAAAAGAACTCTATCCAGATGTACCCGTTTTAATTGGTGGTATAGAAGCATCTTTGCGTAGAGTAACACACTATGATTATTGGGAAGACAAACTTTTTCCAACCATTTTAGAAGATTCTAAAGCAGATATGTTAGTATATGGTATGGGAGACCAACCCTTGCGAGACATGCTTAGGCTATTGAAAAAAGGCGTTCCGTTTGAATCTCTAAAAACACTTAACCAAACAGCCGTTTTGGTAGATGGACACGATGAATTGCCTAAAAATAAGAATTGGGAAACCGTTGAGTTAGCCTCACACGAAGAATGTTTAGAAGATAAAATTAAATACGCTGCTAATTTTAAAGTGGTAGAAGTAGAGTCTAACAAGCTCAATGCAAAAAGAATTATACAAAAAATTGGTGCTAAAACCTTGGTAATTAATCCTCCATACAAAACAATGGAAGAAAAAGAGATAGACCAATCTTTTGATTTGCCTTACACCCGTTTACCGCATCCAAAGTATAAAAAACGTGGAGCAATTCCAGCATATGATATGATACGTTTTTCTATCAATATGCACCGCGGTTGTTTTGGTGGTTGTAGTTTTTGTACCATTTCTGCCCATCAAGGTAAGTTTATTGCTTCGCGCTCAGAAACATCTATTTTAAAAGAGTTAGAACAGGTAACAGCAGATCCAGAATTTAGAGGATACATCTCAGATATTGGTGGTCCATCGGCCAACATGTATAAAATGAAAGGGAAAGATATGTCAATCTGCGAGCGTTGTTCTGCTCCTAGTTGCATACATCCCGTAATTTGCTCTAATTTAGAAACAGATCATAGTCACATGACTAAACTGTACCGCAAGGTAGATGAGCATCCAAAAGTGAAAAAAGCATTTATAGGTTCTGGTATTCGGTACGATTTATTGGCAGATGATTTCAATAAAAATAACGAAGACGGCAACCATGATGAATATATAGAACAAGTAGTAACAAGGCACGTATCTGGGCGTTTAAAAGTTGCACCAGAGCATACCTCAGATGCTACTTTACGTGTAATGCGTAAACCATCGTTTAAATATTTCCATAAGTTTAAAGAAAAGTACGATCGTATACAGTTAAAGCATAACCTTAACCAACAACTTATACCTTACTTCATTTCTTCTCACCCAGGTTGCGAAGAAGAAGACATGGCAAATCTAGCTGCAGAAACCAAAGACATGGGCTTTCAGTTAGAGCAAGTACAAGATTTTACACCAACACCCATGACTGTTGCTACCGTAATTTATTACGCAGGTGTGCATCCGTATACGTTAAGACCCGTTTTTACCGCAAAAACACGCGAGCAAAAGCAAGATCAAAACAAATTTTTCTTCTGGTATAAAAAAGAAAACAGAGCTTGGATAAAATCTCGACTTACCAAAGCAAACCGCCTAGATTTAATAGAGCAACTTATTGGAGAAGAAAGGAAAAATCCACATCAACAAAAAGGCGGTAAAAAGAAAGTATATAACCAAGTGAGTGCTAATACGGGTAACGCTCCAAAAGGCAAAAGTCGTAGAACCCAAGCCAAAAAAGAAATACCAAAGTGGTTACAAGAAAGGCGCAAGAAAGGCAAATAATAGGCTATTTAAGAGCAAGTATTGAGAAAAGAAACCTCAATCAATAAATTGCAGCTCTAGTTCTTAGATCATTGTTACTGATAAATCTAAGGTAGATATATTTAGTTTTTGGGCATTCCCCGCCTATCGTTGGGTCGCGCTATCCGCACTCGCTTTTTTATTCCTATCGTAATAAAAAGAGCTCAAACAAATGCTCCTATCCCTAATGCGGTTTCGTTTATAATTTTTCTGTATCAAGTATAAAGAGGTTAATTTTTTCAATCAAAAACCAACTAACGCTTCTACTGTCACAAACCAATACGCCTAATCTCAAAATAGTGTTAATTTTGTATCAAAAGGGATACACTATGTTCGCACAAATAAGAATTACAGCAAAAGCAAATAGCAAAAATTCGCTAGTTAAAATAAGTACAGACAAAAGAGCAAAAGATTTTGACTACGCTAAAAACGGAGATCAATTTATTTTTACTGTAAAAACCAATACAGAAGAAAAACTAAGAGTTGCGGGTCATAAAATAAGAACACTGCTTCCTAAAGAAACAAAAACAGTAGATATAGAAGGCAAAAACGCTAACTACGTTGCAGAGGGATTACAGCTTTCTAACTATCAATTTTTAAAGTATTTTAAAGATAAGAAAGAGAAAAGCTATGCCTTAAAAACCATTAATTGGGTAAAAGGAGAGAAAACAACAGCAACTTTCTTAAACAATAACGCAAAAGCAGTTTGCTGGGCAAGAGATCTTGTAAACGAACCATTATCTTACCTTACCGCACCAAAATTATCAGAAGAAATTACCGCAAAAGGTAAAGAAGCTAGTTTTAAGGTAGAAGTTTTAGAAAAATCTAAGATAGAAGCACTTAAAATGGGCGGTTTATTGGCAGTTAACAAAGGTTCTATAGATCCTCCAACGTTCACTATTTTAGAGCATAAACCAAAAAACCCGGTCAATAAAAAGCCAATTGTTTTGGTAGGTAAAGGTGTGGTTTATGATACAGGAGGTTTGAGTTTAAAACCAACCGCACATTCTATGGATATTATGAAATCAGACATGGGTGGTGCTGCTTGTATGGCTGCTACGGTTTATGCAATGGCTTTAAATAAAAGCAATGTACACGTTATAGGTTTAATACCTGCAACAGATAACAGACCGGGCGGTAATGCGTATGTTCCTGGAGATGTAATTACCATGTATGATGGTACAACAGTAGAAGTACTAAATACAGACGCAGAAGGTAGAATGATTTTAGCAGATGCTTTAGCATACGCAAATAAGTTTGAGCCAGAACTGGTAATTGATGCAGCTACTTTAACAGGTGCAGCAGTAAGAGCTGTAGGTACAAAAGCTACTTGCGTTATGGGTAATGCCAAAGAGAAATACTTTACGGCTTTAGATAAAGCAGGGTATGAAACACAAGAGCGTTTGGTGCGTTTTCCGTTTTGGGATGATTATGCCGAGGAAATAAAATCTAGTATTGCAGATCTTAAAAACTTGGGCGGAGCCTATGCTGGACAAATTACAGCAGGTAAGTTCTTAGAGCATTTTGTAAACTATCCGTATATTCATTTAGATATTGCCGGACCAGCATTCTTAGAATCTCCACAAGATTATAAAGGTAAAGGCGGTACAGGAGTAGGAGTGAGATTATTATCTCAATTCTTTAACAACATGGAAAAATAAACATGGATAAGAAAGAAAAAGAAAAAATTCCATCTGGAAGAAAACCTGTAAGAGTAGGTATTTCATTAGGAGATACAAACGGTATTGGTCCAGAGGTTATTATAAAAGCATTTAGCGATAATAAAATGTTGGCAGAGTGTACACCAATTATTTATGGAAGTACAAAAACAATGTCGTACCATAAAAAAGCCATTAACGATAACTTTTTTGTGTACCAAAGAGTAGAGGATGCCAACAATGCTAAGGATAGAAAAGTAAACATTGTTTCTTGCTGGAGCGAGGTAGTTAAAATAGAACTAGGAAAACCAACAGAAACAGGTGGTAAATATGCATTTCAATCTTTAAAACACGCTACAGAAGATTTAGCTGCAGGTAAAATAGATGTATTGGTAACCGCTCCAATCTCTAAAGAAACAATACAAAAAGCAGGATTTGAGTTTCCTGGTCATACAGAGTATTTAGCAGATATGGCAGGTCAGGCAGAAGCATTGATGACGATGGTTTCTGGAGATTTACGCGTAGCGTTAGTTACCAGTCATATTCCCTTAAAAGAAGTGCCAGCTGCCGTAACAAAAGAAAAAATAGTTCAGAAACTAAAAGCGTTTAGTCAAAGTTTAGAAAAGGATTTTGGCATAATAAAACCAAAGATTGCTGTTTTAGGTCTAAATCCGCACGCTGGTGAGCAAGGTAAGATAGGAGAAGAAGAAATTGAAATTATACACCCAGCAATTGCCCAGGCAAAAGCAGAAGGTATTATGGCGTTTGGATCTTTTCCGGCAGATGGTTTTTTTGGTTCTAACCAATACAATCAATACGATGGCGTTTTAGCCATGTATCACGATCAGGGCTTAACAGGTTTTAAAGCCTTAGCCTTTGAAGATGGAGTAAACTTTACAGCCGGTTTGCCTATTGTAAGAACATCTCCAGACCATGGTACTGCGTTTGATATTGCTGGTCAAGATAAAGCAAATGCGCAATCTATGCGCAGCGCAATTTATTTGGCTATGGATGTGTTTAGAACCCGTCAATTTGTTAAAGAAGCTAATGCAGATCCTTTGCCTATTTCTGAGAAGAAACAATACAAAGGAAAAGGCAAAAGAGAAGAATAGTATTATACAGTAAGGATGAAGCATAGAAAAGGAGATTTTATTATTCCGTTTGAAGGATTAAAGGTAGGAATGCATAACTATGAGATGCAAATTACTGATGCCTTTTTCGAGAATATGGATTATTCTATTGTAGAATCTGGAGATATTGCAGTAGAACTTGAGCTAGAGAAAAAAGAAACCATGTTGGTTGCCAACTTTGTAATAGATGGTAATGCAAACGTGCTGTGTAATCGATGCAATGATCCTTTAGAAGAATATATCTACGGAGAGTATAGAATTGTATTTAAGTTTGGCGATGAGGTAAGCACAGATGAGAACCTTGTAATCTTGGAGCCTAAAACGTATGAGTTAGATATCACAAACTATTTATATGAATTAATTACAATTTCATTACCCACACGCTCCGTGCACGATGATGGAGAGTGTAACGAGGAAATGTTAGACCTTTTAAATAAGTACACAGGCTCTGGTGCAGAAGCCAACGAGAGGTTATCTTTAAAAAGACGCGACGAAGAAGAGGAAGACAACGATGATGAAATTGATCCACGTTGGGCAGCTTTGAAAGGTCTTTAAATATAAATAGATAGAAAGAGAGCAAAATAAACTTTTAACAATGAAATGTTTTTAATCATTTTATTTTTATAACTTTGCACTCCCAATTTTAAATGAATTAAGGTCAAAGCCTTAGTTACACAGATTTAAGCAAGCTTTTAAACCGCTGATTTTAGTTCTGTTTGATTAGAAAAGGGTTAGATTTTGATTAAAATTTTTAAATAAATAGAAAATGGCACATCCTAAAAGAAGAATCTCTACCACAAGACGTGATAAGAGAAGAACGCATAAGAATGCGGTAGCAGGTAATATTGCAACTTGTCCTACGACAGGTCAGCCTCACTTATTTCACCGTGCTTTCTGGCATGAAGGAAAACTATACTACAAGGGAAGAGTAATCGCTGAAAAAGAAGTTGCAGTTTAATAACTGTAGAGTGGTTTAACTCATTTATTTCCTGATGAAGATCGGAATAGATATTATGGGAGGAGATTTTGCCCCAGACGCAAACGTGTCTGGAGCAATCCTCGCAAATCAAGAACTTCCTCAGGATGTTGAAATTGTCTTGCTCGGTGATGAAGCACTTGTAAAAGAGCGCATTGTTGCATTGGGCGGTAAAGTAGATGATTTTCAAATTGTGCATGCACCAGAGGTGATTACCATGCACGACCATCCTACCAGAGCTATACCTCAAAAACCAAACAGTACTATTTCTATTGGGTTTGATTTATTAGCGAAAAACGAAATTCAAGCTTTTGCAAGCACCGGCAACACAGGTGCCATGTTGGTAGGTTCTATTTACAAAATCAATTCTATTCCAGGAATTATTCGTCCGTGTATCACGTCTACTGTTCCCAACATAAAAGGAGCAAATTCTTTAATATTGGATGTAGGTTCTAATGCAGATTGTAAGCCAGATGTGTTGTATCAATTTGCTATTTTAGGCTCTCTCTATGCACAACAAGTGTATGGCATAGAAAATCCTAAAGTGGGTTTACTTAATATCGGAGAAGAAGAATCAAAGGGAAACCTTTTAACACAATCTGCTTATAAATTAATGGACGGAAGTTCTGACTTTAATTTTGCCGGGAATATTGAAGGTAGAGATATTTTTACAGGAAAGGTAGATGTTATTGTTTGCGACGGTTTCACGGGCAATGTGGTACTTAAACAAGCCGAAGGAATGTTTGGTTTGATTAAGAAACGTGGAATAAAAGATGAATATTTTGACCGATTTAATTATGAAAACTACGGCGGAACTCCTATTTTGGGCGTCAATTCGAATGTAATTATAGGTCACGGCATCTCAAATGATATTGCAGTTAAAAATATGTTATTACATTCGTACGACGTAAGCAAGTCAAATTTGACGCAAAAGATTAAAGAAGCATTTAAGTAATATGAGTAAAGTTACTGCAGCAATTACAGGTGTACAAGGGTATGTGCCAGAGCACGTAGTTACCAATAATGATTTAGCTAAGATTGTAGATACATCAGACGAATGGATAACTACCCGAACAGGAATTAAAGAAAGACGTTACGCTAAAGACATGTCTACTTCTGATATGGCTGTAAAAGCTGTAGAAGGGCTCTTAGCAAAAACAGGTAATAAACCAGAAGATATAGATTTAGTAATTCTTGCTACTGTTACTCCAGATTATCCTTTTCCGTCAACTGCAAACGTAGTATGTGATAAAGCAGGCTTAACAAATGCTTGGGGTTTTGATCTAAAAGCAGCTTGTTCTGGTTTTATATATGCACTTTCTACGGGAGCTCAATTCATAGAGTCAGGCAAGCACAGTAAAGTTATTGTAATTGGTGTAGATAAAATGACATCAATTTTAGATTTTGAAGATAGAGCAACTTGTATCATCTTTGGAGATGGAGCAGGAGCTGTCTTATTAGAAGCGAATAACGAAGGAAACGGAGTAATTGATAGTATACTCAAAAGCGACGGTTCTGGGAGAAAATATTTAATACAACCGGGTGGTGGAGCTGTTAATCCTCCTTCGCATGAGACGGTTGATAAACGCATGCACTACGTTCACCAAGAAGGGAAGCAAGTGTTTAAATTTGCTGTAACAAATATGGCAGATGTTTCAGCAGAAATCATGGAAAAAAATAACCTTTCTAGTGAAGATGTTGATTGGTTAGTTCCGCATCAAGCCAATTTGAGAATTATAGATGCTACAGCAAACAGAATGGGATTACCGAAGGAAAAGGTAATGATTAACATCCAAAAATATGGTAATACCACAGCAGGAACACTTCCATTGTGTTTATGGGATTGGGAAAACCAACTTAAAAAAGGAGATAATATAGTACTATCTGCCTTTGGAGGCGGATTTACTTGGGGTGCCGTTTATCTAAAATGGGCCTACAATACAGAAAAATAGATTAATTTTATTTACTCATATCAAAATTCATAGAAACCATGAATCTTAGTGAAGTACAAGACCTTATAAAATTCGTTTCAAAATCAGGTGTAACTGAGGTAGAAATTGAAAAGAAAGATTTTAAAATTACCATAAAGTCTGAAGGAAAGAAAAGCAAAACTGCTGATCAACCAATAATCGTTCAAGCAGCAGCTCCAGTAGCTCCTGCACCGCAAGCTGCTCCAGCTCCAGCACCTGTTGCTGCTGCTCCAGCGCCTGCTGCACCTGCTGCAAACGAGGAAGACAAGTACATTACAGTAAAATCCCCAATGATAGGAACGTTCTACCGTTCTCCATCTCCAGATAAACCTGTTTTTGTAGAAGTTGGTCAACAAATTAAGCCCGGTGATGCCGTTTGTATCATAGAAGCAATGAAACTTTTCAATGAAATTGAAGCAGAAGTTTCTGGTAAAATAGTAAAAGTATTAGTAGATGATGCTACTCCGGTAGAGTACGATCAGCCATTATTTTTGGTAGATCCATCATAAACTAGTGTTCACTTTTAATCCTTAAAGGCATGTTTAAGAAAATTTTAATTGCCAACAGAGGTGAAATTGCTTTACGTGTAATACGTACATGTAAAGAAATGGGTATTAAAACGGTTGCTGTATATTCTACGGCAGACAAAGAAAGTTTACCTGTTCGTTTCGCTGATGAGGCTGTTTGTATTGGTCCGGCTTCTAGCTCGCAATCGTACTTACAAATACCAAATATTATTGCTGCTGCAGAAATTACAAATGCAGATGCTATACATCCAGGATACGGTTTCCTTTCAGAGAATGCACAGTTCTCTAAGGTGTGTCAAGAACATAACATTAAGTTTATTGGTGCTACACCAGAACAAATTGATGGTATGGGAGACAAATCTAACGCCAAATCAACAATGATTGCAGCGGGTGTTCCTTGTATTCCTGGTTCTAAAGGTCTTTTAAAAGATATAGAAGACGCTAAAAAAGTAGCCAAAAAGATAAAGTATCCTGTTATTATGAAAGCTACTGCCGGTGGTGGTGGTAAAGGAATGCGTATCGTTTGGAAAGAAGAAGATATCGAAGAGAACTGGAATTCAGCTCGTCAAGAATCTGCTGCTGCTTTTGGTAATGATGGACTTTACATGGAGAAATTCATTGAAGAGCCAAGACACATAGAAATTCAGATTGCAGGAGACCAATTTGGTAACGCAATTCACCTTTCAGAACGGGATTGTTCTATACAACGTCGTCATCAAAAATTGGTAGAAGAAACACCTTCTCCGTTTATGACAGATGACTTACGTAAGAGAATGGGAGAAGCTGCAATTAAAGCTGCCAAAGCCGTTAAGTACGAAGGCGTAGGTACAGTTGAGTTCTTAGTAGATAAGCACAGAGATTTCTATTTTATGGAAATGAACACGCGTATCCAAGTAGAGCATACCATTACAGAAGAAGTAATTAATTTTGATTTAATTAAAGAACAAATCAAATTAGCTGCTGGTGATAAAATTACAGGAGGAAGTTTATTCCCTCAAATGCACGCAATACAGTGTAGAATTAACGCAGAAGATCCTTCTAATGGCTTTAGACCATCTCCAGGTAAGATAACTGATTATCACTCGCCAGGCGGACACGGAATTAGAATTGACACGCACATCTATGCAGGTTATATCATTCCACCGTTTTACGATTCAATGGTATCTAAGTTAATTACCGTAGCACAAACAAGAGAAGAAGCAATTCTTAAAATGAAACGTGCGTTAGACGAGTATGTAATAGATGGAATCAAAACAACAATTCCTTTCCACCAAAAGTTAATGGATGATCCTAAATTTAACGAAGGAGATTTCACAACAGCTTTTATGGAAACATTTGAATACTAAGTATAGATTACTTGTTAATATTAAAAATCCCGATTCATTAATTTGAGTGGGGATTTTTTATACCTTCTTCTCTGAAGGAGGTGGGTTTTATGAGAATTTATTCGAATAAAAGTCGAAGGATGTAAGGTGTGTATGGCTTTAATGATAAGCTGTTTTTTTAATCTTGATTGCTAGATATAGGTATTTCTTTACAGAACGTGCTGCTGCTTCGTTTGCATCCTCCGTCTCGTTCCTTGACACCTCCTTCAGAGAAGGAGGTATAATTACGGAATAGATTGCTTTTAGTAAAGTTGGACTTAGATACGCTTCGCACTCAGTCCGCAGGTTTTTTGTTTGGATAACGCATTGGTTCATTTATCTATCTCTTTTTACCACTTATATCCAACTCCTAAAGAGAAGTAATGATTAGTCATTATCCAATCTTGTTTAAAGCCTATGTTGTAGTCACTGAAGTTGTATGTATATGCTGCTCTAATGAGTATTTCTTTGTTTTTAAAAGGTAAAATTGCACCTAACGCACCCAAAGCAGATAGATTTGAATACGTATTTGATTTTGTGCTAACTGCACCTAATTCCTGTCCATTTCTAACTTTGTTTCCTTCTTCTCGTAAAGTGAGGTTTACGTTAAACTGCGGACCAAGTTCTGTAAAACCCTTAGCCTTAGAGCCAAAATTGAAACGCGCAGTTACAGGTATAGCTATTGTATGAAATGCATATTTGATATTCTCTAGCTTTTCGTCAAAGCTTAAGGTTCTGCTTTCTGCGGTTAGATTAGTTCTAGTATAGCCTAAACCCGCAACTAAATTTACTTTACTTTCTTTAAATGATGTGTGATAGATGCCAGCTCCAAAACCAATACCATTAGAAATATTTGGATTATCAGTAGCACTATAATTTATAGAGAACCTAGCTTCGTTAAAAATTTGGCTTGGATTTTTTACGGTTTGTGCTTGTCCAACAAAAGCAATTAATAAAAATGCGAAGTTAGATAAGTAAGTTTTCAAAATAAAGTTGGTTTTATGCTTAAACGTAAAGTTAGATTAAAATTTAAACTTGCTTCAATTCAACACTTTGATAAAAATCAATTTAACGTAATTATAAACTTCTCTACAACCCGAAAACGCCTAACAAACCTCTCGCAATATCTCCAATCATATCTGCATCCGTGGTAGTTCTTCTTCTGGTAGAAGTTCTCTTTCGGGTGCTTCTTCTTTTTGTTGTAGAAGGTCTTCTACGGTTTTGTCTTTCTCGCTCTGCTTTTGCGCGTTCTCTTTCTTCTTCTCGCTCTAATTTAGCTTGGCGTTTTTCCCACTCTTTTTCTTCTTTAATTCTGCGGGCTTCTTCTTTTTTGCGCAGTTCTTCTTCCTCTTTTTCTCTTATTGCTTTAAGTTCTGCAATTCTTGCATCTTCTTTGGCTTGTTTTATTTTGTCTGTTAAGATTTCGTAGGCAGATTCACTATCAATTTCTTCGTTATATTTGTCTCTAATTTCAGATGTTTTAATAACATTATCTACCTCTAAAGGAGACAATACGTCCATTCTTGTAGCAGGTGCTCTGCATAAAGTTGCTGCTAGCGGAGTTGGAATTCCTTTTTCGTTTAGTGCTGTAACCAGTGCTTCTCCAATACCGAGTTGAGTAATCAGTTCATCTGTATTATAAAAATCAGATAATGGATAGTTTTCTGCAGCTTTAGCTATGGCTTTTCTATCTTTCGCAGTAAATGCTCTTAAGGCATGCTGTACTTTTAAGCCCAATTGTGCCAAAACATCTTCTGGTACATCTTGCGGATTTTGTGTACAAAAGAAAATACCAACGCCTTTAGAGCGAATTAGTTTTATTATTGTTTCTATCTGGTCTAGTAATTCGTCTGTAGCTTCTTCAAAAACCAGGTGTGCTTCATCTATAAAAATACACAACTTTGGTTTGTCTGCATCTCCTTGTTCTGGAAAAGATCCATAAATTTCTGCCAATAAGCTCAACATAAAAGTAGAGAACAACTTGGGTTTATTTTGTATATCCATTAATCTAATAATAGATACCAAACCATACCCATTTTCTGCGGTTCTTACCAAATCTTTTACTTCAAAAGAGCGTTCGCCAAAAAACTCATCTGCACCTTGTTGCTCAAGTTCAATTACTTTACGCATAATGGTAGAAACAGAAGCTCCCGAAATCATACCGTATTCTTCTTCAATAGCATCTTTACCGTCGCCATTAATATATTGTAATGATTTACGCAGATCTTTTAAATCAATTAAGGGCAAATTATTATCGTCGCAATACATAAACAGTAGCGATACTATACTGCTTTGGGTATCATTTAAACCTAGAATTTTAGAGAGTAAAATAGGTCCAAATTCCGATACTGTAGCCTTTAGGCGTGTACCTTTACCTTCTTGTGTTAAGGTCATTAATTCTACCGGCATAGGTTCTGCGTTGTACGGTATTCCAATAGAACCGTGTCGCCATTCTATATGCTTATTATTTTCTCCAGGTGCAGCTAAGCCAGATAAATCTCCTTTAATATCCATGAGTAAAGACGGAACTCCTTTTTTAGAAAGCTCTTCTGCCATTACTTGTAAAGATTTGGTTTTACCCGTACCCGTAGCACCGGCAATAAGTCCGTGTCTGTTCAAGGTTTTTAGAGGTACTTTAATTAGCGCGTCTTCTACGGGTTCTCCGTTAAACATTGCTCCGCCTAGTGTAATACTATCGCCTTTAAATGTGTATCCTTTTTGTATATGTGCTTGTAGATCAGTTTTTCTTGCCATGGTACTAAAATAAAAAAGAGTTCTGAAATATTTCAGAACTCTATGAGAATTAAACAAATAAAGTTGTTTTATCTATTTATAAATTTGAAAAGTAATTTTAACGTTTACACGAAACTCTTTCACTTTTCCATTTTTTACTACGCAGCTTTGCTCTTGAACATAAACAGAAGAGATATTCTTTACTGTTTTAGATGCTTCTGCAACTGCGTTTTTCGTTGCGTCTTCCCAGCTTTTAGATGAATTTGCCAGTACTTCAATAACCTTTAAAATTGCCATAATGTGTTTTTTAGGAAAACACTGAAGATTTATTAAAAATCAAAGAAGCGAACTTAAATCTTGTTTTTTGTTCAAGAAAGAAACCAATTGGTTTTTATCTTGGTCAAAGTAATTGTAAATCAGAAAGTCAGTTAAATAATCTTTATATTCCTCTTTACTAATCTTTGGTAAATAAATAAAACCTCTTCCTTTTTTCTTATGTTTTATAAATTCTTTTTTTTCAAGAATTCGTACAATAGTAGAAACGGTATTATAAGCTGGCTTGGGATCTTTGTAAAGTAGAACAATATCTTTTACAACTGCTTCTTTAAGTTCCCAAAGTCTAAGCATAACTTTTTCTTCTGCGGGTGTTAATCTTTCCATGTTTGCAAGTGTTTTTCAGTGCAAAGGTACCAATTTTACTAGGAGCGCACAAAAAATTAACACCTTAATATACATAAATTATAGTTGTAATTTCTTTCTGATTTCTTTGTTTAATGCGTCTTTATGCAAGTAGATATTAATTGTTTTCCATTTAAAATAATTTTCAGAAACATATAGGTAACCCTCCGGATAATTTCCAGTTCCCCAAGAATTTTTCACTAAGAAATAATAGGTTCCATTATTTTCTTTGTAGAGTCCAGTAATGTGCATACCATGGTCATCTGTGGTTGTTTTATTGTCGTAACCAAGTTGTCTAAATGCAGGTGAGATGTCTTTTTCTGCTACAGGTGTAATAAATGCATTAGAAATTTTATCCGCTCCTCCGTCAGAAAAGTTTTTGTTGTCTTTACCAGAAACCTTAATCGTAGCTTCATCCTCAGGTACAATACCTAAACCATTTCTAAAAGAGAATCCTTTCTCAGAAACATCTGCGCCCCAAGCAACGGTATATCCATTCTTAAGAGCAGTTTTGGTTGCTTCTACTAAATTATCTAGAGATACATTATAGCTTTCTCCCCAAGCCCAGTTATCCTGTATTGCCAAGAAACACTTTGCATTTTCTTTGTGATTTGTAAATGAAGTTAAAGAAACATAGTCGTCCATTTTTAAACCACTTTGATCGGCAAAAGACCGTGGTGTATATTCTTTTCCATTATAGTTAAAAGATGCAGGAACTTCACCTAAATAAGCATCTAAAATGGCATTAAAACCATTCATCCATGCACTAGTTAAACCATTTTTTCCTATGCTAGACTTTATACCTTCTACATATCCCTCTAGACCGGCAAATAGTTCAGAGTGGTTATGAGATTCCATACCATAGTTCTTACCATTGTAAGCTTCGGAAGGCATTAAACCGTGGTTTCTAAATACCCATGGGATATCATGAAAAGCTCCTCCCTCAGAAAAATTGATTTTTCCATCCATTCGTATATACTTTTCAGCTTTTCCTTCGTATGCTTTTCGAGCAATGTACATTTCAGATAATTGAGGTGCATTTTTTTTACCCATTCGAATCATTTCTGATTCGAAAAAAGATAAAGCAGAAAAACTCCAGCATGTACCGGTATATCCTTGAGATTGAACGGGAGTAGCATCTAGATGAGCTATTTTTTCAAATCTGTACTCGGAGTTTTCATTGTTCTTAGTAAATTCTTGCGCTTGAAATGTAAACGCAACAGCTAAGGCGCTAAGGCTTGTAAATAATTTGTTCATATATGAAAGATATTTACTTTAAATATAAGAATAAGAAAGAAACAAGAAAGGGTAATTATACGGCTGGTGATTTATAAGGATAACACCCAACTTTCAAAGCCTAATGCTTTTAGTTGCTCTTTTGTATCAAGTGTTTGGTTGATAGTACCTACGCCATTTGCAGAAACCCGATAAAGTCCTTTATGCTTATCAAACACGTATGCAGCGAAACCTTCTTTTTTCAATTGCTTTACTAAAAAGTGGGCGTTGTTTTCATTGCTGAAACAACCTGTAATAACTTGAAAAGGAGCAGTTTTTTTATTTGATTCTTTGGTTTTTACCAGCTTTTTATCTTCTTTTTCAGATGAGTTGAGTTTCAGCTGTACGTACTTGTATTCGTCTAAATGATAGGCAAATAAATCAACATTTTTAGGCAATTTTTGCAGTTGTTCATTTAAGGGTATGAACGTAAGTGGTGCAATGTCAAAATTGGTTTGTTGCGCTGTATATTTTTTTGTTTTACTTTGTTGAAAAGGGTTAAAGTCGCTACTTAAAAGAATACCCGATTGTAAAACATCTGTTCGCATCGGAATCCAAAATGTGTAGAAAGCGAGAGGAATAAAAACGGCTGCAGCTGCAATTTTCCAAAGACTTATTTTCTTTTTGGGAGCGTTAATCGCAACAATTGGAGCTGTCTTTTCTAGAGTATCAGCTTTTGTTTCTGCAATAAGCTCAGGTGTTTTTTCTTTAATTAACGTTTCTTTATCAGCTACCTCAGTTATTGTTTCTTGAACTGTACGCGTTTCAGGTACGGCAAACTTTTGTTTTTCATCGGCAACGAAATGTACACTCTCTAATCCAAAAGAAGAAAGCAATAGATTAAAAAACCGGTTTTGTTCAAAGTTTAGATTTCTCTCTTCATCCAAGTACAAAAAGCCAACTTTTTCTATTTCAATGCGCTTTCCAGCGCCGAGGTCTTTTTTCCATTCTGCACAAGTAGCTAATACAGCAGCATTGGCTTCGTCAAACGAAATAGCTTCTGTTTTCGACAAGTAATTTGCGAGTAAACCATCGTTGTTTACCAAATTCGTATTAAAGGTTAATACTTTTTTTGGTGGAGTAATGATTCCTTTTTGAACATTAATTTGGGCCGTGCTTACATTTGCTACAAACCCTCCAAAAGAAGGAATGATAACACAATTGTGTCTTAACAAGAGGTGCGCTATGGCTAAATTAATTTGCATTCTTAACAAATATAGATAAATTGAATCAATTCTTTACGAAAGTAACCGTTTTAGGTTTCCAAATTTTATAATAAATCCACTACTTTTTTCACATCTTCTGGGGTATCAATGTTAGGTGTTTCAATTTCTGTTTCTACTACTCTGATTTTGAAGTTGTAATACATCCAACGTAATTGTTCTAAAGATTCTATTTGTTCTATAGCGCTAGGCGTTAAAGTAATTAATTGAAGCAATGTTTGTATTCTAAAGGCATATAATCCAATGTGTTTTAGAAAAGCAAACTCATTTAAAGCTGCAGTTTTGGCATGATGTATATTGGGTATTGGGCTTCTTGAGAAATAAAGTGCATTTTGATTTACATCTCTAATTACTTTGATACGGTTTGGGTTTTCTATATCCTCTTTTGACACATTTTTTGTAGCAAGCGTAGCAATCTCTACTTTATTTGATTTAAAAACACGAATAAGTTGAGCAAGCTGTGATGGATTAACTAGAGGTTCGTCTCCTTGTATGTTAATAATCACATCATAACCCTGATACTTTTGAGCAACTTCTCCGCAACGATCTGTACCACTAGGATGATCGGCTTTTGTAAGTATAGCCTTTCCGCCAAAATTTTCCACAGTTTCCAGTATGCGTTCGTCATCTGTTGCAACAATTAAAGTATCTATTTCTTTGCACTTTAATGCGCCTTCGTAAACGCGTTGTATCATTGTTTTTCCCTTTAAATCTATTAATGGTTTTCCAGGAAAACGGGTAGAATTGTATCTCGCAGGTATGATGCCTAAAACTTTCATGTGCCCAATTTAATATAAATTGTAAAATAAAAATGTTTGTGTATCTTTAATCTACCAATTTACAACTAGATGGAAGATTATTCTCACCTCAAGCACGTGCTTGCGGTATCTCTACTTTACGGGGTAGGAAACAAAAAGGCCAAAGATTTAATTGCTTACTGTGGTAGTGCAGACGCTGTTTTCACTAAACATAAGAATGAGTTAGCACTCATACCGGGTATTGGTAAAAAAGGAATTGCGAAGTTAAATTTTAAGGAAGCGCTTCAGCGTGCTGATGAAGAGATGGAAGTAGTAAGCAAAATGGGTTGGAATGCCTTTACGTATCTAGGTAAAGATTATCCAGACCGATTAAAACACTGCGTAGATAGTCCGCTTATTCTCTTTTCAAAAGGAAATACTGATTTTAGCTATAGAAAAACGGTTTCTATCGTTGGAACAAGAAATTGTACAGAGTATGGAAAAGGTATAGTAGATAATTTAATAGATACCTTTTCACAATTGGGTGTTCAAGTGATATCTGGTTTAGCATATGGTATTGACGTATATGCGCACCGTGCGTGTTTAAAAAAGGAGATGTCTACTATAGGAGTTTTAGCCCACGGATTAGATAGGCTTTATCCCGCTCAACATGCAAATACTGCTAGAAAAATGGAAGAAAATGGAGGTGTACTCACAGAATTTTTGTCGGGCACAATCCCAGATAGAGAAAATTTTCCTACACGAAATAGAATTGTTGCAGGCATGGCTGATGCTACAATAGTTGTAGAAAGTGGAGAAAAAGGAGGGTCGTTAATTACGGCGTATATGGCAAACGATTACAACAGAGATGTATTTGCCTTTCCCGGAGATATTAACAAACCCTATTCAAAAGGGTGTAATGATATTATTAAAAAACAAAAGGCTCATTTGGCAACTTCGGCAGAAGATATATTGTATTTAATGAATTGGAACCAAGAAGAAGTAGGAGCGATACAAACACAACTTTTTAACGATTTTACATCCGAAGAAGAAAAGATTGTGAATGCTTTGAGAGAAAAAAACGAACAGAGTATTGATGAGCTATCTGGTAGATTAGCTCAACCAGTTTCTCAATTAAGTTCTATTCTATTAAGTTTAGAGTTTAGCGGAAATATTAAAAGTTTACCAGGAAAAAGGTATTTGTTGGTTTAATTAGAATAAGCATTTAAATAGTTACTTAACGCTACACGACAACTGAGTGCACAGCGTATCTATGTCAAAGTGATTTGAATTAATTTTCTCCAATCTGAAATATTCATTATTAATACAAGAAATTATGATACGGATATCTTTTCTCAAAAATAGTGCGTGTTTCTTTATAAAGTACACGTTTGAGTTCGTCTATATTTTCTTTATTTTCTGCCGAAATAAATACACACTTCGTATCATTCATTTTAGACATCCACTGTCTTTTCAGTTCTTCTAAAGAGTAGTTTTCTTTTGTTTTTGGTGCTAAATCATCTTCATCTTGTTTGATGTATGTGTAAGCATCAATTTTATTAAACACAAGAATAACGGGTTTTTCTTGCTTATCAATTTCATTTAAAGTGCTGGTTACAACGTTGTAATGATCTTCGAAATTAGGATGAGCAATGTCTAAGACATGGACTAAAATATCAGACTCTCTTACTTCGTCTAACGTAGATTTAAAAGATTCTACAAGTTGATGTGGAAGTTTTCTTATAAAACCAACGGTATCAGAAAGCAAAAATGGCAAGTTGTCAATTACTACTTTTCTTACGGTAGTATCTAAAGTAGCAAAGAGTTTATTTTCTGCAAATACTTCAGATTTAGAGAGCATATTCATAATGGTACTCTTCCCTACATTAGTATAGCCAACTAGAGCAACTCTAACTAGCTGACCACGATTACCGCGTTGTACAGCTTTTTGTTTATCTATCTGTTTTAATTTTTTCTGTAAAAGAGATATTCTTTGGTTAATTATACGTCTATCTGTTTCAATCTGAGATTCTCCTGGTCCACGCATACCAATACCTCCTTTTTGTCTTTCGAGGTGAGTCCACATATTAGTTAACCTAGGAAGTAAATATTGGTATTGGGCTAATTCTACTTGTGTTTTTGCGTGAGAAGTTTGTGCTCTACTTGCAAAAATATCGAGAATAAGGTTACTTCTATCTAAGATTTTAATTTCTAAAATACGCTCAATGTTTCTAAGTTGGGAAGGACTTAAATCATCGTCAAAAATAGCCATGTCAATATCATGGGCATCAATATATTCTTTAACTTCTTGTATTTTTCCAGAGCCTAAAAATGTTTTTGGGTTTGGCGTGGTTACTTTTTGCAAGAATTTTTTGTGGGTTAGGGCACCTGCAGTTTCTGCTAAAAATTCTAATTCGTCTAAATATTCTTTTGCTTCTTGTTCTGTTTGATCTTGAGAAATCACACCGATTAAAACGGCCTTTTCTCCTTGTGCATCTTCTGTAATTAAGCCTACTTCCATGTATTATTTCGTGCGTAATGTTTGTACGTGAGTAACTAAAGAGTCTAGTTCTTGTTTGTTTTGTAATAAATCTTTGTAAGCCATCATACCGTTATTGTTGCCGTAAAGTATAATTTTTCGAATCTCTTGTTCCGAAAGCCTACTTTTTGATAAATCAGCAGCTCCACCTCTTTGGGCGTCACCTTTTTTACCGTGACAACTTTGGCAATAGGTCTTGTATAGCTTAATGCCCGTTTTGGGATTTTCTTGAACCAAATTTGCAGCCATTGAAGAGGAATGGTCTGTATTTCCACAGGCTATAAATAGTCCAACTAACGATATAAGTGCTATTCTTAGAACCATCCTGCTCCAACATTTCTTAGAAATGGCCAAGGAATAGCTAAGAAAATAACAATTAGGCCAAGTGCGTAAAATTGAAGTATTTTCTTGTGCTTTTGTATTTCATTAGGCCTTTTTTCAGCTTTCTTTCTTCCAATTGTAACAATTACAATAGCTGCAAGCATCATGGTAATGTGTTCTACGGTATAAAAACGCATTGGCATTTTCATGGCCATACCTTCAGGAACTTTAAGTAACCAATAATTGATATAAACAATTAGGCCAAGTAGTAATTGAATATGAAGTGAAATCATGGCAAAAAGATTAATCATCTTATCTTTTTTAAGGTATTCTCCCTTTCTAATTCCTGAAATTGCGTTAACAATCGCAATTATCAACAGAAGTAAAACCACGTATCTTAATCCTGAATGTGCTTTAACTAAAATATTCATTTTCTAATTTTTTTGTAAAGATAATGCTAATCTTTAAAGAAAGACGTGTAGCTTAAGTCAATCTTATACAATTTCTTAGCTTTCTGTGCTATTTTAGAAAATAAACTATACGTTTAATATAATTCTAAAAGTAGTGCCTTTGTTCGGTTCAGATCTTAGTACAAAAACTCTCCCTTTATGATAATCTCTTATGATTCGTTTTACTAGCGACAGTCCTAATCCCCAACCTCGTTTTTTAGTAGTAAATCCAGGTTGAAAAACGGCTCTTTGCTGTTTAGTTGTCATACCCTTTCCAGAATCGGTAATATCAATGTTTACCTTGTTGTTTTCTTTTTGGATGTAAAGTGTAAGCGTTCCTTTTCCTTCCATTGCATCTACCGCGTTTTTACAGATATTTTCAATTACCCATTCAAATAAGCTTTTATTATGCGGAATTATAATTTCTGGATGCGAGCTATCAAAGGAGAATACTACTTTATCGCTGATTCTATTGCGTAAGTAATCTACCATTTCCTTTGTTGTAGTAACAACATCAATCGCTTCTAACTTGGCGCCAGATCCTATCTTCGAAAAACGGTCGGTAACTTGAGCCAATCGATTAATGTCTTTGTTCATTTCAACAGGAATAGAAGGGTCGATATCTAAACCTTGTAGTAACTGATTCCAAGCCATTAAAGAAGAAAGTGGAGTACCTAGTTGATGAGCAGTTTCTTTTGCCATACCCGCCCATACTTGATTTTGTTCTGCCTTTCTAAAGGTGCTAAAAATGAGGTAACCGATAAGTATAAAGAGTCCAATTATCAGAAATTGAATGTATGGGAAGTACTGAAGTTGTTTGAGCTCAGGACTATCATCGTAATAAACTAAGCTGTTTTCTCCAGCTCCAAAGTTTATAAGTATAGGTTGATTTGTAGCTTCTAAGTGCTTAAGTGTATTTGGTAGTGTGTTCGTATCAATTTGATCTACAGCTAAATTATGCGCAATTACTTGGTTGGTTTCTTTATTAATTAGAATTACCGGCACTAGGCTTGGGTTTTCTATCAATTCTTTATTGAAAGACTGAATTAAAGAGTCACGCTCAAACTCCAGTCGTGAGATATTCTTACTATCGTTGAAAAAGTAGGTCATAAATAATCCCTCGTACACTTCAACAGTAAAGCTCGGGTTTATTTTTTCCCAGCTCTGCGCCATTTTCACTAAACTATCTGTAAATAATTGCTTAATTTCTTTTTCAGAAGAATTAGGGAATGTAGCTTTTAAATCTTCGGGAGTAATGTCTAGATTAATATAGGCAGATACATTTTGCTGCTGATCAAGCAAAATAACCGGAATTTTTTTATTTCGATTAATAATTTTAAAAGGCAAATCATAGGATTGAGAGCTATTGAGACTAGTTGCTTTACTTACCTCCTTGGTTGCATCTATCCAAAGTTCCATTTCTGCTCTTTCTTTTTCTCTCAGTTCATAAAAAGATCGGTTAGTCAGTTTTACGAGTTCTGCTCTTTTCTTAATTGCGTCTGCCCATTGGGTTACTCTTTCTCTCTCTCTTTCAGAAACTTTTGATACAATTTTATTGGATACAAATAATGAAGCTCCTACCAATAATAAGGCAATCAGCAAGAGAAATATTTTCCATTTTTGTTTGTTCGAATAGAGATTCATAAGGTGAAAATAACGAATTGTTTTGTTAGCCAATAAAACGAGAGAAGTTTATCTTTATTCTAGTTGTTTTGAAGTAAGCCAAAGCTTCTGTTCAATCCTTTTATTTTAAATGGTTCAAATTGGTAAGGTTTAGCGGTGCTTTTTGACAAAATCAGCTCCAAGGTATCTGTTGTTTTCATTTCTTCAATTAAACAATAATAATGTAGGGTTGAGCCTCCAAAAATACTGTTGTTAATACGCGTAAACTCTGTAATATGTGCATTGGGGTTGGTAGACTTTATGAATAAAAAATCTTTTTCATTTACTTTTTTATCGGTTCGTATTTTTACAGATATGCTGTTGCTCGTTTTCCCTTCTATTTTGCCCAAAGGAAAATAACCCTCAGAAGAAAAAGCGAGTTTGTTTGAGTTGTGTTGATTCCAAATTGTATCAAAGGTAAAAGCATACACGTCGTTTTTACCTTCCATGGCACGCTCCATGTTTGGTTTTTCAAGCAAGCTGAAGTAATATAAAGATGCCTGTTTCTTTAGAAAATTTTCTTTGTAAGCTGCATAGGTTTGCTGACCTGGAGTATAGGCTCCTGTTTCAAATTGGGACGTTTGGAAAAGAGACAAAAGAATACCTAAAACAATAATTATTTTACTCGCTACACGTGTCCAATAGAAATTAAAAAGCGTTTTAACGCCAATTGCTAAGGGTAGAATTAAAAAAGGATAAAGGTTGATAAAGGCTCTATTTCCAAAACCTTGATACCACCAGCACCACCAGCTCGCAAGTACAAACCAGTAAATTAAAATTAAAGCTGTATAGAAATAATATTTGCCTTTAAAACAAAAGAAAAATAAACCAACAATTGAAAGTACCATTAAAGGCGAATAAATCAACCAACCATCTCTAAAACTGAAGAGGGAATCGTAAAAGTGAGGAGAGTTAAAATAAAACTTTTCTTGGCTATAGGTATTCAGTTTTATTTCTCCGAAAGTTACAAATAGATAGAGCAGTTGTGGAATCCAAACCAATAGTCCTCCAATGAAAACAGGTATAAGAAAACGGATGTTTTTTCCAATAAAAATAAATCGTTGTTTTAAAAGAGAAAGTGAAGTAGTTTGGTAAACAAGTGGAAAGGAAATAAAAAGTAAATCAATAGGACGAATAAGAACAAACCAACCCGCTAAAAAACCGAGCAATAAAGAAATGCGAATGGTAGGTTTGTGTAGCCATTTAATACAACAATATAAAAAACTAACAATTAACGTATAACTGTACAGATGCGCATAGCTTAGGTAACTTGTACTGTAATGAAATAAGTTTGTACCCAGAAATAGAATCAAGATAGTGGTAGAAGCAACTGCATCATTGAAATGTAAAAGCAGTATGTTTTTAGTGTAATTGAGCGCAATTAGCAAAAAGATGAGTGCTGTAATAATAAAACTAATTTGGTAGGCCAGCGTATATCCGTTTGCTTCGAAACCAATCAATAGAGAAATTCCATGTGCAATAAAAAAACCAGGTGCATAGGCAATGGCCATACCTGTGGTATATTTCATAAATCGAGTAGAATCGCTTGCGCTAATAGAGTACCAAATTTCCTGTTTTTCGGCTGTTTGAAAAGATAAATCAGCGTAAATAAACTGATAAGGAAGGTAGGCGTAATATCCACGAACATCGTTAATAACGTAGCCTTCGTCTGTTTGCCATTTTTTTTGTTGATAGATGGCAAAAGTTACACTTAGAAAAACAATGAATACGCTAATAGAGGTAAGCAGATTATTGCTTTGAAACAATCCAAAGCTACCAGCAACTTGGGATTTGTTAAGCTTATCCACCAATTTCAAATTCTACTTTATTTTCTTCCTCGTTTTCTTTTTTCCATTTCTCTAAGTTTTTCAAAAATTTAGAGTCTTTCTTTTTATCTGTATCTAGGTCGTTTAACGTCGTATCTTGTCCAAAGTCTAAATGTACTTCTTCTTTAAGTTGAGGCTTTAAATTAAAATTGTTTTGTGTGGTGTCTTTTTTTAAGCTAAAGCCTTGTTTTAGTATTGTTTTTGCCGTAATAATTTCTTGCTCTCTTTCTTTTTGTTTGTTGATTTTCTTTTGTGCTTTGTCCCATGCAAAATTTGGGTTGTCTAAGTCGCCATACATTCTTAAATATACAATAAAACCGGTCCCGTCATCTATAATTTCTCCAAATTCAGTTTGATTGTTTTTGCCCTTTAATTCACGAAATCTAAAATCAAAATGGTAATCTATCTCATTATCAAAATGATGTTCTCCTGATAATGTTACATCTAATGCATTACTTTTTATTGTCATTTCAGGAATAAATAATACACCATTTTTGATAACCAGTTCATTGCTCATTTTTTCAAATGTAAGATTAAGCAGCTTTTTCTCAAAAGCGTCAATTTTTTTATTTGCAATAACGAGCTTTCCGCCATAGGCTTTTAAGCTTTTTGTAATTTCTTTAAACGTTGATACATTGGTGAGTGCACCTTTTTCTATATCAATATTAATGGTACTGGCTATCGATTCTTTAACCAGACCATTAATTAAATCAAAGGGTGCAGAGAATTTTAGTTTTACCTTTGCAATTCCGTCTATATTGTTTGCGTTTATTACCGTTTGGTCAAAATTATTCCATTCTTTAAAGAGCGGTTTAAAATTAATGTTGTTTGATTTAAGGTCTACTGCAAGGGCTAATTGACTAGGATATTCTTCTTTAACCATTACATTTCCTGTAACCTTAGCGGTTGCGTTTTCTCCAGATAAATGATGAAATTGCAGTGCTCTTTCTGTTAACTTGAGCTGTGTGGATATGTTTCTGTATTGGTGTCCGCCGTAAGAAATGAGTCCTGCATTTAAAGAAATGCTTCCTTTTATGCGAGTAGGAAGTACCCATGCTCGCTCAAAAGATGTTGTATTTTGGTTGCTCGAAGAAAAATCAGTAACATTTATTTGTTTTGCATCTATGCTTGCCGAAGTGTACAGATCACCATCTCCCTTAAAATAATTTGCGATGCCTTTTACATCCCCATTAATGTTAAGGTCTGTTTCTCCAATTTTAATTCTAACATCATTGAAGCCTGCATTTTGATTGCGAACTACTATTTCTCCATTTATTCCTTCAAAAATGCGCGGATCGTTTATGAACTTTGCATTTATGTTGTTTAGGAAAATATTTCCATTGATATTTCTAACACGAATGTCTTTAGGATTGTATTGCAAATCATTTAAGACAATATCAAAACCGCTATTTAATTGCATAGTTCCGTTTAATTCTTGCAGACCAAAAGGGCCAAATAAATGATGTACAGCAGCTAAGTTTAAGTATCCCTTGGCTTTTCCTTTAATGCGTGGTTTATTAAAATCTCTAATGGTAAAATTACTCTTAAAACTTCCTACCTTACTTTCAAAATTCAAGGCTTTTAGATTGAGCATATTTTGGCCGTCGGTGTTACTGTAAAAACCATTAGCGTTGATGCTGTGTAAAGCGTATTGGTTCGATTTTAAACTTCCATTGTCAATATTAAAATCAGCATATACAGAGGTCGGTTTGTCTGTTCTATTTTCTCCTTTTATAGAAAGGTTAAAACTAAATGTGCCCGCGCCGTTCATTTCTTGTACTTTGTTTAGCTCTTGCATGGAGAAGTTTTGAGCAAAATCTGTAAGCGCCAAATTACGTGCGTTAATGGCAAAAACAATACTGTCTTTGGCAACTTTTCCACTTAGCTGAAAAGGCAATGATTGAATTTTAAGGTCGGCTTTTTTTATCTCAAATAGTTCTTCCTTGTTATCAATAGATAGTTCAATGTTACACGTTGCGTTTTTATTTTTAACAAGTGTAATCGCATCGCTTTTAAGTTCATTTATCTTAAATACAGATTGAGCATTTAGTGTAAATACTGAAGAAGTGAAATCCCCTGTTAGTTCTACTTCTTCAAAAAAAGCGCTGTGTTGTTGTTTGGTAATTTTATTGCTGTAACTAAATGCGGTTTTTGTGAGAAGTATTTCCTCTAATACAAAATCGAAATTACTCGTGTCCGATTTTTCTGAAGGCCTTAAAAAGTCATAATTAACCACATTATTTTCGTTTACTTTGAGGTGAACTTGTGCGTGGTTTATTTCTATTTTCTTTACGCTGTAATCGCCTTTAAATACATCTATTGGGTTTAATTTAAGTGTTAGTTTTTTAGCATAAAGTGCAGTGTCAATTTTTTGTAAAGTGTCAAATTTATCGTGAATTAGAATATTGTCAAACTCCAAACTCAAGCTAGGAAAAGTGCTCCAAAAGCTAATATCAATGTAGCTAACGTTTAGTTTTTTATTTAAGTTCTTGTTTATTTCTTGTATTGCGTATGATTTTATATCATCTTTAAATAAGATGAGTAAAGCGCTCGTTAAGGCGATAACCGATAGAGATACGATTATAAACCATTTGGATATTTTTAATAGGCGCTTGTACATGACTCACAAATCAACAAAGAAATCTGCTTACTTATTGTTTAAATTCGGATTAGTTGTATACAATTAAACGTTAATTTCCATAAAATATTGATTCTGGTAGTCTAAATATTCATTCTTACCTGCTAAACCGTTAGAATCTTCGTTTCTTGAACTAGAATTACTACTACTATTATGAAACATTTAATCACATTATTTTTAATGTTGATAAGTGTATTTACTTTATTCGGACAAAATTTGGCCATTGATTGGGCAAATAGTCATCCTAAAGTAAGTATACTGTCTGCAAACAGTTACGCTAATTTAAGCGATGAATCAAAAGCACTTTTAGGAGAATCAGTTTTGATTTACCAACATCAGTTTTCACAACAGGATATAAACGCTTACCTGCAATTAAAAGAAAGCAGTAAACTAAAACCAATTACGAAGAATACATCTGACGAAAACCAGCAGGTTAAAGATTGGTTAGCTGTGAATGAACATATAAAATGTGTTCCGCATAGCGTCCACTCAAATTTCACACTGCAAGAAAGATTGCTCTACACCGAAAAGGGAGCGCTCTTTTTGAAAGGAGAACGCCTATCGATTCTTGATATTACTAACGATTAAATGCAAGCCATGAAAAATTTTATACGATTATGCGTAAGCTGTATTCCATTCATTAGTTTTGCGCAGAGCGATCAACCTTGTTCATCTGGATCAGTAATAGCGCCTTCAATTTCTGTAAATACAACGTGTACTTACTTTACGGCTAATACCACTGGGTTAACCCAACAAACAAATGCAGACAATGGAGGAAATCCACCTTGCGGTAGTATGGGAGAAGACGGCTGGTTTAGTTTTATTGCTCCGCCTTCAGGCAGTATAGAAATGCAAACAGTATCGGGTACAATTACCGATGGTGTAGCAGCAGTATATTCGGGTAACTGCGGAAGCTTTACGCTGTTGGCTTGTGATGATGATGGAGGTGCAGGTACAATGCCTGCCTTGATTGTAGGAAGTTTAACACCTGGAACACAATATTTTTTGAGGCTTTGGGATTATGGAGGAGGAACAGGAACGATGGATGTTTGTTTAACTGAAATTCCAACTATTTCAGTACCAACAAATGAAACATGTGCCAATAGCGAACCAATTTGTTCAGGAACTCCAATCGTTTTTTCTGCTCAATCTGGAGGGAGCACTGCAAATATTCAAGATCCAGGAAATAATTATTCGTGTTAATCTACTACTCCAAACCCTACGTGGTTTTATTTAGAAATTGATGGAGGTGGTAATTTATCCATTGATATTACGGCAGCATCAGATATAGATTTTGCAATTTGGGGTCCGTTTTCTAGTGTATTAAATGCGCAAGCAACATGTGGTACATATGGTAGTCCAGAAGATTGTAGCTACTCTTCTGCGGCGGTAGAACAAGCAAATATAGCTTCAGTTTTACCAGGCGACGTGTATATTTTACTTGTTACCAATTACGCAAATACTCCGCAATCTATTACCTTAGTAGAAGCAGGTTCAAATACGGCATCCACAGATTGTAGCATTGTACCTTTACCCGTAGAATTACTGTCTTTTACTGGAGAAAAATCAGGTAGCACAGTAGCCTTAAATTGGACAACAGCTTCTGAAAAAGACAACGATTATTTTGAGGTTCAAAAAAGAAATAAATTAGGTTTTTTTGAAACTTTTGCGGTAGAAAAAGGAGCAGGAAATACTAGTAGCTTTATTAGATATGCAGCAATTGACGAAGCGCCGACAGATAAAGAGAATTATTATCAACTCAAACAAGTAGATTTTGATGGAAACACTGTTATATCAGATATAATATCTGTTTCTGGAGATTGGTTAGCACCAGCATTAACGGTTTTCCCCAATCCTTCTCAAGGGGATTTTCGTGTACAAGCCAATCAAACGATTTTAAATGTTAACATTATTGGTTTAGATGGCGTTACAAAGTGGAGACAGACAGAAGTCGACTCTAGACAGCTATCTGTTGCACAGCAAGAGTTGATAGCTGGGATGTACATTTTAGAAGTAGAAACAAAGCGTGGTAAAATTCAGGAGAAAATAACAATTCGATAGATTCTTGATTACTAGATTTTTTTCTAACTAAATTCTTATTTTAATAAACCGAGTATAAAGTAGAAATAACGGTGTAATTCGTTTGTATTCTTTATTTTTGTCTAAAAAATAGAATACATGAGTTTATTAACTGTAGGAAGCGTAGCTTTCGATGCGATTGAAACACCTTTTGGGAAAACAGATAAAATTATTGGAGGAGCTGGAACATATATAGCGATTGCTTCTTCTTACTTTGCTAACAAACAAAACATTGTGTCTGTTGTTGGAGATGATTTTCCGAAAGAAATGTTAGAGAAACTCGAGAAAAGAGGAGTTAATTTAGAAGGGTTACAAATCAAAGAAGGAGAAAAAACATTTTTCTGGTCGGGTAAATATCACAATGATATGAATTCGAGAGATACTTTAGTTACAGAATTAAATGTCCTTGGCGATTTTGATCCAATTATCCCATCATCTTATCAAGGAGCAGAGTATGTTATGTTAGGTAACCTATCTCCGCAAGTACAATCTACGGTAATAGAAAGATTAACGGAAAAGCCTAAATTAATTGCAATGGATACCATGAATTTCTGGATGGATATTGCAATGGAAGACTTGAAAAAAACATTAAAAATGGTAGACGTTCTAATCATCAATGATGAAGAAGCACGTCAATTATCAGGTGAGTACTCTTTGGTAAAAGCAGCGCGTGTTATTCGAGAAATGGGTCCAAAATATTTAATTATTAAAAAAGGAGAGCATGGAGCTTTGTTGTTTCATGGTACAAATGTATTTTTTGCTCCTGCCTTGCCATTAGAAGAAGTATTTGATCCAACAGGCGCCGGAGATACTTTCGCAGGTGGATTTATGGGATACATTGCATCAACAGATGATTATTCTTTTGAGAACATGAAAAGAGCAATAATTGCAGGTTCAGCACTTGCATCTTTCTGTGTAGAAAAGTTTGGAACAGAAAAATTAGAGAGCATCACCAAAAAAGAAATAGAAACAAGAATAGATCAGTTTGTAAGGTTAACTGATTTTGATATGGTAGAAACTGTAGGATAACTTCCTAAATAATCCCGATATGGAAAAGCAAGCGTTTATTGAGACTTTAAAAGAACTTACTTCATCAGAGAATAGTTTAAAAGTAGGTAAAGAAGTAAGTGAGTTAAGAGTGAAATTTGAAGATTTTCTTTTAGAAGAAGGAAGAAAAAGACAAGTAGCTCAACTCGAAGCAATTGATAGAGATGAGGTGCCAGAAGAAGAAGCAACTTCTGATCCCATAAAAGATCAATTTTATGAAATTTACACCGCATATAAAGCGAAACGGAAAGAGTTAATAGACGCTAAGAATAAAGAGCAAGACGAAAATTTGAAACGCAAGAAGGCTTTAATTACAAAGTTGAAAGCGATTGTACAGGAAGAAGAAAATATCGGGAATGCGCTTAAAGCACATAAAGAGATACACGAAGAGTGGAAACAAGTAGGAGAAATTCCAAGGGATAAAAGACCAGCAGTACAAAATGAGTATAGTCGATTATTAGAAGATTTCTTCTATAACATGAAGATTTATCGAGAGATTAAGGAGTATGATTTCAAGAAAAATTTAGACGCTAAAAATTCCATAATTGAAAAAATTGAAGCCTTAGCAAATGTTACACGTATTAAAGAGGTAGAAGCTTCTTTAAAAACCTTACAAAATGAGTGGGAAGACATTGGTCCGGCACCACAAGAAGAATGGGAAACGGTTAAAGAAAAGTACTGGTCTAACGTAAAAGCAACATGGGAAAGAATTCAAGCTTTTTATGAAGAGCGAAATGCTCAAATGGAAAAGAATCTCAGTATAAAAAAAGAATTACTTGAAATGGCCAAGCAGTTGGCAGCAAGAGAAAATGAATCTACCAAAGATTGGGAAGACAACACAAAAATTCTCATTGAGATTCAGGATACTTGGAAAAATATAGGATTCGGTCCAAAGAAAGAGAATGAAGAAATTTGGAAGGAGTTTAGAGCTGTATGTGATTCGTTTTTTGAAGAAAAAAGCAAGTTTTACGAGAGCATTAACGCTGTTTACGAAAAAGTAGCAGTTAAAAAGCAAAAATTAGTAGAACAAGTAGAAAGTTTAAAAAGCTCTACAGACTGGAAAAATACTTCACAACAGATTATTGGGTTGCAAAAAGAGTGGAAAAACCTTGGTTCTGCTGGTCGTAAAAACGAGCAGCGTTTGTGGAAAGCGTTTAGAGGTGCTTGCGATTCTTTTTTTAATGCAAAACAAAAGCATTTTGAGGAAATGGATAAGCAAAATGAAACTAATCTTGCTGCTAAAGAATCAATCATTGAACAAATTATAAGCTTTGAATTGCCCTCAGATAAAAACGAAGCTATTCAGAAATTGAAAGAATTTTCAACCTCTTTCTCAGAAGCAGGAAAAGTACCATTTAAGGATAAAGATAGAGTTTACGAAGCTTATAAAGCTGCGCTTGACGTACATTACACTAAACTTAAGTTAGAAGGACAAGAAAAAGAGAAAGTAATGTTTCAGGCTAGACTAGATACTTTGGCAGCATCTCCAAATGCTTCTAAACTATACGATAAGGAAAAACAAGACTTGCGCAACAAAATTTCGGAAATTAAGTCAGAAATAACACAATATGAGAATAATCTTGGCTTTTTTGCAAACAGTAAGGGCGCCAATGCGTTAAAAGAAGAAGTAGAGCGAAAGATAAAAACAGCCTATACAAAAATTGAGAGTTTAAAACGTAAATTGAAACTTATACCGAATGAATAAATTTGTAAATATTTGGATTGTTATCTTCTTCTTGATAAGCTTACCTCCAGTTCTTGGGTTAGAATATGGAGGTACTTACGAACTTTTTGGGTTAAAACTACCTGGAGAAGAGTTCAAGTACAATTCAATTATTTACACCAGCTTTGCTGCCGTTATTCTTATTTTTGGTATTCTGAAGGCTAGCCGTCGATGGATGGGAATGCGAATAGCTAAGCAAACACATAAATTTATTTTTTCCGCTCCAGTTAGCAAAGCCAGAAAGAGCAGAATTTTGACTTACGGTATTTTAGAAACAGCTGTTCTTTTGGCAGGAGCTTACTTTTATTACTCGATTTCTTATTTAACCTTTGCGGTTGCAGTTGTTCTTTTAGCCATTGCTGTTGAACATATTTTGCATTTAGTGGTTGGCTTTTCTACCAAAAGTTTTCGTGTAGGAATAACTAAAAAAGCTGTAGTAAGTAATGATAGAGATGTAAGTGTAATGTATTTTACAGGCCTAAGAAAGGTAGGGATACACCAACAAACTGTGTACTTTGATTACATCAAAGAGTTAACCTTGCATTTACCTGTGAACAGTATAGATGAGCAATATTGGAATGATTTTAAAGCGTCTTTGAAAGAGCAAGTGAATGAAGATAGAGTATTTTTTAATCAAGCTTTTAAAGATTACCCAGAGTATTCTACCGAAAATAATATTCGAACACGAACAGCATTTAAGGTCGAGCGCTAACTCTCGTGTAATAAATTGATATAAAGTTCTGCTATTTTTAGATCAACCGGTGAGGTAATTTTAATATTTTCTTCGTTTCCGGGAGAAAGATGTATAGTAAATCCTGCTTTCTCTACTAAGCTTGCGTCGTCTGTAATTTCTTTAGAAAATGCTAGTTCATAAGCGCTTGTTAGTATATCTTTCTGGAAAACTTGAGGTGTTTGAACACTTACATAAGCACTTCTATCTAATGCACAGTTTCCCATTTCACTAATCTTTCTTAATGATTCTTTCAAGGGTAAAGTAGGAATTGCACTTCCTTTTTCTTCTGCTAATCGGAAGGCATTTTTTAAGGTAGAATCAGAAACAAAAGGCCTTACACCATCGTGAACAGCAATTAGTTCTCCTGTGCACTTTTTTAACGCGTTTTTGATAGAATCATAGCGTTCTATTCCACCAGAGATAAGCGTATGCTTAATTGTTGGTAATTGCGATATGAGCTCTTCCCAAAAAGCAATCCAATCTTCTGGAAGCGTTACAATAAATTGAGCATTTGGATCAAAGTCATTAAAACGTTTAAGTGTAAGGTATAGAATAGGATATTCTCCAATTTTTAAGAATTGTTTTGGAATTTTGGCTCCCATTCTTTTACCAATTCCACCTGCGGTGATGATGATTGATTTCTGCATGCACTGTAAAGGTAAGGTTTTCTCTTCTAGTTGAAAAAATTTTCTAGTAAGTTCGAAGAGATTAACGGTTCACAGTTTTCGGAGGGCAAACAAAGTTGTTAACCCTCCGAAAAAAAAAGAATTTCAGCCTGTTTAGTCTTTTATCGCTAGGCCAGCTATGGGTAAACAAATTCCCGTTATTAGTGTAAGATAAGTACCCACGCCAATGGAGCCAATATTTAAGGGTGTAGTTTTCGAAACTGCTGCAAAATATACAAGAGCTACAGCAAGCGCGAGAACAGCGAAAATGGACGAAGCGATAAGAGCTCCTGATTTCATTCTTTTCGATCGATCTCCAATTACACAAAGTAAAATTGGTACAATAAAAAAGATTAAAGTAAAAGCACCGTATCCACCAGAAATACCTGAAATTGATCCTAAAAATGGTAATGAAAACCACGGTAAAAATGCAGATATTACTCCTACTGAGGCTAAAATTAAAACTGCTAGTTTTTGTTTGTTCATAATAATTATATTGGTTTGCCTAAAAGTATAGTTTCAAACACTGGTGCATAGCCCAAGATTAGCTCAAACAGTATTGCTTTATTAAGAAAAATATAAACTACTTGTTTAGCAACACTGTAATTAAAGCAGTCGTTTTTATGGTTAGCAGGGAATTATACGATTTTCGATTTTTTGGACACAAAAAAAGGAGCTCTAAAAAAAGAACTCCTTCAATGGTAGCGAGAGCAGGACTCGAACCTACGACCTTCGGGTTATGAGTATGTAGGTCGAGTCTTAATTCTGAGTGTTATATAGATTCCTCAAGGGCAAAGACATATGTTTTAGATACAAAAATGAACAAAACTGCACCCCAATACGTTACTCTTTATCGAATATGTTTAAGAAGGTTAGTTTCTTTAAATTTTTAATTCTCAATTAGTGAAAAGATTACTATTAAATTTCGTTTTATGTTAAAAGTATTATCTAGAATTTTTATTTTTAAACTAGTTAATTATTTGTTTGAACGGTTTAATTTTATCTTTGGGCTAGTTGTAGTTTCTTAATGTTGTAAAAGTTAGTTTTAAACTTTATCTTAACCCTAATTTCTAAGTTTTTAAATGATTATTCTTTCATACAGTAAATATAGTGTTATATTGCTTTTGACCTTTATTAGTCTTTGTATTAAAGGACAAAATAAAAGGATTGAATATGCTGATTATTTATTTGAAAGACATGAGTTTAAAAGATCAAGTAAAATATATAGAGCACAATACAAAAATGATAGACTTGATAAAGTTCACTTTTTAAAATATATATCGTCTTTATACTTCTCTAATCAATACAAAGAAATACTTAATATTAAATCAGAAAAGACTAGCTTTGTTATGACGAAGGAGTTTTATTTTTAAAAGCTTGTCAAGCTGAAAATAATATAACTTTATTCTCAGAAATTTTAAATCAATTGAATCACGATTATGCTGACTCAAACGATTTAAAAAAATACATAAATTCATTTTCTTTAATGAAAGAAAAAAAGTCAGGCGGTTATATTACGTCTAATAAACCTATATATAAGGAAAGCACTTTTCCATATTTTTATGACTCTGTGTTAACTTACTCAAAATTTAAAAAGCAAAAACAAAAATTAAACAAGAATTATTCTAAAAATAGCTTAGAGTATAAAGTTCAAAACTTACCATATAATTTTCAGAAAAAAATAGTTAACGAAATTCAAGGTCCAATTTGGTTTAACGATTCAATTTTGTTTTTTTCGACAATAAATCAAAAAAATATCAACTCAGTCAAAAATTTAAAGTTAAACTGTTACTATAATGAAGAAAAAATACCTCTTCCATTTTGTTTAGATAGTTTCTCATATAGCCATCCGTCTTTTGATACAAAAAATAATCGACTGTATTTCTCAGTTAAAGAAAAAGGGAGAGACGCTAATATTTTTTACTCAGAATTTAATCAAAAATCATGGTCAGAGGCGAAGAAACTAAATGAAAATATCAATACTAAAGGTAATGAAATGTTTCCATGCGTTCGAGGGAATTATCTTTATTTTGCATCAAATGGCTTACCAGGTATTGGAGGGTTGGATTTATTTGAAATAGAGATAGACCAGATAAATAATGGTGTCCCTAAAAACTTAGGGAGAAATATTAACAGTCCACTAGATGATTTTTCTATTTGTTTTAAGGATAATCATTCTGGCTATTTTTCTTCAAACAGAAACGATTATACTGACGCTATTTACACTTTTGAATATGATTTAAATACAAAAATTAATCATTGTATTAACGCTTGTAGTAAAACCTCTTGTATATCGTTATCACACGAATATACTAAAAATGCCAATCTGCTAACTAAATGGGTTTTAGGAAATGGAGATACAATTTTGGGGCAAAATATTAAATATTGTTATGGTAAAAAAGGATTTTATGAAGGAGAACTTATCGTTTTCGATACTTTAGAAAGTAATTTAATTTTATTTCAAGAACCGTTTGTTGTAAAAATTGACGATGAGTATTTAATCTCTCCCGAAATAATTATTGAAACGGAAGGAGTAATTGAGGATAGTTTATCTTTTTTTATTGATAATTCTATTAATGAAAATATTTTTGCAGTAGAATGGAGCTTTGGCGACGGGAATAGTTCTCAAGAGGATTCATCATATTATAGTTATAGTCATCCAGGAGTGTACCAAGTCGTCTGTAATGTATTTTTTAATGATGCAAACGGATTAGAGTGTTGTAAAGTAGAATCAATCGGCTATATAAATATTAAAGACACAATTAATAATCAGGTAGAAGAAAAAAATAATATTGCTATCGACTATTTTTCTTTAAAGCTAGAACTACAAGAAAGCTTAAATTTAGATGACTTTAAAATGGTAATTATGGATAAGGGGTTGTCTATAAGTTGTTTAGATTTAACTAATGCTACTGCTGAAATGGAAGTAGAACTTAATAAGTCTAAAGATTACAGGCTACTTTTAATTAATAAAAATACAAATGATACAATTAATAGATTAGAAATAAGTAATAGACTTAAAAAAGAAAATGAATTTTCAATTCCTCACTATATTTTAATGTCAACTGTAGATACTTTATTTTTTGATCATAATTCCTTTGAAATTATTGGTTCTGAGATAACAAAAATTAACTTTATTTGTAAATATCTCAGTCAAAACCCTAAAGTTAAGTTGAAAGTAGAAGGTTATACCGATGCAGTTGGAAGTCCAAATGATAATTTGAAATTATCACAAAAAAGAGTTGAAGAAGTAGTGAATTATTTGAAAGGTAACGGAGTTCAAAACAATCAAATTATCGCTAAGGCTTTAGGAGAAAGGAATTTAATTGAGCCTTGTGTTAATTGTGATCAAGATAAGCGAAGAAATAATAGAAGAGTTGAACTAACAATTATAAAAGATGAATAAATTTTTATTGCTAATAGGTTCATTATTGATTTTTAATTTAATAATGGCACAAGCCATACCAACAGAGGAAAGTAATATTGATTATATTGTTACTTATGGAAATGAAGCAACTAAAAGTTATGGAGATGATGATTTTTCATAAGTTTTTTTCTTAACCATACCAGAAAGCTTTCAAGATAGATTCTATTTAAGGATTTATAGTCCAGCTGCAAATTCAAAAGAAGATGTAAAGGTAAAAGAGTTTAATAGTGTTTTTCAATTTTCGGTTTACGGAGGTGACGACTCTTTATTTAACGAAGCATCTAAAAACCAAAATCCGATTAAAGGATATGATAATGGAAGCTTATTAGAGTCTAAAGATTATAAAATTGATTCAGATACTGGTTGGGTTTTTATGGGACCTTTTAACCCTAATGATGGAGATAACTTTTATGGGGTAAATGAGAAAAAGAGTAAACTGTTTAAAGTAATTTGTAAAGGAATTTCAGGCGACGACGGTAACTTATATAGAATGTATGTCAGTAAAAATAAAGAAACGAACGTCGCAGTTGAAGGAGGTAATTCTTTTACTTATGAATATTCTTTTAGAATGAAAGCAGGTAAGGGCAGTCAAGCATATATTTTTCCATTTATCGATGATTATACTAGAGCAATAAAACAATATAATTTTGATTTTGATGGTGATGGTGCTATTAGATTATATACATCAGAAAAAAAAGGACTTTTACTAGCTACCTCAGGTGATGGGAGTTGGGCAAGCAATCAAATATTAATTAGTCCAAAAGAAAGAAATAAGACGGCCGAAATTATTTTTCAAAAAAAAGGGAATTGGTATAACGACATTACATTTTATCTATTAAATCAATATGATAAAACAATACCATTTTACACATTGCCAATAGGTAGCAGACCTCTGAAAAATCAAAAAATCACTATTGAGCACCAATGAAAATTTGTTTAATATATTTATTGGTTTTATTATTTTTTATTAATAAAGTTTATAGTCAAATAATATATAATACTAAAGAATTAACTACTTCAAATGGTTTAGCATCCAACTTTATTTATGATTTAGAATTTGACCATAAAGGTAAACTATGGATTGCTACTGATAAGGGTATAAACGTTTATAATGGAAAAAAATGTTTTACTTATAATACGAAAAACAGTACCCTATTAAATGATTACATAAAAGAACTTGTTTTTATAGATTCTTGTCTTTATGTAAAGAATGCAAAAAGCAAAGTAAGTGCTTATTATGTAGATGCTAGCTTTACTTTATTGAACTCTACAAGTGATGTTAACTTTAATTTTAAATCTAAAAAAGAAAAGAAAGTAAAACTTTCAAAAAATAAAATAGATGCAATATTAGCGGACTTAGGATTAGTTTCTTCAGAAGTAAATTTATTTTTAATGCATGAAAATTTTTATTGGATAGGAACAAAAGGGATGGGGCTTTTTCAAATTGAAAATAAAGGCGTTAAGCTTTTAGATTCTAATTATAACAACGAGTTAATACTTCAATTTAATAAAAAGCATTATTATTCTAAAGATAACCGATTTATTAATGTAAATAATAACCAGAAAAGTTTAGGAACTCTTAATTTTAATGACGCTATTTTAAGCATTACTACAATTCAAAATGATACTATTTATATTGGTGAAAACGGATTGTTTGATAGTTCTAATAAAGAGCCATTTTTATCAATAAAAAAAATAACACATCGACTAATTATGGAGATACACTAGTTTTAGGAACTTTGAATAAAGGAGTTTATTACGTATATAATAGAAAGGTTATTAAAAATTTTTCAATACCTCAAGGCATAGCGCATCCAAATATCAAGGGATTATTTGTACATAAAGATTTACTGTGGGTAGCAACTTCTAGTGGAGTTTCTTATAGCAATGGTAATCAGTTTAAAATAGTAGATGGAAGTGAACGGTTTTGTTTTGAGAAAATTCTTAAAATAAAGGATCAACTAAATGGTTTTACCCTAGAATCTGGGGTTTACGAGCTAAATAAAAATAAAACAGAACTTTTGTTAGATTATGATAATAAAACATACGTAAATGCGCTAAATTATCTAGATAAAGTAATTATTGGCTTTACAAAAAGTACTTATATATGCAATTTAGATCGATTAACTAAATTAGATGTGCCAAATGAATCTTTGCCTTTGTTTATAGATGGAAATCAAGTTGGCTTTTCTCATAATAAACAGCTCTTACTATACAATTTATCAAGAGTAGAGTTGAGCCCCAATTTTGAAGTTAGTTCTGTAAGTATAAATGGGAAACAAAAATTATTTTCTGAATATTATTTTTTGAATGCTGGTAATTATGATATCCGATTAAATTTATCCCCAATTTATTTTGGAATAAATAAAGAAGTTGTCTATTCCTACAAAATAAATAATAAACAATGGAATCCTTATCAAGAATTAAGTTCAATAATATTAAACCAACAGGAAAAATCATTCGATATAGAAATTAGAGCAGCACTAAAAGGGCAAGAGCATTTAACATCTAAAATAATTAAATTAAGATTTCTTATTGCTATTCCTTTTTGGAAGAAACCAATAGCAATTGTTCTTTTATTTTTATTCATTATAATAGTTACAACAACTTTTTTTGTAATAAGAAACAAAATTTTACGAAAGAAAAATGAGGAGTTAGAATTAATTATACATCAAAAAACTGAGCAAATACGACAAGAAAAAGAGTTAATTGTTGAAAAAAATCGAACACTAAATGCCTTTAAAGAGACTATAGACAGAACATATAATCCAGTGGTTATTTTTAATAATAATGGAGCGATTTTATATGAAAACACACTTTTTAATCAATTATTTACCAAAGATAAAAATCAAACATTATTAGAAAAATTAGAAATTTCAAAAAAAGAATTAAAAGAACTAAGTAATAATTATTCTAAAGAAAAAAAAGTTATGATAAGTAAATCTAAGGAAGCTTTTTTTTAATAAACATCACAAAGATTAAAGAAGAAAGGTCCTCAGAAAGTTTATTTGTTTTAGTCGCCCAAAACATTACCAAAAATAAAGAAATTGAGTTCAATTTAAAAGAGGCTAAAGACAATGCAATATTGGCTCAAAAAGCTAAAGAGCTTATTTTAAATAGTATTAGTCACGAAATTCGAAATCCAATTACAGCAATTGTGGGAGTGGCAAAATTATTAGAAAAAAAAGAAAGTTTATCAGAAGAAGAACAAAAATTAATAAAAGGATTAAGTAGTGCATCAATGATGCTACTTAATTTAGTTAATAACAGTTTATATATAGGAAAAAAAGAAGCGGGTCTATTACAGTTTCCCTTTTCTAACTTTTCAATAAATAATCTTTTAAATTCGGTATTATTAACATTAAGTTTTCAAGCGATTGAAAAAGGCATATCATTAAAAGTTAATAAAAACTTACACAACGATATTTATGAAGGAGATGAACTAAAGCTTACTCAAGTTTTATTAAACTTAGTAGGGAATGCTATAAAATTCACAAATAAAGGCGAAGTTGTTGTAGATGTTCTAGAAAAGAATAACGCATTAACTTTTTTAATTAAAGATACTGGAATAGGAATGAATAAACAGGAACTTTCAAATGCTTTTATGCCTTTTAAGCAGTTTCAAAATAATTCTAATAATAGTCAAATAGGTTCTGGTTTAGGACTTTCAATTTGTAAAAGTATTGTAGAGTCACAGGGTGGAATAATTTCTTTAGATTCAGATATAAATAAAGGAACTACAGTTAGCTTTAGATTACCTTATAAAAAGGTAAAATCTACTTCTGAAAATTTGTATAAAGAGCCAATTATAGAACCTAATTTATTATTAGGTCTAAAAGTATTGATTATTGAAGATAGTCATTTTAATCAATTATATCTAAAACATTTGATACAAAGCTGGAATGGAGAAGTAATAACAGCAAAAACGGGAAAAGAAGCTAAGAAAAAAATAGATTCAACTTTTTTTGATTTAATCTTATTAGATCTTGAATTACCTGACATAAATGGTAAAGAAATTGCAAGGTACATAAAAGTAAAGTCGAAGGTAAATGATCAAACACCCATTATAGTTTTATCGGCTAATCCAAAAGATGAGTCTATAAAAGAATTAAATAGCGAACTTTTTTCAGCTTACCTTCAAAAGCCTTTTAAGTCTGAAGAATTATATTCGTTAGTTTTTACTACTCTTAAAACAGAAAAAACAATTAAATATCTAAACCTAAAAGAAATAAAGTCTATTATTGGAGACAATGAAACGCTTTTAAAAGATCTAATAAAATCATTTATTGACGATTATCCACAGGTTTTAAAAAAGTTAAAGAATTCAATAAAAGAGTTAAACTTAGAAGAATTTGAAGCTTGTTTACATGTATTAAAGTCTACCTTAGGGTACTTTAATTTATTAGAGCAAATAGAACTATTATCATCAATTATTCTAGAAATAAAAGAAGACAACAAAGAGTTGGCTTTTAAAAAAATAGCTATCTTTGAAAATCAATTGATGTGTGTTATGTATGAAATGAATCAATTAATAAATTAGTTGTTGGAAGAAATTATTTAATATAATGTACTTCTTCCAATCGGCTTTATCAAAAAAATAAAAAAATGATAAAAGTTGTATTAGTAGACGATGATAAAATAACACACAAAGTCATTACTAGTTATATAGATCAGTTAGAAAATGTAGAACTTATTGGAAGCTTTTTAACTCCTATAGAGGCTGTAAATTTTTTTCAAGATAATGATGCAGACATTGTTTTTTTGGATGTAGAAATGCCCGAAATTGATGGTTTTACTTTTTTAAATATGACGAATTTAAAAAGCAGTATCGTTATTATTTCTTCAGATTCAAATTATGCATTAAAAGCATTTGGATGTAAAGCATTAGACTATTTGCACAAGCGAATAGAGTTTGAGCGTTTTTTTAAAGCTATTAAGCGATTTAAAGAACAAAGTCTAGTACTTCATGATTCTAATTCCAATACTATTTTTGTTCGAGTAAATAGACAGTTAACAAAGGTTGAAACAAAAGATATTTTAAGTGTTACAGCAGATGGAGATTATGTAAAAATTTTATTAAAAGGCAATATAAAATTACATATTTACGGTACTTTGACTAACTTTAGTAGAATAATACCAGATTTTCTAATGCGTGTTCATAGAAAACACATTATTAATATAAATGAAATAGAACAGATTTCTGAGTCTGGTTGTTATATTAGCAAAGAGTATTATCCAATAGGCAAAACTTTTATGGAGTTGCTTAAATCTAAGTTGAATATTTTTTAGCTCAATGCATAAACAATCTTTTTTATTCATATTAATTATTTTCTTTTCATTCATAAAAGTAAATGCCCAGCAAGATTTAATTCTAAACGATGGAATGTACATCGTCATAAATGGAGGGCAAGTGGTTTTAGAAAATTCTAAACCAAATGCAATAAAGGTTTTAGGCAATGGAGGAAACATAATTTCTGAAGGAGAAGATCATGTTTTAAATTGGAAAGTAAAAGAAGATACTGGCGTTTATACTATCCCTTTTGCAACAAGTAACTTAATAGAGATACCTTTACAATTAGAAATAAAAGAAGCGGGAATAAATGGTGAAGGTATTTCGTTTTCTACCTATGGTACTTTAGAAAACAATATGCCCATTCCCAATACAACCTCTACACCAATAAATTGTTTTAGAGAAAATAATACGTTAGCTGTGGTAGATCGTTTTTGGAGGATAGAAACAAATAATTATACTGTTGCCCCAAGAGCTAAATTACTCATTACTTATGACGATGTTTATGAAATAGAAGGAGATAACAATATAAATGAATCAAATCTAAAGGCAATGTATTTTAACCCATTAGTTCAGCAATGGGAAAGCGAAACTAATTTTCGTGGAACAGCTGATGCTTTAAATAAACAAGTAAAAGAAATAGCTATAGAGCCTCAAAAATTCTACAAGAACTGGATGCTTATCGATAGTGCATCTATTTTTTCTGAATTATGTAGCTAGGAGTTAATTATACCAGAAGCATTTACTCCAGATGGAGATCATATAAATGATACCTTTCAAATTTTGGGACTTTACAATTATTTAGAAAATAATATTTCGATATTTAACCGTTGGGGTAGTAAAGTTTTTTATACAGAAAATTATGATGGCACATGGAATGGTTCTACTAACGGATCGGATTTACTTCCTGCAGGAGTTTATTTTTATGTTTTAACTTTAAAAACAAATAACCAAGGCAAAGAAGTTAAGAAAGGTACAGTTTATATTCATTATTAGGTCTTTATTATGAAATTTGTTATTATACTCATTTTTTCTTTTTTAGTAATTTAGGGCAACAAGAGGTTTTATTTACAAATTACAATCAAGCCTTGTTAAATTATAACCCTGCATTTTTGGGAAGCACCAAAACAGCAGAGTTTAACATGCTTAATCGAAATCAATGGGTGGGGTTTAGTGGAGCTCCTACATCACAAGCGTTAAACCTAAACGCACCCTTTAGATCTAGAAATATTGGTTTTGGGGTAGCAATAATGAACGATAAAATAGGTCCGTTAAGTAAAACAACTATAGATATTAATTTTGCCTATAAAATAAAAACTGCAAAGCAAGGGAGTCTTTCGCTAGGCATAAAAGGAGGGGGAGACTTTAATAGAGGTGGTTTAGACTTGCTTTCTACCATAGCAGAAAACGACCCTTCTTTGTTGGCGGCATCAACTTCATTTTTTTTACCCAACTTTGGAGCAGGCATTTATTATAAAAATAAAAAAACCTTTTTTAGCTTTTCCATTCCAAGGTTGCTAAATCATCAATCAACTAACTATAATAATTATGCCTTAAAAAAACACTACTATTTTATAGTAGGTTCAGAGTATAATTTAGTTAAGTCAGTCATTTACAAGCCTACTATTTTGGTTAGGTATGTAATTAATGCTCCAACACAAATAGAAATTACCAATAGGTTTCAATTTCAAAAAAAGTATGAGTTTGGGTTAGCTCTAAGAACTACAGATGCTGTAGCTATATTATTAGGAATAGATTTATTTAAGAATTTAAAATTAGTCTATTCTTTCGATTGGTCTTTTGGTAATCGTTCATTTGTTTACAATCAAGGTTCTCACGAAGTTTATCTAAATTTTAAAATATCACCTAGAAAACAAATAGAAATAATAACCCCTAGGTATTTGTAAAATCAAAAAAGTTCATGGTTAATTAAAGTATTTTTCCCTTTTGCTACAAACGATTAGTTTTCCCATTCCTCTTTAATTTTATTAAATTCTAGTGTTTTTATTTTTATTGTAAACTTAATCTAGTCAGTTCGAGTGTTTCTTATTTTTGATAAAAAATAATAAATGTATCGAGAACCATAACGTAAGTTCACTTCTCAATACCAATTCCCTAAAAACGATTTGCAATAGTTTTTACGTTAATTCAATTGAAGAGACAATTGTTTTTTCATTTTCTATTAATTCTAGTCATTTCGAGTGTTTCTTATTTTTGATAAAAAATAAGAAATGTATCGAGAACCACAACGTTTGTTAATTCGTTAAACATTTAAAAGTAATAAACAGTAGCTTACTTCACGTTCACCGAGCTTAAATTGCTTTTCACCTAAAAAGCAAAACAAGCAGCTTGTTTTAAACTTTACTTTGCATCTGAAATAAGTTATTGTATATTCAAATTTAATTTTGCCAGAATTGATAAGAATAAAAAAACAATAAAAGTTTAATAAATAGAATGTATAATGTTAGTCAGTTCGAGTGTTATCACTTTGATAAAAGTGATAATGTATCGAGAACAAGACACATAAAGTACCGTCTACTATTTAAGCTCAAAAATTACAAAACATGAAAAAATTACAAATTAGTGTAAAAGCCTTATTGGTTGGAGCATTTATTTTTGGAGCAAGTAGCTTAGCTACAGCTCAAAACATAGGGATTAACTCTACAGGAGCAACGCCAGACGCCTCTGCAGCTTTAGACGTAAGTGCAAGCGATAAAGGAATGTTAGTTCCACGTGTTGCTTTAACAGGAACAAACGATGCAACTACAATTGCAACACCAGCAACAAGTTTGTTAGTATACAATACTGCTACAGCAGGTGACGTTACCCCAGGTTATTACTATTTCGACGGCGCTATCTGGCAACGTATGGTTTCTGGAGCATCTGTTGGAACTGACGACCAAAACATAACAGGATCTAGTTTATCTGGAACCAACCTTACTATAGGGATAGAAGGTGGAACAAGCCAAGTAGTTAATTTAGCTGGTTTGCAAGATGGTACAGGTACTGATAGCCAAACATTAAATTTAACTGGTAGTACATTAAGTATTAGTGGAGGAAACAGCGTAACGTTAACAGATAACGTAAACGATGCCGATGCCGATGTAACCAATGAAATACAATCATTAAGTATTTCTGGTAGTACAGTTTCTTTGTCTAATGGAGGAGGTAGCGTAGCAATACCTTCAAGTGCCGATAATTTGGGTAATCATACCGCTACTCAAAACCTTAATTTGGCAACAAGTAAGTTAGTTGGTAACGGTGGTAGTACTGGTATTTTAATTCAGAGTGATGGTCATACGCGTGTTGAGAATTTGCCTCAATACACTCAGTCTACTGATACTTTGTTGGTTGTTGCTGACAATTTGGGGAACTTGCACAATATATCTTTAGATTCTTTAGCCGCGATCTTGATCCGTGATTATGGAGTTCAGGGCGTTCCAGATTTAGCCGATAGTTATCCTTCAGGTGCTGTTTTTTGTGTAAGTGGTCCAACTGTTATTGTAGATGTAACCAACCCTAGCACAGGAAAGACATGGATGGATAGAAACTTAGGGGCATCTCAAGTAGCCACAAGTAGCACAGATGCAGCTGCATCTGGAGATTTGTACCAATGGGGGCGCCCAACCGATGGCCACCAGTGTAGAACAAGCAATACTACAGCAACCAATGCTACTACAGACACTCCAGGTCATGGAGATTTTATACTAGAAGGTAGTTCTCCTTTTGATTGGCGAGTACCACAAAATGATAATCTATGGCAAGGTGTAAATGGAGTAAACAATCCATGTCCTAGCGGATATAGAATCCCAACAGAAGCAGAGCTAAACGCAGAGCGTTTAAGTTGGAATACCAACAACAGTGCAGGAGCATTTGGCTCACCGCTTAAGTTTCCTGTCGCAGGCTACCGTAACCTCAGTAATGGTACGCTCTACGGTGTAGGTACCGACGGGTACTATTGGTCTAGTACGGTTAGTGGTACGGACGCCCGTACCTTGTACATCAACAGTAGTACTGCCAGCATGGACAGTTACGCCAGAGCAGAGGGGTTTTCAGTACGTTGTATTAAGGATTGACACTTTATACTTTTACGGTCGCGATAGCGATTGTATGTCCCTTTACATTGAGCATTTGCGAAATGTGTCACTTTACCATACCATCCCGCTAGGGTGGTATGGTTGTATAGGGGAGTAGTATCGTAAAAATGTAAAGTAGATATAAAGGATATAAACCGCGAAGCGGTTGAAAATTGAAAATACCCCATGAAAATCACAAAAAAAATAGAATTAGCTTCTGATAGTAATAGATTAGTACTACACAAAGAAGGGTTATTTTATAAGGCTTATAACGAAAATGCAAAGCTTTTTGTAGAGTATATAAACCAATACAAAGTTTCTGCAAAATATATAAAGTTGGTAAAACAAACTGTTTTTAGTATAGGTTTTCCTTCTGTATCATTAATTTCTAATATAGAGAAAATAGAAAAAAAGCTAGAGGGAAAACAGTTAGACTCTACATTAAATACGATTGTGTTTTCAATTCCTAATGTCAATAAATCAGAGGGGTATCTGGAGTGGAAAGAGCAGCAAACACGATTAGCTAAAGAGAATGAAGCTATACAAGAAACAGGAAGTAATAAAAAAAAATTTATAAAGTTAGTAACGATGTTGAATACTTTTGAGTTGGTAAATCATACCCCTATGGAAGCGATGAATTTTATACAAGAATTAAAAAACGAATACACTTAATGAATAAAGAAAAAGACGATTATTCCACTTTATTATATCAGTTGCATATGTCATACAAACATGCACGAAAAAACAAACGTAATACCCATAACCAGTTAGCTTTTGAATTGAACCAAGAAGAAGAATTATCTAAATTAGCAGAATCGATACAAACTGGCAGTTATAAACCAAAACCATCAATAGCTTTTATTGTGTTTAAGCCAGTACAGCGCGAAATATTTGCAGCAGATTTTTCAGATAGGGTTGTACATCATCTAATATATCGGTGTATTTATGGTTTTATAGATAAGCAGTTAATAAATGATGCTTATAGTTGCCGAAAAAACAAAGGAACATTATATGGTATAAATAGGGTAGATAAACATATACGTTCTTGTACCCAAAATTATACAAAAAATGCCTCAATTTTAAAATTAGATGTAGAAGGTTATTTTATGAATATGAAGCATCAAATTATATTCGATAAAATACTGGCTTTACTCCCTATTAATAAAACTCTTTTTCTTGGGTTACAAAAAGAGGTAATAGTTTTTTTACTACACCAAACAATATTTAATAATGTGGTAGAAAATTGTAAGATAAAAGGAAGTAAAAACGATTGGAGAGGTTTACCGCCAAGCAAAAGTTTATTCAATAAACCTCATGGTATAGGTTTACCTATAGGTAATTTAACTTCTCAAGTTTTTGGTAATGTGTACCTAAACGATTTAGATCATTTTATAAAAGAGCAGCTGAAAATAAAACATTATGGCAGGTATGTAGATGATATGGTGTTTGTGCATAGCGATAGAACTTATTTACAATCTATCAAACCAAAAATCCAATTCCAATTAACAAGTATAGGAATGAATCTTCATCCTAGAAAAATTGTATTGCAAGATTATACAAAAGGAGTTTTGTTTTTGGGACAGTATATAAAGCCTTATAGAAAATATATAAGTAACCGTACGAAAGATAGTTTTTATAAGGCTATACGTAGCGTAAATAATATTTTAAATCAAAATGAACACTTAGCTTGGAAAGAAGTAAAATCTATAGCATCGTTAATCAATTCATATTTGGGAATATTAAAACATGCTAACACCTATTTTTTAAGAAAAAGTATGTTAAATAAATTAGTTAAAAGATTTTACGATTTTTTCTTAGTCTCAAAAGAGTATAGAAAAATAACAATTAATACTAAATTTTGGGAATGGCATTGTTTACCAACTTACCAGTATATAAGCTAGGTTATGATTTACTCATAGAAATATATAAGCGCACAAAATTATTTTCTAAAGAGTATAAATATACAATAGGAGAACAATTAAAAAAAGAAACATTACAGCTTTTAATAGCTATTTATAAAGCCAATAAAAGTAAAGCCAAAGATAGAATCTTGTATATTGAAACTGCAAGACAACATTTAGAAGTAGTGCGATTACTACTTCGTTTAACAAAAGATTTGCAAGTATTAGGTGTAAAAAGCTTTGTTTATCTAAATATGCAAGCAGAACAATTGTCTATACAGTTAGTTGCTTGGCAAAAATATGCTGTGAGAGCTGGTAAGGTTAATAATAATTAAGCTTATTGGGAGGGCAGTTTTATAATCCTAACATATCTCTTTTCTCTCGATTATTATATAGGGAAAAGGACAGATTTAAATAATAATTGTAAAAATAGTTTTATTGCTTTTACAATATGATAGTATATGTTCAATTTCCTGTCGCAGGCAACCGTAACAACAGTAATGGTACGCTCAACAATGTAGGTACAAACGGGAACTATTGGTCTAGTACGGTTAGTGGTACAAACGCCCGTAACTTGAACTTCAACAGTAGTAATGCCAACATGAACAGTAACAACAGAGCAAACGGGTTTTCAGTACGTTGTATTAAGGATTAATGTATAAAAAGTCAATAGTTATGTTTGTATCATAATTTATTGGCTTTTTTATAATTAAAGTGTAGTTTTGGTCCGAAAATTGATGTAATATCATCAAATTAACTAAGTCAACTAAAAAAGAATCAAATGAAAACGATACCAACTTTATTTTTAATGGTACTAACCAGTATTTTTGTTTATTCTCAGCAACTAAAAGGAGGATTGCCTGCACATAAATTTCAACAAATAAAACTATATAGTTACCAAGGTTTTGGTAGTCAGTTGCAAGATAGTAGCATAGTAGATAGTTTAGGGAGTTTTACTCTTTCTTATACTTCAGATATTTTAGGTATGGGCTATTTACAAACAACAGACAAATCTGTATTGCCTGTTGTGTTGCAATCGCAATCTTTTACACTGCAAGGTGTGCACTTGCAAGATAAAGAGCAGTTGGTTTTCAAAAATAGTTTAGAAAATAGCAGTTATTACAATTACCAACAATTGCACGACGAAAGAGAATCATTGTTATCTGGTTGGAAATATTTGCTACAACAATACCAAAAATCTGTAACCTACCACAATTCGCAAACGGATATAGCACTCATAAACAAAAAGATTAGTAATTTGAATATTCAAGATAGTTTGCAAATAAGAGGTATGCAAACAAGTGTTTTTTCAAAATACATTATACCCATTCAAAATTTGGTGCAATCAGTATCTACTACCGCAAAATACTACCCACAAGAAATACCTCAAAAAATAATTCAGTTTCGTGCCATAGACTATACCAATAGCTATTTGTATTACAGTGGTTTACTTAACGATGTTTTGGAATCGCATTATTGGCTAATCGAAAATAGTGGTTTGCCTTTAGATAGTGTGTTTATAGAAATGAATAAGTCGACGGACTATTTATTAGAAAGTCTTCAAAAAGATGAAAAAATATTTAACGAAGTTACCGATTACCTATTCGATTTGTTAGAAAAACACAGTTTGTTCAAAGCTTCAGAATATCTAGCTTTAAAAGTGCTAACACAAAATAGTTGTACCATAAATAATGATTTGGCCAATCAATTAGAAACTTACCGAGCTATGAAAGTAGGAAACAAAGCTAAAGATATACTCTTTTCGGGAGTAACAGTACAGCAAGGAATAGAACTCAAAAAACGTACAAAATTAAGCGATATAAAATCGAATTACAAATTAGTAATGTTCGGTGCAAGTTGGTGTCCTAAATGTACAGAAGAGTTACCTCAAGCTAGCTTATTTTACAATAAGTGGAAAGAAAAAGGAGTGGATGTTTTTTTTGTATCGTTAGATAATAATAAAGAAGATTATATGAATTTTGTGAGAAGTTTTCCGTTTTTATCTACTTGCGATTTTAAGCAATGGAATACGGAAGCAGCCAAAGATTATTATGTTTTTTCAACGCCAACACTATTTTTACTAGATAAAAAGAATAAAATAGTTTTAAGACCATATTCTATAGAGCAAGTAGACGCTTGGATTGACTTTTATATTAAAAAATAAAAACTTAGTTTAGGTTTATATTGGCGCTCTATAACTCGATTTTTTCTGATTATAGACTCTCAACTAACAAATAGAAAACTTCCCTAATGTTCAATTAATCGAGTTTTCTGAGTAATAATCATAAGCTCAAGCCGAAGTTTGTTTATTTAAATAATTTATTCCTTATAGGCTAAATACTCCGAGGCTTGCCTCGTGCGAAAAGATTCAGTAATTTTGGGTGTGAGCCCAAGTATTCATATTCATAAGAGTCATAATGTTTCCATGTTGATGTACCATTTGGTTTGTTCAACGAAGTATCGACGTTTAGTTCTAAGTTCAAAAGTAGACCGAATATTAAAAGAGACTTGTGAAGAGATTTCTTACAGATATGAGATTCACTTTTTAGAAATAGGAACAGATAAGGACCATGTACATTATTTGATTCAAAGTGTACCAACTTATAGCCCAACTAAAATAGCTAGAATAATAAAAAGTATAACTGCAAGAGAGATTTTTTCTTAAGCTCCCGGAGTTAAACGAGCTTTATGGGGAGGTCAGTTTTGGGGTAATGGATTTTATATCAATACTGTCGGTAGACATCAAACAGAAAAGGTAATTACTCAATATGTAAAAAATCAAGGAAAGTCTGAGGAGTATGATGTGTTAAAAATAGATAATCAGTTAAAATTATTCTAAATGCCTCTGGGCTTGCCCCGAGGATGATTTACTCCTCCTATTGTTTTTTTTAAATTAAAATGAAATATAGTATGTGTTTAAATCTAAAATTAACTAAATTTGAGTAGGCAAAATTAAATGACACTTGTTTAACGCAAGTATTTGAGTACATAGACTTGTTACATTTATTAGTTTTAATAATTGTAAACAAGGAAAAATGCAAATAAAAATAAATTTAGTTATTGGTTTATTGTTGTTTTTTGGGCAAAATTATGCTCAGTTGCAACGTTTGGTAATCAATAATAATGGGTATGTAAATATAGAAGGAAGTGGGCATTTAGTTATCTCCAATCCAAATTCAAATGCCATCACTCTACTAGGTACTGGAGCTAACATTATATCCGAATCAGAACATGATGTTGTTAATTGGAAAGTAGGAACTAACACTGGGGCTTATACCATTCCCTTTACAACAGGTACTGGAGTAAAAATTCCGTTAACAATAAATGTAAATTCAGCCGGTACAGGCTTAGGTACAATATTGGTTTCAACACATACCGACACAGATGGTGTCGATTCATGGAACAATTCAGATTATCTACCAACAGAGGTTTCAAATATGTTTGGAGTAAATGGCTCAGTCAATAATTCGGCGTATGTAATCGATCGATTTTGGAATATAAATGCACAAAATTATACAACAAAACCAACTGGTATTATTAGTTTTGGATACAATGATGCCGAACGTTCTCAAGCCGGAAATACAATAGCAACAGGAACATTAAAAGCACAATATTACAATACAACAAATAACCGTTGGGTTTACCCAAGTATTGGAACAGATGGTTTTCCAACAACAAATGTAACAGGGGTGCCAACAACAAACGAATTTTTTAAAACTTGGACACTTTCGGAAGTAAATAATCCTTTGCCAGTAGAATTACTAAATTTTACAGCTATAGAAAAACAAGAAGAATATGTGCAATTAGATTGGACAACTGTATCAGAAATAAATAACGACTATTTTTCAGTTCAAAAGTCCATAGATGGCATCAATTGGCAAGAAATTAACCAAGTACAAGGAGCAGGAAATAGTTCTCAAACCATAGAGTACACATTAAATGACTACAACCCATTTATTGGAACTTCATATTATCGTTTAGAACAATTTGATTTTAATGGAGACTCAGAATATTCAGATTTAGAAGCTGTTAATTTTAAAGGGGTAGAAAATATTATTATTTACCCTAACCCAACTAACCAATCTTCTTTTAATATCAAAGCAAATAGTTTTATAAATGAAGATTTAACAATTTCGATTTATGATAGTCAAGGTCGTATAGTTTATAATAAAATAAATGAAATTAACAAAGGATCAAATTCACTATCTATATCAATAGCACATTTGTCAAAAGGGGTCTATTATGTTCATCTTAGCGGAGTTAATAGATTGCTATATACTCAAAACGAGTTGATTATTCAATAAGTTACTAATATCGATAGAAAATGAAAACACATTTATCTAATCTAACTTTTTTTAAATTTATTAGAAAATCAGATATTATAAGTCTTGTAAACTATTACAAAAATAATCAGGATGATATTCATTCGGATTACCTCAATGAAGCTCAATTTCTTTACGGTTATTTTAAAAATTATTTAGGAACAGATTTTAATGTTATTCTAGTACTAGAATATGTTTATTTGTATTGTCCAAAAAGATTTCAAAATGCACCAGTTTTACGTTTAAGAATTTGCATTTCTGAACTAAACAATATTGTAGATAAGCATAAAGGTGTTTATAATGTAAAAAGCATAGGAGAGCATAAGGTTTTTAGTGTACTAAATAAAGTTGAGAATTTTAAACTTTTAGCAACAAGAGAAATGGTTTGGTGCGAGGCAGTAGTAATGCAAAACTTTTTAGATCACTATTGTTTTTGGCCTCCTAGTTGGACGAAACAAAGAGCACTTTTTCATGTAATATTTAAGGCTAAAGATATAACAATTGCAGTCAGTAGAGTAGGACTAAAAGTAACTGTTGTAGAAGCTCAAGGGATTAATGGGGTACTAATAACGAAGAATGAAATAAACGATATTCAATCGATTATAGATAAAGCAATCAAAAATCAAAGATTACTTCAATTAGAAATTCATTAAAATCAACTATTATGAAATATATATTTTTAATAATTATTTTATTTTTTATTTTTATTTATGGTTTTTCACAACATAAATTAATAATTAATAATCAATAATAATGGTTTTATTGTTATCGACAATGGAGCACATTTAGTAATAGAAAACTCTTTAGCAGATGCAATTCAAACAACTGGAACTGGTGGAAATATTGTTTCAGAAGCTTATGAAGATTTAGTAGATTGGAAAATAGGTTCTAATATAGGAACTTATACAATTCCTTTTACAACAGTAGATAATGTTAAAATTCCTTTAACCTATCAAGTTATATCTCCTGCGTTAGGAGGAGATAATGTATTGTTCTCCACCTATAGGACTAGCAATAACAACATCTCTTTACCACCAAGCACATCAATTTTAGACGGATGTTTAGAAAATAATGCATTATTCACAATAGATAGGTTTTGGAGGTTAGAGAATCAAAATTATACTCAATTGCCTCAAGTTAACTTATCATTTGGTTACGACGATGGACCAACAGAAATGGGGGGGGGCTAAACAATATTGTAGAAGCAAGATTAAAAGCTGAACGCTACAATAGTAATACAAGCAGTTGGGAAATTCCTGAGCATATGTATGGGTTAGCAAATACTAACCTTAACCAAGTACAAAATGCAGTTGTAACATCAAACGAATTATATTCTATTTGGACATTAGTAGATACAAATTCAGTATTAGCACCAAAATTAGAAACTAATTTTATAGACACAACAATTTGTTTTGGAAAAAGCTTAACGTTAGTATTGTCTGGAGCAGATACTTATCAATAGGATACTCCTGGTATAACTTCTGGTATAACAATTATACCTCAAGACTCAGCAGGTAATAGGTAAAAATCAAAATGGCTGTACAGATACATTAATACTAACTGTAAATGTAGCACCATTACCAACAGCAACGTTCTCGGTACTAACGCCTATTATATGTCAAAATGAATGTGCTGAAATAAATAATAACTCTTTCTCAGCTACAGGGGAGAATTTAATTAATCGATATTGGTATATAAATGATGCTACTCAATCCGCCGAAGTTGGTATCAATGAGCTATGTAATTTAGCTGTAGATAATTATGATGTAGCAATTGTAGTAGAAGATATAAATGGATGTAGGGATTCTTTAAAATTAAATAATATTATATCTGCTAAACCTATACCTAAAGCAGGTTTCACCGTAGTACCAAATTTGCTTGCTTATGGAGACGAGATAAACTTACTAAACGAAAGTTCTGTAGTTACTGAAATTAGCTATTTACTAAATGATAATATAGAATTATTAGGTCCCGATGCTAATTATTTATATCCTTCAGCTGGAATCGATACTATAATACAAATAGTAACTGATAAATACGGATGTACAGATACCGCTTATTACGTTATAGATATTATAGCAGTAGATAATGTTTATATACCTAATGCCTTCACGCCTAATGGTGATGGAAGGAATGATTTGCTTATTCCTGTATATGGAGGAGATGCAGAGATTAAAAGCTATAAATTAAGTGTGTTTAATAGATGGGGAGAAGAAGTTTTTTATTCAGACCATATAGCCTACGGATGGAATGGAACTCATAAAGGGGCTATTGTGCAGTCAGGAGTGTATAGCTATAAAATATATTTTAATATAAAGGGCGAAAATTATCAGAAAATAGGTCATGTATCTGTTTTGTATTAGTCCTTTACATTTGGTTTTGATTTATTAACGATTAAATAACATGTTTCTTTATAATATTTTATTTTATGTTAAAAAAGATAATTAGATTTGGGTCGGCAAAATTAAATAAAGAATAATATTTTTATTGTTCTTGATAGTACAATAACTTGTTATGATGATAGGTTGGTTTTAAAGAAAATCAACATTTTATAAATCAAACAAGTTTTAAATGAAAAAGAGGATATACTTTTTAGGTATATGGATCTTAACTTCAGGAGGAGTATATCATGCTCAAAATAGGTTGATGCTTAACAACGATGCATTCATTGTAATAGACAATGGTGGGCAAGTTGTAGTGGAGAATCCAAATCCAAATGCTGTGACAGTATTAGGTAGTGGAGGAAACATAGTATCCGAGTCTGAGAATGATATATTAAACTGGAAGATAGGAACCAATACAGGGATTTACACAGTTCCATTTACTACAGCCAATACAGTAAAAATACCATTGGAGGTAGAAATAAACATTGGTGGTGTAGCTGGTCCTGGGATAGAGTTTTCTACCTATGGAACAGCCGATGCAAATACTCCATTTCCAGTTAGTGTTAACAACCTAGATGGTTGTTCTGGAGCAGACAACTCATTAAATATTATTGATCGTTTTTGGCGAATTGCTGCTTTAGGTTATACTACAAAGCCAGATGTCAATTTATCCATAGGTTATGACGATGGAGCGGCAGAAATGGGAGGTTCTAATACAATAACAGAAGCAAATTTAAGAGCTAAACGTTATAATTTTGGAACGAACAGTTGGGAAGTGCCACAGTTAATGTTTGGAACTGCAAATGTAGGTCAAAACAAAGTAAACGGAGCGGCCGTTTCACCAATTAATTTTCATTCAATATGGACATTAGTAGATTCAACCTCAATTACAACCAATTGTGATACAGATGGCGATGGAGTACCAGATTACGTAGAGAATCAAGATGGAACAGACGCAAACGATCCATTAGTTTATGCTGATGCAGATGGTGATTTAGTTCCTGATTATGTTGAAAATATAGTTGGAACAGATGCTAATGATGGAACAGATTTTACAGATACAGATAACGGAGGCGTTCCAGATTATGTAGAAGAAGTATTATTCCCAAATAGTGGAGTTTTAGCAACAGATCCAACAGTAGCAACAGATGATAATCAAGATACAGATGGAGACGGAGTTCCTGATTATGTAGAGTTAATAGATGGAACCAATCCAAATGATGTAACTGATTACACAGATACAGATGGAGATTTAGTACCAGATTATGTTGAGAATATTAACGGAACCGACGCCAATGATCCATTAGTCTATACAGATACAGATGGTGATTTAGTACCTGATTATGTTGAGAATATCGATGGGACTGACGTTAATGACGGAACCGACTTTACAGATACAGATAACGGAGGAATCTCTGATTATGTTGAGGAAGTGTTATTCCCTAACGCAGGTTTACCAGGAACAGATCCAATAGATGCATCAGATGATAATAATCAAGATACAGATGGCGATGGCGTACCAGATTATGTAGAAATAATTGATGGAACCAATCCAAATGATGTAACCGATTATACAGATACAGACGGTGATGTTGTACCTGATTATGTAGAGGATGTAAATGGAACCGATGCAAATGATGGTCTAGATTATACCGATACAGACGGAGATGGTGTGCCAGACTATGTAGAGGACATTGATGGAACCGATGCAAATGATGGAACCGACTTTACTGATACAGATGGAGGTGGAGCACCTGACTATGTTGAAGATGTTTTATTCCCTAATGCAGGTGTACCGGATACAGACATCACAGATGCATCAGATGATGATCAAGATACAGATGGAGACGGAGTACCAGATTATGAAGAAGTAATTGATGGAACTGATCCAAATGATGTAACTGATTACACAGATACAGATGGAGATTTAGTACCTGACTATGTCGAAAACGAAGATGGAACTAATCCAAACGATGTAACTGATTACACAGATACAGATGGAGATAGTGTGCCAGATTATGTGGAAAATATAGATGGAACTGATGTCAACGATCCAATTGACTATACCGATACAGATGGGGATAATGTACCTGACTATGTTGAAAATCAAGATGGAACAAATCCAAATGATGTAACTGATTACACAGATACAGATGGAGGAGGAGCTCCAGATTACGTTGAGGATACGTTACTTCCTAACGTAGGATTGCCTGAGACAGATGTAACAGATGCTTCAGACGATAATCAAGATACAGACGGAGACGGAGTACCAGATTATGTAGAGTTAGAAGATGGAACTAATCCAAACGATGATACTTCATATACAGATGCAGACGGTGATACCGTTCCTGATTTTGTAGAAGATGTAAATGGAGATGGAGACGTTACTAATGATGATACAGATGGAGACGGAACGCCTGATTATTTAGATACAGATGATGACGGAGATGGATTATTAACTTCAAATGAAGATGATAACCAAAACGGTAGTGCTGTAGATGATGATTGTGACTCAGATGGAATACCTAACTACTTGGATACAGACAAATGTTTTGATGAGTTAGTAATACCAGAAGGTTTCTCTCCTAATAATGATGGAATAGCAGATACCTGGTCGATTATCGGACTAGATCAGTATCCAGACCATAGTGTTATTATATTTAATAGATGGGGAAATAAGGTTTATGAAACCAAATCATATAATAACGATTGGGCAGGTACATTTAACGGTAACGATTTACCAGAGGGAACTTACTTCTATATTATAGATTTAGGTGAGGATTTTGAAAATCAAACAGGTTATGTCTTCATCAAGCGTTAATCAATAAATAGGTAAGTAGAGGAGCTGTTGTTGTGTTTATAAATGGCGCGTTTAGTAGTTTAAGCAACAGCTCCAAAACTTAATTTTTTTAAAGTACTACCGGAAAGAATAAACACTTTTTCATACAATAAGCAAATAAATATAAGTTTGTTTTTGAAAGTAGTACTTTATTAATCATCAAATAATAATAACATGAAAAAAATATATATAACATTGTCTTTGTTAGGAATAGGTAGTACTTATTTTGCACAACAAGACGCAATGTTTACACAGTACATGTTTAATACATTAAGTGTAAATCCTGGTTATGCTGGTAGTGCAGATATGCTTTCTGTAAATGCAATTAGTAGACATCAATGGCTTTCTATAGAAGGAGCTCCTACTACTCAAACACTTGTATTACATGGCCCTATTAAAAGTCAAAAAATAGGCATAGGTCTTTCTGTTGTAAATGATAAGATAGGTCCATCTAGAGACTTGTCTTTTTATGCAGATTTCTCATATCGTTTAAAGCTATCAGAAAAATCTAGTTTATCTTTTGGATTAAAAGGAGGCATAAATAACTTAAATGTTGATTTAACAAGTTTAAGTGGAACTGAAACTAATGATCCAGTATTTCAAGGAAATATAACGCAGTTAAAACCTAACTTTGGTTTTGGGTTATATTATAGAACGCCAAATGCTTATCTAGGGTTGAGTGCTCCTAAAATTTTGGAAAATCAATTTTCAACAGGCGCTACAAGTTTATTACAGAACAGGCATTATTTTTTAATAGCAGGTTTAGTAACTAAGTTGTCTGAAAATTTAGCTTTTAAACCAACTTTTTTAGCTAAGTATGCTGTTAATACTCCAGTGTCATTAGACTTTACTGCCAATTTCATAATCAAAGATAAAGTATGGTTAGGGGCAATGTATCGTTTACAAGATGCTATTGGAGGTATTGTACAATTACAATTAAGTAATCAGCTTAGATTAGGTTATGCTTATGATTATACTTTAAGTGAATTAAGAGGGTATACAGGAGGTACACATGAAATCATGTTAAACTATGATTTTAATTTTCCAAAAGATGGTTTAGTTTCTCCTCGATATTTTTAAATTATAAATTTCCCTCCTCCTTTATACATACGCACAAAAAATAAAAACAGGCTTGAAAACCTGTGGGGGAGGGTTTTTTAGATATGAATAAAAACTATTGTATTAATAGGCTTTAATAATAAATTATAAATAAAAATGAAAAAACAAATTGCAACAGGATTAGTTCTTTTTTCTATGGGGTTGTCTAATCTTTCTTTAGCGGGAGATGGAGATAAGTATGCTGTGAAATTAGCAGACTTCAATACTAAGAAAGCAGAATATAGTCCAACATATTATAATGGAGAATTATTATATGTAAGTAACAATAGAGTAACCTCTTTTATCAATCGTTATAATAAAATAGATGGAGAGAAGATGTACGACATTGTTTATAATGGAGAAGATAAGATAGTAATCGCTTTATTAGATAAGATAAACTCTAAGTACAACGAAGGTCCACTAACTGTAATTAATGAAGGCAAGACCGTTTTCTTTACTAGAAACAATTACCTTAATAAAAAGAAAGTAAAAAGCAAAGAAGGGAAAATCAACTTACAAATTTTATATGTAGAACTTCAAGAAAATGGAACATGGAGTGATCCTAAAAGTGTACCATTCAATAGTTCAGACTACAATGTAGGTCATCCAACATTTTCCTCCGATGAAAAGTCAATGTTTTTCTCTTCAGATATGCCTGGAAGTATGGGTGGAGCAGATATTTATAAAGTAGTCTATAATAATGGAGTTTGGTTTAAGCCTGAGAATTTAGGAGTAGCTGTGAATAGTTCAAATGCTGAACTTTTTCCATATTTATCTAATAAAAATGAATTGTATTTTTCGTCTAATAGAGAAGGAGGCCAAGGAGGATTGGATATTTATAAATCTAAGTACGAAGGAAAAGGGTTTATTAAAAGTGAAAATGTAGGAGCGCCTTTAAATTCAATGAAAGATGATTTTGGTTTGATTTTCACCAATAATTCAGGAGGAAATGATTTGGGATATTTTTCATCTAATAGAGAAGGGGGAAAAGGAAGTGATGATATATATGAATGGGAGTCATTATTAAAGCCTCTCTTTATAGCTGGTAAACTATTTAAAGAAATAGATAATTCTCCAATAGCTAATGCAATAATTAATTTTACAGATACAGAAGGTATAACATCTCAAGTTATGACAGATGCTGAAGGGTATTATAAAGTTCCTATAATTAGAGGGGAAGATTATGCTTATGAAGTAGAGTCTCCTCTAGTTTATAAAAGTGTAGGAGCCTTTTCAGGTAAGTTAGACAATAGTCAAACAGAGATAAAAAAAGATATTTCTGTAGAAGAGTGGCCTTTTTTATATGGAGAAGTTAAGGATGAATTAGGAAAACCTTTAGATGGTGTTACTTATATCATTAAGAAAGATGGTAAAGCAGTTTATACTTCTAAAACAAAAACTGATGGAGTGGTGAAATATACTTTACCTTCAAATGTAAAAGAAGGCGATATCTTAAATTATACAATAGAATACAAAAAAGATAATTATTTAGCTAGTAATCAGAAAGTTTCTCAAAAATTAGATAATGCTGGTAAGAACTCTATAACTTCTGGGTCTTCTTTGACTTTAATAGAAAATAAAGTTGGTGTAGATATTGCTAAAATTATAAACATTGAACCAATTTATTATGAGTATAATAAAGCAGAAATAACTTCTGTAGCGTCAATAGAATTAGATAAAATAGTAGCTTTTTTAAAAGAAAATCCTGGTGTTTTTATAGAGTTAGCTTCACATACAGATGCTAGAGGTAGTGCTAGCTACAATTTAAAATTGTCTGATAAAAGAGCAAAGTCAGCAGCAAAATATGTTCAAAGCAAGATCGACAATCCCAAACGTATTTACGGAAAAGGTTATGGTGAATCTAGTCTTAAAAATACCTGTACAGACAAAGCAGAATGTTCTGAAGAACAACATGCTGAGAATAGACGTACAGAGTTTACAATTGTAAAGTGAAATATTGATAAAAGATTATGAGTCATATGTTGTATATCTTATTTTAAGTATTAAGAAATAATTATTTCTCACAATATGATTAATTATTAATAAACAGTTTATGTTCAATACTTTAAATATAAATTCTTGATATAATTTTTTTTATTAGACGCCATTGTTTTTGATGGTTTTCATTAAAGTATAAAAATCGGGAGTTGAGATGTCATGAGTAATTCACAAGATTCGTTTTTTCTAATTATTTTTCTTAAATCAAAAGTTGGTTTAGGTGTAAATTACAGAATACCTGAAGTATATTTATATGCTTTAGGTATTCTCATTTATTAAATAAAATTATTTTATATTATGAAATTTTTTCTAGTGCCTTTCTGCTTGTTTATCTGTTTATCAGCATATACTAATAAAGACTTTATCAATACTTTCGAAATTTATGAAATGGTTAATCAATCTGGAATAAGGGTGGAAGCTAAAATTCATAAGAGCTTTATAAAAAGTATGGAAGTTTATTTTCCCAAATTAAAAAAGACAAAAAACATTAATGAGTTTAATCAAGTTTTAAAAGTCTATATAGAATTAAATTTTATTATTAAAGATTTAGACGGTAATAAACTTAATTTAATTAGTATTAACAAGTCTAGAAAAGAATATTTTGATTCTTTTGAGAGGTATTATTTTTTTTTTGACTTCGGAACAATAAGATCAGTTAAAAATGTATTATTTTTAAAGACAAGTGATAAGTGTGTTAATCAACATTATTATTATCATATTAATGGATTCAAGTTTTTTGAAACAAGCAACAAAAACAAAGAGTCCTATATAGTTTATGAAGAAGAAAGTCAAAAATGACAAAAAGAAAACATTAAGTTATTTTATAATATTTAGTCTTCTTTTTATTTTTTTGTATAAAAAAAATCAAACCATTAAAAACAGTTAATGCATTTGAAATTATATATCATAATATGTTTTTAACAGTTTACAAAAGATTACAACAGATTATATTAATGCAAGTAGTCCTAAATATGGGTAAGTAGAAGTAATGAATAGTAATATGTAACAAATTAGCTTAATTCTTCGTTAGTTTTATATGTCTAGCATAACAACAAATAACGATTTTAATAATTTGATAGCCAAATACTATCAGATATTGAAAGAAGGCTATTTGTTAGAAATAGAAAAAGCGTCTGATAAAGAGTATGCAGAACAACACTTTAAAGAAGTGTTGTTTTTAGAGAACTCATTAACACCATATAATACTATTTTGTTAAAAGAGCTTCATTATGTCTATCATCATTATAGTTGTTTGAACTTTGGTACAGCCTTTGAAGAAACCGCTAAACTGTTAGACAAAGTTTATTTAATTGCTAGAAACCAATTGGATAAAGCTATTCTATACCGAAATGGTAATAAGTCAATTGATTTCCCAGAACATTACAGTCATTTGATATTAAAAAAGGATATTAGTTTAACCGATCTAATTACACAAGAGAAACAAGCATTACAATTAACACACGAAAGCTTAATCGGTTCGTTAGCTCTTAGCTTAGCAGGTAAGGAATTGCATAAAGAGTTTAATGAACTTAAAACAGTTACAAAAGAAACGAATCATAGATATAAGTTTACTCAAAAGCAACAAGTATTAGCCTTGTTCTTTTTAATGGAAGCATTTGGTATCAAAACTCATTCAGGAACTGATATGACAAAATTATCAGCTTTATATCATTTAATATTAGGAGTGCCTTTTCACGATTTTGTTAGGTTAAAAAATACAAATATTTATAAATCAATACGAGTAGCACCCCAAGTAGTCAATAGTGATAAACATTTACTAAAGAATTTAGAGGTTATCAAGCCCTATTTTGAAAATGTTAATCTTTTGAATGCCGTAGAGTTGATTAATAAGCAAATTAATAGCTGTAAACAAAATATTTCAGAATAATTGAATATTTAGGGCTACCCGAAACCTACCCACCAGAGAAACCTTCACGTAAATTCATAGTGTCAAAGTCAAAAAGATATTATGAAAAATCGAAAAAAGAAGAGCTCTAAGAATCAATTAACAAGACTCTTGGAGGGATATAATCAAAAAGAAACCAAAGGAAATATTAATAATACACTATTGAAAAGTGTAGTTGATATTACAAGTGTAGCAGCAGGAACTGGTATAGGTGCGTTAAGTGGAGATAAAGCAAAATTTATTGGGCCGTTGTTTATAGCGTTAGGACATTATATAGGTGATGAATCTGGTCTTCTAAGAATGCTTGGGGCATCTACATTGTCTTATGGTATAGCTAAATCAAAAGAACTTAAAGAAAATCAAGAGCTGCATACAGTAAAAGGCAGAATGAAAAATTTAAAAGAAAATTGGTTAAGTGCTATGTATTTAGATATGAAGCGAGAAAAAGAGACAGGAACAGAAGTCAAAGAGAAGCCTCTACCTAAGCCAAGTAGAACAGAAGAAACTCCTGAAGTTTTAGAACCAAGGTTGAATGAACCTTTAGAAAGTGATTTAAACTTTTTAGATGATCAACCAGACTTCATTAACTTTTAAAACACTCGTAAAATGATAACTAAATTAACATATAACTCAGATAATTTAGAGATGATTTATCATTCTTTAAAAACGTTACAAGAACACAATACCCCAAGAGATTTCGAAATAAGAGTAGATGGACTTTCTGTTGTACCACGAACAAAGATTGTAGAGCGATTCTATTTTCATCAAGAGTATATAATAGACATTACAAATGAAGTAACAGTTCTATTGTATTATGGTAATTCAAGACTAAACGATAAGTATATTTTATCTCATAATCAAGATTTTATGACCAAAGAAGCTTATGAAAAGAAGTTAGCAAGAAAACTAAAAAAGCTCAAAACAAAAAGTAAGTTAAAGTCATTATTAGTTAAAACAAAAGAGCAGAAAGAAACGATCAAGGAATTAGAATCTAAAATTAACCTTTTAGAAAGTTCACAAAGCAAAGCTATAAAAGAAGTATTACCTCTATTAACTAGAGTTATGGGGACGAATAATAACGCAGCTTTAGATGATGAGTCGAAGCAGATTATAGAAATAATAAAAGAATTGAAGAACGAACTAGGAGAGGAACTATATAATCAAGCAATGTTTTTAGGCTTAACAGTAGCTAAAAATCCAGAAATAATGGATGATGTAAACGCATTTGTAAATCAAAAACTAAAAGAAAATGAAGAATAAAGAATTATTAACAAGAAAAGAAGCTGCGCAGTATTTATCCATTTCATTAAGTACACTTAAAAATTGGACTTATGATCGACTAATAATAGCTTACAAGTTAGGAGGAAGAATTTATTATAAAAAGAAAGAATTAATCAACGCATTAGAAGAGGTGTAATAAAGATATTAACAATGAAAAAGGCTATTCAAAATAACATTTCCAAAACACATGAAACCCATGATGTAAAAGGTTCTTCTCTAGATAAAACAAAGTTAGAAGTTTATGAAACTGATAACTTTGTTTCGCATAATCGTTTAGTAAAGAATCTACAAAAAATCTTAAAAAAAAGAGATAGCAGTTACATTAGCCAATGTAATGCTATGGGGTTGTTAGAATTAGTTAAAATAAAGAAAGTCTTAAATTATAAAGATTTACGATCAGTTGTTGATTGGTGTGGAAAGAATAATGTATTTATTCTTCGTCATGGAAATAATCAATTCGTTAATCAATGGGAGTTTATTTTGTCTTTCTACGATCCGTTCATAAAGCATTTGAAAGCAAAGCATCAGAATTGGAAGGAATTATTTTCAATTTATTTAAATGGAGATTTAGAGCAATTATTAGTTAATGTAGATGAAAAATTTTCTTCAGTTTCTTCAACTAAATTTAAAGTTAAAACGGGAGTAGAAACTTCTTTTTTAAATAAAATTAAAAAAATATGAATAAGCAAAAACCATTAATAATAGATAAAAGAGATAAAGTAAAAGGGTTATTTACTTATTGTCAAAAATGCAAATCGGTGATAGAAAGTCGTAAGTGTAAAAATACAGGAAAACGATTGGGCACATGTAAAAGTACAGATAAACATGTATTCAAAGCTGTGATATGTGTTCCAGGAACAACAGGAAAGAAAAGAAAAACAAGAGTTTTTAAAACAAGAGATCTATTTGAAGCAATTCGTCTAAAAAATGAGTTTGTAAAAGAATTAAATCAGCTAGATTATCAAAATTCTATAATAGTTACAGAAGCTATCGAAGTTAAACCTAAACTTTTAATAGAGTGTATGGCAATGTATATAGGGTATTTAAATAATGAAGGTGTCGTTGCTCATAAAATTAAAAACAGAAGTCAGGGGCATATAAAAGATATTGAGCGTTTTTTAGATATTTCTGTTTAAGTTTAAAGTCAAGAAATATAGATCATACACTAGTGAAAATTAATAACATTAATGATAAAACAGTAGCTATACTTCATAATTATATTTTAGGAGAATTAAAGTATAAAAATAAGACTTATAATAGTTTTATTGGAGCGATGAGGCAATTTATTAATTGGCTTATTGAAAAGAAAGGATATGAGATTGAAAACCCTTTTATTGGAATTACAAGAAGAACTGAAATCATTGATAAAACAATAATTACAAAAGAAGAGTTTGAAAAATTTCTTTCTATCATTGAGCCAGATAGGGGAGTCAAAGTTTTATCTACTGGTGAAAGAAAATATTTATTCCGGATATGGTTAAAAGATGCTTTTCAACTTGCTTTAGAAACTGGGTTAAGAAGAGAAGAGTTTATGTCAATTAAATTTAAAGATATTGTAGTCAATAAAAAAGGAGTCCCAATGTTTATACAGGTTGAGAATTTTAAAGTTAACCGACGAAATGATGTTTCGGGAACTGAAAATGCAATAATGAAGCATATTCCAATTACAAAAGGTCTAAGAGAACTAATAGACAGGTTAGGGTATGAAACAAATAAAGGTTCCGATCATTACTTAATTGCAAAAGAAGAAAATACAAAGTTAAGAACTCGAATAGAAGTTGTTTCCAAGGCATTTTCTCATTTTTGGCAATTTACTGGAAGTGAGAAAAAAGCTCTTCTAAAACACTTAAGAAAAACTTACTTAACATCTTTAGTGCAAAGGTTTGGAGAAAAGGCAACTTTGATTAGTTCTCATTCAGGAATTGAAGTCCTAAAAAAACATTATATCAATGACCAACAATTAATGCAAGCAACTAACGATTTCTCTGTGTTTAATGACCGATAAACGATAGTGAAAGTGTTACAAACGTTACCCCAATGCGTTACTCTAAACAAAAAAAGCCTTTCAGAAATGAAAGGCTTTTTTTGTATCGTAGTGATACTCTATGTAGCGAGAGCTGGACTCGAACCAACGACCTTCGGGTTATGAGCATGGAACTAGAAGTAATAAGGCTACAAAAGTTTATCCGCAGCACAAAATGAGATTGTCTTTTAATAATACTCTTGAGCTACTTGCGTACCTGTCTAACAAGAATTATAATGTTGATTGGTTTAATATAAAGTTTGAAAACGGTTGGTATATTGAAGATCATTTGATTAATGGGTTAGAGTTTATAACAAACTCCACCATTGAAAGAAATGTACTTATTGAAAAGTTATTTATCATTTGCGGACATGGTATAATTAACATTGACACATTAGAGATTAATCAAACTTATAAACTTTATACTAATGGATCGGTAAGTTCAATATCTTTGTTGTTCTAAGTTTTATAATAATTATTGCCATATTTACTTGATGCAATTATATTTAAAAATTAACTTGTTGTTTATTTCCTATTTTAAAATACACAGGGTTAAGTTATCACTAATCATTGTTTACTCTACTAAATTATAACATAATGTGTTTAATTTTACATCCCTTTTACCCTTTATGAAGATTAAAGCTTCTTTATTATTTACAATTAAAAAGGAAGTGCCGAAAAATTATACTTTCAATTAGATTTCATTTGTGGTGAAGTCTATAAATTTGAATATCAATACTTTTATTTTATTCATTCAAAGAATCAGCCTTACTTAATATAATTTTTTTAAGTTTTTTAGATAAATCGCAATACTCTTCTTCAGATAAAATACCCAAGTTTAGCAAATCTTTGGCTTCTTTTAACTCCTTTATAGCTTGTTCTCTTTTTAGAATTTTAGATTTAATATTTCTTTTTTTTTGCTTCTTTTCTAAAAATACTTTAAAAGCACTATTATTTTTTACCACCGCATAATACACTAACCAGAATACAAAAGGTAGAATGTAACAATAAATAAATGCATGTAATAAAAACCCTTCTCTTGTAGATCTCCCTAGTCTACTATATAATTGAACATTTACAATCATAAAAAATATAATAGTAGCGGTAAGAGTGGATAAACTTGACAAATAATATAAAACTCTAAGAGTAATCGTTTGGAAGTACTTGGATCTTTTTCTGATTGAAAATAATTTTTTTTCGACTAAGTAAATACTAAGCAAAAAAACTCCCCAAACCCACCAAGTATTTTCGAGATTAAATGGATTTCCATATTCTTCTATCCAATACGTCATGCTGATTTTATCGATTCTACCGGCCAAAGAAATAGTGAATAAAAACAGAAAAAATGGTGCAAAGATGCTTAGAACTATATTTATTATAAAATCGTCATTAGATAAAGGTTTAATATTGAATCTGTTGGAATTAATTTTAGTAGTTTGTTTGTAGGGTTGTATTTTTGTATCACTAGTATAAGGGGTAGTTTTTGTATATACTAATGTCGAAATAGTTATAACTAAAATTAAAAGAAGTAAAAAAACTATTAAATCAATCATATCAAACGAAACAAAATAAGCTAATCAAAATTAATAAAAAAATATCTTTGAGATATATAGAAGTTATTACAAATAATTGAAATGAATAGTTGTACTTATCTCCAACCAACTATCTATAAGTGTTTGGATATTGCAGTGTAATACAAACTCATGGACATAATAAATATTAAATGGCAACTTAAAGACAATAGAGATTTTAAAAAGTTATAAGTCTTTATTGGTTTTGTTCTGGTTTACATTTAAGATATCAGTTTATTCTAAGAACTCCTTCAATGGTAGCGAGAGCAGGACTCCCTGTCTGCCGACAGGCAAGGAACCGCACTATTTTCGTGTATTGATTTTTTGGAATTATTGGACACAAAAAAAGGAGCTCTTAAAAAAGAACTCCTCTAATGGTAGCGAGAGCAGGACTCGAACCTACGACCTTCGGGTTATGAGCCCGACGAGCTACCAACTGCTCCATCTCGCACTATATCTTTGTTGGTATTTTTCTATATTAAAACAACACGTTTGTTGTTTGCGGGTACAAATATACTGCTTTTATATCGATATGCAAGTCATTTCAAAGAAAATTTAATCTTCAAGACCTAACAATTCTTCTGTAGCTTTTTCCCATGTTTCCATTTGTTCATCCAACTCTTTTTTGAGCGCCTCATACTCTGCAAGTTGTTGGTTGGCATATGCTTCATCGCTATAGTCGAGTTCAGCGATAATTTCATTCTTATTTTTAATTTCTTTCTCTAAACGGTCAATTGCTTCCTCTGCTTTGTTGATTTGATTTTTAAACTTGTTCTTCTTTCGTTTTAATTCTTTTGTTTCTTCGTAAGTGCGTTCGTTTTTACTTTCTACTTTATGCTCTTTTAAAACCGCTGTTGGCTTTATCTCCTCGGTGTTTTCGGGTTTTAACATCTTTCTTTCAAGATATTCTTGAACGGTGAAATGGTTAATTTTAAGAGATTTATTCTCGATATCCCAAATTCGGTTGGTTAAGCCCTCTAAAAACTCTCTATCGTGAGAAACGATAATAAAGGTACCTTCATAATTTTTCAGGGCACTTTTAAGCACTTCCTTACTTTGAATATCTAAGTGATTGGTAGGTTCATCAAGAATGAGTACGTTGCCCGGACTCAATAAAAGTTGACATAAAGCGAGTCTTGTTCTTTCACCTCCAGAAAGTACACCTACTTTTTTATTTGCATCTTCACCACTAAACAAAAAAGCGCCTAAAACAGAACGTAATTCTTTTCTTATTTCTCCTTTAGCAACAAGGTCTACTGTTTCAAGAATGGTCAGGTTTTTATCCAAATTTTCGGCTTGGTCTTGTGCAAAATACATCACCTCAACATTATGTCCGTAGTTCACGGTTCCTTCGCCATCTAAGGTTTTCATTATTCTTTTTAGCAAGGTAGATTTACCTACACCATTTGGCCCAAGTAGCGCAATTTTTTCTCCCCTACCAACTGTAAGGTTGATTCCTTTAAATAAAAGATTATCGCCATAGCGTTTACCCATATCTTCCATTTCAAGCACCCATTTACCCGGTTGTACACTTAGTGGAAATGCAATTTTCATTTTAGCTACGCTGTCTTCTTCTACTTCAATTATTTCAGTTTTTTCTAATTTTTTGATGAGTGATTGAGCAAAGGCAGCTTTGTTCTTTTTAGCTCTAAATTTATCGATTAAGACTTTGGTTTGTTTAATGTCTTTTTCTTGCTGTTTAGCAGCAGCTTTCATTCGTTCTATCTCTTCAGCTCTTTTTTCTTTGTAAATGGTATATGGGTAAGGGAAGTCAAGTACACCTCCTTGTGCAATTTCGAGGGTTCTATTGGTAACATTGTCTAGAAATAATCTATCGTGTGAAATCGTGATAACAGCACCATCAAAACGCTGTAAATACTGTTCTAACCAAGCAATAGAAATAATATCTAAGTGGTTAGTCGGTTCATCTAGCAAAATCACATCTGGTGTATTTACCAGTATTTTGGCTAGTTCTGCTCTCATTTTCCAACCTCCAGAAAAAGCATCTATAGATTGGTTAAATTTGTTTTCTTCGAATCCTAAACCCACTAAAGCAGCTGTGATTTTTTCTTCCCACTGATAACCCTCATGAATTTGAAATTGCGTATTTACTTCTTCCAATTCATCTAACAAAGATAAATAAGATTTGCTCTCATAGTCTGTTCGGGTAGTTAATTGATGATTGATGTGATCAATTTTTTTTCTTATGTGGTTAAGGGTTTCATTTGAGTATTTTAAATAATCAAAAACCGATTTTTTGCTGTCTATTTTTATGTCTTGAGTTAAAAACCCAATTGAAGTATCTTTTGGTTTGTGCACTTTTCCTTCACTGGGCTGGTCCCAACCCGCTATTAGTCTCAGTAAAGTTGATTTGCCCGCACCATTTTTACCTACTAATCCTACCTTATCGCCTTTGTTTATTTGTACGCTTATTTCACTAAATAAATATCCTTGCGGAAGGTGTGCGCCTAACTGTTCAAGATTAACCATTTTGCAAAGTTAATTTTAATTCGAGAACAAGAATATTTCTCGTAATTACTTTGGGTTAAAAGCAAAAATACACAATTCGGAAAGGTAACTTAATCTATCAATATTGCTTTAGACTCTTTCACCAATTCAACGCCCCATTTTAGGATAACCAATCCGATTATGATAGACAATAAGGGATCTAACCAATAATAATTGAAAAAGTCAGTGATTAAGGCTCCAAGTAGAATTGCAACAGATGAAAAAGTATCTGCCAACATGTGTAAAAATGCTCCTTTTGTATTGATGTCTTCTATTCCTCCCAATACAAGAAATGCAGCTGTTAGCAAGTTAACCGCTAGGCCAAATAGTGCTACCCAGAATAATTGGTCGGTTAAAATGGTTTCGTTGCTAGAGAACTTTATGATACTCTCGTAAAAAATCCAAAAAACAAAACCAAAAATGAGTAAGGCATTTGTAAATGCAGCAAGTGCTTCAATTTTCTTTGCTTTTGCTAAGTCTGTTTGTTTCTTAGCATAAATAATTGCGCCAAAGGCAATAGTCAAGGCAAGCGCATGAGAAAGCATATGTACACCATCACTTCTTAGCATAATGCTGTTGGTGATATAACTATATGCAAATTCAACTACCATTGCAAAGAGCGTAACCGATAGCGCAAGAATTAAACTTGTTTTTTTGGATAGAACTCTTTTGGTCACCTTAATTTTTTTTGATGTTGCTTCTAGTGTATTCATCTTAATAATTTCCTCCAATTTTTCGATTATTTAATTTTTCATCTTCAAATAATGGCAAAGCACTCGGTATTTCACTAAAATTAGTAGTGTCCGTTAGGGCTTCCATAAAAAGGATGATTTGCTGTATTTCTTGTTCGGTTAGCTCAAGGTTATCCGCGGGTAACGTTTGATGCGGAACATCATATCCAAAACCAATTCCTCCACCTTTATTGTAAAATGCCATTACTTCTTCTAAACTTTGATATACGCCATTATGCATATATGGAGCGGTTAAAGCAACATTTCTTAAGGATGGAGTTTTAAATGAGCGTTCATAAAAGGGAACTTTTTCTCTTATATTTCCATTTCCGGCACGACCTATATCTGTATTTAGTTTTTGGTTATCCTTTGTTTCAGGTACACCGAGTACTTCAGATTCATTTTCGGAGTAAAAAGGAGGAACTAATCCACTAAATGTAGGAGCAAAATGACAAGTTGCGCAAGCTGCTTTACCAGAAAAAAGGTTGTAACCTTTTATTATATCTGTGTCTATTTCATTTATTTCACCGGTGACGTACTGGTCAAATTGTGTTCGGTTGGCCGTTAATGATTTTAAATAGCTTGTAAGCGCAAATTTTATTTTGTCTGCATTAATTTCTTCTGTTTGAAATGCGCCTTTAAATAGGTTTATATAATCGTTAGATGTTTTCAATTTTTCTATAACATCTGGATAGTTGGTTTGAAATTCATTGGGATTAAGTAAAACATGATCAATTTGTTGAAATAAGTCATCTGCGCGCATATCGTGAAAAAAACGAGTAGCATAAATGGCATTTGAAAGTGTTGGAGAGTTCCTATCTAACGGTTCAAAAGTAACGGAGGCAATACTTTGTGGTAAGCCATCAGTAAATGCTTTATTTGGTTTATGACAGCTGGCACAAGCCCTATCATTATTTAGGCTTAAGATAGGATCAAAAAACAGAAGTTGACCAAGCTGTTCTTGTTGTTCAACGTCTCCATCGAAAATAGTGTGAAAGAAGAAGTTTTCGTTCAAAAAGTTGCCATCAAATAAGTTTTGTGAAGTATAGTTAACAGGACGTTCGAAACCGTCTCTTTGTATAGGTGTTTCAATAAATAGTGTTTGTTGTAACTTTAAAAGGTTACTGTATAAAGGGTTTAAAGTTGTCTTTAAAAAAGATAGACGATCGAAGGTTAAAAATTTAGCGTTTTCTAATTGTTTAATTCCGGTGATAAAAAGATGTTCAACATCTTGGTAATCTTTAACAGGAATATAAGTTTTATAGTAGTTAAAATGGGTAAAGATTCCGTTTAGGAACAAGCTGGCTTCGGCAAGTGCTTTATCTGGGTTTTTTGGAGAATCAAATCCAGTAATGCCCATTGCGTTTAAGGTAATTATTCCATAACGCATTGCCTCAAATATCTCTGAGTCTGTAAGTTGACTTTTTTGTAAGGATAGCTTTGTTGTTTGTAAATCGCGGAGTAAATCTTGCAGACTTGTTTTTAATTCATCAGAAGGTGCATTTGAGTAAATTAATTCCTCTAAATGTTGAAATCCACGCGGTTCAATTACTGTAAGATCAGGAACACCATGTTGTATTTTAGGTAAAGGAGCTCCATTTAAGAAGGTACTGTGAAACGCCGGATCTATATATTGTACTAAAAATTCAGATTTTTTAAACTGTTTTTTTAAAGCATTAAAGCGATTTATTCTTTGTTGTTGTGAGAGCGATGAAACTTCTGAAGTAAAAACGTGTACTTTTTGTAGCGTTAATTCTGTGGTTAACGAAAGCTGTTTTTTCGATTCCAGATTTGGAGAAGCAATCTTTTTTGGTGCTTCTGTGTAAGAAAGCAGCGTTACAGTTAATACAATAATCGCAGTTATGCAGCAGATTGTTTTCATCTTGTTTATTATAAAAGGTGGGCAGACCAAATAGCCTGCCCACTTGATTTAATTATTGAATTACAAGTTGTTTTGTTTGTCCTTCAGCGTTTTTTAAGAAATAATTACCAGCAGGTAATCCAAGTATATCAAGACTTTTTGTATTTCTTTCAACTTTCATTAGTTTACCAGCAGCACTGTATAGAGCTACGTCTGTAATACGGTTAAAGTGTACTACGCGAGAAGTTGGGTTCGGGAATATGTTAAAATCAAAAGAGTTTTGCTCTACTTCATTAACACTTACACTTCCGTCTGCTAAACGTTTCCAACCTGTTATTGCTATTGTACATGAGTTGTTGTATGGGTAAGGGTTTGAAGAACTTGGGTGTTGAGAGTTAAATAACAATGTTTCTCCATCTGGTGTAGCTCTTGCTCCTGTAACCTCTGCTCCAAAAGGTACCTGTGCAATACGCACTAAATCTGCAGGAGTTGGGTTTTGAATATCCATATCTAGAATAAATAACTCACATGAACGGTTCGAAACACCAGCAGGCATTCTACCATTTGATGTACCATTAAGGTCTTCACAAATTACCATGTAGGTTTTAGCACCTACTGACATAAATGTTAATCCATCTGGGTTAGATAGGTGATAAGCAGGATAGTTTGACATCGTTACATCTCCACTATATTCTGGTCCACCTTCAATTACTACAGAAATTTCGTCTGTTAAAACATCTAACATTATAACTCTTCCGTAATAATCTGCATAAGCAGCATCTAATGGATCTGTAACACCTTGATCTTGTGCTCTAGCGATATGGTGACTTGCTAAAGTTGCACCGTCAGCATACTCATCTGCCCATCTAGATGCAGGATTGTCTCTTCCTGTTTCAGTTAAGTAAATATTTCCATCTGCCTCATTGTAAGCAACCCATTCTAAACGATTAAACATGGTAGCACCTAAACTTGTAGCTACTGCTTTATAGTTTAACATATCGTTAAAATTATTAGTTATTTCTACCCATTTTGTTGGTGCATCTGCTTTGTAAACGTAAAGCGTACCTTCTGTAAAATCGCCTGGAGTAGTTGCAATGAATTTAGTTAAGTAACCTGGTGTATCATCTGCTCCTAGGTAAACTGTTTGGTTGTCTGGTAAAATCACACCTCCTTCAAAAGGTTGTCTACCCCAGTTGTATTGTTTTCTTATGGCTCTTGCTTCTACCGGGTCAATTTCAACCATCCAGTTAAAGTTTTGGAATTTATCAATGGTTTGACCATCTGCCATTGAAATTCCAGAGTTAGCAATTGTAAAAGGAAGTGTATCTCTTACGCCAGCTCCACCTCCGTAGATAGCAGAGTTATCAGCTCTAAACCATTCTTCAGCTGTCCAAATTCTACCGTCAGCTTCAGAATTAATTCCACCACAATTCATTCCTGTTTCTCCAACCGTATTGGCAAAATCTACATTAAAAAACTGTCCTGATCTTCCATCTGTTAGTGTTTGATCCACAACAATTAAAGAGTCTGTTCCGGCATGGCGTCTAACTTTGAAAACGGTCATTCCTCCACCATCACCAATATTGTCGTTGGCTTGTATCATTTCATGGTTTACAGAAACCCATCCAAGATCGCCAGATCCTGAATTGTCTGGAGTAAATCCGATAAAGTCGTGCCATTGTTTTGCAGGTGTAGCTCCAGCAAGGTTGCCATAGGTATCAACGGTTTGTACCATATCTACTCCTCCAATAAAAATTACTTGTCTGGTTAGCGGAGAAGCGGGTACAATTACTTTATCCGGTACAATTTCAAAATCTATTTCAGGGTCAAATCCTATCTGAGCCTGAGAAGAGAAAGCTACTACTGAGCTTACTGCTAAAAGTGTAAAAATTTTTTTCATGTTCTTTTTTTTACAAAGGAACAGAGGAATACAAACAGATCAATTAAGTCAATTTTAAATGTCTTTAAATTTTGTTAACTAAAGATTACTAACGTTAAAGACAGATTAACTAGTTCTAAATATTCGTCTATTTCTAGTCAATATTAATCCCTAACCCTACGATAGTAATTCAATTGAAAACACAACTTAAACTTTATTATATTTAAAGTGCGACAACAATTTAGGTAGAGGAGTTAACCTCGTAAAAAAAGAAACATAACCTAAGACCATTCTATTTTTGAGTGGTCTTTCTTATTTTAGCAATATGAAAATAGGTTGGAAATATGCCATTAATGGGATACGTATGATGTTAAAGTCAGAGAAAAACTTTCGACTGCACATTGCTTTATTTCTTTTTTTAGTTGGCCTATCTTATTATTTGGGTATAAACAAAGTAGAATGGATACTTATACTCGCGTGTAGCGCATTTGTTTTTTCTTTAGAAATGGTAAACAGTTGTATAGAGAAACTATGTAATTTTATTACCAAAGACAAGCACCAAGAAATTGGTTGGATAAAAGACGTTGCTGCTGGTGCAGTATTGGTTGCAGCTTTGTTTAGTTTCATTATTTCAATTCTCATTTTTGCACCCTATTTCTATTTACTTTTGTGGTCATAATTTGGAGAGAACATGAAGGTAGAAAATGTAATATTTGATTTAGGTGGAGTTATTTTAAATATTGATTATAACAAAACAATAAATGCTTTTAAAGCTTTGGGTGACCAATCGTTTGATAGTTTGTTTACACAAGCCAACCAAACAGATTTATTTGATAAATATGAGAAAGGTTTATGCTCGTCTCAATACTTTATAAATGGTCTGTTAGACTATTTACCTGCCGGAGCCACAGCAAACGCTGTAGTTAACGCATGGAATGCAATGCTTTTAGATTTACCTCAAAAGAGAATAGAAAAGCTTTTTTTACTAAAAGAAAAGTACAGAACCTTCTTACTTAGTAATACCAACGATATACATTTAGATGCTTTTCATTCCATTATTAAAAAAGAGAATCAACTAAATAGTTTATCTCCGCTATTTGAAAAAGTATATTTTTCGTGCGAGATGAAAATGCGCAAGCCAGACACAGAAATTTTCTTAAGTGTTTGTGATCAAAATAATTTAGTGCCAGAAAACACCTTATTTATTGACGACTCAATTCAGCATGTTGAAGGAGCAAAGAAGGCAGGTTTACAAGCTTATCATTTAACAAATGGAGAAACGATTTTAGACTTGAAATTTTTGTAGTGCTACTTTAAAATCCTATTTTTTAACTGTATAGATTTATTTTTGTTGGCTAATTGTCCGCAGGCAGCATCAATGTCTTTTCCTCTGCTTCTTCTTACGTGTACAATTAGGTTTCTGTCTTCTAAAAACTGTGCAAAGGCATCTACTTTTCTGCTATCTGCTTGCTGAAACTCACCGTCGTCTATTGGGTTGTACTCTATTATATTTATTTTGCACGGCGTATTTTTACAGAACTCGGCTAACTCTCTCGCATCTGCAATTTCGTCATTAAAATCTTTAAATATGATGTACTCATACGTAACACGCGTTCCTGTTTTTTGGTAAAAATATCGTAACGATTCTGCCAATACATCTAAGCTATTGGTATCGTTAATTTCCATTATTTTACTTCTCTTTTCATCGTTTGCTGCGTGTAGAGAAAGAGCGAGGTTAAATTTAACCTCATCATCTCCTAATTTTTTAATCATTTTAGCAATTCCTGCGGTAGAAATTGTTATTCGTTTGGGAGACATTCCTAATCCTTCTTCTGAGGTAATAATTTCTGTACTTCTCAATACATTTTTATAGTTCAAAAGCGGTTCTCCCATTCCCATGTAAACAATGTTAGAGAGCGTTTTGTTGTATCTTGTTTCTGCTTGGTTTTTTAAGTAAACCACTTGGTCTACTATTTCTCCAGCAGAGAGGTTTTTCATTAATTTTAAACGACCAGTTGCACAAAATTTACACGCTAAGCTACACCCCACCTGTGAAGAAATACAAGCCGTAGTTCTGTTGGTAGTTGGAATCAAAACACCTTCTATTACTTGCTTTTCTCCAGCATAAAAGGCACATTTTATGGTTTTATCAGAAGAGATTTGTTGGTCATCTAAGGTAATTGCATCAATAAAAAAGAGTTCTTCAAGTTGCGCTCTAAGTTTTGTGCTTAGGTTACTCATTGCTTCAAAAGTATGCGCATTTTTTCTCCATAACCATTCGTACACTTGTTTGGCTCTAAACCCTTTTTCTCCCATTCCTTCGAACTGAGATTTAAGCTCTTCAAACGTTAAATTTCTGATGTTGGTTTTCTTTTGCATACCTGAAAATTGTTGTGCAAAGGTCGTAATTATCTTAGAAAGTCAGATATTTATGTTGTCTTTCATTTTCCAGTTCAGCAATTACTACAAAAACTATTTTAGGTAAACGCTGTTATTCTAAAAATCGAATTATGAAATTTTTTCTCTTTTGTATACTCTTGACAGCTACTTTTCAGCAATTAATTGCGCAAGAACCATCAAACGTAAAAGATAAAATGGGTGCATTAAACTTTATGATTGGCAACTGGGTTGGAACATCTAAGAGTTTTGAAAATGGCAAATTGATTTCAGAAGTTTCGGCTTATCAAGAAATTCAATATAACCTAGATCGTCATATAATTGAGATCAATTTAAAGTCTGAAAGCTTACAGCTTCATACCATTATTGGATACGATGAAGAGGACAGCACCTATTTTTATATACCTTTTTCTAAAAAAGGCAGCAGAAAATTAACGGCTAATGTAGAAAATGGACAGTTTATTGTTCATGCAAATGCTACTACACGTTTTGTATTTGAAAAAACCGAAAAAGGATTTACAGAGTACGGTGAAAAATGGATGGATGAAGGTTGGCAAATTTATTTTAAAGATGAATTTATAGATATTCAATAGATTATTGTTCTAAAAAATCATAATAAAGCGCGTTTACAAGAGCAAAAGAATTTTGTTTACCTTCTTCAGAAATTGAATCTTTGATTACATAGTCATTTTCCATTTGATAGCAATATGTACCTTCTTTAGATCTGTATCCATATCCACCAGCTACAGTGTGCAATACATAAGGTTTGATGTTTGGATTCATTAAATTTCTACTCCAATGATAAGCTTCTTGAGAGATTTCCATCTGATACAATAAAGTTGCAGCGAAGTCTGCCTGCGAAGCTAAAACAGTATTGCGTTTCCCTTTAAATTCTTCTTTTATTACGTCGCCATAAAACAAGAGCGGAATTTTAAAGAAGTCTATATCACTAGGATTACTTTGTATGGGGGAGGTATGTCCGTGGTCAGCAACAAACACAAATAATGTATTTTTATACCATTCTTCTTTTTGAGCGTTCTTTAAGAATTCTCCCAATTGCTCGTCGGCATAGATAAGCGAGTTCATAAATTTACTCTCGTTGCCTTGCCAGTTTTGATTCGGTGTGCTTGGCTGATCGAAGGGCGAATGTGTGCTACCGGTAAAGGCACAATGCAGAAAGGGCTCTGGTGTAGAATTAATGCGTTGTATTAAGAATTGATATAAATCTTTGTCGTAGTAATTTAATTTTCCTCTTTTTAAATGGTTTGGAAAATCATTTTCATCTTTTAAATCTTGAAATCCATGATCTAATAAATATCCGCCAATATTTCCATATTTTAAATCTCCACTGAAAACGTATCCGGTAGAATATCCTAACTTTTCTAAATCTTGATTTATAGAAGGTAAAGTTCTAGATTTTTCTGGGTGCATCGTAATGGATACTTCTGGTATTGCAGGATAACCGCTAAAAATACTCGCATTACCAATTTCGGAAGTTCCTCCACAAGAAAATACATTGCTAAACAAATATCCATCTTGGGTTAAAGAATCAAAAACGGGAGTTGCTCCTTTCACAGAACTTAGTGCACCAATTGCGTTAGCGGTCCAACTTTCTAATAAAATAACTACAACATTTGGTCTTTCAGTGGTAAGAAATTTTTCGCCTTGGTTTCGGGCATAATCATAAATAGCTTTTACTCTCGCTTTTCTCTCTTGTTCAGAAATTTCTGGATAGAGATCAATGATGTCTGTTTTGTTGTAAAGCAAATAACTTTTTGCAAAGAAATAGGTTGAGTTTACAGATAAATCATTAATTACATAACGATTAGAGAACATGGCAGAATTGATATTAATGGGTATCGGTTGTAATCCTCCACGTACGGCGATCGCGCTTGCACCTAAAAAAAGAAGACTTACAAAACTCAGTGTAATTTTTTCTTTCCAATCATAGAAAACGGGAGGTAATTGAAAGAACCGACCTTTAAAAAGTTTTTTCCAAATGATACGAGCAAACTGTAATTCTAAGACTAGATAAAGCGCAAATAATAAAGTTTGGCTGTACTCTGCAGTTCTAAATACCTCGTCTGGGTTTGAAAGGTGTGTAAAAACACGTGAAGTTAATTTGTGGTTCCATTCGGAGTAGGCATTGATTTCTGCACTGTGTATTACACAACAAACGATTACTGCAATAATTTGCCATAAAACAAAAAACCATTTAATTAATGGAATACCAAAAGGTTTTAAGATAATCCAGATGAATAGCGGTAGCACTAAAATGGATGTCATTGCTACATCTAGCCTAATGCTATGATAAAAAACACCTAACCATTCTGAAAAACTACTTTCTGTTAGTTTATCCAGGTAAATTATAGAAAACAAGACGCGCATAAAAGTAAAAAGCAACATCCAGAATAAGTAGAGCTTTAGAAGTTGCGCAATATGTTTTTTAATAAGAATCATGCGAAAACAAAAGTAGAATAATTTACAATGTTAAATCTATATTAATTGAAAGCCTGATAAAAATCAATCGTTCTTTACAATTTTTTTATTGAGAATAAAACTTAAGCTATTAACTTTGCTTTATGGAAGAGAAAAAGAGATCACGACTGTATAGTATTTTCAGTAACAAGTGTCCTATATGCCATCAAGGAGATGTCTTTAAATACAAGAACATATTCTCGCCATCCAAATTTTCTAAAATGCATGAACGCTGCTCAAATTGCAACCATAAATTTGAGAAAGAACCTGCTTATTTTTTTGGAGCAATGTATGTTGGATATGCCATTTCGGTTGCCTTTTCAGTAGCAATATTTTGTTCAACCTACCTTCTGTTTCCTTCTACCCCTTATTGGATGTACATTGTTTTAATTCTTGCCGGATTAATAATTTTGGCTCCTGTAACATATAGAGGTGGTAGATTAATTTGGTTAAATATTTTTGATGGTTACAAAACAAAAAAAGAAAGAGATGAGTAAATTTCAAGAGTTAATAAATAGTACAACACCCGTTTTAATTGATTTTCATGCAACATGGTGTGGTCCTTGTCAAACAATGCATCCAGTTGTTGATGATTTAAAAAACGAGTTTAAAGAAGGTTTACGTATTATTAAAATTGACGTAGATAAGAATGCAGCGATTTCCGCAAAATACAAGGTACAAAGCGTACCTACGTTTTTACTTTTTAAAGAAGGAGAAATACTTTGGAGAGGAGCAGGTATTCAAACCCGAGCAGATTTTAAGAAATTGATTAAGGCAAAAATATAAAAAACACGTAGAATTAAATCTACGTGTTTTTAAACTATGCTATTACTTATGAAATCCTTTTTTATGCTAACTTTTTAGAAGATAGTGCGTTAATGTAATAAATGTACTCTGATAAGTTTTTTGTTAACATATACATTACAGCTTCCTTTTTATTCTTTTTCATATTCTGTAAATTTTAAAGGTTATTATTACTTATCGCAGATAAAACAAACGCTGTGCCAAAAACGATAGAAGTGTAGATGCTTTTGATAAAGTGAGTTATTCAATACCAATTAGTGTACTATCTTTGTATCGTGAGCGAAAGTTTTGGTAAAGTATATAAACTGTGCAGTAAAACGCAAATAGACGCAATTTTTGAAAAAAAGCATGCCGTTAAAGCCTACCCGTTTTTATTGTATTACCAAGACGTTAATCTTAACCAACCCATTGCATTTCAAGTTGTAATCAGCGCGCCGAAAAGAAATTTTAAAAGGGCAGTTGATAGAAATAGAATAAAAAGAGTAATGAAAGAGGTGATGAGAAAAAATAAAACTGATCTCGAAGCTCATTTAAATAATAATAAAAAACAATTGGCACTATTTCTGATTTATACTGCCAAAGAACTTCCAGAATATTCTCAACTTGAGAAAAAAATAGTTGTACTTTTAAATCGTTTAATTGAACAAACGCAATAATTTTTATGAAAAAAATAATTTTTCTTCTACTCATCTTTATTTCTTCATTTACAGTAAAAGCACAGAGTAATGGTTTTGAAGTGATTAAGTCTATGGAATTGTTAGACTTAATTTATATGAACCTCGAGAAATACTACGTAGATGAGCCGAATATTGGTAATTTATCTAAAGTTGGAATTGATGCACTATTAAAAGAGTTAGATCCTTATACAGTTTATTATCACGAGGCAAATATTGAAGACTATCGTATGATGAATACCGGACAATACGGAGGGATAGGTGCTTTAATTAGAAAAATTGATAAGTACACCGTTATTGCTGAGCCATATGAAGGAAACCCAGCTCAACTGGCAGGCTTAAAAGCGGGTGATAAAATTTTAGCAATAGACGGAATAGATATGATCAATAAATCGTCTGATGAGGTTTCTAAAGCACTAAAAGGAGTAAAAGGTACAATAGTAAATGTTGAGTATGATAGACCCGGAATAGGTAAATCAAGTGCAGTTGTTATACGAGATGAAATTAAGCTACCCGACGTACCTTACTTCGGAATGGTAAGCCAAAACATTGGGTATATCGCTCTAAACTCTTTTACAAATACTGCAAGCGCAAACGTTACAAAAGCCTTTGATGATTTGAAATCGCAGGGTATGACATCACTTATTTTTGACCTGCGCGGAAATGGTGGTGGACTCCTAACTGAATCTGTTAATATTGTAAATTTATTTGTACCAAAAAATCAAGTAGTTGTAACTACAAAATCGCGTGTAAAAGAAGAGAATAGAGTTTACAAAACGAAAAATAATCCGAAAGATTTAGAAATTCCTGTTGTTGTTTTGATCAATGAAAGTTCGGCTTCTGCGTCAGAGATTGTATCCGGTACGCTGCAAGACTTGGATAGAGCAGTTGTAGTTGGACGTACATCTTTTGGGAAAGGCCTGGTGCAGCGAACAATGGATTTAAAATATGGATCAAAAATGAAACTTACAATAGCTAAGTACTATACGCCTTCTGGTAGATGTGTGCAAAAGCTAGACTATGCGCATAGAATTGATGGTAAAGTGGACGAAATTCCGGATTCGCTCTTAACTAAGTTTAAAACAAAGAATGGAAGAACGGTTATTGATGGAAGAGGAGTTGAACCCGATATTCGTGTAAACGACGAAGAATTAGCACGTTTAACTTTAAAACTCCTGACAGAAAATATAATTTTTGACTACGCGACACAGTTTGCGGTGAACAATGACAGTATAGCAAATGCGTCAGAATTTGAAATAAGCAACGCTACCTATACAGATTTTAAGGATTTTGTTCTAAAACAGAACTTTGAATATTCTACTGCTAGTGAGGAAATGCTGAAAAAACTGCGTGCAACTATGGAGCAAGAAGCCTACTTTTCAGATGCTAAAAAAGAGTATAGTGATTTATTAGAAAAAGTAGTTCCTTCAAAGGAAAGAGATTTGGATAAATTTAATAGTCAAATAAAAGAATTACTTCAGAACGAAATTGTTTCACGTTATTATTTTCAAGAAGGTAGAGCAATAAATAGCTTTAGAAACGATAAGATGCTGAAAGAAGCTGTATCTATTCTAGAAAACCAGAAGGAATACAATTCTATCTTAAAATAATCGTTTTATTCCTTAAACAGAATTGAGATTTGTATGTTAGATAAGCTTTTCGGCTTTCGAGTTCATCCTTATTTACACCTAGTAGGTTTTTTTCTACTTTGCTTTGGTGTACCTTTAAATAAGGTGCTCATGTCCATCGGAACAATCTGGTGTATAGCGAATTTACTTTTGGAAGCCGACTTTCAGTCTTATGTCAAAAACATACGGAAAAATAAAATACTACTTGTTTTTCTGGCATTTTGCTCTTTCCACTTTATTACACTTATCTGGACCACTGACTTTAGTTATGCTTTACACGATATTAAGGCAAAATTGCCCTTGTTTGTAATTCCACTGGTCTACGTTGCTAAACCTATACCCAAAAAAGTGTTACACCAAGGGTTTGGGTTCTTCTGCTTAAGTCTTTTGTTAACTTCTAGTATAAATTTCATTACTTATTTGAGCGACTTTGAAGAAGGTGTGATTAAGGATGTAAGAGAAATGAGTTTATTCGGTTCTCACATAAGGTATTCTCTATTTATAGCGTTTGGTGCAGCAATTGCTTTAATTAAAACGCTCAAGAGAGGAAAGTATTATGTTTTTTGGGCTTTGCTTTTCGCTTGGTTTTCTTTTTATGCACTAAAATCACAGGTTTTTGGAGGTATAATAGCTTACATGGTTATGCTGCTGGGATTATTTTTATATAGCCTTTATCGCTTAAAAAGTAAATGGCTCAAAATTGTATTGCTTACAGTTATTGCCTTTTTATTGGGTACAGGTTCATTTAGTTTATACACATTTTTGAAGCCAGAAATAAGAACAGTAGAAAATATAGAACTTGTTCCGAATACAGCCGAGGGAAACCCGTATAAGCACGATTTTCAGCCTATTTTCGAGAATGGAGAACATGTGTTATTATATGTTTGCGAAAAGGAATTGAGAAGAGATTGGCCAAAAAGATCCATGATTCATATTGATAGTATGGATCAGAAAAATCAAAAAATACTCTATACTTTATTGCGTTATCTCACATCGAAAAAACAACCAAAAGATGCTGTAGGATTGTCGCAATTATCAGATTTAGAAATAAATTATATAGAGCAAGGTATACCAAGTGTTCAATATTTACAGAAAGGAGTAATGCAAAGGTTGTATGGCTTAAAATTTCAGATACAACAATATGTAAACGGTGCTAACCCAACTGGACATTCACTGCTTCAACGCTTTGAACATTGGAGAGCAGGTATTGCTATTCTCAAAGAGAATTGGTTGTTTGGTGTGGGCACAGGAGATGTGCAAGACGCATTTGATGCAAAATATGAAGAGCTTAATTCGTTATTAGATAATGAACATAGAAAACGCGCACATAATCAATTTTTAACTTTTTGGATTTCGTTTGGTGTTATTGGAGCAGCTTTATTCCTGACTTTTTGGTTGTTGTTCTTGGTGCATGCGAGTAAAACAAGAAATGTTTTTGCCTTGGCATTTATTCTAATTGCTCTTGCATCTTTTTTACCAGAAGATACGCTAGAAACCCAACAAGGTGTAACATTTGTTGCTTTATTTGTGGGTGCATTTCTAGGAAATCTAAAAGGAGAGGTTGTTCTAGTTGATAAAGAAAAAAAATACATTAAAGATTAAGACTTTACTAAGTGTAAAGGTTATAAACATTCTGTATTGGCAAACTTTTTGAATAAGGCTAATTAAAAAAAAAGACTTCTTCTTATTTTCGACAATTCAATAAACATCTAATGAAATACGTATTCTTTTTTATTTTCATATGCTTTAGCTTTCTAAGTTTATCTCAAAAAGAAACAATTATACTTGTTATAGACCCAGGTCATGGAGGTACGGATCCTGGTCACCTTTCAAACGATTCTAAACATAAGCCAGAAAAAGATTTGAATCTAGATATTGCACTAAAGCTAGGCAAGTATATAGAAGAAAATCTAATTAATATTGATGTTCATTACACGCGAAAAGATGATACTTATCCTTCTTTAGATGAAAGAGTAGAATTTGCAAATAACTTAAATGCAGATTATTTTATTTCTGTACACTGCAATGGTAGTCCTAAAACAAGTATTTATGGCACAGAAACACATGTGCACAATTGGTCTTCTAAAACAGCAGTAAAACTAGCTTCTGCCATCGAAGATCAATTTAAAAACAGAGCCGGAAGAAAGAGTAGAGGAATAAAAACAGGAAATGATAGAGGACATTCCGTACAAGTTTTAAAGTTTACAAAAATGACAAGTGTGTTGGTAGAATGTGGTTTTTTAACCTATACACCAGAAGCCAATTATTTAAATTCTTCTTACGGTCAAGAGATAATTGCTTCGGCTCTTTTCAGAGCATTTAGAGGTTTTGTTCAAGCTGAGCACCCTTCAATTGAATTCATTAATTCAGAAGAAGAATTAGTGGAAAATGGTGTGGTTTTTAAAATTCAAATTATGTCTTCTATAGAGCCAGTAGACTTAGATATAAGAGAGTTTAAGATGCTAGACACTGAAGTCGAACGTGTAAAAGTAGAATCTAAAAGTATTTATAAATACAGGTATTTTGTTGGTAAATTTGAAACAAAAAAAGAAACTAAAACGTTATTAAAACAAGTTCGGGAAAACGGTTTTCCAGATGCCTATGTAGTTAAATTAGAGTGATAGTTAAATCTATTTTTTTACATTAGTGGAATAAATTAGACAGACAAAAGAGAATTGACATGGCAACAGTATTTGAAACAAGACTTATCGGTAACATCGGAAAAGACGCCGTTGTACGTACAATGGAGAGAGGTGTAATAGCTGTTAATTTCCCAGTTGCACACAATAAAAACTGGAGAGATAAGCGTACAGGAGAAGCTAAAACTAAAACAACTTGGGTTAATTGTACAATTTGGAAAAAGGAAGGCTCTAATATGAGAATTCTTGATTTTTTGAAAAAAGGTGCGTTGGTAGAATTAGTAGGCACGCCATTTGCAAAAGCATATTCACAAGAAGACGGAGGTTTGAAAACCGAAATTAGATTAAATGTTTCTAAAACAAATATTCTTCGACCAAGTAAAGAGGATAACAGTGAAGCTGATGATTATCTAGATGAAGAGAATGATGGTGAAGAAGGCGCTACAGGAAGTTTTACATTAACTGAAGATGATTTCTAAAGATTTGATTTTCAAGCAAAGAAAAAAAACTTTACTTTTTTCCATTATTTTTTACGCAAATCTGCTTTCTAATTCAAATTAATGCATTAAATTTGCCCTCGCAAAGACGCAATTCTTCCTTAGCTCAGTTGGTTAGAGCATCTGACTGTTAATCAGAGGGTCCTAGGTTCGAGCCCTAGAGGGAGAGCAAAAGCTTCACAGAAATGTGAGGCTTTTTTTATGTTTGTTTTTTAGTGATTAACCTAAAAATTGTCCGAGCGGAGATGGAGTTTGAAGTAGCCAACCCGTTAAACTGTATCTGTTTTTATTTGATTTTAACACCGCATGAGGTACTAAATCACTTCTAAACATTACCAAGCGTGCACCGATAGGCTCTACCAGAAGACTACTTTCATCCTCTTTAAAAATCTCTAATTCTCCACCGTCTCCTTTTTGCCAATTTTCATTTAAGTAAAGCACAAAAGAAATAGTTCGGTTATTTCTTTTTTTGAATTGATCTAGATGTCGCGTATAATGTCCACCCGGCGGGTAATTTGCAAAGTGAAATTCATAGCCAGAAAGTCCTAGAAAGCAATAACGATTGAACATCAGCATCGTTTCTTCAATAATGTCCCAGAAGTTTTTGAGTTCTATATCTCGTTCTTTGTCTAACCAAAAAGTATAATCTCCTCTTATGTCTTCTCTTATTGCATTGTTGTTGAGCGCTCCAATTCCCGCTGGCGTAAACAAGTGAAGCTTATGTATAAAGTAGTTTCGTACTATTTTATATTCTTTATTGCTGAAAAAATCATCAATTATTACGTAGTTCTTGTCTGCAATCTCATCCATCCATTGCAGCCAATTCTTAGTTTCCGTTAATTTGTTCAATCCTATTTATTTGGGCTAAATGTAGATATAAAAAAAGTACATCTATCCATGTTATTCCGCTTATCTTTAATGCTTAGTTAACGATTAAAATTACTTTTACGGTACTTATTTTTTCCAGGTTCCACCGTATATATAGAGCGGGTTATTATGCTTGTATTTTTGCAGGCATTTCTCGCAAGCAAACACCCATTTTTTTGGATGTTGGTATTGTATTCTAAATAGTATTAGGAACTCTTTTTCGCAAGAGAAACACTGTTTATTTCTTTTACTTGATAAGGCCATTTTAGTATGTTTAACTTAGGAGTTTATCCAGAACTCGTTCTACAGATATTTGCTGTATACAGTTACATGTTTCTCCAGCAGCGCAAATAGTACAATTTTCATCGTTTACTAGGGCTGTTGCATTTTTTCCCAATGGCATCCATCTTCCAGGATGTATTGGTTTTCTTGGTGAGTATAAGCCTATTGCTTTTTTGTTTAAGGTTGCAGCAATATGTAAGGGTCCAGTACTACAAGCAACTAGTGCGTCGCAAGAAGAGATGAACGTAATTAATTCGTTAAGCGTCATTTTTCCAGTAACATCATAGATAGAAGATCCTGATGGAATAGAACCTCTAATTTGAGTACCTTCTTTTTCCGTGCCTGTATAATACACGGCAAATCCTTTATTGGAGAGTTGTTTAGCTAGACTAGAGTAATTATCTAATCCCCATTCTAAGGCACTGCCTTGTGAACGTGCATGTAAGATTACACGAGGTTTATCTTCTGTTAGTAATGTATTCAGAAGAAGAGTGTTTTTTCCTACCTTATTAAAATCACCGTTAAATTCTATAATTTCCTCAAAAGTTGGAAGCGCTTTAATGCCGTAATATTTTAAAAGATTAAAGTTTAATTGCGCTTCGTGCAGATCTGATTTTCTGCGCGTAAAGGAAGGACGAAGATTACATGTTAAGAAATGAAAAGAGCGATGAGATGTACCTATTCTATAAGGTATCTTAGCTTTCTTAGCCAACTGAGCAATAGCTTTGTTTGGGAAAACATGTATAAACACGTCTATTTTATGTTCCTTTAAAAGCGTAACACGTTGCTGAACTGGCAGTTCTTCCATTTTATTCCAATTTAGAAATAGGTCAACTCCAGCATGGCAATTTACTATCGCTTCGGTGTACGATTTACCCAAAAAGATAATTTTGATAGTAGGATATTTTTGTTTTAACCAACTAACCATCGGAAGGGTGAGCAGTACATCTCCTATACTATCGGTCCTACTTATAACAACCGTTTTGCCGTTCAAATCTATTTCTTTACTCAAAATTGGAATTTTTTGTCAGGTCTGCGCTTAATTCAATAAACTGAATAAGCTGTGTTTCTCACAATTAAAACTAGTCTATCTTCACTGAATAGAGAATGGCTTGCACTCTCCTTAAAAAGGGGACCATAGAAGTGGTGGGCGGACCATCAACGTAACTACTCAACGTAATAATTTTCTCTTTTTTAGGATGTTTAAAGGTAAAGCTCCAAAATAATCCACCACTAGGTTCTTGTTCTCCGGTAAACTTAAACAATCCTTTTAATTCGTAACCTTGTACGTTATTAAGTTTTAATTCTTTAATTACAGGTAAGATTGCAGGGTGGTATTGTGTGCCCATGTAAACTCCTTCATATTCATGTGGAGCATTATACTTTAAAATTGTATCGCGCGATTTCAATAATATATCGTAATCTAATTGACTAGAATCTTTAAAGGAATATTGCCAGATCATAATGCCATACTGAGTAAAATTCGTTCTAGAAGTTTGATAATTTCCTCCAGTTAGTTCCATAGGTCTACTCTCGTCTGGTAGAGCTATACGAATGAAATCTCCTTTGCTCGATACGATTCCTGCTTGAGAAGGAAAGGTTAGGTCTATATCAAATTGCTTTTTTATCTTTTTATTTAGTACACTTTTCGATTCCCGTTTATTGCGAATGTACTCTCTTTGCCATGCCATTTGATCATAAGATGAGAAGTATTTTGAGAGCATATATGTTACGGCATACTCTAGGTCTTTCTGGTTATTGGCAAGTACATATAAGCACAATTGGGTAGCAGCATATTGCCCTTCTTTTAAGATTACTGAAGGTTCTCTTTTCGGAATATTATTGTCTATTTTTAAGAATATAATATTTCTGAAACGTTTATTGCTAGATTTGAATTCAGCCTCGTTGATTTGAACTATTTCGAATTTTAATTGTGGTGGATATTTAAAAGGTTCAAAGTATACACTATAAACTGAGTCTAAATCTTTTTCAATTTTCTGTGAAAAAAGATCATCTTCAACAACTACTCTAATCTGACCTACTTTACCAACTGCTGGGAATGTTGATTTAGGTTCTTGTTTTGCTGTTGGAGGATTAGTATTAGATTGATTTTTTCCAGTACTGTTCTGTTCTCCTGAGCTGCAGCTAGCTAAAAAGAGTAATGCGGGTGCAAGTAAATAAAATAGTGTTTTCATGATTAACGAATTCTAATTTTTTGTCCAATTTTTAATCGATTTGGATTAATATTTGGATTTAATTTAGTTAACCGCGCAACAGTCGTACCATTTTTGTTTGCAATCTTCCAAAGGCTGTCTCCACTGCGTACAGAATAATATTTTTTGGTTTCAGAACTGTTAGATGAAGCGTTACTTGAATTAGAGCTAGAGTTTTGAGACACGATTGGTGCCCTATATATTAAAGAGTCAAGTTTGTAAATACTATCTTCCATAGCGATCCATTCTCCTATTTTGTTTATTGGAATGTTAATGCACTGCTTGGGAATTGTCTTAGGAATGTATCCAGTTTTGTATATGGGGTTTACGTATTCAATGTCTGCAATTTTCCAAGAAGTTAGGCTGTCTATGGTTTGCATATGAATACCTTCACGCAAGCAGACAGTATCGAGTTCAAAATCGTATACTTTGGCTTTTGCAGGATAAATATTGTGCTCAGCATGATAAGTCATTAGATAGCTCATAGCTACAAAATTAGGCACATACCCTTGTGTTTCTCTTGGTAAGTAGGGTCTAATTTCCCAATAAGTTGTTTTCCCTCCAGATCTTCTAATTGCTTTGTTTACGTTTCCTGGCCCAGCATTATACGCAGCCAACGCCATATTCCAATCATTATATGACCTGTACAGTCTTTTTAAAAATAGACAGGCAGCCTCGGTAGCTTTTTCAGGATCCATTCTTTCATCGATGTAAGAATTCTCTTCAAGTCCGTATTTTTTGCCAGTTCTGTACATAAATTGCCACAAGCCAGTTGCACCTACTCTAGATTTTACTTGCGGTCGAAGTCCACTCTCTATCACAGATAAATATTTGAGTTCAATTGGCATATCATGTGCAGCTAGTTTCTCTTCAAACATATCAAAATAGAGCTTTGATCTACCTAGAACTACTCGGGTAAATCGTCTTCTATTTTTTGCAAAATATTTAAGGGTGTTTAAAGTAGCATCATTGCAATCAAGCTGAAACGGACTCATTTCATTCATTTTTGCCAGTCGTGCGCAATATGTCGAATCTGAGAAAACCGGAAGATCACCTTTTTCATAGCCTAATGCAGCAATAATGGAATCGGTTGTTTTGTCTTTTGCCCAATCTAGATAAAAGGTATTGAGCGAGTTTTCGATAATAGAAAGAAATTTTTCTGTTTCTATTGGATCATTTAGTTGTTGCTTTAAGCTATCTACTTGTGAAACTCCGTAAAATGGAGTGCATATTAGGAGAAGGAACAAGTAAATAGTTCTCATATTTGGTATGTTTAAAGGTTGTTCAGTAAATAATCAGATGCTTCTAAAAGTGCTTTTTCCTGAAAAGGGTTTCCCATTAATTGAATACCAAATGGTAAACCATTAGAATGTTTTCCGAGAGGTAATGATATTGCCGGGTTTCCTGCTAAGTTGGCCTGCACGGTAAAAATATCCTGTAAATACATCTGTATAGGATCTTTTACATCATTTAGTTTAAATGCAGTTGATGGGGTAGTGGGCAGCAAAATAAAGTCTGCCTCATTTAGTATTACATTTGTTTTGTTCTGTATAACACGTCTTACTTTTTGTGCTTTAGAATAATATGCGTCGTAAAATTCATTTGAAAGTACAAAAGTTCCGGCCATTATTCTACGTTTCACTTCATTACCAAACCCTTCAGAACGCGATTTCTTGTATGTTTCTTCAACACCTTGGGCATTTTTGCTTTGATAGCCGTAATGCACACCGTCAAATCGTGCTAGGTTAGAAGAAGCTTCAGCTGTAGTTAAAACATAATAAGTTGGAACCATTTCGTTTAAATACGGAAATGATACTTCGTTTACTTCATGACCAGCAGCGACTAACTTTTGAGTGATTTCTGTAAAACGATCTTTAACCTCTGGGTCTAGTCCTTCAGAATGAAGAGCTTCTTTAATTACCGCGAAGGTCTTTTTACCTTTAAAATTTAGCGGTGTTAAATGCTCTACTTTTTGAGTAGATGCAGTAGAATCAAAATCGTCTGCTCCAGACATTACCTCAGTTACTAAAGCAATATCACGAATGTCGTTTGCAAATGGTCCAATTTGGTCAAAAGAAGATGCATAGGCAATTAGTCCAAAACGACTTATTCTGCCATAAGTTGGTTTATATCCAATGGTTCCTGTAAAAGATGCCGGTTGTCTAATCGAACCACCTGTATCACTACCAAGAGAAACAGTGCATAAGTTTGCTGCTACGGCAGCTGCGCTTCCACCCGAAGAGCCTCCTGGTACATAGCTTGTGTCAATCGGGTTATGAACAGGATTGAATGCTGAGTTTTCATTAGAACTACCCATTGCAAACTCGTCGCAGTTGAGTCTTCCAATTAGTATTGCATCCTCAGCCAAGAGTCTTTCAACAACGGTAGCAGAGTAGATAGATTCAAAGCCCTCTAAAATTTTAGAGGATGCTGAAACGGCGTGATTTTTATATACAATGTTATCTTTTAATCCGATAACCATACCGGCTAACTTTCCGGCAGTATTATTTTTTAATTTTTCATCTACATCTTTGGCTTTTTCTAGAGCTGATGCTGTAAAAACTTCTAGAAAGGCATTCAATGCCTTTTCTTCTTCTATCTTAGAGAGATAAGCGTTAACAATATCAACAACGGAAACTCCTTTAGAAAGAGCTTCTTTTACTTGGGTAAAAGTCGTGTACATGAACTAAATTTATTCTATTTTTTTTCTTCAGGCGTAGTATCTTCTTCGTTATTATTCGAAGCATCTTTAAACTCTTTGATTCCTTTTCCTAAACCTTTCATTAATTCTGGAATTTTTCTACCTCCGAAAAGAAGAAGAATTACAACAACGATAAGCACAATTTGCCATGGACCGAAAGCTCCTAAAATCATATCTATTAAATTATTTTTTGCAAAGTTAACCAAATAATATCATACGCTAACTTGTTTCAGCGTATTTCGAGCAGTAATTCTATTCTTCTGACACTTTGGGAAAGTCAGTCTCAGCTTCTTCTGAACCAGTGCTTTGTAGAGTTGATTTGCTTTGTTTTTCTTTAGCGAAGTATTTTTTTTGTCTAATTATTACCATAATTACACCAATGGAAATACTTGCGTCGGCAACATTCCAAATTGCTGGAAATACTTGTCCGCCTCCAAAGTATGGAACCCACTCTGGCCAATACGCGTTAAATTGAAACATATCCACAACATTTCCAAGTAAAAAACCAGTATGTCTTGCTTCAACTGAATTTACAATGCCATATCCTCTGTCGCATTCCATGAAATTACCCGATCCATCCAACTGGTTAAATGAAATACAAGGGTCAAATTCAGTGAAAATAAAATCGTAAAAAGCAGAGTCAATTAAATTTCCCAATGCTCCGGCTAAAACTAAGCCGATGGCAACTATAAACTCGAGTTTAACCTTTAATTTTATCTGTTGTAGTGCGTAATAAATTATGGCTCCAATTGCAATAATTCGAAAGCTAGACAAAGCAAGTTTGCCCCAAACTCCACCGCCTAGTGTTGTGCCAAAGGCCATGCCTTGATTTTCAGTATAGTTTAGTTGAAACCAATCGCCTATGAGGTTCACAGAAGGGTCATTCGCTGAGAAAGTAGATTTAATCCAAATTTTAACGATTTGGTCTACTATCAAAACGAATAATACAACACCAATAAGTGCGAGATGACGTGTTTTGCTTTGCATTAAGAATCTTGCGCGTTTTTTGCTTCAATACTCATGGTAGCATGTGGTACAAGCTTTAGACGTTCTTTTCTAATTAAGTTACCAGTAACTCTACAAACACCATACGTTTTATTCTCTATACGAATCAAAGCATTCTTTAAACTTTCAATGAATTTTTCTTGACGTGCTGCAAGTTGCGCTACTTCTTCTCTTGAAAGTGTTTCAGACCCATCCTCCATCATGTTGAATGTTCTTCCAGTATCGTTCGTTCCGTGATCGTCTTTGTGGGATAAAGAACCTTGTAATAACTCTAGATCTTCTTTAGCTTCTGCTAATTTATCGTTTATTAAATCTTTAAATTCATTTAATTCTTGATCTGAGTATCTTGTTTTTTGTTTTGACATATTCTAGTTGCTATTAACCAAATTTTGAACGAAAACAAATATAAATTAAATATGGTTGTATGCAAGACTATGAATTTCTTTTTGAGCGTGTATTTTTGCACAGAACTTAATGGTTGTTAACAAATGGACATAGTAGAAGCTTTAGAATGGCGTTATGCGGTTAAAAAATTTGACGAAAATGAAATTTTAACCGAGAATAGTATTAGCAGAATATCAAAAGCACTCTCCTTAACGGCAACTTCAATGGGTATGCAGCTGTTGGAGTTTGTTATTGTAAAGGATGAAGACGTAAAGAATAGTTTAGTAGAAGCATGTTATAATCAAAATCAGGTAAGTACATGTTCTCACCTAATTGTGTTGGCAAGAAAAAACACGGTAGACCAAGGTTTTATAGATGCGTATATCGATAGAATTGCTGAAGTTAAACAACTGGGAAAGTCGAGCCCTCAATTAACTAATTTTTCCAATATGGTCGGAGGTACCTTAAGAATGGAGAAAGAAAAGCAAATTAGATGGATGGAAAATCAGGTTTACATTGCGTTAGGTAATTTACTCACAGTTTGCGCTGCTGAAAAAATTGATGCCTGCCCAATGGAAGGATTTAATCCAGAAAAAATAGACGAATTATTAAATTTGGAGGCGAAAGGACTTAAATCTGTTTTACTTTGCCCAATTGGGATAAGAGCAAAAGATGATAAATATGCTAAAATGCCTAAAGTAAGACGACCTATTAAAGATACAATACATTATATATAACTAGAACATGAACAATTTTGATTATTACAATCCAACCAAAGTTATTTTCGGTAAAGAAACATATGGTAGAATAGAAGAAGAAATTAAGGCACAAACCAAAGGGAAGACGATATTGTTAACCTACGGTGGAGGAAGCATCAAAAAAAATGGCGTATATCAAAAAGTAATGGAGGCATTAGCTTCTTTTAAGGTTATCGAGTTTTCAGGAATTGAGGCTAACCCAGAATACACTACCTGCATGCGTGCAGTTGAGATTGCAAAAAAAGAAGCAGTTGATTTTGTTTTGGCCGTTGGAGGAGGTTCTGTGATTGATGCAACGAAATTCATTTCAGCAGCAGCATGTTTTGAGGGTGATCCATGGGAAGTTTTATCGCGCGTTGAAAATAAGGCATTTACTGATAGTATTCCATTTGGAACCGTACTTACGTTACCTGCTACAGGGTCAGAAATGAACTCAGGTGCAGTAATATCTAGGTCTGAGTTAAAAGAGAAACGCACTATGGGTGGACCACAGTCTTTCCCTTCCTTCAGTTTTTTAGATCCTGCCGTTGTTGCTACTTTACCATCAAGGCAAATTGCAAACGGAATCACTGATGCCTTTATGCATACCTTAGAACAGTATTTAACTTACCCTTCAGGTAATAAATTACAAGAAAGAATAGCTGAGGGTATTTTACAAACCTTGATAGAATACGGTCCAAAAGTTTTGAAAGATCCAAGTAACTACGAGTATGCTTCTAACCTTATGTGGTGCGCTACTATGGCTTTGAACGGAACGCTTCGAGCGGGCGTTGCGTATGATTGGGCTACACATATGATTGGACATGAGTTAACGGCTCTTCATGGTATAGATCACGCAAGAACATTAGCCATCATAGCACCCAACTTGTATACAGTTAAATTTGAAAATAAGAAAGAAAAGTTAGCGCAGTATGCAGAGCGTGTTTGGGGTTCAAACTCAAATAAAGCACAAGATGCCATTGTTAAAACGAGGTTATTCTTCGAATCTTTGGGAATTGAAACAACTGTTTCTGCTTACGATAAAAATAATGAGAATACACCTTCTATTATTAAAGAACGTTTTATAGAGAGAGGATGGAACGCTATTGGTGAAAGAGGAGATGTGACGCCAGAAGAGGTAGAGAAAATTGTTCAAATGGCACTTTAATAGTTTGAAGTTTTTTACTCAGTCAAAAGTTCCTCCAATTGATTTGTGCGATTTGCTGTCAAGAACTACACTTGGCACCAATGGTGCACGTTACCAGCATTTGGATACTCCAGATAGATTAAAAGAGATGGATAATCCGCTCTATCTCTCATTAATTCGGAATAATAAAACCATTGCCAATGTCACTTTTTGCAAGAGAAATGTAGGTTGGTATGTGAGGTACTTTGCTTTTGATGGTCATTTTCAATCAATAAAAACAAATAAAACCAATACGAGGAAAAGCTCATTTTTAAAAAAAGAGCTAAAGCAATTTTTTCTTGATCGTTTAAACGTCAATGATACAAATCAGTTTTATGCCTACGTGGATGCAGAAAATGAACGGTCTATTAGAATGACAGAGACTTTTGGTTTTAAGCGAATAGCGCAATTGGAAACAAATAGTTTTTCCAGAATAAGACCTAAATGTAAACTCCAGCTTGCAACATTAAAAGATAAAGCAGCTATCAAATCACTTGTTTTACCTGTTTTTCAATCTAAAAGATTCTTTACACCTTACCATATCCTAAATAGTAAAGGTAGTTTTTATGCGGTTTATCAAAATAATGAGGTTGTTGCTTTTGGTAAATTTTACAAGGCAAATTGGAAAATACACGCTCTACCGGGTAAAAACGGACAAATTTTGGTAAAAATTCTTCCTTTTATTCCAATCATTAACCGCGTGATAAATCCTGAAAGGTTCAGTTTCTTGGTACCAGAAGCCGTTTGGATAAGAGATAACAACAAGGAACTGCTTTCCAATTTCTTTGAATCTGTCCTGCAAAAGGAGAAACATAAAACGATTATGTGGTGGAATGCAAGTAATGATTCCCTTTTGAATGCGGTTAAATCTCATATAAAATGGGGTTTACTGAGTAAGCTGTCTAAACCAAAGAAAGTGGATTTAGTTGCCCTATCACAATCAGATGATTCTGAGAATCAAAAAGATGAAATTTACACAGTGGGGATAGACTTTATTTGATTTATTATTGACTTTAATTGGTCTGATTTTTGATGTTAAGACCTTTTAAAATTCAGGTTTAATGAAAAATATTTTTGTTTTCGCTATCTTTCTATCGGTTAATTTTGCTTTTCTCGCACAACAAGAAATTAGGTTAACAAGCAGCTACAACTTAGATCCAGTTCGTTTTGCTATAATTGAGGTGGGGACCGAGAAAGTAAGAACAGATGTTTATGGTTTAGCAAAATATAACTTTCAAAATGTCGACACCCTATTTATTTCACATCCAGATTTTGAACCCTTGGCTTACCCTACCGTTCAATTAAAAGCCGGAGTAACTGAAATATTACTTACATCTACTGTACAAACGTATTCAGAATATGTTGTAGAGCCTTTACCTTGGCAGCAGGGAGAATCAGAGTATCCAGGTTATATTCAAGTATTAAAGCCAAAAGACATAGAACTAGCTAATCCTCAAACATCCGCAGATTTACTTGCTGTTGGAGATCAAGTATATATCCAAAAAAGTCAACTTGGTGGAGGTTCTCCTATGCTAAGAGGTTTGAGTACGAATAGAATATTGCTTAGTGTAGATGGTGTGAGGATGAATACGGCTATTTTTAGATCGGGTAACTTACAAAATGCCATATTGATTGATCCGAACGCTATTGCTAAAGCCGAAATAATATTTGGACCAGGAACGGTAAATTATGGTAGTGATGCTTTAGGTGGTGTAATGGATTTTAAAACCCTTTCTGTTTTACCTGATTCTACTGCTGTTTCTTCGTGGAAAGCGAACGTTTTAGGTAGAATATCTACCGCAAATTTAGAACAAACCATTCATGGAGATATTACCTACACAGGTAAAAGATTTGCTGCGCTTACTTCAATATCGTACAGTAAGTTTGAAGATTTAAGAATGGGTAGTAGAGGGTTTGATGAATACCAAAGAAATACATACGCAGCTAGAATCGATGGGAAAGACACAGTTTTAATAAATTCAGATCCAAATGTACAAGTGGGAACAGGTTACAGTCAAATAAACCTGATGCAAAAGTTTGGTTTTCAAGGTAAAAATGGATGGTTGTATACGTTTTCATCGATGTATTCAGAGAGCTCCGATATTCCGCGATACGACAGACTAATTGAAACTAAAGGAGATGCTTTTAATAGTGCGGAATGGAATTATGGTCCTCAAATTTGGTGGATGAATCAGTTTGTTGCTTTGGGAAAGTTAAATAGTTTGTTTGCAAATGAAATGAAAATATCGGTTGCTAACCAATGGTTTGAAGAAAGCAGGATAGATAGAAAATTTGGTAATGATGTGCGAAGAATTAGAACAGAACAAGTAAATGCAGCTTCTGTTAACATTGATTTTAATAAAGAGTTTTCTCCAACAACCAAGCTTTTTTATGGAGTCGAAGCAGTACATAATTTAGTAGTTTCTAATGGTGAGTCTGAAAACATTGTGAATGGACAAAGGCAGCAGGTTGCTAGTAGATACCCAGATTCTGAATGGATGAGCTTCGCAGGTTATTTGTCTCTCCAACATTGGGTTAATAAGTATTGGCATATTTCTTCGGGCTTACGTTATAATCAAGTGCTTCTAAACGCTAATTTTGATACAACATTCTACAACTTTCCCTTTCAACAAGTGAATCAAAATAATGGCGCGCTTACAGGAAGTCTTGGTGCAACATATAGATTTAATGGCTTTATGTATGGTTTAAATCTTTCAACTGGATTTAGGGCGCCGAATGTTGATGATATAGGTAAAATTTTCGATTCAGAACCCGGAGAAGTTATTGTTCCTAATATTAATTTGAGACCAGAATATATCTACTCGATAGATGGAAATTTTAAAAAGGAATTTCAAAATGAAGCAAGTGTTTCGGCAACTGTTTTTTACTCATTTTTAAACAATGTAATTGTTAGGGATGATTTTACTTTTAACGGCCAGGATAGCATTTTGTATGATGGAGTGTTAAGTCAGGTAAATGCGCTTCAGAATAAAGATTTTGCTCAAATTTACGGACTAACAGCTTCTTTTACCCTTCCTGTTATTAATAATGTATTTTGGAGAAACACGTTTAACTATACAGATGGATATGATAAAAGTGGATTGCCGTTACGACATGTATCACCTACTTTTGGTGCTTCGCATTTATATTTTAAAAAGTCCAGATTGTTAGCAGATTTTTATTTGAATTATAATTTCGAAATGTCCAATGAAGATTTATCTCCTTCTGAGCAGGATAAGGAATTTATTTATGCTACCGATGAAGATGGCTTACCGTACTCTCCAGGATGGTATACGTTCAATTTTAAGGTAAGCTACAAGCCAATTAATACGTTGACATTAGTGTTGGGAGTTGAGAATATTTTAGATGTGCGATATAGACCTTATTCTTCGGGTATAGTTGCGCCTGGTAGAAATGTTATTTTCAGTGCTCGATTGAGTTTGTAGTGTTAACTAGATAATTCTAGATCCATTTGAGACGTCTTTTAAAGGCAACCTTGTTTTTTGCAAAAGGAAATATTAAAGTGTTTTCCAGAACTAGTTACTTACTTTTTCTTCAGATAAATCTACCCGAGGGAAATAAACTTTTTCAGGAATTACTATGCATGTAGGGAAAGCGGTCATGAGCTGAGATTTTAGCTTTTCTGCTTCTAGTTGTGTTCTAAAATTGCCTACTTTGAGATGAAAATTTGGAGCTTTAAATTCAGTGTAGGTTTCTTCTTTTGGAAAAGATGCTAAGAAAGTTGCTCTAGCTTGGTTGACTTTATTTTTATCACTGTCAAAAAAAAGTTGTACTCGGTATCCATCAATTTCAGGAGCATACGATGGAGGGATTACAGTCGCTTTAAAATCAATCATTTTATCTAATCGATTATCTTTTTTTACAATTACCTTACCTGTATTGATAATCGGTTGAGTTGTAGTGTCAGATGCTGTATTCCACCATTGTTCTTGAGCATTTAAGAAGCAAGAAATGAAGAGTAAAGGTACTAAGCGTATGTAGTTGTTCATAATCATGTAATTAAAGCAAAATTAACGAATAATTCTATATGTGCCATGCAATTCATATACCATAAATATTTTCAACTTTTATTCGCTGCTAGATAGTTAATATTCGTACACTAACTTCAAAACCATAGCTTAACGCACCATTTTAATCGTTAAACCTTATTTAGAATGATTTTAAATTAAATTATTCGCATCATAAATTGTCAGAATAATGTCATCAAATACGGTTAAACCCCTAAATTTGCTCTCGATAAAAAGTGTGTAAAAACACGGAGATTTAAGAATTTTTTAATGAAAATATCTAGAAATCAGATGTTTAGAGTGGATATAAAATGGGTTGTAACCCTTGTGTTGGGAATTGTACTAGCCAGTTCAACACAATCGCATGCTCAGAATGGAGAAAATCTTTTCAAAGCAAATTGTGCTTCTTGTCACCAAATGATGAAGGACGGAACTGGTCCGAAGCTCTATGGTGTGAGCAAAAAGTGGGCAGATGCTGGTGCAGAAGAGTACCTTTCTGTTTGGATTAAAAACTGGCAAGTTGCTGCTGCTGAAAATGATTACGCTAAATCAGTTTCTCAATGGGCGCCAACTGCAATGAAGGTTTTTGGTAATCTTTCAGATGAAGATGTTACCTCTATCATTGATTATATTGATGCTTACGAGCCTCCAGCGCCAAAAGTTGCTGGACCAGTAGGGGGTGAGCAGCTCACACAAACTGAGGCCGAAGGAGGTCTGTCTTGGATTTGGTATCTTCTAGGTATAATTTTCGTTGTTATTATTCTTTCTGTTGGAGGTGTAAGACGACAATTGAAAGTAGCTTCAGGAGAATCTACTTCAGGTGAGACTGAGTCTTACGGTCAAGAGTTTAGAACTTGGGCGTATAACAATAAAAAATTCGTTGGACTAGGAGTTTTTGTGATCGTTATTTCGCTTATTGTAGGTTTGTTTTTATCGCTCTACAGTATAAATGTTATGACGGGTTATCAACCGTCTCAACCTATCGAATTCCCTCATAGTAAACACGCTGGCTTAAATGGAATTGATTGTAAATATTGTCACAATTCAGTTGATAAATCAAAATCTGCTGGTATTCCAACTGTCAATGTTTGTATGAATTGTCATAAGCAAATAGGAGGAGAAGGAGAGCAGGTTGCTAAAATCCAGAAGATTTATGATGCTGCTGGATTTGACCCTTCTGTACCAGGAGGTGGAGCTTACACAGGTGAGACTGAGCCGATTGTTTGGAATAAAGTACACAACTTGCCAGATCACGTATATTTCAATCACTCTCAACACGTAGTAGTTGGAGGTATTGACTGTAAACAGTGTCATGGTGATATGACAAAGCAAAACGAAGTTGCAAAGGTAGTTCCTGTAGAAGAGTTGAATATGATTGACGGAAACGTTAAGCTTACAAAACCAACTTTAACTATGGGATGGTGTATCGAATGTCACGGCGAGAAGGAAATAGCTGCAGGTCCAGTTGGAAAAACAGGAGGCTCAGGGTATTACGATGAAATTCATGAAAGACTTTTAAATAACGACCGTAGTTTGTACGAAGGATATTTAGAAGATGATAAAGTAACAGTTAAAGAACTTGGCGGTTGGGAATGTGCTAAGTGTCACTATTAATTCAGAAGATAGCTAATATAATATGGCAACGAATAGAAAATATTGGAAAGGTCTGGAAGAGTTAAATCAAACTCCAGAATTTCTTGAGGCTAAAGATAAAGAGTTCACAACAGATGTAACTGTAGATGAATTTTTATCTGATGAGAATTTAAAAGAGACTTCAACACCTCGTCGAGATTTCTTGAAATTTTTAGGTTTTAGTGTTGCAGCTGCTACTGTTGCTTCTTGTGAAGCACCTGTAACGAAAGCTGTACCATACGTAAATAAGCCGGTTGATGTAACTCCAGGTATGGCTACTTGGTATGCATCTACTTATTATGATGGAAATTCTTACGCTAGTGTTTTAATTAAAACTAGAGAAGGTAGACCGATTTTTATTAAAGGGAACAAAGACTTTGGTGTAACGAAAGGATCTGTTAATCCTCAAATTATTGGTTCCGTCTTACCTTTGTACGATAGCGCAAGACTTCAGTCTGCAATGAAAGCAGGTGAACCAATTGCTACTGCTGATGCAGATAGAGAAATAAAGAAAGAATTAAAAGCAATTGCTGATAAAGGCGGAAAAGTTACTTTGGTATCTAACACTCTTGCATCTCCTTCTTCTTATGCTGCTATTAATGAGTTTGCTAAGATGTTCGGAGCTTCTACGGCTGTAGATGAGAACGGAGCAACAATTTCTTCACCAGGAAATTTTGAGCATATACAATATGATGCCGTTTCTTACTCGGGTATAAGAAAAGCGAACGAAGCTTCTTTCGGAAAAGCAATGATTCCTGATTATGATTTCGCAATTCCAGATACAGTAGTAAGTTTTGGAGCAGATTTCTTATCAACATGGTTATTTGCTACTCAATATACTCCACAGTTTTCCTCAAGAAGAAACCCGGATGGAAACATGAACAAGCACGTTCAATTTGAGTCTATCATGTCTATTACGGGTTCTAACGCAGATACGCGTTATGCAATTAAGCCATCAGATGAAGCTGGAATTTTAGCTTACATGGTAAAAAAGGCAGGCGGAAATGCTGGGTCAGTAGTATCTAAATTGCCTGAAGGTGTAGAAGCTGCTCAAATAGATGCTTTAGTAAAAGAATTAAAAAAGAACGGTTTAGTTGTTTCAGGTTCTAACAACCCTGCAATTCAAGTATTGGTAAATGCATTGAATGTTGCAATTGGAGCATACGGAAAATCAATAAATATTAATAACCCAGTTCACCTTTTCCAATCGGAAGATGACAAAATGATGAATTTTGTTTCTTCAGTAGAGAAAGGAAAAGGACCAAACGCAGTTATATTTTATAATACTAATCCAGTTTACTCGCTACCTAACGGTGACAAGTTTGCTGCAGGATTAGCTAAGGTTGGATTAACGGTTTCGTTAAATCAATACGCAGATGAAACTTCATCTTTATGTAAGTTTATCGTTCCAGATCATCACGCTTTAGAAGCTTGGAATGATTTCATGCCTAAAGCTTCTGAGTATGCAATTGCTCAACCAACGATTAGACCTTTACACAGCACAGCAGCTGCACAAGAGTCTTTCTTAGTTTGGGCGGGTAAAGCACAAAGAGAAGGAAAGGATAGTAAAGTATTCTTTAACTATATAAAAGAAAATTCTGGTCTTTCTGGTACAGATTGGCAAATGGCTGTTCATAACAGTGTTGTTGAGAAATCAATATCTGCTGCTAGTGAGGTATCCATGAATAGTTCAGCATTGTCTAAGTTCTCAAAAATGCTTCCAAAAGCCGGAGAGGTAGAAGTTGTATTATATCAAAAAGCGGGTATAGGAACAGGTAATCAAGCAAATAACCCTTGGTTACAAGAGTTGCCAGATCCAGTTTCTAAAGTAACGTGGGATAACTACATTACCATGAATTTGGGTACAATGGAGGCGAATGGCTATAATATGACTATTGACCAAGAACACGGAGCAAGTTTAGCAACTGTTACTGTGGGAGACAAGTCAATGGAATTGCCAGTTTATCCTTCTCCAGGTCAAGCTCCAGGCACTATTGGTATTGCTTTAGGGTACGGAAGAGGTGCAAATGGAGAAAATATTGGTAAATCTGCTTTCCAAACTAAAGAGTACGGTGGGTATGAAACTGATGCTGATGGTAACAAATTAGCAATTGGTAAAAACGCATTTGTTTTTACTTCGGGTATGCAATTTGCTCAAGCAGGTTCTATAACAAAAGCCGAAGGAGTATATCCTATCGCAACTACTCAAATTCATCACACTGTGATGGGTAGAAATTCTATTGTAAAGGAAACTACACTAAACGGATATAAAACATTAGATAAGCAAGCTTACAACGCAGATCATAAGTTAATGAAGATTGACGAGAATGGTAAGCATGTAAAAGCAGATATCGAAGAGTTTGATTTATGGGATGCACATCCAGTAGAAAATATTGGACACCGTTGGGGAATGACAATTGATTTGTCTTCTTGTATCGGTTGTGGATCTTGTTTAGTTGCTTGTCAGTCAGAAAACAACGTTCCAGTTGTTGGTAAAGATGAAGTAAGAAGAGGTCGTGAAATGCACTGGTTAAGAATTGACCGTTACTATTCTTCAGATGAAGAAGCTACGGTTGGTCAAAGAAAGGATGCAGATACCTTCTCATATTCTAAAGCTGAAAGAGCAGCAGCAAATCCAAAGGTTGTTCATCAACCAATGATGTGTCATCACTGTAATCACGCACCATGTGAAACAGTTTGTCCGGTTGCTGCAACTACGCACTCAAACGAAGGTTTAAATCAAATGACGTATAACAGATGTATTGGTACGAGATATTGTGCTAACAACTGTCCTTATAAAGTACGTCGTTTCAACTGGTTCAATTACCCATCTTATAAGAAGTTTGGAGAAGTGAATCCAGCACAAGATGATTTAGGAAGAATGGTTCTTAATCCTGACGTAACAGTACGTACAAGAGGGGTAATGGAAAAATGTTCTTTCTGTGTTCAGAAAATCCAAGCAGGTAAATTAGTTGCTAAGAAAGAAATGAGACCGGTTGCAGACGGAGACGTAACAACAGCTTGTTCAGATTCTTGTCCAACTAATGCAATTACTGTTGGAGATTGGAATGATAAGGACTCAGCGATAAGAAAGTCATCTGAAGATAAAAGAGCTTACCAAGCACTAGAAGAGATTGGTGTTAAACCAAATATCTGGTATAAAGTAAAAGTAAGAAATGAGGAAAATGCAGAGTTATTAGATATTCAAAAAGAACATGAGTTATCTCATGCAGATCATGGTCATGGTTCACATGATGAACACAGTAATCATGGTGAAAATCATAACTCAGAACATTAATTAGCAGATTTAACGAATAGTATAAATTAGATTGTAATGCATAAGGAAGCAGCAATTAGAGAGCCATTAATACTAGGTCACAAAACCTATCATCAGATTACTGAAGATGTTTGTAGACCTATAGAAGATAAGGCACCAAAAATGTGGTATATTTTATTCACTATAGCAGCCATTATTGGCTTGTATGGTGTAGGTACCATTTTATATCTTTTAGGTACTGGTATCGGTACTTGGGGTTTAAACAAGACAATAGGTTGGGCTTGGGATATTACGAACTTTGTTTGGTGGGTTGGTATTGGTCACGCCGGAACCTTAATTTCTGCAGTACTGTTATTGTTCCGTCAGAAATGGAGAATGGCAATTAACAGATCTGCTGAGGCGATGACGATATTTGCCGTATTTATGGCTGGTTTGTTTCCTTTAATTCACATGGGTCGTTTGTGGTTAGCGTATTGGGTAATGCCATTACCAAACCAATTTGGTTCTTTATGGGTAAACTTTAATTCGCCTTTACTCTGGGATGTTTTCGCCATTACTACCTATTTAACTGTATCGTTAATTTTCTGGTACATTGGTTTAATTCCAGATTTCGCAACAATTAGAGATAGAGTTAAAAAACCCATTCCAAAGAAAATGTACTCAATGCTATCTTTTGGATGGTCGGGTAGAGCAAAGCACTGGAATAGATTTGAATTAGTATCATTAGTATTAGCCGGTGTTGCTACACCACTTGTATTCTCAGTTCACTCTATTGTATCTTTTGATTTTGCTACTTCGGTAATTCCTGGATGGCATACAACAATCTTCCCTCCGTATTTCGTAGCGGGAGCTGTATTCTCAGGATTCGCTATGGTACAAACGTTAATGCTTGTAATGCGTAAGGCATTTAAATTAGAAGCATACATTCATACAAAGCACGTTGAGTACATGAATATCGTAATCATGACAACAGGTTCTATTGTAGGTGTTGCTTACTTAACAGAGCTTTGGGTTTCTTGGTATTCTGGTGTAGAATATGAAGCATATGCATTTATTAACCGTGCTACTGGACCATACTGGTGGGCATACTGGTCAATGATGACGTGTAACGTTATCTCTCCACAGTTAATGTGGTTTAAGAAATTAAGAAGATCTTTATTATTTACGTTTATTATCTCTATTGTTGTAAACATAGGTATGTGGTTTGAACGTTTTGTAATTATTGTTACTTCTGTGCATAGAGATTACTTACCATCTTCATGGAGTATGTTCTATCCAACAGCTACAGACATCGGAATTTTTGTTGGAACTATCGGATTATTCTTTGTATTCTTCTTATTGTTTACAAGATACTTCCCGGTTCTAGCATTAAATGAAGTGAAAACAATTTTAAAATCTTCTGGAGAAACTTTTAAAGATGGCAGAGCGACGCATGCTGCATATGAGTTAGAGGATCAGCCGAAGGCTGGTGAAAAGAAGACTAAAGTTGTTCAATCAGAACCAGAAGCTACGGTTGTAGTAGAAGAGAAAGCTACTTTAACTCCTGAAGAAATGGAGGCACAAAAAGCATCTTTACTAAGTAAATTAGGTGAAGGTTCAGCAGAGAACAAAGACGATTTAAAGAAAATTAGTGGAGTTGGTCCTGTATTAGAGGGTAAATTAAACGAAATTGGTATCTACACGTTCGAACAGGTTTCAAAAATGACTAGTGTAGAATATCAACTTTTAGACGCTCTTACAGGTTCTTTCCCAGGCAGAGCGGAGCGTGACGATTGGGCTGCGCAAGCAAAAGAATTAATGAATACTAACGATAATTAATAGAAAGCATGGCAGATACAATAATATATGCAATGTATGACGACGATGATGTGCTGAAAGATGGCGCAAAGAAGTTAGTCTCTAAGGGTGTAAAGGTGAATGAAGTATTTTCACCGTTCCCTATTCACGGAATAGATCCAATTATTGGTGTGAAAAACACACGACTTGGAATTATGGCTTTCTTATATGGTATTACTGGTTTAATGCTAGCTACGGTTGGTATGAGATACTTTATGATTGATGATTGGCCAATGAATATTGGAGGTAAGCCAAACGGAAGTTATTTAGATAATTTCTTGGCCTTTGTACCAATTACATTTGAGTTTACGGTTTTGTGCGCTGCACACGGAATGGCAATAACGTATTTGTTAATAAATAAAACGTTACCTGGAATGCCAGCTTCAAATCCAGACCCAAGAACTACAGACGATAAGTTTGTCATGGAATTTAGATTATCTGAGAATAGCCAGTTTTCAATTGAAGAATTGCAAAAGATGGTCAAAGAGACAGGTATAGTAGAATTAGATCAAAAAGAATTAAAATAATTTGCCATGAAGATAAATTTTAAGGCAATCGCAAAATATACAGTTGCAGCTTTAACTACAGTTATTGCATTGTCATCATGTACGAGTAATCCAGATTCACCAGGATTAGAATATATGCCAGACATGTATAGATCTCCTGCTATAGAAACGTATGTTGACTATGGTAGAGTGAAAGGTATAGAAAATGAAGATTGGAAAGTAAAACAGAGTGCACTCACTCCGCCAAACGCAACTATACCATTTTACGGTGCTAATTCTGAAGATGTTGCGTTGATGTTACCATATCACAGAAAGCCTTCAAGTATTGCAAATACTACGCATGGTTTGTATGATTGGGAGCTTTCGGATTCTACTGATACAGAAGCAGAATATAAGGCGTCGGCTGCAGATATGAATCCATTAGTTGTGAAAACGGCAGAGCAGAGAGATGCTATGTTTAAAACTGGTAAGGCTTTATATGAATCAAAATGCCAACATTGTCACGGTGAGAAAGGAAACGGTCAAGGGCCAATGGTCATGAGCGGTGCTTATGCAGGTGTGCCTGATTATGCAACACTTACAGAATTAGCTGATGGTCAGGTTTTCTATTCAATCTATTATGGTAAGGGATCGATGGGAGCACATGCTTCTCTAGTGAATAATAAAGAAATCTGGACCCTCGTTCACTATGTGAATCAGTTTAGAAACCCAGATTATCTGAAGAGTTTGCCAAAAGAGGGAGAAGAAACTACATCGATTTCAGATACAGTTGTTGCCGTTGCAGATTCAGTGTTGAATTCAGCACTTGTAGAAAACAAATTAGAGATTAATAAATAGAATCAATTAAAGGATTAAGATGGAATTTCAAGTTTCAAGTAAAGCTAAAATGTTGACAACAGTCTTAATGGTTGTTGGAATCGTATTTACACTTATAGGTGTAATGCTGGCATTCCCTGAAGAAGGGCATGATAGTCATGTTGGCACAAGAGTAATGGGTAATTTATTAACCAACAGCTTTTTCTTCTTTGCAATTGGTTTAGGTGCAATGTTCTTTCTTGCCTTACAGTATGCAACAGAAACTGGCTGGTATGCTGCTATTAAGAGAGTAATCGAAGCTGTGTCTGGTTTTATGCCTTACGGTATTGCTATGATGATTTTAACTTTGTTAACTATATCTTTTATGCACGGAGCGCACATTTATCAGTGGATGGATCCGGAAGTTATGGAAAAGGGTGGGTCTCATTATGATGCTCTTTCGGCTGGTAAAGGCGGATACCTTAATCAAATTTTCTTTTGGATTAGAACCATCGCTTATTTGAGTGTTTATTACATCTATTGGAGAGGTTTTCAAAAAAGATCTTTGTTACAAGACTCAAATCCTGAAATGGCGGTTGATTTGCATTTCAAAAACTACAGAAAGGGAGCTGCATTTTTAGTTTTCTTCGCTGTTTTTAGTTCAACGTCTTCTTGGGATTGGATTATGTCTATAGATATTCACTGGTTCTCTACATTATTCGGATGGTATGTTTTCGCTGGTATGTGGTGTTCTACAATGATTGTGCTTGTGACATTAACGCTTTATTTGAAGAAGAGAGGATACTTGCCAAAAGTCAATGAATCACACATTCATGACCTTGGGAAATGGACCTTTGCTACCTCATTTCTCTGGTCTTACCTATGGTTCTCACAGTTTATGTTAATCTGGTATGCAAATATTCCAGAGGAGACAACTTATTATATTATTCGACAAGACTACTTTTCATGGTTGTACTTCGGAATGTTCTTTATTAACTTTGCATTCCCAATGTTAGTATTAATGTCAAGAGACGCAAAAAGACATGCTGGAATTTTAACACTTGTTGGACTAGTTGTACTAGCTGGTCACTGGGTAGATGCATGGCAAATGATAAATATTGGAGCATTAGGTGGATTAGCACATATTGGAATTTTAGAACTTGGTATGGCTGTTTTATTTCTAGGGTTTTTCGTTAGAGTTATTTTGGTTAATCTAACAAAGGCACCTTTAACCGCAGTTAACCATCCATTCCTTGATGAGTCAGTTCATCACGAAATATAATTAATAAGAGTAGAAAGATTTTAATAGAGAGGAAATGATAAACAAATTGATTATACTAGTCGTAATTGTTCTCGGAGTAATTGGTATTGCGCAATTAGTGAGATTGAACGAGTTATCGAGAAAGACAAGCGGAAAAAGTGAGGATGAAATACCTCATAGAGATAACATTTTAAATGCAAATTTAATGTTGTTATTTATGGTATTGTTTTATGCGTCATTTATTTGGATGATGCTTAAATTCGGTTACACGGGAAGAGGTGTTGCAGCTTCTACTCATGGTGTAGAAACTGATTGGCTTTTGAATCTTAACTTTGTGATTATTATTGCCGTATTTTTCTTGACAAATACATTATTGTTTGTTTTTGCATGGAAATATGTAAAAAAACCAGGAGTTAAGGCATACTTCTTTCCACATGATAACAAGTTGGAAATGATATGGACAGTTATACCAGCAGCTGTCTTAGCAGTAATTATTATCCTTGGTCTTAAGAGTTGGAATGAAATCACTGACGAGTCTTCTGATGAAGCTGAACGAGTAGAGTTATTCTCTTACCAGTTTGGATGGAAAGCTAGATATTCTGGTTTAGACAACACGTTAGGTGCGTTTGATTATAAATTGACTACTGCAGAAAATGAATTTGCTATCATGACGAAGGAGAACATAGAGAAATCACTTCAGTTGATGCAAGTCGGTGCTACTGGTAACTCAGGTATTGAAATGCTAGAAGACCAGTTAAATGATAAAACAATTATCATGAGTGCTGCGGAAAGAGAAAAGTTGCACAATGAACTGAAGCGTAAGGAAAGAATGGTTCGTTTACTAGATCAAATGAATGAAACATACAATGATTCTCTAGACGCATTGGCGATGAACGATATTTTTGCTGATACCTTAGTTTTACTGAAAGGACAAAATTATGAAATGTCTTTCCGAGCTAAGGATGTTATACATTCAGCTTATTTACCTCACTTCAGAGCACAGATGAATACTGTTCCTGGTATGGTAACAAGAATGAAGTTTCAGCCTATATACACAACTGAGGAGATGAGAGAAATTATGGATAATCCTGAATTCAACTATATCTTAATGTGTAATAAAATCTGTGGTGGAGCACACTACAAAATGAACATGCAGGTTAAGGTACTTGGAGCGAAGGAATATGCAGATTGGATTACCAGTCAACCAAGATACGATGGGAAGTCTTATTTTGGCTATGATACAGATTTAGAAAAACTATCAGCTGATGATAAATCAGCAATGGCAATGAAGAAAGCAGAGTTAGTAGAGAAGTATACCGCAATTGAAGCTTCTTTAACTCAAGGAGAGGAAAAATAATTTATTAAAAGTTAAAAAATTAGGAAATGGCAGCTGTAGCTCATGAAGCACATCACGGACACGATCATCACGAAGAGAGTTTCGTATCGAAGTACATTTTTAGTCAAGACCACAAAATGATTGGTAAGCAGTTTTTAATGACTGCTGTTTTCATGGGTCTTGTTGCAATGATGTTATCCATTTTATTTAGAATTCAATTGGCATGGCCAGGAGAAGAGTCTAGTTTCTTAAGTGCATTCTTAGGAGAAAGATGGGCTCCAGATGGAGTTCTGAATACGGAAATGTATCTTGGATTGGTAACAATTCACGGTACAATTATGGTTTTCTTCTTGTTAACAGGTGGATTATCAGGAACTTTCTCTAATTTACTTATTCCATTGCAAATTGGTGCAAGGGATATGGCATCTGGTTTTTTAAACATGTTGTCTTATTGGATGTTCTTTGCATCATCTATCATCATGTTAATTTCTCTATTTGTGGAAACAGGGCCAGCAATGGCGGGTTGGACAATTTATCCTCCTTTATCGGCATTGCCACAAGCTGTTTCAGGTTCAGGGTTAGGTATGACCCTTTGGTTAACTTCTATGACAATATTTATTGCATCATCATTGATTGGTTCACTAAACTATATTGTTACAGTATTAAACTTAAGAACAAAAGGGATGAAAATGACGAGAATGCCATTAACGATTTGGGCGTTCTTTGTAACGGCAATCTTGGGTGTACTTTCTTTCCCTGTTTTACTATCAGCAGCGTTATTGTTGTTAATGGATAGAACAATGGGAACGTCGTTCTACTTATCAGATATTATTGTAGGTGGAGATATGTTAGACAATGTGGGTGGTTCTCCAGTTCTATACCAGCACTTGTTCTGGTTCTTAGGTCACCCGGAAGTATATATCGTACTTCTACCAGCACTAGGTTTATCATCAGAAATTATTTCAACAAATTCTAGAAAACCAATATTTGGTTATAGAGCTATGATTGGTTCTATATTAGCAATTGGATTCTTATCTTTTATTGTTTGGGGTCACCACATGTTCGTTACTGGAATGAACCCATTCTTAGGATCAGTTTTCGTATTTACAACCTTACTGATTGCTATTCCATCTGCTGTTAAGGTATTTAATTATATTACCACGCTGTGGAGAGGTTCTATTGTTTATACACCGGCTATGTTGTTTGCTATAGGACTTGTGTCTACCTTTATTACAGGTGGTGTAACAGGTATTATACTTGCAGATAGTGCATTAGATATTGCTGTGCACGATACTTATTTCGTTGTTGCTCACTTCCATATTGTAATGGGAATGTCTGCAGTCTTTGGAATGTTTGCAGGTGTTTATCATTGGTTCCCTAAGATGTATGGTAAAATGATGAGTAATCGTTTAGGATATATTCATTTCTGGATTACTATTATTGGAGCTTATGGCGTATTCTTCCCAATGCACTTCGTTGGATTGGCCGGAGCACCAAGAAGATATTATGATTACAGTGTTTACGAAGGTTTTAATTCTGACTCTTTTAATATGATTTTGGATTTAAATGTAATTATAACTGTTTTCGCAATTATTTCGGCGGTAGGTCAAATTGTTTTCTTGTTCAATTTTTTCTTAAGTATTGCAAGAGGTCCTAAAGCCCCAATGAACCCTTGGAAAGCGAATACTTTAGAATGGACAACTCCAGTAGAGCATGTTCATGGTAACTGGCCTGGAGAATTGCCTACGGTACATAGATGGCCGTATGACTATTCTAAGCCAGGTATGGAAGAAGATTTCATTCCTCAAATTGTTCCACTTATGGAAGGTGAAGAGGATCACTAGAAAAATTATTTAAGAAAATTATAAACAAAGCTCTATCGTATGGTAGAGCTTTGTTATTTTTACATAAAGCGTAATTGTGGACGAAGACGAATTTGACTATCAGGCAGAGCAAGAAAATTCTGGAGACCAAGAAATTGATAAAGTTTTAAGACCAAAACAGTTAATCGATTTTACAGGGCAAGAAAAAATAATTGAGAATCTCGAAATATTTATTGAGGCTACTAAAAAACGTGGAGAACCTTTAGATCACGTGTTACTTCACGGTCCTCCTGGTTTAGGTAAAACTACCTTGGCTAATATTATTGCGAATGAACTTGGCGTTGGATTCAAAGTTACTTCTGGTCCTGTTTTAGATAAGCCTGGGGATTTAGCTGGTTTACTTACTAATCTCGAGGAAGGAGATGTCTTATTCATTGATGAAATACACCGATTAAGTCCAGTGATTGAGGAATACTTGTATTCTGCTATGGAAGATTATGTAATTGATATATTAATAGATTCAGGTCCAAACGCAAGAACTGTACAAATTGCTTTAAATCCCTTTACACTAATTGGAGCTACAACGCGGTCCGGTTTACTTACAGCACCGTTAAGAGCGAGATTTGGTATAAATGGTAGATTACAGTACTATACTGCTAAAACGCTTACGTTAATTGTAGAACGCTCAAGCTCATTGTTAGATATTCCGATAAACGAAAAAGCAGCATTTGAAATTGCTAGTCGAAGCAGAGGAACACCTAGAATTGCAAATGCATTGTTAAGAAGGGTTCGAGATTTTGCACAAATTAAAGGTTCGGGTATTATTGATGTTCCAATTACAGAAGTTGCGTTAGAAGCGCTTAATGTTGACAAAAACGGCTTAGATGAAATGGATAATCGTATTTTGACTACATTGATCGATAAGTTTAATGGCGGACCAGTAGGAATAACTACGCTCGCGACAGCGTGTGGTGAAAATGCAGGTACCTTGGAGGAGGTTTATGAACCATTTCTAATTCAAGAAGGCTATTTAATGCGAACGCAACGTGGTAGAAAGGTTACAGAAAAGGCATATTCACACCTAGGTAAAGATCTTGGTTGGCAACAAGGTGGATTGTTTTGATGATAGAGCGTCATACAAATTTTATCAAAACGAAGGCGAAAGAGCTTGGCTTTTTTTACTGTGGTATATCTGAAGCTGGATTTTTAGAATCCGAATCTAAGCGTTTAGAAAGCTGGTTAAAGAATGATTATCAAGGTAATATGAATTACATGAATAATCATTTTGACAAGCGTTTAGACCCTAGATTGTTGGTTGATGATGCAAAAAGCGTGGTAAGTCTGTTATTGAATTACTACCCAAATGAAGTCCAAAAAGAGGAAGACTCACCTAAAATTTCCAAATATGCCTATGGAGCAGACTATCATTTTGTTATTAAAGATAAATTAAAAACGTTTATGAAAGCCATACATGAGAATATTGGAGAAGTGGGTGGACGTGTGTTTGTAGATAGTGCTCCTGTTATGGATAAGGCTTGGGCTGCAAAATCCGGTATAGGCTGGGTTGGTAAAAACAGCAACCTGATACACCCGAAGCATGGATCGTTTTTTTTTATTGCCGAGTTAATATTAGATCTTAAGTTGTTGCCAGATGGTCCAATAAAGGATTATTGTGGTACATGCACTAGATGTATAGACGCTTGCCCTACAGACGCCATTGTAGAGCCTTATGTGGTAGATGGTAGTAAATGTATATCCTACTTAACGATAGAACTGAAAGATGAGATAATACCTAGCTATTTTAAAGGGAAGATGGATAATTGGATGTTCGGCTGTGATATTTGTCAAGATGTGTGTCCTTGGAATAGATTTAGTACACCAACTAAAGAAAACGCATTTGACCCACACGAGAAACTAGTTCAAATGAATAAAGCGGATTGGGAAGATCTAACAGAAGATATATTTAAGGAGTTATTTAAAAAGAGTGCTGTGAAACGCACAAAATTTAAAGGGTTAACAAGAAATATTGATTTTTTGAAGGATTAATTTGTGTACAATTAGTAAAGTCAAAGTGGTATAAATCGGACATAAAAAAGCCCGTACTTTAAATAGCACAGGCAAATGTGGTCGATTTATTCTGTTCTTATTATTTCGATAAGAACGTTTTTGTAATGATCTTAGGATAAATATCACCAAATTCTCGTATGCACCAGTCTTTAAATGCTACCGATTCATTTGAATCAGATATCCAGCTCAATGCCTTATTCAGTTCTTTTTGAAATAACTGTCTATCGAAACTCACTTTAGTAAGGATTTTTTTACTCAACTCTAACATATCATCTCATTTAAAAGTTTCTTAAATATACAGAAATATTTCAAATTTTAAAGGTGTCAAATAGACAAACTAACAAACAATAAATGTTAAAAAAAGGAATACTTTTCAGTATCCCTTTATAAATGTGCGATCTGGAATCTTCTATTCGTTAATTTCCTGCTTAATTACATGATACACTTCGTAGGTTGTTTTATTGTAGGCGTATATTAATACATGACAATTTCCTGGACCATCGTACTCATTAGGTATTTGGTAGCTGTAGTCTAATTCATATTTATTACCTTCTACTAAGAAGTCCGAGCCTAAAGTTCTGCCCCAAGGAGTTCCATCTATAGTAGCTCGTAATGTGTTATGATGTTTGTAGTCTATAATTGTACCGCTTGTGTTTTTTTGAGGTGCTATAAATTCTTCTTCAATGAAGTAGGTAATAATTCCAATTTCATCTGTAATACTGTTGTCTAATACTTCGGCTTCTACGTGCAAGAATAACCCTTTTGTTGAAGCATAATAGTTTGCCACACTTTGAAGATTGACTTTTAAATCATTATCGCTTAGAAGTGCATTAACGTTCGTAGACCATGTACCGAAGTTGGTGAAAAATTCATTTGGAGCGCTGACGTTCGTACTTTTTCTACTGGCATTACCTCTTGGGTTACCTGTAAATCCAACACCAGTAGAGAATTCCTTACCATAAGCCTGAGAAATTTCGTTATAAAACTGATGTGTAAAGTCTCCATTATCTGTTTCTTGAAAGTTAGTGATACCTGTTGCAGGATTTGGGCCTGCATGCACACCTACAGCAAATACTCTTCCAGGGTTGTTGGCTTCTATGTTTTTTGCTTCTACTGCAGCGGGTGGACAAAAGGTACACTTATGTCCGGTATAGTCTTCTAAAAGAATATTTCTATCGGTATTCGTATTCTGACTAAAGGTTGGTCGCTCGTTATTATCATAATCAAATGCTGTACCCGGATACAAAGAATAGTCTAATGCTGCATTAGCTCCAGCAACGTTTGGTTCCTCCACTTTGTCGCAGCTAAAAATAAGCCCTAAAATTCCGGTTAATATTAATATTTTTCTCATAATTAAAAACTTTGAGTAAACGTTAGGGTTAATCCATTACTTGCAGGAACAAATCTACAAACACCTCCTACGCAAAACAATCCAGCTCTCTGTCTACCATAAGTAGCCATTATTCTAGATGCTCCTTTAATGTATCCAACGGTTCCAACAACATAATGAACACGTTGGCTTTCATCACTATTCCCATAATTAAACTGATCCATAACAGCCACAAACCAACTTGGAGAAATAGTGTATTCTAGTACAGCTGTTGCCCAATTCCCTTGATCTTTGTTGTCTTTTACAAATAAGCCTTGAAACTCTCCCCTTATCGAATGCTTCCTGTTAAACTTATAACCGTACTCTATTACACCAATTTGAGAGTAAATATTACCTGACGCATTTTCGGTTACTTTAACAACATCATTATTAATCATAATGTTATAGTAAGCTAGGGTTGTATAGAATTTTTTATTGAATTTCTTTTTAATTTGAATATTAAAATCATGCCAGAATTTTACGTTACTTAAGGCGAAAGGAGAGACGGTGTAAGGACGTCTATTAACTGAATCCACAGCAGCTACGTCTAAACTTCTTTGAGGTTGATAAATGGTTGAAAAATTGGCAATAATGGGAATTCCGTATTTTCCTCCAATCAGAGATTTTTTTGGAATTGTGTAAATCATTTCTGCTTGATAAGCTACTTCTCCATTTAACTGGGTAGCATATGGGTACAGCGTTGCTACTAGATTATAAGTGTGTGTTTTATTTGAAGCAGGTAAGAAATTGATTAATAAATCTTGTAAATCCTTATCTCTATCGCTTCTAAAACTCATATTATCTGTAGACTTGGCAGAAAGTACAATCCCAAAACCTTTAGTTGAATAGCCAAAGTTAACAAGGGCTGCGTGACCTCTGTTATAGATAAAACCATTATCCGAAGAAGGGTCGTTCTCTTTTATGTTATACTCACCATTCATATAGAATTTACCGTACCTCAATGCAGCGCGAACTCCATAAGATCCAACATTTTCTGGCAAGATCAAATCATCTCTATTATCTCGTTGGTATTTACTTACAAAACTTGCTCCCAAAGTTACGTCTAGTTTGGAATTTGACATTGATTCTAGCGTTTCGTTCAGGTGTATGCTAGCATCTAAACCTCGAACTAATCCGTCTGAGTTTATAACTTTTCCATCTGTAAATGAAAAACGTTGTTTTCCATACACACCCGTTATGTTCACACCTTTATATGGTCTTAACTTTAGGCGTAAACCATCCATGGCATTATCGTATCCTAATGGCCTATCCTCATAAGCACGGAAAAGCATACCAGAACCAAATTGCTCATAAAAATGTCCAACAGTTACATCAACTAAATCATTTTCATAGCCCACATAACGCATTCCTATTCCCGTTCCAGAAAATCTATCTGGGTAACCCAAGATTCTTGGGAGATAAGATTCTAATCTCACACCTCCTTTTAAACCATTTGTGTTGGTATAAAAGATGTTCGCATACGTATTTAACAGCCCTTTTTCAGGCGGTTGATCGGCACCGATTAATGAGTCTTGATTTAAATACTGAAATGTAGATTCTACATTTCCTGTAATTGAACCAATATTATTCTGAGCAACCAACCCAAAAGAGATAAAAGTTAGGAGTATTATTAATTGTTTTTTCATAGAATGAACAAAAGCAAAAGTTTAAGAACTGCGAAGATTATTTTTCAGTTAGTTCTATTAATTTATCGTACAGTGTATCTTCATCTCCAGGAGCATAGTTATTGTGAGAATAAACAATTTTTCCATCCATTACAACAAAGGTGTGAGGCACATTATTTACTCCCATAGCACGTCTAAAGTCACTATTAGGATCCATCAAAACGGTGTATTCCCAAGCCTTGCCATTTACATAAGGCTCTACACTATTTATAGTTCTAGAATCATCTATAGAAACAGCATACAGCTCAACACCTGTTTCGTCTTGCCAATCTACATACAAGTCGGCAATGGTATTTAGTTCTCTTTTACACGGAGAACACCATGTTGCCCAAAAGCTAATTACAATTGGTTTTCCATTGTTTTGTAGTTCTCCAGTATTTACTGCATTACCAGCCATGTCTTTTATTTTGACAGAAGGTAATTCTTTATTTGATTCTCCGTGGCTATCTTGAGAATAAGTAAATAGGCTTGCAGTGGAAATTAATATCCCTAAAAATAGATTTTTCATTTTCTTTTATGTGTTTTTAAATAACTATGACACTAACTTCAAAGATATGCAATGTAATCTAAAGAACAGTTTTATATCTTATTAAATACTTGAATTTCTAACGGGGATAAATATTTTATAAACAATATATATTTGCTAGTTGCAAGTTTTGTAAAATAAAAAAGAGTCTAAAAAATAGACTCCTTTAATTTAACGTATATTTTTCTCTACTTACTTTTTGGTCTGAAGCTTTAGTAGAATATCATACAGCCTGTCTTCATCTCCAGGCGCATAATTGTTATGGGAGTAAATAATTTTACCATTCATAATAACAAAGGTGTGAGGTACGTTGTTCACGCCCATTGCACGTCTAAAATCACTGTTTGGATCCATTAAAATCTTGTATTCCCAACCTTTGCCATTTACGTATGGCTCTACGCTGTTTATCGTTCTAGAATCATCTATAGATACAGCATATAATTCAACTCCTGTTTCGTCTTGCCAATCTTCATAAAGATCTGCAATTGTATTTAGTTCTCTTTTACATGGAGAGCACCAAGTTGCCCAGAAACTGATTACAATTGGGTTTCCATTATTCTCAAGTTCAGCTGTATTAAATCGGTTTCCAGATATATCTTTTAATAATACAGACGGAATTTCTTTTTCAATATTTTCTGAGTTATTCTCTTGAGAAAAGCTCATAGAACTGGTAAAAGAAATTAAAAGTAACAGTGCAATTTTTTTCATATTTCAGTATTTTTCTATTCATCTAGTGCAAAGGACATGCCAAGAAAAAGCTGAGCAAAAAAAAGCCGTAGACATAGAAGTCCACGGCTTTTTTCAATTAAAATGCTCTATTACTTAACAATCACATTCTTCGTAGTTGAAGAAGAGATTGAACTAATTTTTACTAAGTAACTACCGCTTGCTAAGTCAGAAACAGAGAAAGAAGCATTTAATGTTTCATTTGCTCCTTCTATAACTTGTGAAGCAATTGTTCTACCAGATAAATCTGTTATAGAAACAGTAGTGTTTGCATCAATAGATGTAAATGCTACGTTTAACACGTTGTTTGCAGGGTTTGGATAAACATTTACGTTTTCAAACGCTAATTCCTCTAAAGAAGAAGTTGCTGCATCCGTTTTCATTGCTCCGTCTCTATCAATTGTAGCATATCCAGTACCACCGTCAAAATAAACTACGTCAACACCACCAGAAACTACTTGTAAACCGTAACCTCCACCAGGACCTGCACCAGGACCGTATTGCTGTCCGTCACCGTATTCGTCAGTTAAACGAATTGAGTAGCAATCGTCAGCAGTTGGTAACGTGTGTACAGATGTAATTGTAGTGTTAGCATCTGGACCACCACCACCAAACTGATCATCAGTACCAGGTGTGTAAGGACCTCCAGAAGCAACAACTGTACCGTTAGAAGCTAAGATCTCCCATGATGTTTCACTTGGGTAATTATCTGTAAAGAAGTTAGCAGTAATTGTATACCCTGTTGTAACAGCAGAACTAACTTGTGTAGAGATATCGTTATTCGCTAAATTTGGATCAGTATTACCGTTTACGTTTGTAATAGATACATTTACTGTTCCTCCATTTGCAGGCACTGCAATAGCGTTTAAAGCAACATCTTCAGATGCAAAAGTAGCTAAGTTACCTGTCCAGTTTACTTGTCCAGCATTTGTTCCGTCAATATCGTAGTTGATAGTTGCAGAAGTCATTGTTGTTTGACCGTTGTTAGTGATTGTTACCGTTGGAGTTGTTGACTCACCAGGACAAACAGACGCAACGTCTAATTCAATTCCAGTTGCAGCTGCATCATCACTTGCTAAGTTAGTGTAAGTAACTGGTCCATCATTACCGGTAACAACAGTTTGTTGTCCTTCAGCAATAAAAGCAATCACTTCTAACTTACCTAAAACAACATCAACTCCGTTAATGTCTTGTGGTAATGTGTAAGTGAACTGATTTGAATAAGTCGTACCCATAGCCGTTGAATTGATAACCTCACCCCACTGACCTGTCAGCATGTGTCTTAACATGTGTGTATGGTTGTAGTTTCCATTTGGTAAAACTTGGTCTGGATTTGCAGCCATTCCTGTTTGTGGACCTTCAATATCATTTTGCGTTAAAGCAACGTTTAAGTTTACAGATGCTGGCGCTGTACCAGTAAAGTAAACCTCTACATCAACTGTCATTTCTCTTGTAGCAGCGTTAACAGTTGCTTCTAAAGCTACGTTAGCATAAGAAGCTTCTGCTAAAGTTGTTGTTGCAGCAGAAGACCAGTTTCCTCTTCCCATTGCAGTTCCAGTTCCGTTTTGTTGTAAACCTGCAAACTCGGTTCTGTTTACTGTTCCCGCTGGGTAACCTGCTAAATTACTTTGACCTGCAATAGCAGCTCCAAAAGAAGTGTTGAAATCTGTACCAGGTCCTTGAGGCGTTGCGAAACCTCCTGTGTGAATGTTTATTAGGAATACATCTGATGGATTTGCATCTTTTATTTCCTTAGCAATTTTGTGTCCATCAGGACAGAAAGTACAAGAAATACCCGTAAATTCTTCCAAAATCACATTTTTGTTTTCAGCAGTAGTACTAACTGGAAGCTGTCCGAAGGCAGCAGCAGCTGTTAACATACCAAAAATTGATAGTAAATTTTTCTTCATGATTTATGTTTTATAAATAGTTTATGAATTAGCAAAGATGCAATTTTCTTTTCAAAGTGTGAACCAATGTAGCCATTAAATTACGAGTTTAATATTGGTATCCTAAATTTCAAATTGTGAATTATGAACTATGAAAAGAAAAATTTCTGCAGAATTTTATTTACATTTATGGGAAATTCTACTTTATGAAAAAACATATACTATTCGGATTGTCTTTACTCACTTTTACATCCTTTTCTCAAACTCAGTTCGAGCTTGTTGTTGAAGGAACTGTAGCAGATGTTTCCGGTACAGCTATCGAAATTATGGTTCCATTAGACACAGAGAAAAGCATAACTTTTGACGCAATAAATGCTAGCGCTGCAAGTTCTAGGATTGTTGTACAGAGAGTAAAGTTAACAGACTTAGGAAATTCTGACTACGTATGCTGGGGGGAATCTCTTAGTCAAGGAACATGTTATGGAATTGATCAAGTTACACCTAATAATCCATGGAACTCAGCTCCAGAGATTATTCCTTCTCAAACTGAAGGATGGTTTGCTGCTTACTATGAAAATACAGGGAATTATGGAGTAGATACTTACAGGTATTATTTATTAGATTTTGATAATAATAATGCAAAAGTAGATTCTATAGATATTATTTGGAATAACGGTTTCTTGTCCTTGGAAGAAAACAATAACTTAGCGATAAGCGTTTATCCAAATCCAGCTCAAAACCAATTAAATGTTAACGTTGGTAACAATAATGGAAAGTTAGTAATGTTCGATGCGCTAGGGCAAAAAGTACTCACTTCTAAAGTAAACGGTTCTGCTAAGGTGGATGTTTCTTCTTTAAACAATGGTGTGTATTTTTATTCTTTTATAAACACAAACGGCACAGCAACAGAGTCTAAGAGGTTGGTAGTTAGAAAATAAGAGTAAAATATTATATAAAAGCTCAGCGAATGCTGAGCTTTTTTGTTTTTATTATTGTAAAGCAAACACCTAGTTAAACAACCTATCAATAAATGTCTGAATTCCTTTTTTAGCTGTATCAGCAATCATGTAAAAATCAGAATTAAGATTTAATTGTTTCGCCTTTGGGTCAATTACATACTTAAAACAGGTCTCGTTGCATGCGTGAATTAACCCCGCAGCTGGGTAAACATTTAAAGATGTACCAATAACAAGAAATAAATCTGCTGTATTTACAATTTCAGACGCCGTTTCTAGCAAAGGCACATCTTCGCCAAACCATACAACATGTGGTCTCAACTGAAAGCCGTTATCACATAAATCACCAATTTTCACTTCTGCTTTTTTCCAATCCATAATAATGTCTTGGTAATTGCTGTTCTCACTCTTAACTTTCATTATTTCACCGTGCAGATGTATTACTTTAGAACTTCCTGCCCTCTCGTGCAAGTCATCTATATTCTGTGTAATTACGGTAACGTTAAAATGCTTTTCAAGTTCTGCTATTTTTATATGGGCATTATTAGGCGAACTGGCTATACATTGTTTTCTTCTTAGATTGTAAAACTCGGTTACCTTTTGTGGGTTCTTTTTCCAAGCTTCTGGTGTAGCTACATCTTCAATATTATAATTATCCCATAGTCCGCCATTATCTCTAAACGTACCAAGTCCGCTTTCTGCACTTATCCCTGCACCGCTCAAAACCACTAAATGCTTTTTCATATTGTCTTCGTATTAATCTATAAGTCTAATGTATTTTATTAAATTTACGCTCTTATTTTATACGCAAATTTTTACTATGGCTAAGATAAAAAAACAAGACGCATTAGATTATCATTCATTAGGAAGACCAGGAAAAATTGAAGTTATTCCCACAAAACCATATTCAACACAAAGAGATTTATCATTAGCATACTCTCCAGGAGTTGCCGATCCTTGTTTGGCAATAGCAGAAAACCCAGAAGATGTCTATAAATATACAGCTAAAGGTAATTTAGTTGCAGTAATATCAAATGGTACAGCTGTTTTAGGGTTAGGAGATCTTGGTCCGGAGGCATCAAAACCTGTAATGGAAGGTAAAGGTTTGTTGTTTAAGATTTTTGCAGATATCGATGTTTTCGATATCGAGGTGGATGCCAAAGACACAGAGAAATTTATTGAAACGGTAAAAGCAATTGCTCCAACATTTGGAGGAATAAATTTAGAAGACCTTAAGGCTCCAGAAGCCTTTGAAATTGAAAGAAGATTAAAAGAAGAATTAGACATACCGATCATGCATGATGACCAGCATGGAACGGCAATAATATCTAGTGCAGCTCTTCTTAATGCATTGGAGTTGGCAGATAAAGAAATAGATAAGGTGAGAATTATTATTTCTGGTGCAGGTGCTTCTGCTATGTCGTGTGCGAAGCTATACAATAGTTTAGGCGCTAAGATGGAGAATATTTTTATGTTTGATAGTAAAGGTCTGCTTTCTAAAAGAAGAGAAGGTTTATCGGGCAATAAACTTCACTTTGCTACGCATGAAGAAGACATTTCATTAGTGGATGCAATGAAAGATGCAGATGTTTTTCTTGGATTATCAAAAGGTGGAATAGTTTCAAAGGACATGGTTAAATCTATGGCTAATGATCCTATTGTTTTTGCATTGGCGAATCCAGAACCAGAGATTTCATACAAAGAAGCTACTTCTACGAGACAAGATATCATTATGGCTACGGGTAGATCAGATCACCCTAATCAAGTTAATAATGTACTTGGTTTCCCATTTATTTTTAGAGGTGCTCTGGATGTGAGAGCAACGGGGATTAACGAAGAAATGAAACTAGCTGCAGTAAAAGCAATTGCATCCTTAGCGAAAGAGACCGTTCCTGACGAAGTTTCAGAAGCATACGGAGAGAAATCGATTACCTTTGGTAGAGAGCAATTCATTCCAAAACCAATTGATCCAAGGCTCATTTATTATGTAGCTCCGGCGGTTGCAAAGGCTGCTATGGATTCAGGTATAGCTAAAGAACCAATTAAAGATTGGGATGCTTATGAAGCTGAATTAAAAAAGAGATTAGGACTAGATAATAAACTCGTAAGAAACATTACGCTTAAGGCAGAGAGAAACCCTAAGCGTGTTGTATTTGCTGAAGCAGATCACTATAAAATTTTAAAGGCTGCACAAACAGCATACGAAGAAGGCGTTGCCTTTCCAATTTTGTTGGGTAAACGAAAAATTATTGAAGATTTAATTGAGGAGTACTCAATGGAATTTCCTGAAGTAGAAATTGTAGATCCGAAATCTGAAGAAGAAGATGCAAGGAGAAAATCATACGGTGAAGCATTTTTTGAAAAAAGAAAGAGAAAAGGATTTACTGAATATGAAGCCTTACAAATTATGCGTGAACGCAATCACTTCGGAGCGATGATGGTTGAACAAGGAGATGCAGATGCCATGGTTTCAGGAGCTACAAGAAATTATCGTGATGTCTTACGCCCGGCTCTTCAAGTTGTAGGTACTCAAAAAGATGTTTCTAAAGTAGCTGGAATGTATATTTTGGTCACGAAAAAAGGACCAATCTTTTTAGCAGATACTACTGTCAATTTCGACCCAACGGCTGAAGAGATCGCAGATATCACAAATAATGTTGCGAAAACTGTTCGTAAATTTAAAGAGCATCCAAGAATCGCTCTTTTATCTTACAGTAACTTCGGATCAGCACCAGGAAAAGATTCCGTGAAAATGGCAGAAGCAACGAGAATTGTACATGAAAAATATCCAACATTAGCGGTTGATGGAGAAATTCAAGCCAATTTCGCGCTGAACAATGAGTTAATGAATGAGAAATTTTCGTTTTCAGATTTAGCAAATAAAGAAGCAAATACCTTTATTTTCCCTAATCTTTCTGCAGGAAATATTGCTTACAAAATGCTACAAGAAATGACAGAAGCAGAAGCAATTGGGCCAGTTCTAGTTGGACTCAAAAAATCTATTCACGTATTGCAGTTAGGCTCTTCTGTTAGGGAAATCGTAAATATGGTAAAAGTAGCTGTCGTAGACGCACAAAATAAATAGGTATGATAACGCATCTTAACGGGAAATTAGTTGAAAAGAACCCTACAAATTTAGTGGTAGAATGCGCTGGTATTGGTTATGAAGTTAAAATTTCTTTGCATACTTTTTCTGCAATAAAAAGCGACGAGTCTATTAAGATTTTTACGCAGTTTGTAGTAAGAGAAGATGCGCAAATACTATATGGTTTCGCTACCACTGAAGAAAGGGAGATGTTTAATCATCTTGTTTCTGTTTCGGGTATAGGTCCAAATACAGCAATGATTATGCTTTCATCTTTAATTCCGTCAGAAATTGCAGGCGCTATAGTTGCTGAAGATGTAAAGACAATTCAAGGAGTAAAGGGTATAGGAGCGAAAACGGCTCAGCGCGTTATCATTGATTTGAAGGATAAAATGGCGAAATTTGAATTTTCTTCAGATAATATTTTTGTTGAGAACAATACTAAGCGCTTTGATGCGTTAACAGCATTGGCTTCTTTAGGTTTTGATAAAAAAGCTGCCGAAAAAGCCCTTGATAAAGTATCTACAGGTGATGAATCTGTGGAACAGTTAATAAAACATGCGCTAAAGATATTATAACCTTGATTACAAGATTGAAACGCTTTTATGTCGTGCGATTATTCTTAGTTATTGGAATAATTGGTTTCGGATTCGTATCAGAGCTTTTTGCTCAGATTCATCCGGATAGTATTGACTTAATATTTCCCATAGAAAATTCATACGATCCTACTTCTAACACTCCTCAAAGCTTTGATTTAGGAGATCCATCAAATGTAGAAAAAACCATTGTTTACGACCCAAAAACTGGGAAATACGTATTTCGAGAAAAAATGGGTAGCGATTTAAATTATCGCAACCCGTCAATGATGACATTAGAAGAATATATCGAGTATGAAAGGCAAAGAGAAATGTCTGAATATTGGCGAGAAAAAATTGATGATCAAACAGAAGAGGGTCAACCATTAATTCCTCCAATCAAAATAGAAAGTAAAGCCTTTGCCAATATTTTTGGATCTGATGAAATAAATATACGACCAACAGGAGCAGTTGAATTATCTTTTGGGGTAAATTCATCACGATATGATAATCCAATATTACCGGAACGTCAAAGGAAAATTGTTCGGTTTGATTTCCAACAGAAAATTCAACTTAATTTAGTAGGGCAAATTGGTACACGAATTAAGTTAAACACTTCTTACAACACTCAAGCCCAGTTTGATTTTGATAATATAACAAAACTAGAGTACTCTGGAGATGAAGATATGATTCTTCAAAAAATTGAAGCAGGTAACGTTTCAATGCCTTTGAGTACAACACTCATTCAAGGATCGCAAACACTGTTTGGAGTAAGAACAAAGATGCGTTTTGGTAGATTAACTGTTGATGCGATTGCAAGTTCTTCTAGAGGTCAAAAACAAACAATTGATATCGAAGGAGGAGCGCAAATTCAAGATTTTGAATTGCAAGCCGATAATTACGAGGCAAACCGGCACTATTTCTTAAATTACTACCACAGAGAAAATTATGATAATGCACTTTCTACAGTTCCTATAGTTAGTTCACTTACAAATATTACGCGTATAGAGGTTTGGCTAACCAACCGGCAAAACAATGTAGAGGATACGCGTAACATCATTGCTTTCTCTGATTTAGGAGAATCGAATTCAACCAACTGGGAGGGAAATCCAGGTAACGCATCTTCTAGCCCTTTACCCGATAATGAAGCGAATGGTTTATATGCTTGGGCTTCAGCAAACAATCAGGTGAGATCTTTTAACAACGCAGTAACCGCTTTAGGATCTCAAGCAACAGCGCCTGGGCCATTTAGACAAGCTGTAGAATACGAAAAAGTTGAAAATGCAAGGCGTTTAACAGAACAAGAGTTTTCTTACAATGCTCAGTTGGGGTATATATCCTTAAATCTTCCTTTGAATAATGATGAAGTTTTAGCAGTTGCTTACGAATATACATACCGAGGACAAACCTTTCAGGTGGGAGAGTTTTCTAATGATGGGGTGGTAGGACAAGAAGCACTCTTTTTGAAACTGCTGAAACCAACAATCACAAGCCCGAGAAATAAAGTATGGGATTTGATGATGAAAAACGTTTATTCTATAGGAGCTTATCAAGTAAGTCAAGAAGGATTTAGGTTAAATATTTTTTATAATAATCCAGAAAATTCTCTACCCATTAATTTTTTACCTCAAATAGACGACAAACAGATAGTAGATTTGGTAGAAATGGACAGACTGAATCAAAATAATCGTCCGCAACAAGATGGTGTTTTTGATTTCGTTCCAATTCAATTTAATGGTAATCAAGCCATGAATGGAGGAACGATTAACACTAGAAATGGACGGATTTATTTCAGCACAGTAGAGCCTTTTGGTGCAACACTTCAGAAAGCGCTTCAAGCAGCTTCAATACCACAGCTTACTATAGATAATGTAATCTTTCAAGAACTCTATGACAGTACAAAAATTGCAGCACAACAAATTCCATCTAAAAATAGATTTTTATTTAAAGGTCAGTACTCATCTTCGGTTACAAGTGATATACCGTTAAACGCACTAAATGTGCCAGAAGGAGCCGTTACTGTAACAGCAGGTGGGATTCGTTTAACAGAAGGATTGGATTACACAGTTGATTACAATTTAGGTAGAGTAAAAATTCTAAACACAGGAATATTAGAATCCAATACACCAATTAAAATAGATATTGAAAGTCAATCTGTTTTTGGTTTTCAGGCAAAATCGCTTCTTGGAGCGCATGCTAACTATATGATTAATCCTGATTTTAATGTGGGAGCTACATGGATGATGATGACTGAACGTCCCATTACTCAGAAAGTAGATATTGGAGACGAGCCTTATCGAAACAATAAAATAGGAATGGATATTGCTTACAGGAAAGACTTACCTATTTTAACGAAACTTGTAGATTTATTGCCTGTAATTTCTACCAAAGCTAAGTCTAGTTTAACCTTTAATGCAGAGGCAGCTCATTTAATTCCAGGAACACCAAGAGCTGTAACGCGGGCAGGGATTTCTTATATAGACGACTTTGAAGGTTCTCAATCTACAATAGACCTTAAAAACTTAGCGTCTTGGAAATTAGCTTCTATTCCTCAAGGTCAGAATGATTTATTTCCAGAATCACAACTCAACAATAATTTAGCAACAGGGTTTAACAGAGGAAAATTAGCTTGGTATGTAATTGATCCTTTATTTTATCAAAGCAATGCGCTCACACCTGATAACATAGCAAATGATCCTGAACTTGTAGAGAATAATATGGTTGCACAAGTTAACCAAACAGATTTATTTCCAAACTTGAACCCTCAACTAGGACAAATAGCAAACATTCCAATTTTAGACTTAGCGTATTATCCTCAAGAGAGAGGAATGTACAATTATGATACAACTTCGCAGGTAGATGCACAAGGTAATTTTACCAATCCTAGCAAAAATTGGGCAGGAATAATGCGCGCACTTACAACCAATGATTTTGAGCAAACCAATGTAGAATACATTCAATTTTGGATGGCAGATCCTTTTAGTGCAGACGCAGAGGCTGTAAATCCATCAACTGTGCATGCCGGAGGTGATTTGTATTTTAACCTTGGAAACGTTTCTGAAGATATCCTTCCCGACTCTAGAAAGTCTTTTGAAAACGGTTTGCCTGGGGTTGCTGGGGCTGGCTTAGAGAATTTAGATACAACAAATTGGGCTAAAATATCTACGCAGCAAGTGGTTGTTAATGCTTTTGACAATGATCCGAGTGCAAGAGTCTTGCAAGATGTTGGCTTAGACGGTTGGAATGATGACCAAGAACGTGTTGCATATTCAAATTATGTAAATTGGATTCAAAATAACTCGGTGATGTCTGCAGCTGCTAAAGCAAGGTTATTATCTGATGTTTCTGGAGATAATTTCAACTACTTTAGAGATGATGATTACGATAATCAGGCTTTTGATATTTTACAGAGATACAAGCGTTACAACGGTACAGAAGGGAATTCTCCAACCTCAGAAATGTCAGATACTATGAATGCAGATGGTTATCCTACGCAGGCAACTAACGCACCCGATATTGAAGATATAAACAGAGATAATAACCTAGGACAATCAGAAGCTTATTTTCAATATAAAGTATCGTTGAGGAAGTCAGATTTAGTAGTGGGTAAAAATTACATTATAAATGATAGAGAATATACAGATGGAAATAAAGTAAGAAAATGGTATCAATTTAGAATACCTATTCGAAATCCAGATAATGTAATTAATGGTATTACAGACTTTAGATCGATTCGTTTTATGCGTATGTTTTTAAAAGATTTTGAAGAACAAACAGTAATACGATTTGCCAAGTTAGAATTGGTAAGAGGTGAATGGAGAAGGTATCTGGAAGATCTAGCCCAAGCCGGAGACGGATTTCCTAATGAACCAGGTATTGATGACTTTAATATTGGAGCTGTAAATATTGAGCAACACGATCAACGTTTTCCAATTCCGTACAAAACACCACCAGGTATTTTAAGAGAAATTGATCCTTCACAAACTTTTCAAAGACAATTAAATGAGCAAGCTTTAACCTTAGAAACATGCGGTTTAGAAGATGGAGATGCCAGAGCTGCGTATAGAAATGTAGATTTTGACGTACGGTTCTATAAAAAGCTTCAAATGTTTGTGCATGCAGAATCGCAAGTGGGAGAAATCCCAATTAACGATGATGATCTAACGATTTTTGTTCGTTTGGGTACTGATTTTGTTGAGAACTATTACGAGTATGAAATGCCTATGAAGGTAACTGCTTTTAATACCAGTGCAACCGCAGAACAAATCTGGCCCGAAGCGAATAATGTTGAGATAGTATTTGACGACCTAATCAATGTAAAAAAGCAAAGAAACAATGCTGCAGATACTCCTGGTAGCACGGTTGCAACGAATACAGAATTTGTGATCACCGATCCTAAAAATCCAACAAGACGACTAAAAGTTAAAGGAAACCCTAACCTCCAGGGTTTAAGAACGTTGATGATTGGAGTTAGAAACCCTTCAAAGAATGAAATAAACGTTTGGAAACCAGATGATGGATTAGCAAAATGTGCCGAAATATGGGTGAACGAATTGCGTTTAACGGATTTCGAAAATAGTGGTGGATCTGCTGCACTTGCTCGGGCAAATGTTCAACTAGCAGATTTTGCAAATGTAAACGTTGCAGGTACATATAGCGGAACCAATTGGGGAGCGATAGATAGTAGAGTAGCAGAGCGTCAGAGAGATACACGTTATACATTCGATTTATCAACAAATGCACAACTGGGTCAATTTTTAGGTAAAAAAGCAGGTATTGCAATTCCGTTTTTTTACAGTTATTCTTTAGGTATAATTAATCCTGAATTTGATCCCTTTAATCCAGATATCCAATTATCTGATTATGACGCAGCCGAAAGAAGAGAACGAGCGAAACTGGGACAGGATTATACAATGAACCGCTCATTTAATTTTACCAATGTAAGGAAAGAAAAAGCAGCAGGTAAAAAGTCGCACATCTGGGACGTCGAGAATTTTAGTCTATCCTACTCGCAAAGTGAGAGATTGCTTAGAGATTTTAATACAGAGTTTGACAGAACGAAAATCTATAGAGGGGGATTGAATTATAATTTTTCAGCATCTCCAAAATTACTGGAGCCATTTAAGAAGGTCAAATTCATGAAGAAGTCTAAGTGGTGGTCGTTAATTAGAGATGCAAACTTGTATCTAGGACCAAAAAACATCAGTTTAAATAATGATATCATGCGTTCTTATAATGAACGAAAAATTAGAAATACCCTAGGAACCGCTTTTGAGTTTCAGCCCATTTATCTTAAGAATTTTACATGGGATAGAACTTATAAAATGAATTATGACATCACAAAGAACCTTAAGTTTGATATTAGTGCATCAAATAATGCAATTTTTGATGAACCTGAAGGTCAGGTAAGTAGAACTCAAGCTCCAGTATTATATCAACAGTTTAGAGATAGTATTCGCAGTCAAATGAACACATTGGGTAAAACGATGCGTTACCAGCATCAGTATAATTTTAATTACAATGTACCATTTAATAAAATACCGGCCTTAGATTGGGTAAATGCAGATGCTAAGTATTCTGGAGGTTATGAATGGCAGCGCTCAAATCTTGGATTAGAGTCTTTTGGAAACGTAATTCAGAACAGTAGAAATATTAATGTTACTTCTCAATTGAATTTTACAAATCTATATAACAAGGTAGAGTTCTTTAAAAAGATTAATAATAATGGTAGAGGAGGAAGAGCAAGTGTAAGAAGAAGCAGTAGTGGAGTTGATCCACGGAAAAATCCAACGAAAGGTGCAGAGCCAGAGAAAGATCCGGAAGATATGACGGAGAAAGAAAAAGAAAAGGCAAAACGTAAAAAGGAGCGAGAAAAGAAAAGAGAAGAAGCTGAGAAAAAGCGAGGAGGAAAAGTACATCCTGTTGCGGGCTTCTTAGGTAGAACGTTAATGACAGTAAGAACTGTTTCCGGTACTTATACGATAAATGATGGAACCTTGTTACCCGGTTATGCTAGAGATACGCGGATTTTAGGATTTTCAGAAAATGGATTTGAGCGCCAAATGGCCGGTTTCATTTTTGGTAAACAACAGCGTTCGGTTTTCGGTTTAGATAATGGTTATGAGATAGGTAGAACATTTGCCAATAACGGTTGGATGGTTAGAAATGATTCTTTAAATACACAACACACCGTAACACATTCTCAAAATATTACGGGTAGAGCCAGTCTGGAGCCGTTAAAAGATGTAAAGATAGACTTAACGATGAGCCGAAACTTTACAGAAAATGAATCTTCTTTCTTTCGCTACACATTAAACGACCAATACGAATATGAGAGTATGTTTAAGACTCAAAGTGTGACGTATACAACGATTTCTATAGCTTCTGCTTTTGAAGGCCTGGATAAAGAATATAGGTCGCAATCTTTTGATAAGCTAAGGGCAAACCGAGTTGCGGTTTCTGAATTAATTGGATCTGCTAATCCGGCTTCGTCTTTAACTTCTTCTGGCTTTTATGATGGATATGATGGAAGTCAGCAAGACGTATTAATTGGTGCCTTCTTAACTTCATATTCAAACAGAGGTATTGATGAGGATAATATTAATCCGATTAAAAATATACCGTTACCAAATTGGACAATTTCATACAATGGATTAGCGAAATATAAATTTATGAAGAAATATGTTCGAAACTTTACGCTTCGACATGGCTATTCTTCTAATGTAAATGTTTCGGGTATACAAACAAACCTAGAATGGCAAGAAGGTGGTGATGTGAGAAATATTAATGGGAACTTTTTATCAGAGTTTCAGGTTCAAAACGTAACTATAAGCGAATCATTCTCTCCATTAATTGGGTTTGATGCAACTTGGAAGGTAAAAGGAAATGGGTTAATTACGCGTTTTGAAATTAAGAGAGATAAGAGTTCTTCTTTGGCTTTAACAAATAATCAAATTACAGAAACAAGAAGTTCAGAACTAGTAATAGGTACAGGCTACAAATTTACCAAGGTTAAATTACCGTTTAAATTTGGAGGAAAAGCGTTACCAGCAAATGATTTAAATTTAAGATTTGACTTCTCTATACGCGATAACTTAACCGTTATTAGAAAAATAGTTGAAAACACAAATCAAGCAACTGCTGGTCAAAAAGTGGTGAAAATTACCTTCAATGCAGATTACCAGTTAGGTAAGAATTTAACAGCAACACTGTATTACGATCAAACCATTACTGACCCCAAAATTGCTACTTCATATCCAACAGGGAATATGGCAACAGGTATTCGTTTACGTTTTAATTTAGGAGGACTATAATTATGTTAAGAAGAGCAGTTAAAGGAGATGAACTGGGTATTCATAAGCTAATAGTTGAACTAGCGGTGTATGAAAAAGAACCAGACGCCGTAATTGTATCTTCAGAAGAGTTGGGCGTACATTTATTTGAAGATAATATCTGTGCAGCATTTGTGATAGAGATTAACACTGAAATAATTGGTTTTGCATTGTATTATACCTCTTATTCTACCTGGAAAGGTAAATGTTTGTATCTAGAAGATTTTGTTGTTACGGAGAAACACAGAGGGAAGGGATATGGAAAAGATCTCTTTTTAAAAGTAAAAACCGAGGCAGAGAAACTAGGCGTAAAAAGAATGAGTTGGCAAGTGTTAGACTGGAATGAATCCGCTATTGATTTTTACAAATCTTTTGGTGCAGAACTAGACCCAGAGTGGTTGAACGGAAGATTTTCTTTCGAATAATTTTTATCTTTCATAACAAAATAACAAATGGTTTGTTAATGAAGTATGACAGGTAAGATTATATTAATTGCAGGAGGAACAGGGTTGGTTGGAACTCCATTAGTTGCAACCTTAAAACAAGCAGGAAATACAGTTCGTGTACTGAGCAGAAAACCGTCGAATCATAACAACGGGATATTTCATTGGGACCCTTCTAAGAAGGAGATGGATGAGAATGCTCTGGAAGGTGTTACGCATATTATAAATCTTGCTGGTGTAGGCATTGCAGATAAGCGGTGGACAGATAAAAGAAAACAAGAGATTATTCAAAGTAGAGTATTTCCAACTCAATTTTTGTTCTCTTTTGTGTCCAAAATGCCGAATTTAGAACAGTACATTTCGGCTTCTGGTATTAATTGTTATGGATATGATAATTACGTAAAATGTTACGTTGAATCTGATTCCTTTGGAACCGACTATTTATCGCAAGTAGTTCATAAATGGGAGCAAAGCGCAGATTTATTTTCTTCTGTATGTAAAGTAGTTAAATTGAGAATTTCGGTTGTGCTAACGAATAAAGGAGGTGCTTTACCTAAGATTGCACAACCTATTAAGATGTATTTTGGAACAGCGCTTGGCTCAGGAAAACAATGGATGCCATGGATTTCTTTGCATGACCTTGTAAGAATGTTTGTGTTTTCTATTGAGCATAACTTAGACGGAGCATATAATGCATTGTCTGATGTTAAAACAAACAAAGAATTCACTAAAACCTTAGCAAAAAGCCTAAATAAACCTTTATGGTTACCAAATGCTCCAGCTTTTGTATTAAAATTATTTTTTGGAGAAATGGCAAGTGTTGTATTAGACGGACTGCAAGCGTCAAATAAGAAAATTACTGAGGCTGGATTTGTATTTAATGATCCTAACCTTAAAGCTGCTTTTGACAGAATTTATCATAATTAACTTATTTAGAAAGATTAACATCTAGACTACTTTCGCGACTTTTGAAGAATTGTTTTGAATGAAGAAATAGGGCTGGACTGCCAAACGGCTCCTAATACGGCAAAATGATTGTACCCCATTTTTTTTGCTTTATCGATTGATGAAGTATTAATTCCTCCTAAAGCAATGCATTTATTTTGGACATGGCTCGATAAGCCTGTGATAGATAAATTAGTTTTTGCAGTATATCCAATTTTTGAAATACTGTCAAATATTGGACTCACAAAAAGGTGGTTGTAGTGCATCTCCTTTTCTAATAACTCGTTAAGCGAATGTACACCCGTACTTTTGGGATACTTATCATTGAGTATAGTTAGCGCATCTTTTTTCCTATAATGTTTACCACCCAAATGATATTTATCAACTAGGTGGTGATGTTCGTGCAAAAAAACTTTGGGATAAAAGTCGGGAGATAGTCTTTTAATCAGCCTTTCGTAGTCTTCTTTTGTATGAAAAGGTTTACGTATATGCAAGCGCTCTAAACCAAACTCAAAAAGCGAGTTCAGGACTTTATCTTCGTTTTGTATTGATTCTTCAGAAGTAAATAACACGAGCATAGTTCAAATGTAAAATAAAAAATCCTGCAAACGATTGTAAGCAGGATTTTATAATGCCTTGGGTGGTTTATCGAATTACATTGACATGCCCTGTAAATAGAACATCTTTTATCTTTCCGATTTCTCTTGCTGAAATTCTCCAGATATACGTTCCATCTTTCACTGGCTCTCCTCCATATGTTCCGTCCCAACCAACTGCTTGGTTGTTTGATTCAAATAATATTTCTCCCCATCGGTTAAATATTGTAAGGTTATACTCATAGATATCATTACCACTTAAAACAGGTAAGAATACTGGGTTGTAACTATCGTTATCTGGTGTGAAAGTGTTAGGCACGTACATTGAGAATGCATCTGCAATACTTATAGTTTCACAAATTTGATCGCTACAAACTACATTTCCATTTGTACTTAAGGCAGTTAAACAAACGCTGTAATCATCGGGCTGTAAACTTGGGAAGGTAAAAGAAGGATTCTCTAAAGATGAGGTTCCTAATCCAGAGAAATCCCATATATAGCTATCTTCATTTTGAGATAAGTTCGTGAAATTTACTGTTGGATCATCTACGTTTGGATTGTTAGGATTAAATGTGAAATCTGCAATAGGCTGTGCATAAACTTCTATTGCTTGTGTGTAAGTGGTATCTACAACACAACCAGCAGAAGTTGTAAACGCAAAATTAATGTCGTATACTCCGGGTGTTACATAGGTGTTTGTAACATTATTACATTGATTACTCATATTTCCATCTCCAAAATCCCATGTACAGCCTCCTCCAACATCTCCATTTGGATCGTCTATACTTAGTGTTATTGTATGGTCTACACAACCGTTTTCTGCACCTATAAGGGTTAAGTTAGGTACACCATTCATAAATACATTCACCTCAATCGTGTCTACGTCTGCACAGAAGTCTCTTATTGATAAAGTATACTGCGTATCTATTATTGGGCTAACGGTTGTTGTAGCAGAGGTATCTGCTTCATGTTCCCATTGCAAACTATAATCAGGAAGACCATCATTAAATGTCCCTGTTAGGGTAATTTGATCTCCTGGACAAATAAATACATCAGGTATTGGATTCAAACTTACAGGAGGATTGACGGTTACATTAAAACCTTCTGCTGGGGCAGTACAACCATATTGATCCGTAACGGTAACACTTATAAATTCTGGTGCTGTAGGATAGATGAGTTGCGTACTATTCGTTGTTGCTGAATTACTCCAGTTAAACGTATAAATTCCATTTCCACCGCTTGCAATAGCAGATATAGATATTTCGTCTTGTAAACACGCAACTAAGTCAGAATTTGTTGATAGTGCAATAGGAGTTGGTTCATAAAGTGTGGTAGAACTCAACGCTTCGCATCCGTTTGCATCTTCTACTGAAACACTGTAAGACCCTATTGGAAGACCTGTAAATACACCATTATTTTGTGTAAGGTTTATTCCGTTGTTATCCGTTATATTAAATGTAGTTGCATTTGGTGCATCAATTATAATCTCTCCACTGCTCTCCCCAAAACAATTCACAGAATCAGTTAATACTGAGTTTATAGTTACTAGAGGTGGTTCATTTACCATTAGGGCGTTATCTGTAACTTGACACCCGTTTATATCTGTAACGATAACTGAGTACATTCCAGCGCAAACATTTACAGCATTGTTGTCATTCACTGTTGCAATATTACTTGACCAATTGTAAAAGTAAGGAGCTGTACCACCAATTACTGTAGTTGTAATAGTTCCATCGCATGTTCCAAAACAGCTTGTAGATGTTGTACTGTTTGCTGGAGAGAACTCTAATAGTTGGGGTTGGGTTATGGTTGCCGAACCATTTATTTGACAACCGTTTGCATCTTCTACTATAAAATTATACGTGCCCGCGGTTAAGAAATTGGCAGTATTGGTTGGCCCAAATCCATTTCCTATTCCTAAATCATACTGGTAGGGCAGAGTTCCACCTATTGCAGCTATAGAAAAAGTACCATTTGCATTATTAAAACAGTCTGTTGCACTTTCTGTTATATTATCAATAGCTAAAACCGCCGGGTCTGTAAGAGTTACCGTTTCAGAATCTAAACAGTCATTCGCATCTTTAATCGTTATGGTATAAGTTCCAGCAGATAGTCCACTAAATAGATTAGAAGGTACAAAATTGAGTCCATCTATTGAGTAGGTTAAAGCTCCAACCCCTCCACTAGCGGTTACCAGAATCTGTCCGTTATTAGACCCAAAACAAAGTGGGTTTGTTGGTGTTAAGAAGTCGAGTATAGGCACATCAAGTGCTGTTACTGCTAGGTTTATTGAATCAGAACACCCGTTGAAATCTGTTACTAACGCTTCGTAAATAACGGGAGCAAGACCATTAAAGTTAGTCCCTCCTTGCATTGGTCCGTTGTCTAGTGCGTATTGGTAAGGAATTGTTCCTCCAGCGCCTACGACGTTTATTTCTCCATTTGATAAGTTACACGTAGTAGAAATTTGCGTTGCTGTTATTGAAACAGGCGATGGTTCTAAAATATCAATTGTGTTCGTAAATAAACAATTGTTTGCATCTGTGACTTGAAGATTATATGTTCCTGCACATAATGCATTGAAAGTTGTAGCTCCAGAGTTAGTAGTACCGTTATCTATACTGTAGATATAAGGAGCTGTACCACCAACTGCTGGATCAAAGAGAATTTGTCCATCACAATCACCATTACAGATTAAATCTACAGTATTTGCATTTGCTGTTAAGAGCAAAGGTTCTGATATTATTTCTGTTCCGGTTACCTGACATCCGTCTGCATCTTCTATTAAAACATTATAGGTTCCAGCGATTAAACTACCGAAGAAATTAACGGGTGTTTGAGTAGTACCGTTGTCTATACTGTAATTAAAACTACCTACACCACCGGTTGCATTAATTTGCATAAAGGCATCATTTCCACCGTTACAATTTACATCTTCGGAAATGGTAGAGTATGTAATCTCTTGAGGTTGTGCGATACTAATTGATTGGAAAGTTTGACATCCATTTGCATCTTCAATATAAATCAGGTGTGGACCACCAGCGACGTTAGACCAGTTGTAACCTTCAATTAATGCAAGGTTTGAGAGTCCATAAGCAACTCCATCTAAGAAATAATTAATAGGATTAGTTCCTTGAATTGTTTCTACCGTAACTTGACCATCAGTAAAGCCAAAACACGAGGTTGGTGTTTGAGATAAAACTTGAATCTCAGCACCTAAAATGTCACTTATATCTACAAATCCAGATTGAGCGCAACCTGTTCCATCAGAAACCGTATACGGATAAGCTCCAGCATCTAAATCAATAAAAGAAAAGGTCGTTCCAAATCCAGTATTGTTCCAATCTAATTGATATCCTGAACCAGAAGCTCCGCCAATAGTAAAGGTTACATTCCCATTATCGAAACCACACGTAGCGTTGTTGGCATTAATTACCAAGTTAAAACCAGGAGGTTCAATTATTGTTTCGGTTGAGTTGGCAAGACATCCTTGCGCATCCGTAACCACTGTGTTATAGTTCCCTGCACATAACCCCGTAACTGGATTTGTTCCGTTAAAAGTAAATCCATTATCTGTACTAAACTGATAAGGCACCGTACCTCCCACAACTGTAAAATCTATGGCTCCATCGCATGTTCCGCTACAACTTGCGTCAGTGATGGTAGTGGTATAAGAAAGCTGCGCCGGTTGATTGATAGTTAAATTGACTGTTCCTACACAGTTATTGTTATCCGTTACGGTAACGGTGTAATTGTTTGCTGTTAAGTTAGTAAATGTGTTTGAAGTTTGAGGTGGACCAGCATCTAACGCATAAGTGTAAGGTGCAGCACCATTATTTGCGTCGATAATAACAAAACCATTTGCACCACCGTTACAACTAATATCACTAATTGTATTTATAGTCGCTGTTGGACCTGCAATGTCTACTATTGTTACGACTCCATTCTCTATACATCCGTTTACATCTGTTAAAATTATATTATATGTATTGGATGGAAGTCCTAAAAAGTTACCTGTGGTATTATTAACTGTACCTAAATCATATGTATAAGGTGCATTTCCACCTGTTGCAGAAAGGTTAAGTGACCCGTTTGGGTTATTACACGTTGCATCATTAATATTATCTATTGATAAGTTCAGTTGGTTGGGTTCTGCTACAATTACGGTTTGATTAGTACTACAACCTGCATTATCTTCAACTGCAATTGAATAGTTTCCTGCTGTTAAACTGCTAAAGTTGTTAGCTGCTTGAAACGCACCTCCATTTAAGCTGTATTGATACGGCGCTGTTCCTCCGGTTGCAGCTACTGTAATTGTTCCGTCTGAAGCGCCATTACAAAGTGCTGGTGTTGGAGTTGCTGTAAATGTTAATGCAGATGGTTCTGCAATAGTTACTTGATCTGTAATTATACATCCGGTAGCATCAGTAACCTGAACAGTGTATGTTCCAGCACATAATCCGCCAACTGTTTGTGTAATTGAACCACCAATTGGTGAGGCTGTACCGACACCCGTGTACCATTGATAAGTGTAAGGTGCAATTCCATTGGCTGGATTTGCAGTAACAGTTCCGTCACAATTAGCATTAGTAGGGTTACAATTCAAATCGGTTCCGGTAGCAACTACCTCGCAGCAAACGGGTCCAGGATCAATGGTAAATGGCTTGCTAATTGAGCATCCTGCTTGATCGGTTATGGTAAGTGTATAATTACCTGGAGCTAAATTTCCAAAATTAGCTGGCGACGCTGACGTAATAGTCGTATTTGTGCCATTTGGTAAAAACAACTGCCAATCGTACGGGCCAGTTCCACCTGTTACACCAACAGATATGCTTGCATCATCATCTCCAGCGCAAAGTTCTGGTGTAATCGTTACAATTGGATCTTGTACTGCATCTACAAAAACGGTTACGGTATCAAATATTGTATCGTTTACTCCATTTGTATAAATAACAGGAAAATCAGTTGTTACCGTTACATTACTTGTTACATCGCTAGCATCAGGAGAACCAGGTATATGTTCCCAGTCTACGTAATAAGGTTCACAAGCAAATGCATCTATCGTTACTTCATCTAATCCCCAATGGTCAAATGAATTCCCTGAACTACCACTTTGATACCATTGAAAAGTTAAGTCGGGCGCACCTTGATTTGCAGGTACCGTAAAACAATACTGATCCCAAGTAGTGAAATTTGTAGCACCAGAGGCCGTTGGAGCTGTTGTGTTCGGGTTACTGACTAGTAAATCTCCATTTGGTGCAAAGTACGCAATATCAGTCCAGCCCGCTCCGCAGCTCGTAGAGAACTGTAGGTTAACACCTTCGTTATATAAATCTGCACCTTCACAAGGAGCTACATCTCCGCTATTTTCAGGGGTAAATTTGAAATAAAAGCAAATCTCTCCACCGCAAGGCATATTAAGTGGAGCTGTTTCTAATGTTCTTGGAGCTGCAGTTGCACTTCCCATCCATAAGTGTGTTCCAACGACTCCGGGTCCGCATGGATTATCAAACTGTGCAGCAGGTGTTACATTCCAACCTGTTCCAGGTGTTCCGTCGTCAAAATTGTTGTCTAATACAGGTACATCTGTAGATGCATTAGCACTTAAATCAACAGGACCTCCACCACAAGGTAAGTTATTAATGTTAGCGCTTGCATTCATTGAAGCAGGACTTGGAGGCGCAGGTGTTCCTACGCATGGCCCACAATTACATCCGCCACAGTCAATTCCTGTTTCTCCACCATTTTGTATACCGTCCGTACAAGTTGGACATCCTGATACAGTAAAGGAGAAAATATTACCGACCGGTGGGTTTGATGCTACTGAATACAATACTGTACCGTCAGGAGCTGTAAGTGTAAACGAATTTTCGTTTTCATAAATACCAGAAGAGTAGATAAGTTCTATATTATCACCATCACAAAGGGTAAGAGTAAATACCGTACCTGAGCCAGTTGCTTCGTATGTTCCGATGTTTAAACCTCCATTTGTTATATTCAATTCTGCGCCATTCCAGCCATCACCGAAAGAATCCTGTGTGCTTAAAACATAGTTACAGCATTGTCCAAATGAAAGTTGGAAGAATAAGAGAGTAATTCCCGTAATTAAAAATTTCATTGCGTAGTGGGTTAATCTATTTTAGTAATTGAAAGATTTTCAATTTTTATATCCGTTAAAGGCTGAGGCATTTTATAGGTTAGCGAATTAGCAAAAACAGCTAAATCACTCATAGGAAGTGCACATTTACCTTCAACACTTTTGAGGGCGCCAAGTTTTTGAGCTCTTTGTATTTCAGGGTCATCCGTTCGGTTACAACCTTCACAACGAGAACCATAGTAGGCGTTCACAATCCAATTGATTTCTACGTTGTAGTTGTTGTTGTTTTCAATTTTTAGAAGCACCCATTCCTGGTCTTGGGTTTCTTCAAAAATGCAGTCTGCGTGCTTGTAATACAATGTTACATTATCTTTCGAGACAAGTTCTTTCCAACTATTTGATTTCTCGAGTTTTTGTGTCGCGCTCGTGCTAAGTAGTAGAACCATTATTGTTATAATAGTTTTCATAAGTAAGTAGTTTTATGTTAATTATTTTTTTAAAAAATGATTAACAGTTTCTTAGTGCTTTATTTTAACGCAACTTGTGCGTTAAGGTTGCCAAATATAGCTATTAATCGTATTTCGTTATTTTTTATCGTAATTTAAAACCCATGCCCTGTCGTATCCTAAGCGTTGTGTTGAACTTACTTCTGCTACTGTTTTGCTCAGGTTAACAGAGTACATCACAACGATGTAGTTCAGACTATTTCTTTTGTTAAATATTATTCTTGTTTCTGGATAATCTTTTTGTGCGTCTTTTAAAACATTTTTTGCTCTCTTAATGTCTTGATAGGCTCCTACTACTATGTATGATCCTTTTGGAGAGTCAACTCCTGTTAATTCAATAAAGTAATCCTTTAGCGTACTATTTTGAACTTTGCCTTGGTTGTTTTTTATTATTCTATTTGTTTCTTCTTCACTAAGGAAGCCATCTGTGTTTTCCTGGACAACTTTGTTTTTTAAGTTTCTTATTTCAACAGGTTTTGAATTGAAATTTTCGTTTTTAGATGTTTGAAAAGCGATTAACTGTCTTTTTAGACTTAAAATGCTGTCTGTTTTTTTATAACTATCAGCATCAATTTGTCTTAACAATAGCTCTAAGGAATCAATCTCTAGTGTTTGTTTTAAGTTATCAACCATAAGATCGTCGAGTTGGTTTTGTTTTGATTTTGATACGAAGAGTAACGAGTCTACCAGTTTCTTCAGGTTTAGTCTTTCGTTTAACTCTGCAATACTCACTTGGTTTGTAGATTTCTTTTTTCTCTTTTTAGATTTTTTGTTATACAGTATGGCTATATTTTGTTCTAATAAATTAATATGATTGAGTAGAGAATCGATTTCGCGTTGTTGTGTTAAATTATTCTTGTTAAGGAGTTCAATTTCTCTTTCTAATTCAGAAAGGTCTACATTTGGTGTTACCTGAGTTTTGTTTTTTGAGTTTAGTAATGAGTCTATTTCGCGTTGTTGTGTTAAATTATTCTTGTTAAGTAGTTCCATTTCTCTTTCTAATTCAGAAAGGTCTACATTTGGTGTTACCTGAGTTTTGTTTTTTGAGTTTAGTAATGAGTCTATTTTGCGCTGTTGAGCTAAATTGTTCTTGTTAAGTAGTTTTATTTCTCTTTCTAATACAGAAAGGTCTACATTCTGTTTTACCTGAGTTTTGCTTTTTGTATTTAGTAATGAGTCGATTTTGCGCTCTTGTTTTAGGTTTATTGTATTAAGCTGAGCAATTTCTTTTTCCAATTCAGAAAGGTCTAAACTTGGTGTATTTTCAAAATTATTGTTTAGGTAGATCAAAGAATCTATTTCTCTTTGTTTTTTTGCGTTGCTTTTACTTAGTTTAGTTATTTCTTTTTCAAAACTACTGTAATCAGAAGTCTTAAAAATTACTTTTTCCTTGCTGTTGAGTAGTGAGTCAATTACCCTGTCTTGTTTTACAACTCTATTGTTTAATTTAAAATTGTCTGTGGTAATTTGAGCAACTTTTTCATTGGTTCTTCTCAGAGAAGCAATTAAAGAGTCTATTGCACTTTGTTGTTCTTGTAAAACTTTTATGTAGTTATTGTTTGCCGTAAATTGGTGGAGAATTGTATCGTTATGAGTAGAATTCAAGGTCAATTTTAAGGAGTCATTTATTTGTTTCTGGCGTAAATTTTTGGCAAGTAATTCTTTAATTTGTTCTTCTTTTGAAAGATCTATCGTACTTACATCAACTGCTCGATGTTCTTCTTCGAAGGTCAACGTATCTCGCTTAGGTAAACTTCCTAGGTCATCTTTAATTCGTTGAGATTCTGAATTGCCAAATTCAAAGCCGAGTAAAAATTCATGACCATTATTGGGAATAAACTCTTTACCTGCAGCAATTGGCATTTCATATGAGTAGCCCACGATTATTGAATTGAATAACCTTATACCTACACTGATTTCAGAAGCGTAATCTGATTTATACGCTCCTCTAATCCACGCAAATTCATTCCAATTTACTGTTAAACCAGCTTCATATTGCAAAGGAATGCTTGGAGCATATCTAATTATTGCATTTGGTTGAAACGTAATTTGATTCCCGAATAATGGATTAAAGGTATAATTTAAGTGAGTGATGTAATGTCTTTCCATTTGATAAAAACCACGCGTTGTAGAGTCAGAATAATTCACTCTATTACCTAATAATTGTGGAACGGAAAATCCTAAGTTAAAACGCTGAATAGTATAATTTAATCCCGCAGAGCCATTAAGGGTTAATTTTTGTTGATTTAGTTGATTCAGGAAAGGGTCTTGAGGTTGATATAAGAAAATATCGTTGTTATTAATAGAAAAATCTGTTGCGCCGAGTTTTACACCAAATCTTAACTCGTGTACCTTTAGTTTAGAAAGTTTTATTCTGTAAGAATATGCACCACTAAACCCTAGTTGTTTTTGAATACCAAAGTTCTGTTGGTAAAGTTCAAGGCCTAGTCCAGAATTCCAATCTTCATGAAATCCATCTACAGTAAGGTAGTTGTTAACTAGCCCATTTCCAAATGTTTTGAAACGCTCATTTCTGACTAAAAAGGCCCGTGTTTTTCCAGTAAGTCCGGCAGTTGCAGGATTAAAAGAAAAGTTGTTTAAATAAGAGTGGTTAACAATAGGTATTTGCTGACTACTTGCGTAAACAGACACTAATATCAATATGTATACCACTAATTTATTCACCGTTTAGAATATTCAATAAACCTTTCATTTCTTCGCCATCTGCCAAAATGCGATAAGGGTAAACTCCATCGGGTAGTTTTTTTCCTTTATAAGTGCCTTTCCAGTTGTTTGTATAATTATTGGTTTGCAAAATTAGTTTGCCATACGAGTTGTATACGCAAACTTCGACAGATGTAAATTTTTCGATGCCAGACAGAACCCAACTATCGTTAAAGCCATCATTATTTGGGGTAATGGTGTTTGGCACAACAAGTACTATACTCGTATCTTCAACGGTAACCTTAACTTGTGTTTCATTCGTACAACCTAAGCCATCCATAACAAACAAGTTATATGTAGTAGTAGAGTCTGGAGTTGCTTCTGGGTTAAACAGTGTAGAATCTGAAAGAGAGTTACCGGGTGTCCAAACTGCTACTAATCCTCCTGTTCCATTCAGATAAGCAATACCACCTTGTGGGATAACAAGATCTGGACCGGCGTCTACAGGTGGAGGAGGTTGAAGAGTTACGGTTACAACGTTAGAGGTATCGTTAAAGCAAATGTCATTTTTCACGATTACACGGAAAGATGTAGTTTCTCCTAAGTTAGAAAAGGTATAACTAGAATCTCCACCGCCTAGGCCTTGCCAATTATTACCGTCTGTAGTATATTCCCAACTAACTACTTCTCCTAGGTTGTTTGTGAGTTCCAGAGAATCGTAATTAGTTTCTTCACAAACGCTTATGTTATCTGTTAACAAGCCTGCATCACTAGGGTTGGTTATAAAAAATTTACAAGTATCTGAAAATGCTGTACCACAGGTTCCGCTAGAAACTTCAGCAATATAATAGGTGTCTGTTAAAAGGCTGTTTATATCTAACGAACTTGTGTTATTACTTAATGATGTATAGTTTAACCCATTATTAGTTGATTGGTACCAATTTACAACGGTACTTGAATAGTTGGATATAGAAACTGAAGTATCTATAGATGAAGCACATAGATAGGAGTTTTGGGTAATTGTACCTGGAAATACGGATGGATCAACGGTTATGGTTGATACGGATGTAGTATCATTAGCGCAAAAACCGCCATTCAAAAGTACGCGATAGTCGGTTTGTGTAGATACATTGAGGTAGTCATAATCATAAATAGTAGAATTTAAATTTGTGAATGTGAGACCATTATTTGTAGATTGTTGCCAGTCAATAATAGTTCCATTTTGCATACCCACCAAAGAAAGCACTCCGCCATTACCATCAATACAAACAGGGCCAGTTCCTATAATGCTACCGGGTATTATGGTACAGCTATTTACAAAAGTAATAAATAGTGTATCGTTGTTAGGGTTTACATCTCCAGGTAACGTAGTCCAGACTTTAATGTCAAAGGTGTCGCAGGCCGATAAGTCTGCTTCTTGATCAAAAAGAAAATTAATGGTAGCAAAGCCCAAAAGGTTACTTGTAACTGTTTGTGTTACCGTTGGCGAGTTATCAACTGTGTAATTTACGTTGATGTTTCCATTAGGGATAAAAGATGAATTGAAGTTTTGTACCAATACGCGTATTGAATCTTGAGCAATTCCTACTTCGCAACCGCTTATGGGGTCTGTTATTGAAGAGGTACTAGAAATACCAACATCGAATTGCGCACGAACTTGGTACGATAAAAATAATAGTAGTAATAAGACTTTATACATTGCTTAATTCTAAATGCCTGAATTCTATACAATAATACGAGACTAAAATACTAAAGTTTCAATAGATTAGCCAAGTAGTGATTTGATTGAGCAAAAAGAAAAAAAGAGTGTTTTTCAACACTCTTTTCCTTTATTTCGTTAAATTTTTAACATTTATTCTGCTAGTTTTTCAGGAGTAAGGTAAAGGTCTCCTCCTTTATCATGGAATTGTTTTGCTTTTTCTTCCATACCAGCTTTTAGTGCTTCATCCTCAGAAATACCTTGCTCTTTGGCATAATCTCTTACATCTTGAGAAATTTTCATAGAGCAGAAGTGTGGTCCGCACATAGAGCAGAAATGAGCTACTTTGGCATTTTCTGATGGCAAAGTCTCATCGTGATATTCTCTGGCTGTATCTGGATCTAACGACAGGTTGAATTGATCTTCCCATCTAAATTCAAAGCGGGCTTTTGATAATGCATTATCTCTGTGCTGTGCTCCGGGGTGACCTTTAGCCAAATCAGCAGCATGAGCAGCTAACTTATAGGTAATCACACCATCTTTTACATCTTTTTTATTGGGTAAACCAAGGTGTTCTTTCGGAGTAACATAGCACAACATAGCACAACCAAACCAACCTATCATAGCTGCTCCAATACCAGATGTAATGTGATCATATCCTGGTGCGATATCCGTAGTAAGTGGTCCAAGCGTATAGAAAGGTGCTTCATGACACTCTTTCAGTTGCTTATCCATATTTTCTTTTATCATGTGCATTGGCACGTGTCCCGGTCCTTCAATCATGGTTTGCACGTCATGTTTCCAAGCAATTTTGGTAAGCTCTCCTAAGGTTTCAAGCTCACCAAATTGAGCAGCATCATTTGCGTCAGCAATAGAACCCGGGCGCAAACCGTCTCCTAAAGAGAAAGCAACATCATACGCCTTCATTATTTCACAAATCTCTTCAAAATGTGTGTACAAGAAATTCTCTTTATGATGAGCTAAACACCATTTTGCCATTATAGACCCACCGCGCGATACAATTCCCGTAACCCTAGAAGCAGTCATAGGGACGTAGCGTAAAAGAACTCCTGCATGAATAGTAAAATAATCTACACCTTGTTCAGCTTGTTCAATTAAAGTATCTTTAAAGATTTCCCAAGTTAAATCTTCGGCTTTACCATTTACTTTTTCAAGCGCTTGATAAATTGGAACTGTACCGATTGGAACTGGTGAATTTCTTAAAATCCACTCACGCGTTTCGTGAATATTTTTACCTGTGGATAAATCCATAATATTATCTGCACCCCATCTGCAAGCCCAAACAGCTTTTTCTACTTCTTCTTCAATAGAAGATGAAACGGCAGAGTTACCAATGTTAGCATTAATTTTCACTAGGAAATTACGACCGATAATCATAGGTTCGCTTTCTGGGTGATTGATGTTATTTGGTATAATAGCTCTACCAGCAGCAATCTCATCACGAACAAATTCTGGTGTAATTTTTCCTTTAGGAGTATTTGCACCGAAACTATTTCCGGAATGTTGCTTTGCTATTTCGTTTACTTCGTCAATTCTTTGGTTTTCGCGAATTGCAATGTATTCCATTTCAGGTGTAATGATTCCTTTTTTTGCATAGTGCATTTGAGAAACATTTTTTCCTGGTTTTGCTCTTAACGGTTTTTTAAGGTGTTCAAAACGCAATTCGTCTAGTTCAGGATTATGTAATCTTTGTTTCCCGTAATCAGAAGAAATACCTTCTAATTCTTCAACATCTCCGCGATCTAAAATCCATTGTTGACGTAAGCGAGGAAGTCCTTTTTTAACATCAATTTCAACATTAGGATCGGTGTATGGTCCTGATGTGTCATAAACAGTTACTGGTGCATTGTTTTCTTTAACAAATTCTCCATCTGTAAACATGGGTTTAGAATCGGTTAAAGAAATTTCGCGCATGGCAACTTTAATATCATGAATTTTTCCAGGAACATATACTTTTTTTGATGCTGGAAAAGGCGCTCTAGATATACTTCCTTCTTGTGGCAATGATTCTTTTTTCATATTTCTTTTTTATTTACCTCTTTTTCAGAGGAATGATAGAAATGACAAACATTTCTTAATTAACACTTGTTCTCAATTATTTATAACTAACCTCCAGCAGTTGCAGTAATCACAACTATTCTATCGTTTTCTTCTAACGTTTTAGTTTTCCAACTCGATTTAGGAACAATCGTATTATTAATTGCAACAGCTATTCCTGTTTTACAGTCGAGCCCTTTTACAACCATCAAATCGTGTAAATTAGTTGGACGAAGTGTTTCTTGCAAACCATTAAACGTTACGTTCATTTTGTATTATTTAAAAAGAGGGGAAATGAGAAAATACTTCTTGATACCTAGACCTAACTGTCTAGTGCACTTTTCCTTTCGTTGGTTTTAACCAAATCAAGTTCGAAGGGTTTTTCTCAATTTTGTATTTAACAAAATACCCCTAAAGTTTAAACAAAGATAAGATAATAGCGCTATCGGTTTATATTTAGTTCATTCTTTTTTTGTAACCGAGATGATATTTGCATTTGCTAACCAATAGGTTAAGCTTTATATTGATTTATGTAAAAAGATTATCTTTAACACCGTGAAAATTGAATACGTAGATACGCAAGCCCATTTAGAAAAGTGTGTTGCAACTTTAGCAAAATGCACAAACATAGCCATAGATTTAGAATTTGATAAGAACCATTATAAATATGGTTTTAATTTATGCTTACTTCAAATTTTTGATGGAGAGCAGTGTTATTTGATTGATCCAATCGAAACAGAGTTAGAGTTGAGTGTTATTTTCTCGGTTATAGCAAATCCAGCGATAGAAAAAATATGCTTTGCTTTTGGAGAAGACATGCGCTTATTACACCATTTAGGATGCAAGCCTAAAAATATAAATGATCTAGGAAACGCCAGGAGTTTATTAAACTATCCTCCCATTTCATTATCTAATTTGCTTAAAGAGGTATTGGATATCGATGCAGATAAGACCATGCAGAAAAGTAATTGGTTTAAACGACCTCTTTCTGAAGAACAAATTAATTATGCAGCAGATGATGTTTTGTACTTGTTTGATTTAAAAGAAAAGTTATACGCTCAACTAAAAGAAAAGCAAAGAGTTGCATGGGTAAAAGAAGAAAATGAAGCATTTGATAGCGTAGTTTATCCAGATCAAATAGGCGTAGTGAGTGTGAAGAACAGCGAGAAAAAGCTTTTCACTTCTTATGATTTTCATATTTATGACGGACTTTTAAAATTTAGAGAAAAAACAGCAGCACGAATAGGAAAACCGAGTTATCAAATCATTAAAAAGGAAGTACTTGCTGAAATGGCCAAAGGAAAACTTCCAACCCACAATTGGCTTAAACAAAAAGGTGTGTTTAGGAGTTTATTAAACAAAGATTATCAATATAGAATAGATGCTGAGCACAGAAGATTAATTAGCGAGGCAATTGAATTAAAAAAATCTAAAACAGCGAGTGCTTTAGAACCTTTAGATAGGCAAACAAAGAGTGAAAACAGACGAAAAAGAGCGCTAGCAGAAAGCGTAAAGAAGGAAATTTATACAGACATTAAGAATAAAATAATCGAACAATACGGTTCTGAGTTTGCAACCTTTGTAATGCCTAATCACATTATGCTTTCGCTGGGAGCTAAAGAAATTACTCATATATTGCCTTATCGATTAAAGCTTATAAAAGAAATTGGAGCGCAAATAGGGAAACAAGTTAATTATTAATATGTCGAACAAAAGAACATACTGCATTTGTATAGGAGGTTTTGATCCTTCTGGAGGTGCAGGAGTAGTTGCAGACGTGAAAACATTTGAACAATTGCGTTTAATTGGGCTAAGCGTGCTTACTTCAAATACCATTCAAACTGAAGATCATTTTGAAAAGGTAAACTGGATAAACGAGCAAACTATTCTAGCACAATTAGACCTTCTAATAGAGCGTTATACTCCGCTTTTTTTTAAGATAGGATTAGTAGAAAATGCTGCTGTTTTATTACGTATAATTCAGAAAATTAGAAATTACAATACAGACGCTGTGATTGTTTGGGACCCTGTTTTGAAACCAACTTACGCCTCAGATGATGCGTTTGAAATAAATAGGTTTGATAACGACTTGACGGAAATAAAGCGCCTAGTAGATTGGATTACACCTAATACGGAAGAGTTTTCTACACTTTTTTCAAGAGAAGATTTTACACATGCTTCGTTTTATTTGAAAGGTGGACACACTACAAGTTTAGACTTCAAAGAGTTTAAAGCAATTGTTGGACGAGACTACTTAATTGAAAATGGAAAAGTAAGTATTCTGAATCCAAAAGTTGATACCCTACTTAAGAAACACGGTACGGGTTGTATCCTCTCCTCTGCATTTTGTGGTTATTTGGCTTTGGGTTTCCCAAGTTTAAAAGCTGCAGTTAGAGCTAAACACTACGTTACAGAACGTTTAATTAGTAATCCAACATTACTTTCATACCATAAATAAAATGCTGCAAAAAGTAAGTAATGTGCTGCTTGTGATCTGTTCAATCGGAATTGTTCTTCCTCAATTACTTGGCTTTTTCACGAAAGATGAAGCTTCTTTATTAGCATTAATACCTTGGGCATGGGTTATCTTGTTTTCTGGGGTAATAGGTGTACTACTGCAAGTCGTGGTATTGATTAAAAATAAAAAAAAGATCAATCTTTCAGGTTTATTTTTGCTTCTATCTTTTTTACTTTTGATTATTGGATTTACCTTAAAAGAACTTAATCTCAATTTTAAAACAATTCTTTTATTTGGTGTTCTGTGCTTTGGATGTTGGTTTATGATTCCATCACCTAAGAAAAGTGATAACGATTCTGTTTAATCTCTTGAGGTTTCTTTAGGAAGCTACTCTACTTGTTTTTTCTAGGATAAAAGTTGGTAAAAATATAAGTGGATAGCGAGTTTGAAAATCAAATACTCATTTAGGTATGTTTTTTGCGTTATTGTCAAAAAAAGCATATGAGATATTTTACACTTTCTATTTTAATATTAATTGTATTTAGTGCATGCAAGCGTGTTCAGAAAGATTACACGGTTTATTTGGCATTTAGAGACAATTCTACTAACGAAATTATGTTTACAGAAGAGGTTGAAGTAGAGCAATCCAAAGCTAGTTTTATGATTATTAAAACCGTATCAACCGGAAATGTTAGCTATCTAGAGAAAGAAAACGGTTCGTACCAAGGGCAAGTAGAGTTGTTTCGGTGGAATTCTGCTTTTGTAACTTGCTCCATAGAGCTAGATCGTAAGAATTTAGGTAGAATTCTTATGAAAGGTGAGTTTAGTGGGGTTAGTCAAGAATGGAAAAACGGACAATTTACAGGTAATCAAAGTTTAATTTCTGGTACTTTGGAGTTACTTGATTAAGCTTGTTTTTTGTTTTTTCGTTTTATTAGAAATTGAAAAATAACCGTAATAGGAAAAAGCATAAAGAAGTTGTAGAATAAGTCTTCTACTGGTATAGTACCAATTCTTGGTCCCATAATATGATTTTCATTGTACCAAACTACAGGATTTTCTGTAAACATTCCTGTTAATATGCCATTGACAATAATAAACGGAATAATTGCAATAAGAAAAGCAACAATAAACCTTCCATACCAAGCGGGTGTATATCCAAAATATATAATTGCATTTAACAATCCGGCTCCTAAAAGTGCGTAAAAGGTATACCAATTATCTTTAAAATAAACGGCTAAACCAACAGAAACGAGCGTAAAGACGAGAGAAAAGCCATATCCAAGTTTATTAAACTTATGTTTAGGGAAATAAGCATCAATACAGCTAAAGATAAAAATACAGGCATAAGGTATGGTAATAAAAAATAATACCTCCTCTAGCGGAAGGTTTCCTAAATATATACCCTGAAGGTGCTCTGGATTAAAACCCCATATTCCATGAACAGTAAAGTACTCATCCCAAAGTAAAAAACCAACAGCTACGATAATAATTGCAGGAAAAACCGATTTCCAACTTTTATAAAAGGCTACTTTTTTATCAAAACTTAAACCAAGAGGACCGAGAATAGTGAGTAGATTAATCCAGAGATATAAACTCATGCTTTTCCTTTTTTAATGGCAAAAGAACGTTTAGCTTCTGTATAATATTTCTTTGGAACAATTAACATTCCGAAACATTCTCCATGTTCCTTACCTCTGTATTTATGGTGTACTTTGTGGGCTTTTCTAATTGCCATAAAATAAGGATGATCAATATCGCGCAAAAACTTAAACCTTCTGTGGATATATACATCGTGAAACAAGAAATAGGCAAAACCATAAACGGCAATACCATAGCCAATCCAAACAGAAACGTAGTTACCATAAATCATCCCAAGCATTATACATAACCAAGAAGGGATTGCGTAAATAAGAAAAAACACGTCATTTTTTTCAAAAAAACCAGGCTCTTCAACATGATGGTCTTCGTGAAATTTCCACATAAAGCCGTGCATTACAAATTTGTGCGTTGCCCACGCCATAAATTCCATCACAAAAAATGTTGCTATTAAAATAAAAGGTCCCCACCAATACATAATTCTTAACTATTTAAAATCACAAAGAATACTACTAATATACAATACAATGCCAAAGGCACTTTGTTCGTTTCAGATAATTTTAATTTATACCAACCAAGATGGATGAAGAAGGAGATAACAAACCAGCATAAATAATTATACGGAGGTATTTCTCCAGCCCATGTCCAGTAGTCGCTAACAATTGCAACGGGCTCTATTAAGAAATCTAGACCGGTCATCAATGCAGCCGATAGCAATGCTCTTGTAACAAGTGGTTTTTTTACAAATACGTCTGCTAACCGGCAAGAACAAATTGTAAGAACCACCCAATTGATGCCAATAATTAGTGGAACACCGTCTATTTTAACACCAAGATTATTACCATAGCTGTAATTTCCAAACAAGTAGCCGGTATGAATTCCTATCCATTCTACGAACATACCAATAGCAAAAATAGCAAGGAGTGCTATATAAAAAAGTAGTGTATGTTTCTTTCTGGCAAGCAGTAGAACAGTAAAAGAGAGCATTAGGTTCATAAAACTTAATCCTAAAAAATAATCTCTACTGTCTGATTTAATACCAAAAATACCAACGGTATGGAAAATGACAAGTATGGAAATTAAAATGAGATTTTTATAACGCAACCCAAGCTCTTTGACTGTCATGTAATTTTTTTTACGAAGTAAATCTTTTGCAAGATACTATTTACCAAGGAACGTCATGATCATCGTGAAAGAAAGTTGCCGTTTCAATTTTATCATTGATTGCCTTTAGCACCGTACCAACTCCTTCTTCTACTGGATAAGTAGCATTTGCTCCACCCATTTCGGTTTGAACCCAACCTGGATAAATAGAAACTACTTTAATTTTTTTTCTTCGTAATGCATGAGCCAAATGTGTGGTAAGCTGGTTTAAAGCTGTTTTAGAGGTGTTGTATGCAAATGGCTTTGTGTTACCAACTGCAGATTTTCTATCGGCATGTAAGCTCAAAGAAGCCAACTTTGCACTTAAATTCACAATTCTGGCATCTTCTCCTTTTTCTAGCAGTGGAACAAAAGTTCTAGCCATTCTGAACGGACCAAAAAAGTTAACAAACATGGTTTGTGTTAGGGCTTTTTCTGAAACATCGAGAACAGAATTTCCTATCCACTTTTCTTCAGAATGCATGATACCTGCATTGTTTACAAGCACATCTAATTTTCCGTATTTCTCTTCGATATACGCATAGGCTTTCTCAATATCATCATTAAGTGTTACGTCTAATTTAACACAATCAATGCTTAACCCTTGTGCTTGAAGATCTGCAATTGCATCATCTCCTCGTTTTTTGTTTCGAGACCCGATAATAACTTGATTTCCCTTTTGAGCAAGTTGTTTGGCAGACTCTAGACCTATACCTCTGTTTGCTCCTGTAATTAGTATTGTTCGCATGCTTGTATAACACACATTTTTTTTAATTGTTTAATTCAAACCCGCTTTTAAACAAATTTTTCTAGCATTTCTATTTCTTGCACTTCTCCCGGAGTCAAATCTCCTAACTCAAATTGATCTACACGCATTCGAATTAAACGTATTACAGGAAATCCAACAACAGCACACATTTTTCTTACTTGCCTAAACTTACCTTCGGTAAGGGTTACGCTTAACCAAGACATTTCTCCATGTTGTTCTCCTCTTTCTTTTTTGGGATTAGGAGGAATTCTAGCAAAATCAATATTTTTAGTTGCTTTGCAAGGCAAAGTTTGAAATAACTTGCCTTTTAAGGGAATTTCAACACCTTTTTTTAATTCTTCTATGGCGTCATCGGTGATAACTCCATCGAGTTGCACATAGTACTCTTTTTCTATGTTTTTTTGTCTAATGTTATTACTAACTTTTCCATCTGTTGTTAAAACTAGTAACCCTTCAGAATGTGCATCTAGTCTGCCAACCGACATGGTACCTTCAGGGAAATCATAAAAATCTCCAAGTAGTTTTTTTTTGCGTTTAGCTGTGGGAACAAATTGGCAAACGGTTCCAATAGGTTTGTGAATTAAAAAATGCCTATGTTGCATACTTTTTTGCGTTTAAAAGAGAAAACAGCAAAAATAGAATTTTACTTAGAATACGATTTACGAAGTAGGTGAGGGTTTGAAATATCCAGACCTCCATACTTTCCTTTTGTTTCAAAAATGCTTTTACTTGTTTTCTTTTCTATTAACGTCATCTTCACTTTCGCGGTTAAGCTTTCTTTAATGTTTTGCAACATTTCGCCTTTAGATGGAGCTTTAAGTTTTGCATAGTTTCCTTCGTGTATTTCAAGTAATAGTATAAATTTTTGAGCGTGTATTTCGATATTTAGATTGTTGTTATCAAAGCTAATACACTTTATTTTGGATATATTTTGCGTACTAAATTTATATTGTTTTGATTGGTGTTGAACAATACAAAAGAATCCCATAGTTTTAATTCCTAAATACTTAACGTTGGCTATAGAAAGACTTAAAAACGTGTCTTTTACTTCAAAATTATTACACTGACACCAGATATAGGCTTCTGGAAACGAGTGTCCCCAATCCTTTTCTATGTAAACACTTCCTTTAGTAAAATCGAAGACTTCATTTTTAAACTGAATTTTACCTTCTATTTCACCATCTAATTGAAGTAATCCATGATAGCATTCCATTCTTGGGAAGAACGAGAAAATCCCCATAATCCCTGGAGCATACCATTTGCTTTTGAGTTCTTTTCCATTAAAAAAAGAGAGCTTCCCCTGCCAGTCTTTGGTATTGATTTCTAACGTATCTAACGTAAAAGTACTTTGATCAATGGATACTTCATGTTTCTTTGTAGAAGCTTTAAATTTTCCGAACGGATAAGTGAGGTAGGTGGTTTGGAGGCATTCACCATTTAGAAGTTGAATAAAAGCATGTTTTTCTCCTTTATCATTTATTGAAACACCTACGATAATTGCCAATTGATGTTTTCCATTTTTGGAGATTAATTTATAATACCAACCTTCAAAAAAACGTTTACTTTTATTCCAACCATGGTAAAGTTCAGGTCTGAATATGGATTTTAGACTATTTGTGTTCATTCAAACACAAGGTAGTAAGATACATTGATAATTAGTGAACCACTCAGCCTAAAAAGTGCTTAACCTTTGGAATTTAGATGTTTTGCCAATTGGTAGCCCATACTAAAACAACTTTGAAGTAGATATCCTCCTGTCGGAGCATCGTAGTCTAACATTTCTCCTATACAAAAATGATTAGGCATTTTATTAAGTTCATAGTTGTTCCCAATAGCACTTAGCGAAATTCCTCCTACGGTAGAAATCGCTTCATCTATTGGCGCAAAACCAGTTATTTCTAACGGATAAGACTTAATATATCGCGCGAGGGTTTGAGTATGTGTATACGCTTCTTTTGTTAATAAAGATTTTAGTAAGTGTACCTGTGCTTTCGTTATTTTTAAATCGTTTCTAACCCTATCTGAAATCGCACTGTAGTTAGATTCATTTAACTTATTTGTTACTTCCTCTTCTGATAGTGTTGGTTTAAAATCAATGTATACAACGGCTTTTTTATTGTTTTGTAGGTTGGTTCGTATTTGAGGACTCAACCCATAAATTCCGTTTCCTTCAATTCCTAACTTCGTAATTACTACTTCACCCAATTGTGTTTTTCCATTACAGGAAATTGCAATATTTTTGAAAGGTTTACCTTCATTTTGTTTAATAAACTGTTTTGTCCAGTCTACTTTAAGTCCGCAGTTCGAAGGTGAAAAGGGAACCGTATGTATTCCTTTGTTTTTAAAAATTGGCAACCATCCACCATCTGAACCTGTAATTTTCCAGCTTCCACCACCTAAACTAAAAACTGTGATGTCGCTACTTACAACGGCGCCATCTGCAAATTGCAGTTTTCCATTTGATTTCCAGTTTATCCAGTTTGTTTTTGTGATTAGGTTTATTTTATTTTTTTCTAGGTGCTGGAAGAGCGCTTTAAGCACTTCCACCGGCTTTATTCCTTCTTGCGGATAAATTCTGTTGCTACTTCCCACGAAGGTGGGTATTCCTATTTCGAGTAAGAACGCTCTAAAATCTTGGTTAGAAAAGTCATTCAAAGCTTTTTCTAGAAAAGAAGAAGGAGTATATTTTTTATAAAAAGAATCCAGAGATTCGTTATACGAAAGATTAAAACCACCTTTTCCAGCAACTAGAAATTTTCTACCTACAGCATGGTTTTTTTCGTATAAGGTTACAGTATATTTTTGACTATCTATAAAAGAACAAAAGGCGAGTGCAGCTGCACCACCTCCAATGACCGCTATGGTTTTTTTTGCCAAACTTATTTTTTGTTGCTCGGCAATAAGGATACGCCATTATCTGATCCGGCCATAAGCTGTGAGATAATCTTTGTGCGTGGAAATTGATCAAAAATAATACGTAGTACTACCGTTATTGGAATAGACATAATTAAACCGGGAATCCCCCAAATATAGCCCCAAAGCATTAACATAACGAGGATAGTTATTACGTTAATAGAGAACGTTTTCCCCATGAAAACAGGTTCTAAAATTCCTCCCATAATTACTTGTGTCATTGTTATACAAATAGTAAAGAAGATAAGTGCTCCAGGAGAGTTTATTTCTACAAAGGCAAATAGCGCACAAAGTACGACTGAAACTACAGAGCCGATGGTTTGTACAAAGTTGATTAAAAAGGCAAACAAGCCCCAAAAGATAGGAAAGCTTACATCAAAAGCTAAGCAGCTGATAGTAAACCCTACACCAGTTAATAGGCTGATTATAAATTTAACCTTGGCGAATTTTATAATGTCTTTTTCAATGGTTCTAAAAATTTTAACCGAGAGCATTGGTCGTTTAAAAATAACAGAATTTAATGCTTTTTCTATGTTAATGGAGTCAGCAATTAAAAGCAATATAAAAAAGAGTGTCATCAGTAAGGTAGACAAAACTCCACGTGCAAGGTTTAAAGTATTTCCAACTTGACCATTTGAAGTTCCTGTAAAAAGAGATAGAACAGATGTTTTAGCTTGACCTTCTTCTAGGTTGAACTGATTTTCAATGGAAAGAAATAAGGACTCTAATTTTGTTTCAGCTTTTGCAAGTACTTCATCTTGTGAGGCAATAATTTCATTGCCTGATATTTGTATAACCTTACCTCCAATATAGAATACTCCAACTAGAATAATGAGTGTAACAATAACATTTACAAATTTTGGTATTCCCCATCTCGTCATTTTTCGCATTAATGGCAAAAAGAGTAAGGCTATAAACATAGAAGCCAAAAGAGGAATAAAAATAAACTTTAATGTTTTTAAAATGAAGAAAACTACAGGCACTGCTATTAATAGCAACAAAATATTGGTTGTACGTAAATCTCTCATTTTAAAAATTGCTTAGACCCATCATATTTAGGAGATGCAAAAGTATAAAATTAAATGATGAAATTATTTAGTGAATAAGAGTATTAGTGAAAAACTGTTATTTACGTAATAATGGCAGAGCATTATTATTTAGAGTGAATTTTAATAGTGTTGCAAAAGAATTAAAATAATTATTTTAAGTTGCCTACTTAAGTATAGCTTATAGTAAAGTAAAATAATGGTTTACAGTGCGTTATTTTAGATTATAATAGAGTATTGTATTGTTAAAAGCATAATACTAACTTAACATTTTTAATTTTAAAAATTAAAAATGGTTACGTAGTTTTCTAGAAAATAACAATTTGAACTTAATAAAACACCACCCCAAATCAACAGTAAATAATTCAATTATTTGCATGTTTCTGCTAGCAACTCTACTTTTTAGCAATGTCTATGGTCAGAATCCTTATCTTAATAATATAAATAGCCAATTAAGAGAAATGTTCAGTAAAGTAACCTATCCATCTCCGGATATTTTATTTTTGTATGAAAGATCTGCCAAATTATCTGACTCTTCTTTTTATCAAAACAATAGTTTAGATACATTAGATGCAAATAAATGGAAAAGTCTATACTATGAGATGTATTACGCAGCTCATGATACACTTCCACTTAAAACGTACCAAGAAATTGATAGTTTTGCGTATAACTTTAGTAATGATACCATCAGTTTAGGTATTATGAATGGTATCATTTAAAACACCTTTCCAATTTCTATTAATAATAATAAGTATGCCTCAAATGTAAAAGCATTTTGCATATCTGCAGGAGGACAACAGTTTTTTGGTTTTGATTTAAATGATGAAGAGTTTTACATTGAATTTGGTTTTATACCTGTTGCATCTGCTTTAGATTATGATAACGGTAATGCACCACTTAACCACAACTTAGAAACAGAGAATATAAATAGCAAATTGAGTAAAACACCGTTTGATGTAATAATGGGATATACTAATGGTTTTAATAATGGACATCTAAATTATAGAGATGAAGGTGCCTTTAATATTACAAGAACCAATGCAGTAAATTGCTCTGCAACAGGCACTGAAAAATATACATATTCAGATGCAGCAGACCAAAGTTTGTGCGAAATTAAAAGAGGACTTTTAAATTTAGAAATAGGAGACGAGGAAATGTATTTAGAAAATTGGACCTTTAACCGCCCAGCTACTTTTCAAGCACATTATGATGTGCGCGTAAATGAAAGAAATCCGTATTATGAATACCCTTCTACTCAAAGTAACACTACTAATAACTTAATTTTAAGTGGAGTATATTCAAAAGAAAAAGATTTTTCTATTTTACCAGAGGCCAATGCAAAATTTGTTTACAATACCAATGGCGCACCTACCAATGCTATTGGTTTTGCGTATAATAACCCGCAACCTGCTAATTTATGGACAGCTACAGAAGAAGCGTTAGATATTTGTTTAGAAGATTTTAGTACTAAGCAATTTAATTTGCAAGAACAAGAAGTTAATACTCTAAAAAAATCAGAAAAAAGTTACCTCTATTTGGTGCCTAACCCAATAAACGGCAGTACTTTGCAATGTAAATACAAAGTAAATGCAGTTAGTACAAAGCCAATTATTTATATTTATGATACCATGGGTAAATTGCTTATTAAAAAAGAGATAGAAGTTAAAAGTAACGTAGGTATTGCAACCTTAGAGGTTAACACATTACAAGCAGGCATGTATGTGGTTGTTTTAGAAAACGATGCAGAACGCTTATCAAATAAATTAATCATTAATTAAAAATTATCAACATGAAAAATTATATAAAATACAGCATACTTTTTTTAATACCCATAGTTCTACTTAGTTCTAAATGCAAAGATAAAGAGCCAGTTATACGCACTTTAAAAGGAAGATTAATGAATAATTGTACAGTGCCTTACGCAAACGGTTTAGTAAAGCTAAGAAATAACACTGGCGGTGGAGCATCTTTTAGCGAAGACATAAATGGAAATAAAGATTTTTATACAGACTCTAATGGTTATTTTGAGATAAACTACAAGAGCCGAGGTACATTAGGTACTTTATACGCACCTTACAAAGCAATAGAAAGAATAACTATTAACAACGAAGAATTGGTTTTTGATATTGGCGAAGTAAACCTTAACGGCACGGTAAATTTTGTAATTAAATTAGAGGTTAATAATCCATATACTGAAAATGATACATTATATGTTCCAGATTATAACTTTATAACTGATGTTTGGGCTCAAATAGCAATTCCAGGTCCATTTGAAGATATGGTTGTAGATACAATCATTAATAGACCATTTTTTACATATCCTATTATTTACGGCCAAGTTGAAGAATCATATATTTCATATTTTCAAACAACCACACAGCAAAATACCACGATATATTTTGATACACCATTTTGCGACAGTAGTTTTGCTGAAGCTATAATTACCTTAGACTAATTAATTGTGACAAAGCTATTAAAATACATATTTATACTACTCTTACCAGTAGCTTTATTGAGTTCTAAATGTTAAGATAAAGAGCCTGTTATCCGCACGTTAAAAGGAAGGTTGATGAATAGCTAGTAGCGTTTTTGAATATGACGAATTTATAAAACAACTTACTAAAATTAAAAAAGCGAAGTTCAAATTAATGAACTTCGCTTTATATCATTTGAAAGCTATTTCCAACTAATATGGTTCTCGAGCAATAGCCAAACCTCACATTATTTTGATACGGTTATCGAGCGGTAGTCGAGATATTAGTATCTGTAGTGCTCTGGCTTGTATGGTCCAGCTTGATCTACACCAATGTATTCTGCCTGATCTTTTCTTAATTCAGTTAACTCAGCTCCAACTTTCGCAAGGTGTAACTTTGCAACTTTCTCATCCAAGTGCTTAGGAAGCATGTAAACATCGTTTTCATACTTATCTGAATGTTGCCATAACTCTAATTGAGCTAATGTTTGGTTGGTGAAAGAGTTAGACATTACAAATGATGGGTGACCAGTAGCACAACCTAAGTTTACTAAACGACCTTCTGCTAAAACGATGATATCATTACCATTTACGTTGTACATATCAACTTGAGGTTTGATTTCATCTTTAGTAGAACCATAGTTAGCATTTAACCATGCCATATCAATCTCATTATCGAAGTGACCAATGTTACAAACGATAGTCTTATCTCTCATTGCTTCGAAATGCTGACCTTGGATAATATCTTTGTTACCAGTTGTAGTTACAACGATATCTACCTTATCAACAACGTTTTCTAATTTACGAACTTCGAATCCGTCCATTGCAGCTTGTAACGCACAAATAGGATCAATTTCAGTAACAATAACCCTTGCCCCAGCACCTTGTAATGAAGCAGCAGAACCTTTACCAACATCACCGTATCCACAAACAACAGCAACTTTACCAGCCATCATTGTATCTGTAGCTCTACGTATAGCATCTACTAAAGATTCTTTACATCCATATTTGTTATCGAATTTAGATTTAGTAACAGAATCATTAACGTTGATTGCTGGCATTACTAAAGTTCCGTTCTTTTTTCTTTCGTATAATCTGTGAACTCCTGTTGTTGTTTCTTCAGATAACCCTTTAATATCTTTTGTTAACTCTGGATATTTATCAAAAACCATGTTTGTTAAATCTCCACCGTCATCTAAAATCATGTTTAAAGGCTGTCCATCTTTAAAGTTAAAGATAGTTTGCTCTATACACCAATCAAATTCTTCTTCGTTTAACCCTTTCCATGCATAAACGGGTACACCAGCAGCAGCAATTGCAGCAGCAGCATGATCTTGCGTAGAGAAAATGTTACAAGAAGACCAAGTAACGTCTGCTCCTAATTCCACTAGCGTTTCAATTAAAACAGCAGTTTGAATTGTCATGTGTAAACATCCTGCAATTCTAGCTCCAGCCAATGGCTTAGATGCACCGTACTCTTCGCGCAAAGCCATTAAACCTGGCATTTCTGCTTCAGCAATTCTAATCTCTTTTCTTCCCCAGTCAGCTAAACTGATATCTTTTACTTTATAAGCTAATTTTTCTGTTGTGCTCATTTATAGTTATTTATCTTTTTCTTAATAGATTGCAAAGATACGTGAAAGCGACTGAAAGTCAAATTTTAAACCTTAAAACATATGAATAAACGATAATCTGCTTTATGTCTGTTATATAGAAGACTATTCTTTAAGGTTAAGCGGTGATTTGTGTTGGATTTAATCCAAAGGTTGTTTGGCACTCATATCATTTTCAAAAACGGCATCAACTGGTTCCCAGAGTTCTATTCTGTTTCCGTCTATATCTGCAATATGAATAAATTTTCCATAAGGAAACGATTCTAATTCAGTTAAAATCTCGACTTTTTGCTGCTTTAATATTGGAATAAACGCTTCTAGATTATCAACACGAAAGTTGAGCATAGCCTGTTGTTTATCATTTCCAAAATATTTACTTTCCCTATCAAACGTACTTAGCTGTAGATATCCCTTTGTGTTTTGTGAGGTTGTAAATTCGAAAGAAACGCCGTAGTCATTCACATTTAAGCCTAACGTGTTTTTATACCAGGCATTCATTTCTTTTGGATTTTCACATTTTATGAAAATACCACCTAAGCCAATTGCTTTAGGCATAATACGGACTAATCATTAGGTAAACAATTACTCCACTTACAGCAACAAAAAACCATATTGGAAAAGCAATACGCGTCCATTTTTTATGTTTGTCGAATTGTCCTGCCCATGCAAATGAGTATGAAATCATTACCAGTGGAATAACGATTACACTAAATGCAATATGCGTAATTAGTAGAGGTAAGTAGATAGACCTCCAGATACCAACAGCTGCTAACTCATTAGATTCTAGTAATCCATTTCCATTAATATCGCCATAAACCGCTGAACTACTTGTGATGTGATATACAATGTAGCATACTAGGAAAATAAGGCTGAGCACTATTGCGAACTGCATAAGTCTTCTATGTGCTGGCATATTTCCTTTTTTGATCATGTATAAAGCGCTTACTAACACAATTGCTGTAATTGCATTAATTGAAGCATAAATAGGAGGTAAGAAGGAAGTATTGAAGCCGTCTATCTTTATTCCGAATAAAAGCGCTACAACAATAGGAACTGCTATAGAAACTATCCATGTAAAAATTTTAAAGTTCTTAATTTGCTGATCAGTTTTTTGTGCTATATTCATCTGAAATCAATTTTCGTATATCTTCTTCTAGTTGTTCTCTACCTTCATTAGAAGTACCATCGTAAAGTCCTCTAATGTGTTGCTCTTTATCTACTAATATGAGATTAGCGCTATGAGCAAAACCTCCTTGAGCATTTTCGTCGGCAAAAGCATTTACATAAAAGCTTTCTGTACCTAGGCGATGCGTTTCATTTTCTTCACCGGTTAAGAAATACCAGTTAGATGCCGTAATCCCATACCGATCTCTATATTGCCTCAAACGCGCAGGAGTATCTTTTTCTGGGTCAATACTAAAAGATAAAAATGTAAGGTGTTCTTTTATATCTTCAACAGAGTCTCGTAATTGCGCCATTTGTTGTGTCATAGGAGGACAAATAGTTCGGCAGTGAGAAAAGAAGAATTTAACAACCCATATTGTATTCTTGATTTCCTCGGAACGCAACATAGTCGAGTCTTGGTTGAGATACATGAAATCTTCTACCGTATGGAAAATAGTGTCGCCTTTCTCGTAGCCATTTTCACCTGCAAGAGCAACATCGTGGTGCCCAATATAAGGTAATCCACTTGAGGTCGATTTTAGTTTCTCTTCACAAGAAATGAAAAGGAAGAGTAGAATAAGAAAATTACTTATCGTTTTCATTTTTATTCTGTTTGTCGTATTGCTTTTCCAGTAATGCCATTTGTTGTTCAAAGTCTCTAATCATAGACTCTTCTCGAATAACCATTTCAGTAGTTTTACTTCTTTCTGTGGCTCCTTTACCTACCCATCTAAGGTGGTTTTCTTTATCAACTAAAAGCATTGCTTGTAAATAAGGTTTGCCTCCAAAAGCCAGCGTGTCTTTTTGCTCGAAAAGGTTTACTCCGTTGTTTTCAACATTATAAACTTGTTTAGGATCGCCTGAAACAAGCATCCAAATGTTTGGGTCGTAGCCTTGAATTTCATCTTGAAGGTAAAATTGAACCTCTTCTAGATTATCAACAGGGTTTCCTTCTCTATCGGTTAAGATAGAGATAAATTTAATATGGCTGTTTTTACGTTGTGTTTTTCTATATTTTTGGTAAATAAGAAGGTTAAAATGGTTAATTGCTATTGCACAGTCTTGTGGACAAGATCCTTGAATTGTAGTGAAAACCACAACATTACCTTGCATGTTTTCTTCTGTAATTGTTTCTCCCGCACTAGTTGTAAAGGTATATGAACCGATTACACCGAAATCATCTAGTAATTTAAATTTGTTTTCGCATTTGTTCAATGCAAAAAACACCAATAAAGAAGCCGGTCCAAAGACAAGCAACAACATTAATATTGACCTTCCTCGACCGGCTTTAGTTTCTTTTTGAGCCACAGCGTATGTGTTTTAATTCAATTTACATTGCAGTACCCACTGCACTTCCTTCGTTAAATGCAATAAAAATTAAATAAATAATAAAGACTGCATAGGGTGCTAAAATTACCCATTTTAAAGTTTTTCTTTCGTCACCTAAGTGCATAAAGCTTAAAACAATAAATGCTGCTTTAAATAATGTTAAGATTATAAATGACCACTTTACGAATGTCCAAGAAGCTGATTCTCCTTGTTTGATAAAAATACCTAGCGCTACTTCGAGTACTGTTACTAAAGTAAGGATACCTGTAACTTTCCAAATGGTTTTTCTTTTCTTTACACCATCCTCTTCTGAGTGATGCGCATCTAAAGAATATTCTATAATATCGTCTCTTTCCATTGTCTTAAATTTTAATTCTCTTCGTTGTCGTGTCTAATGTAAATCAGATTAAGTAAAAGAAGGTAAAAACGAATACCCAAACCAAATCTACAAAGTGCCAGTATAATCCTGTTTTTTCTACCATTTCGTAGTGTCCTCTTCTGTGGTAAATTCCTTTTAATACACCAATAAAGATTATTATATTAATTATAACACCAGAGAATACGTGAAAACCATGGAAACCTGTAATAAAGAAGAAAAACTGACCGTATTGTTTAGGACCATATTCATTTGTTTCCATATTTGCTCCATAAACTACCTTATCTCCTGTGGCTAAAGCTTCAAAATATAAATTTTCAGCTTCTTCACCGGTAATTCTAGATTCTGGGTTATCTGCTGCAGACTTTTCTGTAAAAACAGAACCTGGTTGTTTTATTATTAACTCAATGTTCTCTATTCCTTCACCTTCGGCAAAATTCACTTTAGCTGTTGAGCCGTCGTGCATAGATACAAATAAGCCGTCGCTGTTTTTGGTAACATAACCTTCTTGTGCTGCGTGCTGCCAAGTATGCTCTAAGTCTTCAGTAATTACATCTCCAACTTGATGGTGACCATGATCTCCAACGGATGTAATCGTAAAGTTTTCGAAATGTCCGAAATCTCCTTTAACAATAGCTACAGAACCGTCGTTTAATGTTACCCTACCAAAATGTGTTCCGTGAATAAAGTGACTCCACTCCCAAGCCTGAGAACCTAAGAAAATAAAACCTCCAATTATTGTAGCAAACATCCATTTAATCACTCCTTTTTTATCCATTCGGTGTCCAGCTTCAACTGCTAAAACCATCGTAACCGAAGAAACAATCAAAATAAAAGTCATTAAGGCAACATATGCTAACGGAAATCCGTTTCCTAAGAATGGTAAAGCTTCAAATGTTTCTTCACCAATTGGCCAAGATTCTTGAGTTGAGTATCTTGAGTAACCATAGGCTACTAGTAGTCCTCCAAACGTTAGTGCATCTGAGACTAAGAAGAACCACATCATTAATTTACCGTAGCTTGCACTAAACGGAGAAACTTTCCCTCCCCATAGTGTAGCACTATCAATTTGTTTCGTAGCTTGACCTGCCATATTATAATTTTTTTTGCAAGTTTAATGAATAAAAAGTAAAAAAAGTAACAAATAGACCCATAATACACCTAAAAAATGCCAGAAAATTGCTCCGGATCTTAAACTTATGGCATCTGAATTTGTTAAATCTTCTGTAAATGAACGTCTTACATAAGACAAGAGCATTAGTAGTCCAGCAACGATATGTAAAAGGTGTAAAAAGGTAATCAAGTATAAATATGTAGTACTTGTATCAGAATTTCCGCGCATTAATTTATTTTGCATGTTTGCACTTAATTCTTGATTATTGTAGAAGAGTTTTCGCTCTTTGTATTCAAGTGCCTTTCCTTTGTAGTATAATTCGAAATCTTCACCAAGTTGTCCAGCAATATAAAAGTCACCTCTTCCATCAACAATATTTCTTGCTAAATAGGTTAATCTATCATATTCTACTGGTAAAAGTTCTTCTCCATTAACTTTTTGAAACTTTCCATTTAATAGTATTAAAGGCTCATCTTTGTAGAGTAAGGTAAACCTCTTTCCGTAATTTGGAATGTTGAATACATCATTTACAGAAGTTCCAATTTTAAAATTTAGCGCAAATTCTTTTAAAGTTTGAGCGTCAGAATCTGTTAAAATTTCGTGGTTTTTAGCATACTGATTGCCTTCTAAGTTAAGAATAACGTTATCCATTTTGATTTCATAGTAATCACCGTATCTTCCGTCATCTACCATGATTTGAGAAACCACATGCGCTCCGTTGCTTACTAGCTTTTGGTATCCTTGGAATTGAAACACTCCAAATAACACACCTAAAATTGTGGTGAGGACGATAAATAAACGCATTTTTTTCGAATCCCCTTTTCGAGCAAAACGAATGGCAGCAACTAACGTTAAACTACTAATAAGTATTAAAACGGTAGAAAGCCAGAATGCATTTGGGAAAGCAACTTTAATCCAAAAGTTGTCACCCATAGAAACAATGTAGGCAGAAGTTAATCCTGCGAAGAACATGGCAACACTGAAGATAAGAATCCAAACTAAAGATTTTTTAGCTTTTTCTTTTCTGTCTTGTGGTAGCTCATTTACAAAATTAGTTTTCATGTTAATTTTTATTTAAAACTATATAATTACGACCAATATAGGTCTAGAACATATACAAATTGTATTATGGGTAGATAAAAGAAGGACGCAAACATTAATTTGCGTGCATCTATATCTTTCGTACTTATGTATAAGCGATAGGAATAAAGAAAAAACAATAAACCGAACACTGATACAAGTATAATTGTAAAATTACTACTTATTAAATCTAACATCCATGGAAAAAGGCTAAAAGGAATTAATAGTAACGCATAAAACATTATTTGGAAAGCAGAGCTTTTCGATTTTCCAGATTTTGAGGGTAAGAGATCAAAACCACCTTTTTGGTAATCTTCATGTGATACCCAAGCAATGGCCCAAAAGTGAGGGAATTGCCAAACAAACTGAACAAAAAAGAGCGCTCCTGGCATTAATCCAAATTCTCCAGTTTCTGCAATGGCTCCTAACATAGGTGGTATAGCTCCAGGAAAAGCACCAACTAAAACGGCCCAAGGAGAAATTCTTTTCATAGGTGTGTACATAAACACGTAACTTACAAAGGCAAGTAAACCTAGAAGGGCAGAATAAAAATTAAGTTGATAGAGCATCCAAGTACCAACTATTAAAGAAATTATGACGATAAGATAGGCTTCTGTTAAAGACATTTTTCCCTGAGGTAAAGGTCTTTTAGCAGTTCTATTCATTAAAATGTCAATGTCTTTTTCCCAAATTTGATTGGCGCCATTACTGGCTGCAGTAACTAATAAACCACCTATCATGAGGTAAAATATCTCGACTCCAGATACGTCAGTTCCTTTAATTCCGCAAGCGAAGAGATATCCAGTAAGTGCTGAAATGATTACTAAACTGGCTAGTCTAAACTTGGTGAAAAGCATGTAATCTTTTACTTTACCACCTTTTTTTACTTTTAATTTTTCGTCGCTCACGCAAATTGATTTTTATAATCGACTACAAAATTAAGGATAAAATAGAGTTATCGCTTCTTTATTTGGCAATCTTTAAATGTCTTATTAAAAAAAAGACAAAAGTTTGGAATGGTTCTAAATATCAATAATTGAAAGAATGGTTTCTAGTAAAATTAGATCTTACACCAAAAAGTACTCCTGGTATATTTTCTGTTTTCTGGTTTAAAACTTGGTGGGTAAGTAGGGCTTGACAAAATAAATTAGCCTGTAATTTGTGAGGCAATTGATAATTTATTTCTATTCTAATGCGCTGTTGAATGAGTCTGCCATTTTCTCCAATTTTAAAGCCAAAATCATCTGGTCTATTTGTGTATGGATCATAAATATTATTTCCATAACTAATATCACTAGTGCTTTCTAATCCGCCTTTTAATAGATACTGATAGCTAAGCATTATGTTTAGATTTTTCTTGATGTTTGAACGAATAAATGAATAGGATTCTATAAAATTGGCCCCGGCTGGATGCGCTAATGGAAATTCAGAATGACCGTAAATTTGAGATTCGTTTAAGTGTGCATATGTGAATGGTCGAACTACATTTACTTCGCTTAAATATTTAATGCTATGATTTTTGATTGAAACTGTTCCTTTCACACCTAATTGAGCACCATATTTATTTGCCCACCAATTTGATTTCGCACGTAGTTCTGCAATATTTAAGTCGTCTATTATAAACTGACCATAGAGCATGGTTCTTTTTCGTTTCCAGTTGATATTTAAACCCAATAAAACATTATCGCTTGATCCTAAGCTATATTCTGTTGGTCTGTAAAATAAAATTGGATTTAAGTACTCTAATTCATATCCTCGGTTTTGAAGTGTATCTTTTGGTTGAAAAATAACGGTTTCAAATAAACTAATATTAAAACCACGACCGAGTTGAGTACTTAAATAGTGTGTAGAGCTGTATTTATTTTTTTCTATTCCACCTTCTTCTTCCTTTAGAAATTGGTAGAGATTTAGTAATTCAAACCGCCATATTTTAGTTTTTAAAGATGCAAAAGGATACGCTTTACTCTTGTTATCTAGAAGTAAGCTTCGATCTCCATTTCCTATAAAATAATTGTCAATTCCTCCTGAAATGGTAAAATAGCGGTTAGGAGTAATCTGCACATTACCGCGAACATCTACGTCTTTAAACGAAGGATTGAAATGAATGGAATTACTTCTCTCCACGTAGTTGTAATCGTTTAGCAAACTATCTAAACTGTACAAAGCAGTTGTTATAGTGGTAGAGAAAGAAATGTATTTAGAATAGCTGGCATTTAAATTTACCCCACTATTTAGAAGTGTATTAAAGCCATTATTTGCGCTAGCAGAAGCATTGATAACAGGAGCAATACGCAAAGGGAAAAAACCGTTAGGAATTGCAAAGCCAATGTATCCTTTGCTCCAGTTTCCATCTAATTCAATACTTGTTTGACTACCGTTATATAAAAAATGATCGAAGTTGGGTGTGGGTTGGGTATGCCTTAAAATAGCTAATTCCGACTGATATTGAGAAAAACAGAAGTTAATGCTAAGCAGCCATAAATATGTAATAATTTTTTTCATTAATATGCTCTAAAATTATTTATGAGGTTGGTGGATAAACCAACTTCTACTATTAATGCTTGGTTATTCTGTGATGCTCTGTGCGACATTTTTCCATAAATTGTTAAATTGTTTTTAGAGTTAAATCGATAACCCAGTTGTCCGGATGTAAAATAAGTCCAGTTTAATTCCTCCACCATTGCATCAGTTTTGTCGTTAAACAACCTCGCGTGAGAAGCTATAAGTCCTGCATTGTAGTAAGAAGTATGCGAAAGGCTTAAGAACCAATTTTTCAATTCATACCTCAGCATTGCGAACGCTTCATTTGTTTGGTTTCCAAACACATAAGCTAAAGGGTAGTTGTTGTGGGTGTAGTTTAATCTAAAATTATTTGCTTGATACAAGCGCGAAGAAGTAGTGTTTAATTCGACTTGATAACTGAGTTTGTTAGCTGAAAATAGGTAGTTTCCACGATATCCTACCTGTACTCCATATTCAAAGTTGCTTAAGTCATCTGTAGCAAATTGTCCGTAAATCAAATTATTTTTATTGAGTTTGTAACCGAAATTGATACCCAATAAATGTTTTGCATTTTCTGTTTCAAAGTTATCAATGACTGTATTTGCAATAAGGATAGGATTGTAAAATTTAGCATTTACTTTTTGTGATGCTATCGCATCTTCTTTAAACCAAATTGATCCTTCAAAAATACTTAAACTCAATTTTTCATTGTTTCCAGTAAATGTTAGATAGCGAGTAGAAAAGGCTTTTTTTTCGAAAGGTGCTTCTACGGTAGTGAAAAAAGGTCTTCTAAAAAGGTTTAAAAGCTGACCATTTTCAATTCTGTAAGAGAAATTTTTATTCAGGCGTATATCAAACCGAAGTGCAGTTCTATTTGAAGAATAGTCAGACAAAAGTAAAGAACGTTTGCCATACCCTAAAAACTGCGGGGCATTTCCAAAACTAATATTTAAAAATTTAGATAAGTTAAGATGAATATAAGAAGTAGAAAAGGCATAATCATAGCCATTTTCTTTAAATGGTTTTGTTCTTGCACCTCTTGGAATAAATGCATTTTGAACCAAATAAGTAGAATCTGATTGCGGATACATTTCTCCACGACTATTGTATAGCTGAGCTAAATAAGGAGCAACTACGCTTTGATTTTCATGAAAGGAAGAGTAGAAAGACACTTTTTCTGCAATTTGTCCTTGTAATTCTAGTCCTCTTGTGTTTTGGTAAATCCGATTTACACTGTCGTCTACAATTAACCCTCCATTAGCGTTTAGAAGCGGGTTAATAGCCAAATAGAAGTCGTTGTTTTTGAATTGAAAAAAATGTTCATTAAACAGTTTTTTTCCCAACCATTTTAATTGTTTTTTATGGGTTGTAAAAGAGGAGTGGAAATGTTCTTCTCCCAAATTTTGTTCATACCGTAAAGGGAAAGTACTCGTAGTAATTTTGTCGGTTTCAAATAAAGATTGGTGCGTATATTCATCTTGTAACGGAAGATAAAGAAGGTCTTGAGCATAGCTAGTAGAGATGCAAATGAGTAGAAGTACGCCAAGTATTTTCATTCGACTAAAGTAAGGTTCAAAATCTTCTTTTTAGCCACAAAGTAAGGGTTTTTTAAATTCTCCTTGTTGTAATATAGAGGAATACCGCGTGTTGCGTGCAATACTTCTCCACCAACAGCTTCAAATATAGCTTGTCCGGCAGCAATATCCCATTCCATAGTAGGTGCAAATCTGGGATAGACATCGGCCTTTCCTAGCACTAAATCGAAAAATTTAAGGGCAGATCCCATTTTAATAAATTCTAGTTTGCCATATTGCTCTTCAATCGCATGAACAATTTTGAGCGTGTTACCGGAATGATGTGTGCGTGAAGAAGTCATTACACACGGAGTATTGAGTGCTTCAATCTTTGGTAACTTTTTCCATTCCTCAGGTTTGTTTAGTTCAGAAAAATTGATGTGAAATGCTCCAAATGCACTACCACCAAAAATGAGTTCTTTGTTAACAGGAGAAGCAATTAGTCCAAATACAGATTTATGATTTTCAATTAGAGCAATATTTACTACAAACTCACCATTTTTAGCAATGAATTCTTTTGTTCCGTCTACCGGGTCCACGCACCAATTCTCTGTCCAGTTTTCTCTTATAGAATAGGGTTTTTTTATGCGTTCTTCTCCTAGTATAGGTAGTTTTGTTTTGGCTAAGTGTTCAGCTATAATTTTTGAAGCAGCTAAGTCGGCTTCTGTAACCGGACTACCATCTTGTTTTATTTCAGTTTCGAACCCCTTTTCATAGATGTCCATAATGATTTTACTTGCTGCAACGGCAGCTTCTAATGCGATTATGTGTTTGGGTTCAAAAATCATTCTATCTGTATTTATTTAAGTCATCAATTAAACTACTTGCTCCAATTCTAAACGTTTGATTTGTGAAGTAGGTTGGAGGTAAATAGGCTTCAATTACAGAAATATATTCATTTACATCACTTAAGGTTCTAATTCCACCGCTAATTTTTAGTCCTACCGTTTTTTGTTCCTTTACTTGAAAATCTGCTATTTCTTCGGCCATAATTTTCACGGCGTTTGTTGTTGCTCCAATAGCAGTTTTCCCTGTAGATGTTTTAATAAAGTCTGCACCAGATCGCATAGCGCATTTGCAGATTTGGCGTAAAAGTCTTTCGTCTTTGATTTCGCCAGTTTCTAGAATTACCTTTAGTGCTTTATTTCCTAATGCCTTTTTAATTTCGCTTATTTGTTTGTCTACCAAAGGTTTATTTAAGATGAAATTTCCAAGGTCAATTACAATGTCTACTTCATCAACGTACGGTTTTATTTCTTTTATATCTGATAATTTACTAGATAAAGAGGTTTGCGCATGTGGGAAAGAGCTGTTAACACAGCAGTTTTTTATTTTAGAATCCACCAGAGCTTTAGACACAAAACCTGCGTACTTTGGAAAGGTGCAAACTGAGGCTACAGGATAATTTTCTTTTTCTAATTCAAGGACTGATTGTACAAGGCGTTTAATAGATTTTTCGTTATCAAATAGTGATAGGGAAGTAAGGTCTATGCAAGAAAAGAGCGATTGTAGCTTCATTTTTTGATTAAAAAAAATCCCTCACAAACAATTGAGAGGGATAATTATGTGAATATGTATTATTTATCGAATAATAAAACTGATAGGAATTCTACACCTTGCTCTTACAGACTCTCCTTTTTGTTCTGCTGGCGTCCATTTAGGCATAGATTTAACAACACGTTTCGCTTCTCTATCGATTTCTCTAGAAACTCCTTTTAAGATTTTAACATCTTGCAAAGAACCATCTGCATTTACTACAAATTCTACGAAAACTTTACCTTGATCACCCATTTCAATTGCCATCTCTGGATATTGAATGTTTTCTGCTAGGTATTGTTTCATTGCAGCTGCTCCACCTGGAAACTGTGCTTCTACATCTGGATAATCTACAATTGGTGCAGCCTCCTTTTTAGGCTCTACTGTTATTTTTGGTGGAGGTGGAGGTGTTGGCTTATTTTTTATTTCTTTATCCTCATTCTCTTTTTCTTTTGCGTCTGGAACGATTGGTGGTTCTGGCGCATCTGGTGGAGGAGGTGTGTTATCTACGGGTGGTGGTGGAACATCTTCTTGAATTTGTTCCTCTGGAATATCATCCTTATCCTTTGATTTTTCTGTTTTCTCTGCAATTTCTGCAGGTGCCTGAAAAGAAAATGAAGCCAATACAAGAGAACCTATAATTAGGAAACCTAGCATCATAAGTGGAAATCTCACTTTTTGACTATCAAATTCTGGGTTTTTCTTTAATTCCATAATAAATAATAATTGTTGCTAATATACAAAGATTTTATAGCAATTAGTGTACCACAAAATCAATAGTAATTTCTGTATAGTAAATAGGACGACAATGATCCCGATAGAATACCTGCACAATTTGCAATCACATCCCAATTATCAAAAACTCTTCCGCGTATAAATTGCCATTGGATAAACTCTATACCTAAACCGAGAATAATTGCAGTAGCAATAACGATAAAATACGCTTTGTTTCTTAATAATTTACTGGTTCTTTGCCTTTTTAGTCCAGTAAGCCAAATATGAACCAAAATAGCGTAAACAGCAAGATGAGCAAATTTGTCAAACGCAAAGTAATCCCAATTTACTTGTTGCAGTTCATCCCCAGGAGTAAGACTAAGAAATAATATAATCGTAAGCCAAATAACTCCAGGAAGAATGTAACGAAACATTAACCAATAATCGCTTTGTACCCTGCTGCGTCAAGTAAACTTTCTACCTGTGATGGATCGCTTAATTTGATTTTTACCATCCAACCTTTACCGTAAGCATCTGCATTTACAACTTCTGGTTCTGCTTCTAACTCTTCGTTAAATTCGATAATTTCTCCAGAAACTGGCATAAACAAGTCAGATACAGTTTTTACTGCTTCAACTGAACCAAAAACTTCTTCAGCATCTAATGTTTCACCTTCTGTTTCAATTTCTACATACACGATATCTCCTAATTCTCCTTGCGCAAAATCAGTAATACCTACGGTAGCAATATCTCCGTCAATAGACAACCATTCGTGGTCTTTCGTGTATTTTAAGTTTTCTGGTATATTCATTTTTTCTTTATTAATACACGCAAATTTAAAACTTTTAGTGTGTTATTGAACAAGGTTTACAACTATTTTTATTTTGTTGAAAACCTCTTGTTCCGTGGACAAATAATTTCGTTTATCCTTAGTTTCGAATTCAGGGTTTTATTCATTTCCAAGTATGGATGCTTATATTTGTCTTTATGGTAAACAGCGATCAGTTTAAAGCTTTAGAAACGAGAGTAGAAGCACTTAAGAAATACTTAAATGTAGAACAAAAGCGCGCCGAGATCCATGAAGATGAATTAAAATCTCAGGATCCAACGTTTTGGGACGACCCAAAAAAAGCCGAGGTTTTGCTTAAAAAAATGAGGCAAAAAAAGTTTTGGGTTACGGCTTATGAAGACTTACAAACAGCAAGCGAGGATTTGGCTGTACTTATTGATTTTTATAAAGAAGGTGCAGGCGACGAACAAGAAATAGATGCGCTATATTCCAAAACCATTGATGAGCTAGAAGAGTTGGAATTAAAAAATATGCTTTCTGGAGAAGAGGATAACCTAAATGCGGTATTGCAAATTACTGCCGGAGCAGGAGGTACAGAGAGCTGTGATTGGGCATCTATGCTCTTGCGCATGTATATCATGTGGGGAGAAAAAAATGGTTATAAAATTAAAGAGCTCAACTATCAAGAAGGAGATGTTGCAGGAATTAAGACCGTTACAATAGAATTTGATGGTGATTTTGCTTTTGGATATTTGAAAGGAGAAAATGGAGTGCACCGTTTAGTAAGAATTTCACCTTTTGATTCAAATGCTAAACGCCATACTTCTTTTGCTTCTGTTTACGTGTATCCTTTAGTGGATGAAAGTATAGAGATAAATATCAATCCGGCAGATATTACATTTGAAACGTTTCGATCAGGTGGAGCCGGTGGTCAAAATGTAAATAAAGTAGAAACAGCCGTTAGGTTAAGACACAAACCTTCAGGTATTATTGTAGAAAATTCAGAGTCGCGTTCACAACTCGGGAATAAAGAAAAGGCCATGCAATTGCTTCGTTCTCAATTATATGAGTTGGAGTTAAGAAAACGACTAGAAAAAAGAGACGAGATTGAATCTGAAAAAATGAAAATTGAGTGGGGAAGTCAAATTAGAAATTATGTAATGCACCCTTATAAATTGGTGAAAGATGTAAGAACTGGTTTCGAAACAGGGAACGTAGATGCAGTTATGGACGGTGATTTAAATCCATTTCTTAAAGCATATTTAATGCATACTGGAAACTAATTTTTTAACATTTTCGAATTAAAAAAAAATGTACCTTCGTTAAGAATAACAAATTAATTTGAGTAGAATAAACAACAAAACGATATGTCTGATATAAACGAATCAACAGAAAAAAAATCAAATGCAGGTGTTTGGATTTTAACCACAATTTTAGGATTTATTGTTGCCGGAATATTCATTTTCTTATGGTCTGGAGAACAGAAAGCTAAAGAAGAGGTAATTCTTGCAAACACGCAGCTTAAACAAGAAATGGAAGACATGAATCAAGCGCTATCCGGATATATTGACGGTGCTACAAATGATTTAAGAAGCGATTTCCAAGAAATGTTAGCAACCTATGACGCCTTGATTGAAAAGGATGCAACAAAAGCCGACAGTTTGAACGTGCAAAAAGCAAGAATATCTGAATTGTTAGAAGAGCTAAACAACACCAAAAGAAGAAGCTACAGCCAAATAAATAAGTTAAAAACGGAGAATGAGACCTTAAGAGGAATTATGAAAGGATATCTGTATCAAATTGATTCTTTAAATACACTTAATTTAAACCTGACAACGCGTTTAGACGAAACATCTAACCAGCTTTCTGCAACACAATTAGAAAGAGATGAATTAGCCGAAACGGCAGCAAAAACACAGGCATTGGTTGCTGCTGGAGCAAAATTGAGCGCATATAATTTCAACTGTTTTGCCTACCGTTTTAAAGTTGGTGGAGGAGATATAGATGAAACTAATAGAGCGAGAAGAGCAGATGGATTTAAGGCAGAATTTACTATCGGAGAAAATAAGATAGCCGAGGCAGGAAATAAAATGATTTATATACAAGTGGTTGACCCGAATGGCAACGTTATTTATACACGTGCCAATAACACCACAAACGCCGATGGCAAAACAATTTTATATTCAGATAAAAGAGAAATAAACTATCAAAAGCAAGCTATAGATGTTGCTATTGTATTTAATCTACAAGGAAAAGAAATTGATAAAGGAAACTATACAATTAAAGTTTACGCAGATGGAACATTGATAGGTAAAGATTCTATCACGCTGAAATAAATTTGAAACTACATACCATATTGAAAAATCTTTAGTCGAACAACTAGAGATTTTTTTCGTTTAAGACTATTTTTTGATATATGCAAGGTCTATTGCAAACTCAAATCCCAATCTTTAAAAACGGGTTCGTATCCTTGTTTTTTAATTACTTCAATAAAGGTATCTGTAGAGCGTTTGTCGTCAATTTCAAATTGCTCTAAATTTACTGCAGGATTAGCGTATCCGCCAGGATCAGTTTTTGAGTCGGCAGAGATACTGGTAATTCCCAATTTAATAATGTTATTTCTAAATGTTTCAGACTCGCGGGTACTCATGCTTAATTCTACTTCTTGATTAAAAATGCGATACGCACATATTAGCTGCACCAACTCTTTGTCTGTCATTTCAGATTTTAGCGGAATTCCTCCTGCACAAGGTCTTAGTCTAGGAAAAGAGATAGAATATTTAGATTTCCAATACGTTTTTTCTAAATAATCTAGATGTGTAGCAGCAAAAAATGTATCTGTTCTCCAGTCCTCTAATCCAAATAAAACACCAACTCCCATTTTGTGTATACCAGCTCTTCCTAATCGGTCGTGCGTATCTACACGGTAGTCAAAGTTAGATTTCTTACCTTTTGGATGATGAATTTTATAATCTTCTTTGTGATAGGTTTCTTGATATACTAAAACAGTATTTAATCCTTCTTCAATTAATTGTTCATATTCGTGTTGGTCTAACGGCTGAACTTCCATTGCAATGTTTGAAAAATAGGGCTTAATTAGACGAATAGCATTGATGAAATAATCTAAACCTACAGTCTTATTTGCTTCTCCTGTTACAATCAGAATATGATCATAACCCATTGCTTTAATAATCTTAACCTCTTCTAAAATTTCTTTGTCTGACAGAGTTTTTCGATTAATTTTTATATCTAAGCTAAATCCACAATACGTGCAGATATTCTGACACTCATTAGAAAGATACATTGGGATGTACATCTGTATTGTTTTTCCAAAGCGCTCTTGGGTAAGTTGCTGACTCATAGCAGCCATTTGCTCTAAGTAAGGCGCTGCAGCAGGAGAAATTAATGCTTTAAAATCTTCTAAATCTCTTTTAGCTTTGCGCAAAGCACGTTCTACATCTGCAGAAGTTTTTCCGTAGATAGAAGACTTTACTTCGTCCCAATTGTACTTTTTAATCTCTTCTTTAAACATAAACTTTAAAATTGAATAATTTCTCTTCCCCTTTGTAGGAGGTATTGAAGAGGAGGATTTTTGAATGCTCCGCTTAAAATCACTGTATCAATCTAAAAAACTAGTTAAAGGCGAACTTGCAACCGCTGTCTTTGTAATTCCACCTAATTTTGCTTCAAAGGCCATTCTACCAGCTTCTACAGCTAATTTAAACGCGATGGCCATTTTCACAGGATCTTCTGCAACGGCAATTGCTGTGTTTACTAATACGGCATCTGCACCTAACTCCATTGCTTCGGCAGCGTGAGACGGAGCTCCTAAACCAGCATCAACAATTACAGGAACTTTTGCTTGGTCTACTATAATTTCAATAAAATCTCTTGTTCTAACTCCTTTGTTACTTCCAATTGGTGCACCTAAAGGCATAACGGCAGCCGTACCAGCATCTTCTAAATGCTTACACAAAACTGGGTCTGCATGTATATAAGGCAGTACAATAAAGCCTTTTTTAGCCAACTCTTCGGTAGCCTTTAATGTCTCAATAGGATCTGGCATTAAATACTTAGGATCTGGATGAATTTCTAATTTCACCAAGTTAGTTTCTAAAGCTTCTCTCGCTAATTCAGCAGCAAAAATAGCTTCTTTGGCATTTCTAACACCAGAAGTATTGGGTAATAAATTAAATTGAGAATGATTAAGGTGTTTTAATATATCATCTGTTTCATTCTTAATATCTATACGTTTTAAGGCAACTGTAACCAATTCAGAACCACTTGCCAAGAGTGCTTCTTCCATGCGTTTAGAACTGCTAAACTTTCCTGTTCCAGTAAATAATCTAGACTGAAGTTCTAAATTCCCTATTTTCAATTTTTCCATCTTCTACAGCTTTACAAATGCGTTTTATATCTTTTATGGTGTAATGCTTATTATAAATTAATCCAGAAATTGCAATTCCGTGCACTCCAGTTTTCATAATCATCGTAATGTCTTCTTCTTCAATTCCTCCTATGGCAAAAACAGGTGTATCCCATTTTTTGTTTTTCATTTGCGAAACAACAATTCTGTATCCCCTAATTCCTAATGCTGGAGCTAACTTATCTTTGTCTTTTGTGGTTGTGAAGTTAAACGGACCAACACCCAAATAGTCTAATTTAGTTAAATCATACTTCTTAATATCCTTCCAAGAATTTGCTGTACAACCCAATAGTTTACTACTTCCTAATTGTTCTCTAACAACTAAATGATCTTCGTCTTCTTTTCCAATATGAGCCCCGTCAATAAGATTTAATTTTGCAAATGCATAGTTATCATTTACGGTAAGAATTATGCCTAGAGAGTTACATTTTTCGGCTACTTTAAGAGCAGTTTCTTCAAAATATGAAGCATAATCTTTATTCGGATATCTAGCCTTAAAATGATTTCCTTTAATTCTGAGTTGTACCCACTGCACACCACCTTCGGCAAGGTTTTCTAGCCAATGTAAATCTTCAAAATCTTCTTTTGGATGCGTAATGTATTGGATACGAGGTAAATTCATTTCTTTTCACAATAAATAATGCTTTTAAGAGAATTCACCCAATACAGCGTATACAAAATACGTGTATTCGATGCTTTTTCCCTTCGTTGGTATTAACCAAATCAGGTTCAAAGAGTATTTCTCAGAATTCCAAAATTAATCGTTTGGAAGACACCCCTAAAAGCTTGAACAAAGATAAGGAAAAAATAGACAAAGCACTTAAGCTTCAACCGAAAAGCATAATTTTTCAAATAGTTGACAGAAGTATGAGAACTAGATAACTTAAATTATTCTCGTTTCTTTTATAGTTTTCTAAATTGTCGCCATTTCTCAGTTTCCCATAAAAATCTTTCAAAGTGCAAACGAAAACATTCAAAACTGTATTTTTGCCAACGTAAATTTTAAGCAGAGTAAAAAGTGTAGATAGCCTCCATACTTTTTCTCTGCCTTTTGTGCTTTGTAGAATATGGATAGTAAATCACTAATAAAAAAAATTTCATCTTACTCACAGATAGATGAAACGGCAGATAAATTACAATACGTTGGCAGTAGAATTCAGTGGAAAGGTTTAGTCGGGTCTTCTAAAGCTATACTTGCGGGTTTGCTTACACGACAAGTTCCTGGTCACCATCTATTTATATTAGACGACAAGGAGCAAGCTGCTTATTTTTTAAATGATTTACAAGGGATTTTTCCTGAAGATAACATCCTGTTTTACCCTGCATCCTATAGAACTCCATATCAAATAGAAGATACGGATAATGCAAATGTTGTAGCAAGAGCAGAAGTATTAGAAAAAGTAAACAAGGGCACAAATACCGCAATAATAACCTATCCAAAAGCACTATTTGAAAAAGTACCTACGCAAATTATTCTTTCAGAAAATACCTTTAAAATAGAAAAAGGGAAAGAGTATTCTATTGAATTTATAACAGAAGTGTTGCAAGAATACGGGTTTGAAATAGAAGACTTTGTTTATGAACCCGGTCAGTTTTCTATCCGTGGTGGTATTGTAGATGTATTTTCTTTTGCCAACGATCATCCTTTTAGAATAGAGTTTTTTGGAGATGAGGTAGATTCTATACGTACATTTGATCCTGTTTCGCAGCTATCCATTAATCAGCACGCGTTTTTTACAGTTATTCCAAATATTCAAGGACAAGAAATACAAAAGTCTAACGGTACAATTTTACAATTTTTGGGGAGTCAAACCACCGTGTGGACGAGTTCAGAATCTATAACCAAACAAACCTTAGAAAACGAATACGACAAAGCAACAAAAATATATACAGATTTACCAGATACAGGAGTAAAGCGTACACCTCCAAATGAGATGTATTTTCATCCTTCAGAATGGAAAAAGCAAGTAGAAGAATTTTCTATTATTGAATTTGGTCCGGACTTTAATTTTCAACCTGATTTAACATGTGAGTTTACGTTTCAACCTCAACCGGCGTTTAATAAAAATTTTGAATTACTTAGAGAAGATTTAATTGCTCGTAAAAAAGTTGGGTTTGAAAACATGATTTTCTCTAATCAACCCAAACAAATAGAAAGGCTTTACGATATTTTTAAAGACATTGGAGGAGCCGTAGAATTTACACCTATGAATGTAGCGTTGCAAGAAGGTTTTATTGCTCCAGACGCTAAATTAGTGCTTTATACAGATCATCAAATATTTGAGCGTTACCACAGGTTTAAATTAAAAGAAGGTTTTAGACAAGCTAAACAAGCAATCACTTTAAAAGAAGTGTATAATTTGCAAAAAGGAGATTATGTAACGCACATAGATCATGGTGTTGGTCAGTTTTCTGGTTTACAAACTATAGATGTGAATGGTAAACCGCAAGAAGCAATTCGTTTAATCTATAAAGACAACGATGTGCTTTACGTGAGCATACACTCGCTTCATCGTATTTCTAAATTTACAGGTAAAGACGGTACAGTTCCTAAAATGAATAAGTTAGGAACACAAGCGTGGGCTACACTTAAAAAGAAAACGAAGAAGAAAATTAAAGAAATTGCCTTTGATTTGATTCAACTTTATGCCAAACGTAAAACACAGGTTGGCTTTGCTTATCAACCGGATACATATTTGCAAAACGAGCTAGAAGCTTCTTTCATTTATGAAGATACTCCCGATCAATTAAAAGCTACAGAAGCTGTAAAAGAAGATATGGAGAAAGATACTCCTATGGACAGGCTTATTTGTGGAGACGTTGGTTTTGGTAAAACAGAAATTGCAATTAGAGCTGCTTTCAAAGCAGCAACAGATGGTAAGCAAGTTGCTATACTTGTGCCTACCACTATTCTTTCTTTACAACACTACAGAAGTTTTAAAGAGCGTTTGAAAGATTTTCCCGTTCGTGTAGATTATGTTAACCGTTTTAAAACGACCAAGCAAAATTCTGAGACTTTAAAAGATTTAGCAGAAGGTAAAATTGATATTCTGGTTGGAACCCACAAAATTGTAAGTAAAAGCGTAAAGTTCAAAGATCTTGGGTTAATGATTATTGACGAAGAACAAAAGTTTGGCGTTGCGGTAAAAGACAAACTAAAAACGTTAAAAGCTACTGTTGATACCTTAACTTTAACCGCTACTCCAATACCAAGAACGTTGCAATTTTCTTTAATGGGAGCAAGAGATTTAAGTATTATAAATACTCCACCACCTAACAGACAACCCGTTTTAACAGAAATGGTGCAGTTTGACGAAGAAATTATACGAGATGCTATTTCTTACGAAGTAAGTAGAGGTGGACAAGTTTACTTTGTTCATAATCGTTTGGCAAATATCAAAGAAATCTCCGGCATGATTCAAAGACTCTGTCCGGGAGTTAAAGTTGCAATTGGTCATGGTCAAATGGACGGTAAAGCCTTAGAGAAAATAATGATGGATTTTATAGAAGGTGAATACGATGTATTGTTAGCTACTACTATCATAGAATCTGGGATTGATATTTCTAATGCCAACACAATTATCATTAACAACGCAAATAATTTTGGTTTATCAGATTTACACCAGTTGCGCGGTAGAGTAGGTCGCTCTAATAAAAAGGCTTTTTGTTATTTAATTGCTCCGAGGTATGATATGATGACTTCTGAAGCAAGAAAACGCCTAGAAGCTTTGGTTCAATTTTCTGATTTAGGTTCTGGCTTCAACATCGCAATGAAAGATTTAGATATTCGAGGAGCTGGAAATTTATTGGGCGGAGAACAGTCTGGATTTATATCTGATATTGGGTTCGATATGTATCAAAAAATCTTAAACGAAGCCATAGAGGAATTAAGAGAGTCTGAATTTAAAGAGCTTTTTAAAGAGCGTAAAACAGATAATTTTGGACAGTTTGTTAAAGAATGTCAGCTAGAAACCGATCTAGAAATACGTATACCCGATGATTATGTAAACAATGTAGCAGAACGTTTAATGTTGTATCAACAGCTGGATAATATGACTGCTCAAGATGATTTGGACAAGTTTACAAGAGATTTAGAAGATAGGTTTGGACCAATTCCAGATTCTGTTTTTGAGCTGATTGAATCTATGCAACTGCGTTGGTTGGCACAAAGTATAGGTTTCGAAAAATTGATAATTAAATCAGGTAAAATGATTGGTTACTTTTTGTCTAACCCAGAGAGTATGTACTATCAAAGTGCACATTTTACGCGTATATTAAATTATGTGCAGTCTAACCCAGTAAATTGTAAAATGAACGAGAAAAACGATAGGCTACGACTTATTTATACCGACGTAAAATCGATTAAGGCTGCACGCGGTAGATTAAAAGAAATTGAAACACTAAATGTTTAGTGTTATTGTTGCATCTTTAGAAACCAAATAGAAACAGAGCAGTAATAAGGAGTAAAATCGCTGCAATCAATAGAGATAAAGAGATGATAGAAAGTACTTTTCCTATTCTTGCGTTTGTTCGTCCTACCTCCGATTGATAACGAGAACGTAAGGCAGACTTCGCCAAGGCAATTCCTACTATACTAAAAATTAGCGTGGTTAATGGGAAAGGGAAAAATGATAAAATCCCTAAAATTAAGCTTGCTGTACCTTGATTTTTCGATTTTCGGGCTAACTCTCCTTCTACACTATTCCCATTTACAAAAACGGTATCATCAAAAATCGGTTCATCAATAAACTCTGCTTGGTAATCCTCTTCTTGAGTAAATCCTAGAACTAAGCTCTTTTCTTCATTCTTTTCCTTTGGAACTACAGTTATTTCGTCGGTTGAATTGTGCTCATAAGGATACGCTTTATTTATCGCTGAGGAAGACTGAGTTGTTTCTAATGATAGATTGCTGTGTTTTACTTCTGAATTACTATTAATGATCTCGTCTTTTTCTTTTTTGATTTGCAAAGAAGAAAGAGAAGCTTTTGGAGCTTTAAATTTACCACTCAAGTGTTTTCTTTGTTGAAAAGACGAAGTTGCACAGCTCGTTAGCAGAAGAATGGAGATTATGTATAAGGTAGTTTTCATGTCTTATTTTGTTTAAAAGTAGTAAATTCTAGTTAAACTACTTATCTTGTTTAGTCAAATTTTAATGACATATCATGAAACGCATAAATTTTCTTTTTCTTGTATTTCTAGGTAGTATTTTATCTTCTTGTTCTATCACACAGCTTTATGATGCAACAGTAGACTGGAAGTTTAAAAGGAATGATATCGTAAAAAAAGTAATGTATGATGCTGGCGATACCATTACCTATTATAGTGGAGGATCAGGCGACACCCTTATACTCATTCATGGATTTGGTTCTGGCGGACAACAAACATGGCAGTCTAACATAAAAACGTTGTCAAAAAAACATTATCTAATTGTGCCCGATTTATTTGCTTTTGGAGAATCCACAAGTGCCAATCAGCAGTATAATTTAGTTCGCCAAGTTGCTTTGCTAAATAAAATATGTAAGAAAGAGAAAGTAACGCGTACTTCTGTTGCAGGTATTTCTTATGGCGGATTTGTTGCACTTCTTTACGCTAATCAAAAGGATGTTTCTGTTCATAAATTGGTTATTATAGATTCTCCAGGTCACATTTATGAGAGTCAAAACGCGATCCGTCTAGCAGAAAAATATGGAGAGCAGTCGCCCGCAGATATTTTTGTGCCGAAAAACTACAAAGAAGTTCAACGCTTAATTAATTTGGGCTTGTATAAAGACAAGAAAATTCCAAAGTTTGTTTTGGAAAAAATGTATCAGGCATACTTTACGGATAATCAAATGGAGCAAGAGAAAGCAATGAGAGCCCTTTTAAACACATCGCAACCAAAGATTAAAGAGCAATTAAAAGACGGAAGAACTGCTGTAATCTGGGGAAGGGAGGATGAAATATTTGAGTTAAAATATGGAGAAGCTCTTGCTAATACAATGAACGCAGAAATTTTTATTATAGATGATGCTGGTCATATTCCTAACGCCGAGAAATCAAAAACCTTCAGTACTATCTTGCTGAGTCTTTTAAAATAAATAAGCTTTCTTCTTAATCTTGGTAGACTAGAAAACAAAAGCCCATGTTTCTTATTTAACCTGAAAAGTTTAAGCTAATTTAGAGTTAGCATTTTAAAAATTAAAAGCATGTCAAATTATAAAAAAGCATATATAGCAGGAGGTTGCTTTTGGGGAATGGAAGATCTCTTTAGAAAACGAGCTGGAATTTTGGATACAGAAGTTGGGTATTTGGGAGGCGAAAATGATAACCCAACTTACAAATATCATCCTGGTCATGCAGAAGGTATAGAGCTTACCTTTGACGCAGATATTATAGATTTCCGATCAATTTTAGATTATTTCTATTGCATACATGATCCTACAACTGTAGATAGACAGGGGAATGACAGAGGTTCTAGTTACAGAAGTGCAATTTTCTTTCAAAACGATGAAGAGAAGAAAATCGCACAAGAAGTGATAGAAATTGTAAATCAATCTGGTAAATGGAATGGAAAAGTAGTAACCACCTTAGAACCATTTACAAAATTTTGGGCTGCAGAGCCTGAGCATCAAGATTATTTAGAAAGAAACCCAAATGGATACACGTGCCATTTTGAGCGTTTTGAAACAATAATCAATTAAAAATAAATGACTTTTAAATAAAAAAAGAGAGACACGCATTTGAGTGTCTCTCTTTATTACTTAACCTAATATTTACTTATTTTACAGCTATAAATAAACCATCATCTGTTTTTTCTACTTGGGTTAATTCGTGTTTAGCTAGTCCTTTCACACCTTTATCCCACTGTTTATTAGATAATCCGGTCTTTTCTTTTAATACATTCAACTCCATTTTTGATTCTTTTTTTAGTAAATCAAAAATTAAGGCTTCGTTTTCTGTTAAATCCGGACCTTTTTTACCAAAAACCTCTGGTCGCATTTGAGGGAAAAACAATACTTCTTGTATTGCAGGATTGTTGGTTAAATACATAATTAATCTATCCATACCAATCCCTAAACCAGATGTAGGAGGCATACCATATTCTAAAGCACGTAAAAAGTCTTGATCAATTAAGCCTGTAGCTTCATCGTCTCCTTTTTCGGCTAATTTTACTTGTTCTTCAAAACGTTCGCGCTGATCAATTGGGTCGTTAAGCTCAGAGTAGGCATTAGCAATTTCTTTACCGCAAACCATTAACTCAAAACGCTCTGTTAACTCTGGGTCTTCTCTGTGCTCTTTGCATAAAGGCGACATCTCTTTAGGATAATCTGTAATGAAAGTTGGTTGAATGTAATTTCCTTCGCATTTCTCACCAAAAATTTCATCGATAAGTTTTCCTTTACCCATTGTAGCATCTACCTCAATACCCATTCCTTTGGCAGCATCAAACAATTCTTGTTCTGTTTTACCTTTAATATCAAAACCAGTAAAATCGATAATTGATTGGCGCATGGTAACGCGTTTGTAAGGAGCTTTAAAGCTTATTTGATGTTCTCCAAATGTGCATTCTGATGTACCATTAACAGCAGTTGCACAATGTTCTAGCAACTTTTCAGTAAAGTCCATCATCCAATTGTAGTCTTTGTAAGCTACATAAATTTCCATTGCTGTAAACTCTGGGTTGTGGGTTCTGTCCATTCCCTCATTTCGGAAATTCTTAGAAAACTCATATACACCATCAAAACCACCACAAATTAGTCTTTTTAGATATAATTCGTTCGCAATTCGCATATACAATGGCATATCTAATGCGTTGTGATGTGTAATAAATGGTCGGGCAGCAGCACCTCCAGGTATACTTTGTAGAACTGGAGTTTCAACTTCCATATAACCCGCATCGTTAAAGAAATTACGCATAGCTGTAAACAACTTTGTACGTTTTACAAAAATATCTTTCACCTGTGGGTTTACGGTCATGTCTACATATCGCTGCCTGTACCTCAATTCAGGATCTGTAAAAGCATCGTACGTATTACCTTTATCATCTGTTTTTGGTAGTGGTAAAGGCTTTAAAGATTTACTTAATAAAACGAACTCTGTAACGTTAACAGAAATTTCTCCAACCTGTGTTTTAAATAAATCTCCTTTAACACCTATAAAATCTCCAAAATCTAAGAGTTTTTTAAACACATCGTTGTAAAGCGTTTTATCTTCGTCTGGACAAATTACATCTCTATTAAAGTAAAGTTGAATTCTACCTTCTGCATCTTGTATTTCACCAAAAGAAGCCTTACCATGAATCTTTCTGCGCATTAATCTGCCTGCCATGCACACCTTTTCTCCTTCTTTGTAATTATTAATTACCTCAGAAGATTTGTGTGAAACCGGATATAACGCTGCGGGATAAGGTTCAATACCGATATCTCTCAATTTTTTCAACGTTTCTCTACGCTGAATTTCTTGATCTGAAAGTTCTATAACGCTCATGTTTTCTAACTCATTAAATTATGAAGAGCAAAAATAAGCAAAGCAAAGGAGTAAACCATATAAGGCACTAAGAATTGAGTTGGTGAAAATACATTTCTCAATAAAGCTGTTAAAAAATGAGATGAAACCTTTTTTCAAAAAAAAGAGACCCATTTCTGAGTCTCTTTACAAAATTATTTTAATAAATAGTTTTCTATTTGATAATCAATTGCTTTGTTTGTGTTGCTCCATTTACTACAATATTCACAAAATAAGCACCTGATTCTAAACCTTGTTCTCCGAATTGAACTAAGTTCATACCAGCATTTGCTTGTACATTTCTAGTTGCAATGGTTTGTCCAACCATATTAACTAAAGTAATTTTTGCAAGTGTATTATTTAATGTGTTAAAACGGATGTTAAAGTCGCCCTCATTTGGATTTGGGAAAACGCTAAAGTCGCTCACTAAATTTTCTTCTTCAAGAGCTACTAATTCATCAGACGGTGAGCCATAATAAATATTAATATCGTCTATATAAATATTATTTCCTCCGTCTCCTTCAAAGCTAAAGCGTGTTCTAAATCCTTCTGTCCAATAAGAACTTGTAACATTTGTCATGTGCACGGTTACCCAATCGTCTTCGCTACTTGGTGTGAATGCATTACTTTGAACTTCTGAGCCTAAATTGTCTCCACTAATTGTTCTTCTTTGTGCCCAAGTTTCACCACAGTTTCTAGAAATAAACACTTTTAAGATTTCGTTATTTCCGCTATTTCTCTTTTTATATGCGTATTTAAAACTAAGTGTAACACCTTCATTTGGATCTACACCTGATAAATCCATAGATTGAGATATTAAGTCATCCACAGACCCAGACGGCATACCGAAATTTGGCATTTTAGCAGCTCTGTTGCCAGAAGCTCCAGAAACATTTTGAGCAATTGTCCAAGATGCTCCTCCATTGTTCACTTCGCTCCATTCTGCATCAGGAATACCAACATTATCTTCAAATGTTTCTAAGAAAGGTAAAGAACCAATGTTTGATAGAACAGTGATATAATTTGTTTTTGTTTCCGTATCAGAGTTAGTTCCATCTCCGGCCGTTAAAGTAACTGCGTAAGTTCCAGGTGTATTGTAGATTACAGCAGGATTTTGAGCTGTAGAGGTTGCCGGTGTTCCTCCAGGGAAACTCCATGTCCATTGTGTTGGACCAGTATAAGAAAAATCAGTAAATTGAATTTCAGAACCTGCGCAAATTTCAAATTCATTTGCACCAAACTCTGCTTTACAAAGCTGATCTGGTTCGTTTACTCCGGTAGCAATTAAGTTACTCGGACTCCAAATATTATTTCTTCCTCCAATACCAGAATTTAGGGCTGCATGCATTCTACTTTTCTGTCCTTCAGTAAACATTCTTGAACAGTAAGAATATTCCATATAGTTTTGAACATTATCTAAGTTTCCATCGCATGTTGTACCGTTCAAGTCACAAACTGTCCATCCTACAGTATTTGGTGTGTCTGCAACACCATCGTCATCGTTACAATTTGCAGGATCATCAGGGTTGTTTGTTCCACCCCAAAGGTGTGATAGATTTAACCAGTGTCCAACTTCGTGTGTTAATGTTCTACTTCTTCCTACGCTAGAAGTTCCGATAGCTCCTACATAAGTATCTAATACATGTATACCGTTCCCCATAGAACCACCTAGCCAGTTACTTGGTAGGTATGTATATCCTGCAGCACCACCAATTTCTCCTGCAATAAATATATTGAGGTACTCATCTCCAGGCCAAACGCCATGTTGAGCAATTACTGCGTTAATTCTATCATTTCCACCTGCGTTTGGATCATTTGAAAAAGTTGAAAAAGTACGCGTTATTCCGTTTGTACAATTTCCATTTGGATCGCGCTTAGCAAGTTTAAATTCAACTTGAATATCTGCTACAATAGGTTTAAACGGTGTTACAACGCCAATTGTATCTGAGTTTAACTTTTGGTAGTCACGATTCATTATAAACATAGCGTTTTCTACTTGCGCATTAGAAATGTTTTCAGAACCATTTTCATGTACGATATGAAAAACAACCGGAATGGTGTAAATAACCGAACGGTCAGCATTATCACTTGCATTTTGTTGGTTGGCAATAAATTGCTGTGTGAAGTTCTCTAGTTCAGTTCTAGATTCTTGGTAGCGTTGTAGGTCTTCCGGACTAGCATTTTCCAAAAATGCATTTCTTAGTTGGGCCTCACCACAAGGTTCTATATGGTCATGATTGTGTTCTTGAGAAAATCCCGTGGTGGAAAAAATTACACAGAGAACAAGTAAGAGTTTTCTTTTTATCATAGTTTTATTAATTAGCAACGCTTAAAATTACGATTGAAAAGGCAAATCTTTACTTTTTTTGGTATAAACGGTCTTATTCTTTTACTTAAGTGTCGTCAGAAAAACAAAAATCGCGCAGAAAACCCTGATTTCTATCTTTTTCTCATCTACAGCTGGTTAGATTTGATTTACATCAATAAAACGCTGAACGTGTTTTGCTGTCCCAAAAATTACTAAAGTATCTCTAGATTCTATAGTTGTATCACTATTTGGAACACCAATTACGTGTTTTTCAATGGTATATTCGCCATCTTTTTTAACGTCGTACTCTCGTTTTATGGTTACCAAAGTTAGCTGATATTTGTTTCTGAAATCTATATCTTCTATCGTTCGGTTAATTGTTCCTTTCGGAGGCTTTATTTCTGCAATTTCATAATCATCTGGTAATTGTAAAAAAGATAAAATACTAGGGTTTAAGAGTTGCTCTCTTACAACAAAGGCAACCTCATCTTCGGGTGTAAGTATTTCTTTTACACCAATTTTTTCTAAAATTAACTTCTGATGATCTCCACTGGCTCTAGCAATTACACGTTTTACTCCCATATCCATCATATGCACAGCGGTAAGAACAGTTGCTTCAAAATTTTCTCCAATAGCAACAACAGCAGCGTCCATTTCTGTTATGTTTTGAGAAGCAAGTGCTTTAGAATCTGTGCTGTCTAATGTAACTGCAAAGGCTACTTCGTCTTTAATAGCTTCAATTTTCGTTTCTGAATTATCATAACAAAAAACTTGAGCACCTTTTTCTGCTAACCTTCGTGCAATGGTTGCACCGTATTTTCCTACACCGATTACGGCAAATTTGCTAAAACTCATAATTTATTTTTGTTCTAATGCTTGTTTTAAATCGTTTATTAAGTCTTCGACATCTTCAATACCTACACTTAGGCGTATTAAAGAATCTACAATTCCTGTTTTTTCTCTTTCCTCTTTTGGAATAGAAGCATGCGTCATTGTTGCGGGATGACCAATTAACGATTCTACTCCTCCTAATGATTCTGCTAGGGCAAATATCTTAACTTTTTCTACAATTTTTTGCGCAGCAGCTAAATTATTGTTTTTTAGAGAAAAAGAAATCATACCGCCAAATCCGTTCATTTGCTTTTTTGCCAATAAGTAGTTTGGGTGTGATGGTAACCCTGGCCAATAGACATCTTCAACGGAAGGGTGCTGGGTTAAAAAATGAGCAATTTTCTCACCATTAGAGCAATGTCTATCCATTCGTAAATGTAAAGTCTTTATACCTCTTAGCACTAAAAAAGAATCCATAGGTCCGGTTATTGCTCCAGAGCTATTTTGTATTCGATAGATTTCTTCTGCAATTTTCTCATTGTTGCAAATTAACGCACCCATAATTACATCTGAGTGTCCGCCTAAATATTTGGTTGCCGAATGCATAACGATATCTGCACCGAGTTCTAAGGGATTTTGCAAATAAGGAGTTGCAAAGGTGTTATCCACCACAAGAAAGGCCTTCACCTTTTTCGCGCATATTGCCATTGCTTCTATATCGATAATATTAAGCATTGGGTTGGTAGGAGTTTCTACCCAAATTAACTTAGTTTTTGCATTCAATTTACTTTCTACGGACTTTGTATCTTGCATAGAAACAAAATGAAAAACAATACCAAATTGAGAAAATACAGTTGTAAATAAACGATATGAACCTCCGTATAAATCATCAGTTGCAATAACTTCATCACCGGGTTTAAGCATTTTTAGCACGCAATCAATAGCTGCCATTCCGGAGCCAAAACAAGCTCCATATTTTCCGTTTTCTATTTGTGCAAGACTATTCTCTAACGCGCTTCTTGTAGGGTTTTTAGATCTTGCATAGGCAAATCCTTTATGTTTGCCTATGCTTTCTTGAACAAAGGTGCTTGTTTGGTAAATAGGCGTCATTATTGCACCTGTAGTTGGGTCTGGTTCTATTCCTGCGTGGATAACTTTTGTTCCAAATTTCATTTTTTTCATCTGCATTACAAATGTAAGTTATAGTCTACACATTAACAATGTAAGTAAGTAAAGCGATTAAGTTAGAATGCACAACACCTTTTAAGATCTCCGTATTTCAGTAAGGGTATTTGCTTTTTGAAAATAGAAAGTTAAAAAGGTAATTTTGTTTCTTACATTCGTTGTTTCGTTTTGAATTTGAAAGAAACTATACAATTCTGGGCAAATGAGCTATTAACTCCGGCGGGGAACGACTTGCTTGTGAATGTATTGGTTTCGAAGCGCTTTTACTACCTCAAAAATTCAGACTTTGAGACCATTCCGTTGGATAAAGAACTAAAAAAAATTCTTCTTGAAACAAATAAAAATAAACGAAACATTGGAATAGATTCGCTCTGCAAAGTACAAGATATTGTTGTTTGGGATTGGAAAGGAAAAATAAGACATACTCCATTGCAGCTGATACCTCTAAGTGTTAAGCAAAATAAAATCAATCAAACCCTTAAAATAAAGCAAGCGAATTCTTCTTTTTTTAATCCATTTTTGGTCAAAATTTTTGAAGACTATATAGACTTTAACGCTTCTTTTGAGGCGGTGAAAGAGCAGCTGCTCGCGTCTACTTTAATTACAGAAATTAAGCACATAGAAGGATTAGCGAATGTTCATCACCATAGGTTTTCTATTATCAAAGAGTTGGAACTCCTTGCAGATAAAGGAGAAGAAGATTCAAACCTTTCTCATTTACTCGGTTTTTCAGCTAGTGCAGCCTATAATCTTGCGTTATCTGATCGTACAATTTTTTCATCTGATACCGATCAACAAAAGGTTTACACTTGTTTGAAAGAGCAGAATACGGTGGTAGAAGGTCCGCCAGGAACAGGTAAATCCCAAGTAATTGCAAACATATTAGCTAAGAGTTGTGCATTCAATTCTACTACGCTTTTACTTGCAGAAAAACCCGCAGCGTTACAAGTTGTGTATGATAAACTTAAAACGCATAATTTACATTATTTATGTTCTTTTTATTCTGGGAACAAGAGTAATACTGCAAATATTTTAAGTTTAGAGAGAACCTATACGTTTTTAGAGAATTTCTCTTCAATTACAGCTAACACACTTTATTTAAGTGAACAGCGATTAAATGCTTTGCAGCAAAAAATGGACAAGTTAAATTCGACTGCTATAATTGGTGGAGTAGATTTTCAAACCTTTAAAAGCATAGCGTCTTCTGTTGATTTAAATAAAAATAAGTTCGACGTTTCTGCACCAGATCTTAAAACATGGTTACACGCGAAACCGCATTTAGAAAAGGTTTTTAATGCTCGTTCACATTCTTTTGCGTTTACAAAAATTAGGCATTTACAACAGTACTCGCTAGAGCAGGTAAATCGTTTAGCGGAGCAACTTAATCACTTTTTGATTAAAACACATGCGGTATCTGTAACACCGGGTTCGGTAGAGAAAAGTTTAAAGCGTATCTATTACACCCAACTTTTCTACTTTTCGGGGATAGAATTGAATACTGCTTTGCTTCAAAAAAACAGTGCTACGCAAAAGCGTTTCTTTAAATTGCACAACGCTTTTTTTAAACAAAAAGCACAACTAGAGATTTTAGAGAAAGAAACAATCAACTGGAAACGTAATTTAAGTAATTCAGAAATTTCAGATTTCATTACGGCTTTATCTACTACAGACAGATTTAATTTAAAAACAAGAAGAAAAAGAAAGGCACTAAGTAAACTCTCTACTACAGGCATAAGTAATTTCTTAGAAGCTTTAGAAAATTTAAAGAAATTGAACTTGCTCAAGGCAAAACAAATAGAGGTAGAAGATAAGCTTCGAAAATTAAATATTGAACCGATAGAAGCAGATTTGATGGCTTTAAAAAATATTGTAGAGCGTGTCAATGCATCAGATAAAAATGAGATTGAGACACTTTCTAAGCTTACGTCTTCTGAAAGAAAAAGTATTTTAGAAAAAGAAAAGGAAGTAAGTACTTTACATCAATTTTTAAAACAATTTTCTTTAGAAGAGAGTAAAACTGTTTTTGAGCAATTGCAAGAAATAAAAGAAAGTATTCCTACCTTAATTCTCTACTTTTCTGAAATTAAACAACTAGATACATCAGTTTTAACCAGTTTATCAAAATTTAAAAGTATTAAAGATATAGAAGAGGTGGTTTGCGTTAGCGCTTATCTTAAATTTGAAAGTTTACACCCTTCTATGCGAAGTTTTGATGGAACTAAGCTCAAAGAAGATTTAGAAGAAGTACTGCATTTACAGAAGGATGAGTTTGCTCTTTTTGCCAACAGTATACTGCGTGAGGCAAACCAGAAATTTATTAACTATCATACATTATTAAATACGCCGGCATCGAAATTATCAGAAGAAAATAAAGCATTAAAAATAAAACTCAGAAAAGGCAAAGCAATTTTGGTGAAAGAATTTTCAAAGTCGCGCAGCCATAAGTCTCCGTTAGAATTAAATAGTTCTGATGCCAAAATTTGGATAGATCTTTTGCATCCGATTAAGTTATTGAGTACGTACCAACTGGCATCGGATTTTCCGCTAGAAAAAGAGAGTATAGACTTAGCCGTATTTGATGAAGCAAGTCAGATTCCGTTAGCCAATGCATTCGGAGGAGTTTACAGAGCTAAGCGTATTTTGGTAGCAGGAGATACCCAGCAAATGTCGCCATCTACTTTTTTTAAATCACATTTTGATTCAATTGATTTATTACATCAAGCAGTATTTCATTTCAAAAAAGTGAAGTTAACGCATCACTACCGTTCAACCCATCCGGCGTTAATTGCTTTTTCTAACCAACATTTTTACAACAATCAATTAAAAACGTTTCAGGGCTACCCCATTCAATATCCAATAGAATTTGTAAAATGCACTGGTATTTACACTAATCATGGAAACGAAAGAGAAGCAGAAAAAGTAGCCCAGATTATAGTCAATAAGTTAGCTGCTCAAAAGTATGATTTTGGGGTTGTTACTTTCAACGAAAAACAACTAAAGCTCATTTACAGTAAGCTATCTGCTCCTCAACAAATTAAATTAGATGCATTAATAGAAGACGGAATTTTATTTAAATCAGTAGAAAATGTGCAAGGAGATGAGTGCGATCATTTAATTATCTCATTAGGCTTTGCCTATACGATAGACGGAAAGTTTGATATGCGCTTTGGGCCAATAAACCAGGAAGACGGAGGTAAACGTTTAAATGTTTTACTCTCAAGGGCTAAAAAGCAACTTACTTTTGTATGTTCAGTTAATGCTTCAGATTTTAAAATTTCGGATAATAACGGAGTAGATTTGTTACGAAAATTTATGCTTTTTGCAGAGCAGCCTAAAACAAATAATCCTTTTTTTCCAAATTCTTTACAAGTGAATAGAGCGGAGCAAGAATTAAAAATATCCGCTCCTTTTTCATATTTCGAAAGCAGTAATGCTTTGCTCACTTATTATGCTGTAATGCAAAAAAGAGGTTGGGAACTTACATTCGAAATTTAATTTTTTCCAATTAAAATCTGTTAAGAACCCGTTAGTTTTTAAAAAACTAATCGTCATTTTCATTTTTCATCTTACTTTTAAGACAAAATCAAACACATGGCAAAAATATTAATCATAGACGACGAGAAGAGTATTCGTAGAGCATTAAGAGAAATTTTAGAGTTCGAAGAATTTGAAGTAGATGAAGCAGAAAATGGAAAAGAAGGAGTAGAAAAAGCTACCAAACAATATTACGATATTATATTTTGCGATATCAAAATGCCTCAAATGGATGGTATGGAAGTATTAGATGCTTTTCAGAAAGAAAAAGTTTCGTCTCCTGTAATTATGATCTCTGGTCATGGCAATATAGAAACAGCTGTTGAAGCAATAAAAAAAGGCGCGTTTGATTTTATAGAAAAGCCTTTAGATTTAAACCGTATTTTAGTTACGATTAGAAATGCGGGCGATAAAGTTTCTTTGGTAGAAGAGAAAGAAGTGTTGAAAAAAACAGTTCGACGTTTTAAAGGTTCTTCAATTATTGGTGAAACCGAAGCAATTTTGAAAATCAAAGAGATGATAGAAAAAGTTGCACCTTCTGATGCACGCGTTTTAATAACCGGTGGAAATGGAACAGGGAAGGAGCTTGTAGCTAGATCATTACACGATAATTCTACTAGGAAAGAAGGTCCGTTTATAGAAGTAAACTGTGCTGCAATTCCATCAGAATTAATAGAGAGCGAGTTATTTGGGCACGAAAAAGGTTCATTTACTTCTGCTATTAAACAAAAGAAAGGAAAGTTTGAGTTAGCAAAAGACGGTACAATATTTTTAGATGAAATTGGAGACATGTCTGCCAGCGCGCAAGCTAAAGTACTAAGAGCGCTTCAAGAAAACACAATACAACGTGTTGGAGGAGAAAAGAACATTAAGATAAATGCGAGAGTTGTTGCTGCAACAAATAAAGATTTACGAAAAGAAATTGATGAAGGTCGTTTCAGAGAGGATTTGTACCATAGATTAGGCGTGATACTTATGCACGTTCCATCGCTCAATGAACGTGCTGAGGATATACCTTTATTGGCAGAATATTTTCTTACCTTAGTTTGTGCAGACCACGGTATTCCAAGAAAAAAGTGGGACGATACGGCTTTGGCAGAATTAAAGAAAACGAATTGGACAGGGAATATAAGAGAACTAAGAAACATTACAGAGCGTTTGGTTATTTTGTCTGGAGATGTTATAGACGCAAAAGATGTGAAAATGTTTGCAAACCCAGCAGTAAACTAACGCAAAAGTGCTAACAATAAAAAAGATTAGTCCTCACAATTTATTAAAGAGTTGTGAGGACATTAAGTAGAACAAATTCTTTCTTTGAATTAACGCTTGTTTTAAATGAATCCTTGTTTTTAAAATAGCTACTTAAAATAGCTCAACAAGCTTTTGAGTAAGTACTTTTCGTGTATATTTTTCAGGATTTGCTGAGGATTTCCATTCCTTAAAATCTTGCGAAAAGAAGCTGTCGAAATTCATGTTTTCAAAATCAAAACAGGTTCCAAACCCTTCGTTCAATATTTCTGCTGCATCTCCGTCTGGCGGACCAATCATTAAAATTGGTCGTTTAGCTGCGATGTACTCAAACATTTTTCCTGTTAGAATTCCTTTAGCGTTTGGCGTGTTATTTACCACGAGTAGTAGAATTTTGCTTTTTTGCTGTTCTTCAATTACTTGGTCATGCTGTAGGTAGTTAATGTGTTTTATATACGGCTTTAACTGCAGACTTTCTAGTGTATTTAAAACAGCAATGTCAACCTTACCAATTAGCTTTATTTCTAACTGTTCTGCAAAGTTTTTTTCACTTTTTACCCGATTAGACAAGTACTTCCATAGATGTATAGGGTTTCTATCTTTATTCATAGAACCAATGTGGGCAATAGATAACTTTTCATCTAACTTGGCGGTTGGTGTAGCTGTAAAATCTTCGGCATCGTAGCCGTTTGTTATCGTTGAAATGTTTTTAGCACCTAAACTTTCTAGTTCTTTTGTGAGCGTTTTTCCTACTGTGATTACTTGATCTGCTTTTGCGAGTACTTTTTTCTCTAAACGTTTATGTTTGTTATCTGCCCAAGTACTTAACTTTAAATCTTTATAGTAATCTATGTTTGTCCATGGATCTCTAAAGTCGGCTATCCACTTTGGTGCATGCGTTTTTAATTTATTTTTTAAGCCAAGCGCAATCATGTGCATAGAGTGGGGCGGACCACTACTAATTACCGTATCAACTGGATTGTTTTTAAGGTAATTAGTCAAATATTTTACAGAAGGTTTAATCCAGAATTTTCTGGCATCAGGAATAAATAAGTTTCCTCTTACCCAAACAGATAATCCTTGTGATTTCTTGGGTTTTTTAGATTCTTGTATAAAACCAGCGTTTACTTTTTCGGTTTTTTTTTGACCAACAAACTTTTTATATAGGTCATACGGTTCCCAAATCGGAGTTTTCAATATTTCCACATTGCTTGGTATATCTTTAAACAAAGATTTATCTTCTGATGGAAACTCTCCTTCTTCGGGAGTATAAACTACAACTTCATACCCAAATTCACTTAAGTATTTTACAAATTTTAACCAGCGTTGCACCCCAGCTCCTCCGCTGGGAGGCCAATAGTACGTTATGATTAAAATTCTTTTCATTTATTTTTTCAATGCGAACAACATTACTTTATTTTTTCTTTTACTAAGTTAATCGCCTGTTTTAATCCATCCGGATTCTTCCCTCCAGCAGTTGCAAAGGCTGGTTGTCCACCACCACCACCTTGAATAAATTTGGAAGCTTCTCTAATTATGTTTCCGGCATTTAGTTCTTTCTCGGCAATTAAATTATCAGAAACAATAATACTTAGCGTACATTTTCCGTCGTTTTTCCCACCAATTACAGCAAATAAATTTTCCGTTTCAGCTTTTAACTGAAAGAGTATATCTTTAATACTACCGCCATCTAGTTCTACTTCAGTTCCAATAAAATTGATTCCATTAATGTTTTCAATCGCGTTTTTAATCTCGCTCTTTAGTAACATTGCTTTCTCTTTTTGAAATTGCTCTATTTGCTTTTGTAGCTGCTTATTTTTAACCACTAAATCGTCTACTGCTTTGGTTAAATCTTTAGGGTTTTTAAGAATCTCATTTAATGTTTCTACCTTACTTGCTTTGTCTTTGTAAAAGTCTTCGGTTGCACTATTTGTAATAGCTTCAATTCTTCTAACTCCAGCAGCAACAGCGCCTTCTGATATGATTTTGAACAAACCAATTTTACCTGTAGAGGAGACGTGAGTTCCTCCGCAAAGCTCAACAGAATTACCAAATTTAATCACTCGAACAAGGTCACCATATTTCTCTCCAAATAAAGCCAAAGCACCCAACTCTTGTGCCGTACTCATGGGTACAGCACGATGTTCGTCTAAATTAATATTACTTCTAATTTCTGCAGAAACCAGTGCTTCAATTTTTTCTAATTCATCATCGCTTACTTTAGAAAAGTGAGAGAAATCAAAACGCAAATAATTTGGATTAACTAGAGAACCTTTTTGTTCTACATGTGTACCTAAAACACTTCTTAAAGCATGATGCAATAAGTGTGTAGCTGAATGATTGGCTGCCGATAATTCTCGCTTTTTATGGTTTACAACCGCAGTAAATTTTGCAGATATCTTTTCTGGCAACTTTTCCACTAAATGAATAATTAAATTATTCTCCTTTTTAGTGTCAAAAACAGCAGTTTTGTTTCCGTTTTCTTCTATGTATCCTGTATCGCCAACTTGTCCACCACCTTCAGCATAAAATGGAGTATAATTAAACACGAGTTGGTAAAATGTTTTTTTCTTTTGAGAAACCTTTCTGTATTTCGTGATTTGTATCTCTGCTGATAAGTTATCGTATCCAATAAATTCTGTTGTTTCGTCATCCGCTAAGATTACCCAATCTTCTGAGCTCATAGCCGTAGCAGCTCTAGCGCGTTCTTTTTGTCTATTTAATGCAGTGTTAAATCCTTTTTCATCTATGCTAAGTTTATTTTCAGCTGCAATTAAAGACGTTAAATCTATTGGAAATCCAAAGGTGTCATACAATTCAAATACTTCTTCTCCTGCGATTTCTGTTTTTCCTTCAGATTTGGTTTTTTCTATGCTTGTTTCTATGCGTTTCAAACCTTGTTCTAGGGTTCTAAAAAAAGAATTTTCCTCTTCTCTAATTACTTTCTCTACAAGCTCTTTTTGTGATTTTAATTGCGGAAATGCATCTCCCATTTGAGCAACTAATACCTTAGATAACTCTGCCATAAAAGATTCTTTCAAATTCAACACAGAATATCCATATCGTACGGCTCTTCGAAGAATTCTTCTAATTACATAGCCCGCACCTGTATTTGAAGGTAGTTGTCCGTCACATATAGAAAAAGCAATTGCACGCACATGATCTGCAATTACGCGAAGTGCAATATCAACCTCTTCTTGCTTACCGTAGGTAAAACCAGAAATTTTTTCTAACGGTTGAATTAATGCTTGAAAAAGATCTGTATCATAGTTTGATTGTTTTCCTTGAAGAACCATGGCTAGTCTTTCTAAACCCATTCCAGTATCTACATGTGTAGCCGGTAATTTTTCTAGTTTACCGTTTGCCATTCGTTGATATTGCATGAAAACTAAGTTCCAAATTTCTATCACTTGGGGATGGTCTTTGTTTACTAACTCTCTACCGTCTCCTTTCGCTCTTTCGGCAGCATCTCTAATATCAACATGAATTTCAGAGCATGGTCCGCACGGCCCAACATCTCCCATTTCCCAAAAGTTGTCTTTTTTATCGGCAAGAATTATTCTATCTTGAGCTATGTGTTTTTTCCATAATTCTATGCTCTCTGTATCTAAGTCTGTACCATCTTCTTCGTCTCCTTCAAAAACGGTTATGTACAGTTGTGATTTGTCTATTTTATATACTTCTGTTAAAAGTTCCCAAGCCCAATCAATAGCATCTTTTTTGAAGTAATCTCCAAAAGACCAATTCCCAAGCATTTCGAACATTGTATGGTGGTAAGTATCCACTCCAACTTCTTCTAAATCATTATGCTTTCCAGAAACACGAAGACACTTTTGTGTATCTGCAACCCTTGTATTAGTTGGGGAAGAATGACCGAGGAAATAATCTTTAAACTGATTCATTCCGGCATTGGTAAACATCAAAGTAGGATCATTTTTAATCACCATAGGTGCAGATTCTACGATTTGGTGTTTTTTCGACTCAAAAAACGCTAAAAACTGACTTCTAATTTCTTGAACTGTCATGAGTTAAGTACTTAATTATCACTTGTTATATAGTTGTTAAGCATTGTTAACAACAACGCAAAGTTAGATTATTTGTATAATTTTGAACTGTTTTTTAAAAGAAAGATGTCAAAGACAAAATATAAGTACAATCCCAAAACGTTATCCTACGAAGAAGCCAAATCTTCTGTAGGACAAAGAATACTAAAAGGATTAATTTTTATCGCTCCGAGTATACTTATTGGTATTGGATTGGCTTTTTTATTAGAAACGAGCGTAGAGACTCCTAGAGAGAAAGAGTTAAAAGCTAAAGTAGATTTCTTTAATAAAGAGGTAGAAAAATTAAAACGCAAATCAGAAATCATTTCAAAAGTTGCAGACGACATTAAAAAGCGAGACGAAGAATTATACAGAATCGCACTTTATGCAGATGCATTTCCAGAAGAGTTGAGAAAAATGGGTATTGGAGGTTCAAATAAATATGAGTATTTAGAAGCAACCGAAAATACAGAAGTGATTAAGGTTACCAACCAACTTATTGATGAGGTGAAATCAAAGCTTTATGCACAATCCATTTCTTTTCAGCAATTATTGTCTGTGGCTAAAGACAGAGAAGCACGTTTAGCTTCCTTACCAGCCATTCAACCCGTAAACAACAAAGATTTAACGCGTATGGCATCCGGATACGGCTGGCGTGTAGATCCAGTGTATAAAACTAGAAAAATGCACTGGGGAATGGATTTTACCGCTGATGTAGGAACAGATGTTTATGCAACTGGAGACGGAAAGGTAGTAGAGTGTACTGTAAACTCTTGGGGTTATGGTAAAGAAATTGTAATTGACCATGGGTTTGGATATAAAACACGATATGCGCATTTAAGTAAATTTAAAGTGAAGGTTGGAGACAAGGTAAAACGCGGAGATTTAATCGGTTTGGTAGGTTCAACAGGTAAATCTACTGGTCCGCATTTACATTACGAAGTAGAAAAGAACGGACAAAAAGTCAATCCAATCTCCTTTTACCATTCAGATTTATCGCCAGAGCAGTACGAAAAGCTGTTAGAAATGAGTAAAAATTCGAACAAATCATTTGATTAAGTAAAGAAGGACTATGAGTCCTTTTTTTTATTTTCTACAGCTTGATTCGTAGCGTATTAAACTTAAGCCTTATATTCGTAAAAACGGATCATCATGAAATACATCTACGCTTTAATCATTTTTTTTCCATTTTATTTCTTTGCACAAGAAGAGAAAAAAGACACGAGTCTAGTATTACCTTCAAATTCTATAAGAAAAGTTCAGCCTTTAACCTTATCCAATATAAAAACGGATACTGTAGTTCAAGAAAAAATCTTGTTAGATAGTAATAATAGTATCACTTTGGTTGCAGTTGGAGATATTATGATGGGAACAAATTTTCCTAATGCTGGTTATTTACCTCCAAAAGGAGTAAACCTGTTAGCGCCAGTAAATTCTATTTTACAGAATGCGGATGTAACTTTCGGTAACTTAGAGGGAACTGTTCTCAACGAAGGTGGAGACGTAAAAAAATGTTCAGATCCTTCTAAGTGCTATGCTTTTAGACAACCAGAATACTTGATAGATGATCTCCAAAATGCGGGCTTTGATTTGCTTTCCGTAGCCAATAATCACGTGGGAGATTTTGGAGATTCAGGGAGAGAAAACACCACTCGCGTATTAACAGAAAAAGGTTTTGCTTTTGCAGGTATGGACACTTGTCCGTGGGATACAGTAACACTTAACGGAGTTAAATACGGTTTTGCAGCATTTTCTCCCAACAGAGGAACAATTAAGATAACCGATTATCCGAGAGCTAAATCAATAGTATCTAAGTTAGACTCCATTTCTGATATTGTTGTAATTTCTTTTCATGGCGGAGCAGAAGGAGCAACCAAAACGCATGTTACTCGAAAAACAGAAACATTTTATGGAGAAAATAGAGGTAATGTTTACGAATTTGCACGTGTTGTTATCGATGCAGGAGCTGATGTAGTTTTAGGTCATGGTCCGCATGTTACAAGAGCCATAGATGTGTATAAAAACAGATTTATTTCCTATTCTATGGGAAATTTCTGTACGTATCACCGGTTTAATTTACGAGGTGTAAACGGTATTGCTCCTATTTTTAAATTACATTTAACAGCTAATGGTGAGCTATTAGATGGAGAAATTATCTCTATAAAGCAATTGGGAGAAGGTGGTCCGTTGATAGATGAAGAAAAAAGAGCACTTCAACAAGTAAAAAAATTAACGGCTCAAGATATTCCAGAAGTACAGCTAGATTTTTCAGAAAACGGACAATTTAAAGTAAGAAAATGAGGTTCATTTCAGCAGTAATTGTGTTATTCTCCTGTATTTCGGTATACGCTCAAGTTACATTGTATAAATCACAAGATGCCTCAGTAGTATCAGAGCTTATACTTTATAATCATAGCCATACAGACAGTGTAAAAAAATTTGATAAGTTAGAGTTAGGCTTAAAGCTACAGCCAGCAGTACAAGATAGAATTAACGCGTTTGTAAGAAAAAGAGCTGTGGAAGATGTAGATTATTTAGTTAATCCTTTTCTTTCGTGGGACTTATTTGTAGTTGCTCGTTTTACGCATAAAGCTACAGGTCAAACAAAATACGTAGACGGGTTTTATTTTGAAAATTATAGACAACACGAGCAAAGCAACAGTTGGAGGCAGCTAAACGAAAATCACAAATTTAGAGTGCGTTTTACGCCACAAGAACTGGGTGATTGGAATGCTTCTATAGCATTTTACCTAAAAGATAAACCTGTACAAACGATAGACTCTATTTCTTTTCATGTGGTAGAAAGCAATTTGCATGGTTTTGTTAGTGTACATGATAACAAAAAGAATTTAAGTTTAGATAATCAAGTAATAAAGCCAGTAGGAATTAATTTGCCATGGCCAATTGTAGGTAGTAATACCGAGTACCAATACCAAAAAGGTAAACAGGTAAACATGTCGGTTTGGAGAAACTATCACAACGATTTAAAAGCCTATACATCCCTTTCTGGAGAACACAAAACCGTGCGTATTTTATTAAGCGAAAGTTCTATGCACATAGAGTTTGAAGAAGCTGGTAATTACTATGATCGGTTAAATTATGCTTGGGAAATTGATAAACTCGTTGCGCAATGCGAAGCAACACAGACATTAATCGACTTTAATCTGCAACTGCATAGTCCGCTAATGAAATTTGGAAATTACTATTACTTTATTTACGACTTTGCTAAAAGTCATCCCAACGATAATTTCCCTCTCAGTGCTTACGCGAACTTGCTGAATTCAGAAACACCTAGCGATATGTTTATGGAAGAAATAGCGATGAAATACCTCAAAGAAAAGCATAGGTACATAATTGCGCGCTGGGGATATTCTACAGCCATATTAATGTTTGAGTTGCTTAGCGAACCATGGCATTTAAATGAAGATGCCGAATTAAGTGAAACCAATAAAATTATAAATAAATATGTGCCGTACGACGAGCCAGAAGGAGATTTGGAGAGAGCAGCAGTGCACAAATTTCACAAAGAAATTAGTACGTACATAAAAAAAGAATTAAAACATACGCAACATTTATTGGGCGCTGTAGGACATTTACCTTATTCACCAGAGAGTGCATATTCTCCTATCGCCAAACAAGTGAAGGTGCAAGACAGCTCTTGGCATTTAAACAACATTGATGTTATTTGTGTTTCTTCATATGACTCTGCAGTAGATAAATACATAAAATCCAAACGTTCAAATAAAGACTTCCGATTTGATAAAGGTGAGAATTCAGTAGCTCGTCGTATTTCAAATCTACATCAAACGTATCAAAAGCCCGTTTATTTTTCAGAATTTGGCCCAAGTGGAAGGTTTGATCTTTGCTCTAATCTACATGGAAGTAAAATAGATTTATTAAAAGCAGGAAGTATTGGTTTGGCTGGTTTTAATACTTGGTATTCTTACTACTACGGTCCTGATCATATTGTAGACGAACGCCAAAGTTGGTCAATAGTAACAGCCTTAAATAATTTTTACAACGCAGAAATAGCACAACAACTTTTTTCAGACAGTTTGTACCAGCAAGGAAGGGAGAAAATAGAAGTAAAAACAAAAAACAAAATGAGTAATGGTAAAAGTTTAAAAGAGATGCAATATATTGTTAGTAAGAGTGGAGCTTTATCTATTGGATATATACACAACAAAACCTTTAACATTGAAACAGCCTTATATCAAGATACAAGCAATCTTGATAACCGAATAAATCTGAGTAATTGTGTGCAAGAAGAGAAAGCGTATAAAGAACCACTTTTATTAGATTGGAAAAATGGCAAACTAACGGTAGAAGGTTTAAAGAGAAGAACCGACTATTCTTTTCAATTTTTTGGATATGAACAATTAGATTTAGTTAGTTCTGTTTGTTTAAAATCTAACTGGCGGGGTAAGCTAAAAGTAGAACATCCTACATTGGGATCAACCTATCTGAAAAATCCTTTGTATTTATTTTCTGCAAAAGAAGCAACTAATTGTAACTAGTTATTGCTTAAAAAAGTAGTTGGTGTTATGTTTTCTAAACAAAAGTTTTGTAGGTAGATAAGAAGATAAAATACCTAGTGTAGAAACAGATATGAGAATTAGAAAAGCATCTGTTAAGGTGGGTACGATAGGGAAATGTTCTCCTCCGGAGTTTGGCATTTCTAAGGGTTGGAAGTAGACTTGAAAGAAACAAATAGCGTAACCAACCAGTAAACCTAGAATTATTCCTTTACCACTAATAAGAAGTCCCTCATAAAAGAAAACATTAAAAATAGATTTTTTATCTATTCCCATGCTATAAAGCGTTTTGATGTCTTTTTTCTTTTCTACGTAAAGCATAGTAATGCAAGCAACAAGGTTAAAGGAAGATAAAATGAATACGAATAACAAAATAACCAGAACAATCAGTCTTTCTGATTTACTTGTTTTAAAAATAAGCTCATTTTTTTCGAAGTTTGTTTTTACTGAAAAGTTATTGGGTAATATTTTTTGTAAGTTTCGTTTAACAACACTTAAGTTTTGAGTAGAATCAACAGAAAGGTATACTGCCGTTATATCTTCTTTATAATTTAGCATTTCTATTCCAAGTGATAAGGGTACTAGTACAATTTGATTATCCACCTCTCTGTTGTAGGTGAACCTACCTCCTGCATTTATAATTCTTTTGCTCATAGGAGATTTTCCAGGTCTAAGCTTTCCATCTCTTAATGGTACGTGGAAAAGAATAGTTTCTTTTGCAAAACGTTGTGGTATGTAGCCATCTAGTTTGTCTAATAATCCAGCTCCGAATAAAGCTTGAGGTTGTTCTTCATCATAAAAAGCTGCTGAGCCATCTACCAGATGATCTTTCATGTTAGCCATAGAAAGAAAATTAGTGTCTACCCCAATAAGCGAAGCATTTACATATTTTTTCTGATGTTTTAAAATAACAACTTCTTCTACAGCTTTTGTGTAGTTCGTAATTCCGTTTACTGCTTTAATTTTAGAAAAATCGAGAAAATTTTGATTGAACGTTTTTCCTTTTTCACTGCGTATGGTAAGATCTGCATCAAAATCTGTATACAATTTTGTAACCATCTGTTCTATACCATTAAAGGCACTTAGCAGAATAACCAAGGCTGCCGTAGAAACAAAAATGCCAATTACACTAATTCTCGAGATGAGATGTATGATATTTTTAGATTTCTTAGATTTAAAATATCGTTTGGCTATATAAAAGGGAAGGTTCAAAATTATTTTTTCAAAAGCTGGTCTATTTCCATGGCATAATCTAGCGAATCATCAATTTTGAAATCGAGTTCAGGCATTTTGCGCATGTTTTTTAATCTTTTACCTAATTCTGATTTAATTTGTCCTTTATGCTCTCTAATTTCGGCCAATACCTCTTCTTTACTAGGCCCAGCAAAAATGCTTAAGTAGGTTCTTGCTAAAGATAAATCGGGAGTTATCCTAACCACAGTTACACTCACCATAGCACCAAGACAGTATTCTCGTGCATTTCTTTGAAGCACTCCAGAGATTTCTTGTTGTATTACTTGTTCTATTTTATTTTGACGCACTGTTCCCATACCACAAAAGTAACACTAATGAACAAAGTAAATACTTTTGCATAAGAAGTATTGTATACAAATTAATAAGTGTAAGATTAAACTTGATACTTATGTATATCTTTGTATCTATATTATGAGTCAGATTCGCACTATTTTCAAGGCAAGTTTTCGGTATAAAACGGCTGCAATTCTAACGGTTGTTTTTAATTTACTTTACGTAATATTTAATCTTGTTTCATTGGTTTTATTTGTACCGTTTTTACAACTTATATTTCCAACAGAATCTGATGAAACGGCGCGTATTACTGAACCGATTTTAGGAGAAGGTATTTCAGGTTTTTTTGAATATTTAGGAAGTTCCTATCAATTTTTCATGCAAGAAATGGTTGCCAATGACCCAAAAGGAGCCTTGCTTTTTGTATGCTGTTCTGTTTTGATTGCATTTTTCTTGAAAAACTTTTTTCGTTATTTGGCCGTTTACCATCAATCACAGCTTAGAATGGCGGTTGTTAGAGACTATAGAAATGAAATGTTTGCAAAGTCAATGCGTTTGCCAATGTCTTTTTTTACGGAAGAAAGAAAGGGAGATTTAATGTCGCGCATGAATGCAGACGTAAATGAGATAGAAGTAGCAGTTGTAGCTATGTTAGAGTTAGTTTTTAGAGATCCAATAGCTATATTAATTAATGTTTCAGTTTTGGTTTATTGGAGTCCGAGTCTTACCTTATTCTCTTTTATACTTTTGCCATTGTCTGCCTTTGTGATTTCTAGAATTGCAAAAAGTTTAAAGCGAACAGCTAAGAAAGGTCAAGAACAACTTGGCGTATTATTTTCTTTTTTAGATGAATATTTAGGTGGAATCAGAATTGTTAAAGCGTTTAACTCAACAGATGACGCGGTAGAGAAATTTTCTAAAATTAATTTAAAGCATCAAAAATTAGTTACTAAAACTTTTAGAAAAAGAGATTTAAGTTCGCCATTAAATGAGTTTTTAGGTGCAGCTGTAATGATTGGTATCGTTTGGTTTGGAGGTTCAATGATTTTAGATGATGGAGCCAATAGCGCTTTGACCGGAAAAGAATTTTTAGGTTTTATTATTGTATTCTCTCAATTATTAGTTCCCATTCAATCAGTAGCAAAAAATATTGGTAATTTGAATAAAGCCAAAGCATCTCAAGACAGAATAGACGAAACATTGTTGGCAGATGAGAAAATTCTTGATCCAGTAAAGCCGAAAGAGATCAAGCTATTAGAAAAAGAAATCGAGTTTAAAAATATTGAATTTGCCTACAAAGAAGAGAAAGTAATATCCAATGTTTCCTTTACTATTCCGAAGGGCAAAACAATAGCACTTGTTGGTGAGTCTGGCAGTGGAAAATCTACCTTAGCAGATCTTTTACCTCGTTTTTATGATGTGAGTAAGGGCGAAATTTTATTTGATGGTATGAATATTAACGCGTTTACGTTGTTTGATTTACGTTCACAGATCGGTATTGTGAGTCAAGAATCTATTCTATTTAACGATACGGTAAAAAACAACATTGCTTTTGGTATGCCAGAAGCAACTGAAGAAGACATTATACACGCTGCAAAAATTGCTAATGCACATGACTTTATTTGTGATTTAGAAGAAGGTTATAACACAAATATTGGAGAAAGAGGTAATAAATTGTCTGGCGGACAAAAACAAAGAGTTAGTATAGCGCGAGCTGTTTTAAAGAATCCGCCCGTTATGATACTAGACGAAGCAACTTCTGCACTTGACACAGAGAGTGAGAAATTGGTTCAAGACGCCTTAGATAATTTAATGAAGAATAGAACTTCTTTGGTTATTGCGCACAGACTCTCAACCATTAAAAATGCAGATGAAATTATTGTTTTAAGAAAAGGAGAAATAGCTGAGCGCGGTACGCATGAGCAATTAATAGCACAAGAAGGCCATTACTTTAAGCTCACTACTTTGCAGGGTGTGTAGAAAAGTTATATTTACATCTTCTTAATCTTAAAGTAAGCTCTTTTACTTCCTGACGCATTAACAAATCTTAACATTTTCTTCCTCGTCAATCCTTTGTGTTTCTTGCCTTGCAGCTTTTGGCATAAAACTTGAATTTAAGTAATCATAATTTAAAATATATAATTATGATCGCGAAAAAAAATGCCAAGATAGACTTGGAAAGAAACAGATTTGCTTATTTGCAAATAGGAATGTTAGTAGCAGGTGGACTTATGCTTACTGCTTTTACTTGGAGAGATCCATTAACGGTTGTAGAATCTATGAATAGGCTACAAGATAAGTCGGATATACCGATAGAACTTGTACAGCAAATTCCGGAACAACTTCCAGAAGATGAACCCGTGTTTCAGCAGCAACAGAGTAATGCCATAACATTGGATTTGATAGATGAAAATCAAACAGAAGTTCAAAATCAAAACAAGCAGACTCAAAGTTCTGTAAATGCAACCATAACACTTGGTAAGCCTATACTCGGTAATAATTTTAACCTGAGTTTAGGTTCAAAGCCAACTGTAGATATGGGAGCTTCTCGATTTCCGGATGTAGAAGCTCAATTTGTTGGAGGAAAAACAGAACTTTTCAACTACATTAAAGGGAAGGTTGAATATCCAGAAATGGCTAGACAATTTGGTGTTCAGGGAAAAGTTTACGTTGAGTTTATCGTAGAGAAAGATGGCCGTGTAACGAATATAAAAGTTGTACATAGCGTAGACAAAGATTTAGATCGCGAAGCAAAACGCGTAGTGCGTTCCTTTCCAAACTGGATTCCAGGAATTAAAGATGGCGAAAAAGTGAGAACTTATGTTCGTCAACCCATTAATTTCAGACTACAGTAAGGAAAAGTTAATTTTGCCTCATACAAAGGGAGGTCGACTTTTACAGGTTGGTCTTCCTTTTTATTTAATCATTTGTTTAAATTTACATAAAAAAAAGATGAAAAAGATAGTTGCACTTTTGATGTTTACGGCCGTATTATTCGGATGTAAGAACTATTATGTACACCAAGATTTTGGTCAAAAAACAGAAGCTCACAAAACAATAGCAATACTTCCGTTTGATGTAATTACAACCGGTAAAAAGCCAAGTAACTTAACGGATGAACAACTAAATCAATTAATCGATGCGGAACGTGTAGCGTTTCAAATTTCGCTTTACAATCAAATTTTAACGAGTACGAATGGAGGTAAAAGGCCAATAAATATTGAAGTTCAAAACTTTGATATTACAAACGATTTAATTTTAAAAAGTGGGATGACTTTAGAGCAAGCTTCGAAAGAAAATCCTGTAAAAATGGCGGATTTATTAGGGGTAGATGCGGTTCAAAAAACACGTGTTCAAAAAACACGATATCTTTCTGATTTAGCTTCATTTGGAATTGATTTAGGTCAAGAAATTTTGGATAACATACCTGGTCTTGGTACGATAACAGATAACGTTCCGATGAATATCGATAAAACAAATGACATTGATGTCTCAAGCTCAATTATCAATAGAAAGGATCAAAGTACACTTTACACTTATGCAATAAAGCAAGAAATAGATTACAACACAACTTCTACAGAAATGGTAGAATTTATAAATAGGAGAATAGCCAAAACATTTCCTTATAGACAAGAGAAATGATAAAATAGAAACAAAGAAAAAGGTCTTTCAACGTAATGAAAGACCTTTTTTATTTCCAATCGTGTATCTATTTACAAAGAACCAATCATTTTTTTTGGGTCAACCCATTGATCGTATTCTTCTTCAGTAAGGTACCCTAATGCAACGGCTTCTTGTTTTAACGTAGTACCATTTTGGTGTGCTGTATTTGCAATTTCTGCTGCTTTATAGTAACCAATTTTTGTATTTAATGCAGTTACTAGCATTAACGAGTTGTTTACAAGTTCATCAATTCGAGCTTTGTTTGGCTCAATTCCATCAGAACAATTTTCGGCAAAAGAAACGCAAGCATCACCAATTAGGCGGGCAGATTGCAATAAGTTGGCTGCCATCATCGGTTTAAATACGTTTAATTCGTAGTGACCTTGAGTTCCGCCTATTGTTATAGCAACATCATTACCCATTACTTGAGCACAAACCATAGTTAGAGCTTCACACTGGGTAGGATTTACTTTACCTGGCATAATTGAAGATCCAGGCTCGTTTGCTGGAATTATTAACTCACCAATTCCAGAACGAGGTCCGGATGCCATCATACGAATATCATTACCAATTTTATTTAATGAAACGGCAATTTGTTTTAACGCACCATGTGTTTCTACAATAGCATCATGTGCTGCAAGTGCTTCAAATTTATTTTCCGCCGTAATAAATGGCAAACCTGTAAACTCAGCAATTTTTTTTGCTACCAGCACATCGTACCCTTTAGGTGTATTAATACCTGTTCCAACGGCAGTACCACCTAAAGCTAATTCAGACAAATGAGCCATCGTATTTTTTAAAGCTTTTAGTCCATGGTTTAATTGTGAAACATAACCAGAAAACTCTTGACCAATCGTTAAAGGTGTAGCATCCATTAAATGTGTTCTACCTATTTTAACGATGTCCTTAAATGCTTCTGACTTTTGTTGTAGAGAATCTCTTAATCGTTCAACCCCTGGAATGGTTGTTTCAATAATTCTTTTGTAACATGCGATATGCATTCCGGTAGGGAAAGTATCATTTGAAGATTGTGATTTGTTTACGTCGTCATTTGGTTGTAGTGTTTTTTCTCCTTCTCCCAGTTTTTTTCCGGTAATAACATGCGCTCTGTTAGCAATTACTTCATTACAGTTCATGTTTGATTGAGTTCCGGATCCAGTTTGCCAAATCACTAATGGAAACTGATCGTCGTGCATACCCGTTAAAATCTCGTCGCACACCCCTGAAATCTGATCTCTTTTGGTTTCTGAAAGTACACCTAATTCGCAGTTTGCATGTGCAGCAGCTTTCTTTAGAAAGGCAAAACCGTGAACAACTTCAATAGGCATAGTGCCAGCCGGACCAATTTTAAAGTTATTGCGAGAACGTTCGGTTTGGGCTCCCCAGTATTTATCTGCAGGTACTTTTACCTCGCCCATTGTATCTTTTTCTATTCTGTATTCCATTTTACTTGGATGTTTATGTGTGTCTGTTTAATTGGAACAAAAATAAGGTTTTGAATTGAAAACTACAGTGTTCATTTTTGTTACATTATCGTTTTATTGAGTACTATACTCTTGTTTTTATTTCTGTTTTTTAATGAATTTTGTAAGTTCTATCAAAAATGATACATAGATGCTAGTGAATAAATTAAATTAATTTGTAATTTTACATTTTATAAACAAAAGACAAAAAAATGAGTGTAGTCGGTATAGTAATATTTTTGCTTTTAATTGGAATGGCAACTTGGTTATTAACTTTTTTACTAGGATTTGCAGTTCCTTATTGGATTACTCTTGGAGCTTTTGAAAAATTGCGTCCAAAACGAGTTTTTGAAGACGAAGAAGAGAATAAGTAAAATATTTTCATAGAAGTATAAAGACACCCTAGTGGTGTCTTTTTTTATGCGTTAAGTTTTAAAATTTTGCATTAAAAGTTCTTCTTTCTACTTAAAATAGAAATTTATCCAGTAATGCAGTGGTCTAAAAATAACCTAAATTATAAGATTTAGAATGTTTTACGTTAGGTTGGAGCAGAATTGTAGTGCGGATTATTTGAAGAGAGATTTCGTTGTAATAAGTAATTCGATATGTGTTTCGAAGCATTGTATATAAAGGGTATAACTGTTAAAACACTTTCAGAATTTAAAGATTTATCAAGTTCTATTTTATTGTAAACCGTACTTTCCTCATTTTTTAACCACAGAAATTCAACTTCCCACCTTCTCAAAATTTGAGGATTTTTTATCCGAGATTTTTTTCGTCTTTTTATACATATCATTCCATTTTTAAGGAGCCAAAAGGCGAACGGACCGATGTAACGAATTCGTTTATTTCCCTTCCAATTCTCATTTTCAAAGCTGTTTAAATCAAATCCGTGTTCAAATAACGCATCACTGTGAATTTTTATCTTTTTTATAGTATCGGTTACTATACCTTCTAATATCACGCAGTTTCTTCTCACTCTTTTATTCACTTTTTCTGTTAAATAGTAGATAGCTTCTTTCGTTTCTTTATGGTGTAAGTTCTGACACTCTCTTCCGCAGAAGACTTGATCTTTTCTACCATTTAGGGGAGAACCACAAACAGTACAACTGTCCGACTTCCGTTTTCGGTTTATTTGCATAAGGGTTAATTGTAAATTTCTAATTAAAATTAACAATTGGGTATGACTTATACAAATAAAACTGTGAGTTGCTTTTTACAGTAGATTTAAAACATTTTCGGGTGGTCTTCCGAGAACCGCCTTATTGTTTTTTACTACAATAGGACGTTCTATTAATTTTGGAAATTCAATCATTGCTTCCACCCACTCTTTATCTGTAAGTGTTTTGCCTTTAAAGTTTTCTTTAAAATCTTTTTCTGATTTTCGTACTAACTCTTCAGGAGAAATGTTCAACTTTTTAATTAATTCAGAAAGCTCTTCAGTAGTAGGAATATCTTTTAGGTATTCTATTATTTCTACGTTTACGGCTTTTTCTTCCATAATGGCTAAGGTCTGCCTGCTTTTAGAACATCTTGGGTTGTGATATATTTTCATTTCCATCTTTTTTTTCAAAAATAAAGAAATGATAATCGCAAACAAAATCGAAAAATTGATCCGTTTATTAAACTCGTTTTTGGGTTAATACGTTCATCTTAAAACTAGAAATTTTCTACACGATTTCCATAAAAGAAATCTCAACAATTTTTAAGAATTGAAAGCGGAGTAACAGTATATTTATTTGTACCGTTGTAGTTTTTATTTTTATTGCTTTAAGTGTTTAAGCTTAACAAGTGTAATATTGGAGACGAGTCTTCCATTCTCTCAATTAAATCACTGCTTAAAGCTATGTAGAAAGAACCATTACTTCTAAAATATGTTCCAATAATACAGCATTTATGGTACAAATTGTTTGGTTAAAAAGAGATTTTAGAGTATTCGATCACGCTCCGCTAAAAACGGCGATTGATTCTGGTCAACCGCTTGTATTTTTATTTCTCTTAGAACCCGTACTTTTAAACCATCCAAAGTATAGCAATAGACATTTTAAGTTTATGCTTGAGTCTATTGTAGACTTAAATAGAGTGCTTCAACCATACGGAGCTAAAGTTCATCTTTTGGAAGTAGGCGCTTTACCGTTTTTTAAAGCCCTTTATAAAGAACTAGGCGCATTTAGAATTTTATCTCATCAAGAAACTGGAGTTGGCTCAACTTTCGTTAGAGACTTACAACTGAAAAAATGGTGCAAAGAACAAAAGCTAGACTGGCTAGAGTTTAAACAACAAGGTGTAAGTAGAGGACGAAAGAACCGTAATAACTGGAAAGTAGAATGGGATAATTTTATGGAATCCAAGGTGCAAACACCGAATCTCTCTCAAATGGTAGTAGGTCAATTGCCTGATAAATTAGTAAAGCAGTTTCCCGTTTTATTTGAATTAGCTAATGAGCATATTTCTATGCAAGAAGGTGGAAGAACACATGCTGTAGACTTACTTAAATCATTTTTAACAAATCGATACAAAAGATATTCAAAAAATATTTCTAAGCCTGCAACCAGTAGAATTTATTGTAGCCGACTCTCAGCACATATTGCTTGGGGAACTATCTCAGTTAGAGAAATAGTGCAATCTATCCATAAAAAGGCCAAAACAAACCCTTCGAATAAACGCGACTTACAAAATTTTAAATCGCGCTTATATTGGCACTGTCATTTTATTCAAAAATTAGAATCTGAGCCTCGAATAGAATTTGAAAATCATAACCCAGCCTATAATGGTATTCGGCACACTCTGAACAAAGAGTATCTGCAAAGATTTATATCAGGAACAACGGGCATACCACTTGTAGATGCTAACATGAGATGTTTAAATGCAACCGGATATATCAACTTTCGAATGCGTGCGATGTTGGTTTCTATGTGGACACATCATCTATTGCAACCATGGCAGGCTATCGCTCCGCATTTAGCAAATATGTTTTTAGATTTTGAACCTGGTATTCATTATCCACAACTTCAAATGCAAGCAGGTACAGTAGGTTATCATACCATAAGAACCTATAACCCAACCAAGCAGGCACTTGACCATGATGCCGAAGCGAAATTTATAAAAAAATGGGTGCCAGAGTTGAATAATCTAGCTCCTCATTTAGCAATTGAGCCTTGGAAAATGACTCCAATGGAAGCGCTAATGGAAGATTTTAATTTAGAAGAAGATTATTTTCCACCTATTTGTGATGTTGAAAAAGACGGTAGAATAGCCAGAGATCTAATTCATTCAGTAAAGCAACAAACCCAGACGCGATATATGGCAAGTCAAATAAGTAAAATACATGTTAATCAAGATGGACTATAAAAAAACACATATTCATTGGTTTAGAAACGATCTTCGTTTGCATGATCAGCCTTTTTTACAAAAATTGGATGAATGCGATACGCTAGTTTGCGTTTATGTTTTAAACCCAAAAGAAGTTCAGTATGTGCAATGGGATAACCAAGCATTAGGTTTTAGAAAACAAGGCTTAAATCGATTGCAGTTTTTGAGAGAAACACTGTACGATTTACAACGGAATTTGCGCAAAAGAGGAAATGACTTACTTGTTAGAGTGGGTAACCCAGCCGAGATTATTGAAGATTTGGTTACTAAGAACCAAGCGTCGTTAAGTTTTGAGCTTGGCTATGCAACCGAAGAGAAAGAGGAACAAAGAAATGTAAGCAAGGCTTTAAATATTGCGGATGTAGATGCCTACGAAGGAGGATTTCTGATTCATCCTACTTCTTTACCTTTTCCGTTCGAAAAATTTCCGAATGGTTTTAGTTCATTTAGAAATAAAATAGAAAAGAAAAGAGACAACACAACCTTTGCTACATTGCCGGTGCCAGAAACTTTACCTAAACCTCCACAGGTTTTTTCGCAGATTAAAATGTCTACCCGAACACTCGATACGCGTGCTGCATTTAAATTCAAAGGAGGAGAAACGCAAGGCTTAGAAAGGTTAAATTACTATCTGTTTGAGTCTAAAGAGCTCTTAAATTACAAAGTAAAACGCAATGGCTCTGTGGGAATAGATTACTCTGGGAAATTTAGCGCTTGGTTGGCAAATGGCAGTTTAAGTCCAAACCAAATTATGAAAGAGATAAGAAGGTTTGAGAATGAAGTAAAAGCAAATGACGGCACCTACTGGATGTGGTTTGAACTTTTATGGCGCGATTTCTTTAGATACATTGGTAAGAAGAATGGAGAGAAATTATTCTTTATTTCTGGATTAAATGGCAAATCGCTCAGGTTCAGACAAAATCTGGATGTTTTTTCAAATTGGTGCTCAGGTAATACAACTTCTGCTTTTGTTAATGCACATCTAAAAGAGCTAAATCTCACAGGATTCATGAGCAATAGAGGAAGACAAAATGTTGCAAGCTTTTTATTTCATGATTTGGGAATAGATTGGAGACATGGTGCTGCATGGTTTGAACACACGTTGGTAGATTACGATGTTTATAGTAATTATGGAAATTGGCTATACATTGTTGGGGTAGGGAATGACCCGAAAGGGGGAAGAAAATTTGATGTTGATTGGCAACAAGAGAGATACGACCCTGAAAGGGAACACGAAAAAGTATGGCTAAGAAATTAAAGAGATTATGACAGAAAATATTACACTTGTTTTTCCACATCAATTGTACGAGGAAAATCCATGCTTAGATAAATCGAGAAGGGTGTTTATAATAGAAGATGATTTGTTTTTTACAAAACAACCTTTTCATAAGCAGAAATTAGTGCTTCATAGAGCAACAATGAAGTTTTACGCAGATTACTTACAGAACAAAGGGTTACGGGTAACCTATATAGAGCAGTCGGATTACCAAGGCATTGAAAACCTTTTTAAGAAGAATTTGTACGATGAAAACGTGAAGCAAATTCATTTTTGTGACCCTGTTGACTTTTTGTTAAGCAAGCGAATTAAACGTTATGCAGAAAAGTACAGCTTAAAAATTGTGCAATATGAAAACCCAAACTTTCTTTCTACAAGGAAGCAAAATGAAGAAATGTTGGGCGAAGAAAGTGATAACTATTTAATGGCAAGTTATTATCAAAAGCAACGTAAACGCCTTCAAATTTTAGTAGAAAACAATAAACCATTGCACGGAAAGTGGAGTTTTGATGCCGAAAACAGAAAGGCCTTACCCAAAAATTATGTTGCTCCAACACCATGGACAACCCACAAGAATCAATATATAGAAAAGGCAAAAGAATATGTTTTAGATAACTTTCCAAATAACCCAGGAAGTTTTGAAAACTTTATTTACCCTGTAAACTTTGAAGATGCCAGAGAATCGTTTATACATTTTTTGGAATACAGAATGAGTGGGTATGGACCTTATCAAGATGCACTTAATTTTGACCAACCTTTTGTAAATCATGCTTTACTTTCTTGCGCTTTAAACATTGGATTATTGCAACCAGATTATGTGATAGATGAAGTATTAAAGTATTATGAAGAACATCCAGAAATACCCTTTTCAAGTATAGAGGGTTTCATAAGGCAAGTAATTGGTTGGCGAGAATTTATTAGAGCAATTTATGAACGACACGGAGTTAAACAACGAACCACCAATCAATGGAAGTTTGATAACGATGTGAATTTAGAAGAAATAAATGCGCTTCTACCATTAAAACAAGTACATGAAAAGGTAGAAAAATATGGCTACGCACATCACATAGAAAGATTAATGCTTTTGGGTAATTTCTTCTTACTTTCAGAAATTAATCCAGACAAGGTGTACAACTATTTTATGACGTATTATATTGATGCTTACGACTGGGTAATGGTTCCAAATGTATATGGTATGAGTCAACACGCTGATGGCGGATTAATGACAACCAAGCCTTATATTTCTTCTTCTAACTATTTGTCTAAACAAGGGTTAAAAAGAGATCCAGAGTGGAGCGAGACATGGGACGCCTTGTATTGGAGGTTTCTATTTAAACACAGAGATTTCTTTGAACAAAATCCGAGAGCAAAAAGAATGACTTGGCACTTAGACAAGATGTCAGACGAAAAACTAAACCACCATTTAGATACGGCACAAGCTTTTTTAAACAAATTAAAATCCGCATAATTGTAAAAACGGCACATATCGCAAGATGTGGATAAGACGTATCTGTTAAAGGGTGCGTCTTTTTTATTTAAAATTATGAGGAGAACTATTGTTTTGATAAGGCGACGGTAAATTCAAATACCGTATAACATTATTCCAATAGTGAAATAAATAAATAAACCTAAAACGTCGTTTACAGTTGTGATAAATGGTCCGGTAGCTAGAGCTGGATCAATTTTGTATTTGTTTAGAACCAGCGGAACCAAAGTACCAAACATAGCAGCAAACATAATTACAGTAAATAGAGATAAGCTCACCGTTAAGCCTAGAGTAATATCTTCTAGCAGTAAAGTAACTCCAAAAATGATGATAGAGCAAATAAAACCATTTAGCAAGCCTACAATTGCTTCTTTCTTAACTTTGGAGAAAATAGAATCAAATTGAGAAGAACCGTTTGCTAAAGATTGTACTACTATTGCAGAAGATTGTACACCCACATTACCACCCATTGCAGCAATTAAAGGAATAAAGAAGGCTAAGGTTGGTATTTTACTTATTGTACCTTCAAAACTACCAATTACTTGCGCGCCTAATACTCCGCCTAATAAGCCAATTAATAACCACGGTAAGCGTGCTCTAGAAATACGCCAAACAGAACTGGTAGATTCAATACGCTCAGAAATACCAGATGCCATTTGAAAATCTTTATCTGCTTCTTCTTTTATAATATCTACAACATCATCTATGGTAATTCTACCTACTAATTTCTGTTGCAAATCTACAACGGGTACAGAAACTAAATTATATTTATCTATCACTCGCGCTACATCTTCTTTATCCATTCCGGTAGGAACTGAGATGAGGTTTTTTGATTGGTATAAATCTTTTATGAGTGTGGTGGGCTTTGCGAAAAGTAAGCGTTTTAAAGAAAGAACACCAACAAAATGTTCTTTATTATCTACTACATAAATGGTAAACACTTTCTCTACTTCTTCTGCTTGTTTTCTTAATTCTATCACACAGCGATTTACAGGCCAGTCCATTTTAGCGGTAATGAACTCGGTTTGCATTAAACCACCCGCCGTATCTTCGTCATAATTTAAAAGATCTACTAGTTCTGCAGCATCATCGTTATCCATTTCTGCAATAACTTCTACTTGCTCTTTTTGTGTAAGTTCTCCTAAAATATCTACGGCATCATCAGAATCTAAGTTTTCTAATTGTTCTGCAATTTGAATAGGAGTTAAGGACTTTATGAAACGCTCGCGCACTTCTTCTTCTAACTCCATCAAAACAGCTGCCTGTAAATCTTCACTTAAACGGTAGTAAACGGCTTTTGCTTGAGCATTATTAAGTTCATCCAGAATATCTGCAATATCCGCCTCATGTAGGTCTAAAACTTTAGAATCTACAGCAGCGTAATCTTCACGCTCTATGGCGTCTCTAATTTCATCAAGATATTCTCTGGTTAACTCAAACTGCATAACGAGTTCAAAGATAGGGTTTATATCTAATTTAAGAATGCAGAATTAAGAATGTAGAATTAATTATGACGCATGTTGATACAATATCTTTTTCCGCTTAGTTCTTTACCAGTTTATTTTGCTCAACTTTTCCGTTATGTTCTATTTCTAAAACATACCAACCAGTGGGTAGGTTTTCTAGCGATAGTTGATTTTTGTTTTGAGTAGTGAGTACAATCTTACCTTGCGCATTTGCAACCGTAACGCGGTTTACTGTTTCAGAAAAATAAACGTTGTTTTCTGTTGGGTTGGGATATACTTTGATTTGCTTACTTGCATTTTCCTCTGCAATAGTTAACCAGTTTTGTACATCTACATCTGCAATCCACGCATCAAAACCACCGTTGCTTACAACACTCATGTTTCCGATAGAGGAAGCTGAGCTGTTTGTAGTTGACATAATTGTTAATTCTGTGGGCGTGTTACCTAGTATTACTCTTCCATAATCTTCATTTGCACCACCAAAACTTTCTTGTGTAAGTATGTTGCCATTTAAATCTGTAATAAATACCCATAAATCTTCTTCTCCATAGTTAGGAGATGTTTTATTCCCAAATCCATTTACTAGTGAACGTGTAACAACAGAAAAAACCAACTTGTCATAATCCGCATAAAACATATCTGCAGTCGATTCATTCCAAGAACCTCCGTAAGAATTATCCCATTCAATTTCGTAATTTTCATTCAATTTAACAACCCATAAATCTCTATACATCCACCAATTGGGAGAACCTGTTTCAAACGAAAAGGAAGAAGCAGTTTTGTTACCGCTAACATGTGAGAAACTAGTAGACAAAATGTAAAAATATCCATTTAACATATAAATGCTTTCTACTCTTTCTTCTGCAACACCTCCAAAACATTTTTGGTTGGTTATGTTAAAATTTTCATCTATTTCAACAAGCCAGATATCACTACCACCAAATCCTAGTTCAGTTTTATTACCGTCGTTACCTAAAGCTTGGAGCGCCAAAAGAAAAGTGCTATCAGCCGTTTTAATTATAGTACCAAAGTCACCTTCGGAATTCGAGGTTCCAAAAACTTTTTGGTTCGTAATTGTCCCATTATTCTGATCTATTTCTAATAACCAGTAATCTGAAAACCCATAATTTATAACCGTTTTATTCCCAGAAATGTCAGAACTACTGGCACCTAAAATGTACAGTTGACCAGAACTTAAAAGGGAAGACCATGGCCTGTCAAAACCGTTACCGCCATAACTGAATTCGCTTGTTTTTACACCGTCAAAGGAAATCTTAAATACCCAAATGTCACTATCGCCATTAGATGCAACAGATTTATTCCCGCTGACATCGCTTCGCGATTCGGAAATTAAAAGGAATCCATCTGTAAGCAAATGTGTATCCCATAGTATTTCGTTTTCAATCCCTCCATATATCGTATCCCATAAGATATTATTGTTTATATCAGTTTTTACTACCCAAATATCAAATTGTCCAAAACTATCATCTGATTTATTACCAGATGCGGGAGAATTACTGTTTCCGAAATAAAATATGCTATTACCAACAACATGCTTGAATGACAAATTATCATCCAAAACACCTCCAATCATTTTCTCATTACTCAATGTAAATTGAGCTACTGAGGTTTGCATAGCAATCAGAAAAAAGAGTAGAATGTATAAATATTTCATATTTAAAAAAATTAAAGTTGCACCTACCAGTTAAGTAGTAGATGCAACTATTTGATTATCTAATTATTAAAGCTGTCTTTAAAATAAGTGAAATTCTTGTATGACTTTACGAATTCGCTTACCTTTTTATCAGTTTATTTTGCTCAACTTTTCCGTTATGTTCTATTTCTAAAACATACCAACCAGTGGGTAGGTTTTCTAGCGATAGTTGATTTTTGTTTTGAGTAGTGAGTACAATCTTACCTTGCGCATTTGCAACCGTAACGCGGTTTACTGTTTCAGAAAAATAAACGTTGTTTTCTGTTGGGTTGGGATATACTTTGATTTGCTTACTTGCATTTTCCTCTGCAATAGTTAACCAGTTTTGTACATCTACATCTGCAATCCACGCATCAAAACCACCGTTGCTTACTACGCTAATATTACCAATTGCCGATGCTGTACTATTTGTGAATACACTTAAAAACAACTCTGTTGGAGAATTTCCTGGACTTACACTTCCATAATCTTCTCCAGTACCACCAAAATTCTGTTGCGTTAAAATATTACCATCCAAATCTGTAATAACTACCCAAACATCTTCTTGCCCATAATTTGGAGTGGTTTTGTTTCCTGCACCGTTTGCGTTGGATCTTGATGTGCAACTTAAAACTAGTTTATCATGCTCTGCGTAGAAAACACTAGAAGAAATTTCATCTGCACCACTTCCATAACTCCGATCCCAAATCAAATTAAAATTATTGTCAATTTTGAGCGACCAAAGATCACTTAAAAAGAACCAATTTGGATTATTTCCATTTAAAAAAGAAAATGAAGGTGATGTTTTATTTCCACTAATATGCGAGTTACCTTCTGCAGCAATGTAGTAATGTCCATTATGCTCGATAATATTACTCAACCTTTCTTCAAAATCCCCACCAAAGCATTTTTCATTTATTATGTTTAGGTTTTGATCTAGTTCCAATAGCCATATATCGTTGCTTCCATAACCAGGGTCAGTTTTGTTTCCATCATTTCCATACGCCGTTCCAGCTAAAATTATGTTACCAAAACTATTTTTAATGATTTGTGCATTAAAAAATTCATCATTAGAAGTGCCAAAACTAGCTTGATAATCAATTATGCCATTAATTGTATTAACTTGAATGAGCCAATAATCGTTACCTCCAAAATTAGAAGTTGTTTTATTGCCTGAGACACCCGATTGCGATGAAGATAATATGAAAAGCTGATTGTTGTCAAAAATTGCAGACAACGGACGCTCGGAATTAGTTCCTCCATACGTATATTGATTAAGAATATTACCGTCAAGATCTATACTTAACACCCAAATGTCAGCAGATCCAATAGAACCAGTTGTTTTATTTCCGCTAACCCCAGATAGGGACTGTATGATTAAATAAAAACCATTGGAATCTTGTTGCACAGCAAACAACTGGTCAAAGTCATTACCACCGTAGACAGTGTCCCACAAAACTGTATAGTTTAGATCTGTGCAAACCAACCAAGCGTCTCGATCTCCAAAACTATCATCACTTTTTGTACCACTAGCATCAGAATTGCTATTTCCAAACAAGTAAAATGTATCATTAACTCTAAATTTTGCTATGATTCCATCATCTAAAGTTCCTCCAAAAACTTTCTCATTACTTAGAGTAAATTGAGAAAAGAGGATATATGTTAATAGGGTAAAAGAGATTGATAAAATAAGTTTCATAGTTTGATTATTGTTTCAATATTTTAGTGAATTCTACCAAATCTTGGTTCATGGTTTTAATTAAGTACCAACCCGTAGGCAACAAAGTTAAATCTAGCCTATCTGTTTGTTGTTTAGTTGATAGTAGTTTGCCCTGTGCACTATACAGCTCTAAATTTTCTACTTTTTGAGATAAAGTTATGAAATCTGTTGTTGGGTTGGGATATACTTTGATTTGCTTACTTGCATTTTCCTCTGCAATAGTTAACCAGTTTTGTACATCTACATCTGCAATCCACGCATCAAAACCACCGTTGCTTACTACGCTCATGTTTCCGATAGAGGAAGCTGAGCTGTTTGTAAACACGTTTAAAAATAGTTCTGTTGGAGAATTACCTGGACTTACAACACCATAATCTTCTCCAGTACCACCAAAATTCTGTTGTGTTAAAATATTACCATCCAAATCTGTAATTACTACCCAAACGTCTTCTTGGCCGTAATTGGGTGTGGTTTTATTTCCTGCACCGTTTGCGTTGGATCTTGATGTGCAACTTAAAACTAATTTATCATGCTCTGCGTAGAAAATATTTCCATTTGATTCTGTTCCAGGACCACCGTAGGATTTATCCCAGACTAAATTAAAGTTAACGTCTAACTTTAATAACCACAGATCTGAACTAAAAAACCAATTAGGATTACTTCCATCTAGAAATGAAAAAGAAGGACTCGTTTTGTTACCACTAATATGCGAACTTGAAGTTGAAATCAAATAATAGTAACCATCTTTTTCTATAATATCGTTAGCTTGTTCTTCATAAATTCCTCCAAAACATTTTTCTTTTAGAATATTCAGATCAGGATCTAGTTCTAATAACCATATATCGGTACTACCATATCCCAGTTCTGTTTTATTTCCGTCTGCTAGAGCTAAAGCCGAAGAATAAAATAACAGGCTGTTAGATGCTGTTTTAATGATTCGCTGAATACCCAATTCTATACCGCTCGTTCCAAAGGATTTTTGCGTTTGAATTTGCCCGTCATTTTTATTGACTTTTAATATCCAATAATCTGAAGAACCAAAATTAGCTGTAGTTTTGTTTCCGCTTACACCAGATTCGCTAACAGCACTAATGTAAATGACATTATCAATTAGTGTCATTGTCGATATGTATTCAATATCATCGCCACCGTAGGACTGCTGATATAGGATATTACCTAGTAAATCTAATTTTAGCAACCACAAATCGCTGTCACCATAAAATGGTGTAGTTTTGTTACCGTCTTGTAATGAATTAGTTCTACCGATCAAATAAAAATTGTTTCCATCAAACTGAACATTTTCTAAAGACTCATTACCAGAACCTCCATAAATTGTGTCCCAAAGAATATTATTATTTAAATCAGTACATACCATCCAAAAGTCATTCATGCCAAATGAGTTCTGACCTTTATCACCTCCAGCGTTTGAAGCGCTAGATCCAAAAAAGTAGTAGTTATTGTTAACTTTAAACCTTTTTAAAATTCCATCATTTTGTGAACCACCAAAAGATCTTTCATTACTTAAAGTAAATTGAGAAAAGAGGGTATATGTTAATAGAGTAAAAGAGATTGATAAAATAAGTTTCATAAAATTTAATTTAAAAGAACAACTACCTGCTTAAAGGTAGTTGTTCTTTAAGTAATTACCTAATAAATGCTGCAGTTTGACTTAAAGCAGTTCCGTCTTCTAGAATAAGTAAAATGCGTATTTGATTTTGCGGTATACTTATACCAGTTGGGATATTCATGGTTTCATTATGCATAGCACCAGCCTGTAAATTAACACTTGCAGAATTTAAAATTGTACCATCTAAAGTATAAACATGAATCACCGCATCGTTTGCATATTCGCTTTCTATATCGATATTTAAAATGCTATTGGTTATTGGGTTAGGTACAATTAACATTTCAACTGTAGTGTAATCAGGTCTATCTTGTTCTGCTATTATAGGCAAATATCTAGAGTAAATTCCACCAGTATTAGTAAAAACGGTAAATTTATATAAACCGGTAACTAAATCTCCTGGGTTTATATTATTTGTTATTTCTCCGTTGTTTTGTAAAAATATTTCATATACTTGATTGTGATTACTTAAAGGTGTGATTTGAACGCCGTTAACTCCAAGAGCAATATTAGATTGATTATTAAAAAAATCATTATGACATCCAATTGTTTCTTGGAACGATGTAGCATCTACTAAGCATGGATGTAAAATATCTAGTTCATCAAACATGTCGTCAAAATTTCCAGAGCTGCCTCCAGTGTAGGGCGATCCTCCACCGTAAACGGTAGCTTCTGCACACCCTAGTTCTGAAACTATTCCAAAAAAACTAGGGTATTGTGGTGGAAAAGTTGCGCTCTGATCATGATAGAGGTTGTAAAAATCTACCCAGGTAGCAGATGTATTTACTTGCTGTGTACATAAGTTAATGCTTGGCTCTGCAGTTGTACTTACCGATTGATAGATACTGTATTCATCTAATTTTTTTTCTACTAACATACCACTCGTTACGGGGTTATTCATCACATCGAAATAAGTATTTGGATTACTCGCTAATATTGGGATGCGCCTATACTGGTACTGTGGCAATCCTGTAGGCCCGTTTGCTGTTATAATTTTGTATGGGTGAGTACCTGGCATGGCTTCCCATACTGGCGCACTAATAGCTTGATAAAAAGGTACAGTGGTCTGTTGTGCTTGATCAAAGTAATCATAAGTTGGATTTAACGTCATTCTACTTACTCCGTTGGCTTTTTCCCAAATTTGGAGTTTGTATGCGTATGAAGTGTTTGTACCGTTACAGTCTACTTCACAAATCAAACTATCGTCAATATGCCAAGGTGGTACTGTAATAATTGCATCTCCGTGATCTGTAATAACACCATTTTCATAGGAATTCACGGTAATGTGTGCATTTGGTATGTCCAAGATATCATTATCTAATTTAAACCAATTGTCTTTGATAATAAAAGATTTTATTGGTGTTAAAATCCCATTTATATCCTCTTGTTCAATTTCTATCAGATATTCGTCCGATGAAATATCTTCCCAATACATATACCCGTTAGATTTTAATGGGTCAATTTTAGAATTGAGTTGAGAATTTTGGGCCATTACGGGGCTGTTAAAAATTACCCCCCCCCAATGTTAAAATTGCTGCTAAATGTTTAAATTTTGTTTTCATAATATATTTTTATGTTTCCTCTTGAACATTAAACGACAGTTTTGGTTCGTTTATCGAAATAAATACATTTAAAGTGTCTTTTTAGAGACATAATTTATTACTATATATTATTAGTGTATGAGGTGTAATAATATCTTTAATGTTGAGTACTTGCTTCTTCTACGGTTCAGTTTTGAGTTCAAGAAATAAAGAATAGGCTGCCAACAATAAAGTCAAAATTAATACTGCAATTACATGTTGTTTGAGTATATCTAGCGATCATGTTTTTGAAGGTGTGCATATAATTTTTTCATAAAGCAAACTATCATCGTTATCTATAATCTGTTCTACTTCTCTTTCGGCAAATGCACGGTTCTTTGTGGGAAAGGAATATCTACTTTGTATTCTCTGAAAAGTCTGTCTATTTCAAATCTAATTTCAGATTTGTATACTTCAATAGCCCAACTTTGATCAGCCCAGAAGAAAAGTTCCATTTCTAGGGCATTGTCGCCAAAATTTCTAAGCATCACAAATACCGGTTTGGTCTTTTTAACTTTTGGGTGCGACAAAGCAGCCTGTTTTAATAAGTCTTTTACTAATTCTGTATTAGACCCATAAGCAACTCCCACACAAATATTAAAACGTGTAAGCTCTGTTCCAAAGCTCCAATTCTCTACGTTATCTTGAGTAAGTTTAGAATTGGGTACAATTAACACGTTGCCATCTCTTGTTTCAATTTTAGAGGTACGCACATTTATTTTAAGTACTTTGGCAACTAATGGTACGCCAGCATTTGGATCTTCGATTTCTATAACATCGCCCACTTTTATTGTTCCTTCAAATAGTAAGATTATACCAGAAATAAAGTCTCTAAATATATCTTGCATACCCAAACCAATACCAACCAAAAGCGCACCGGCACCACCTAAGATTATAGTAACATCATTACTAATTATTTTTAGAACAAAAATGATAGCAAAGGTGTAAATGATGTATTTTGTAACTTGAATGTAAACGTATTCTGTACCTTCATCATATCCGTCGGTATCTTTAAATCGTTTATTAAAATAAAGGCTAAATAAGTTTACAGCTATTCTAGCAAATATAAAAATGAGGATAATAAGAATTACGTCAACCACACTTACCTTGATGTTTTCTAGGTTGATTAGTTTATAGTCTAAAAAGTCGCCTAATGCAACATCCGTGTTGATATCACCCAATTTAAAAACTTGAAAGGCACAGATAAAGGTAATGAGCAGTAAACCTTGTGTGAGGAGTTTTAAGAAGGCAATTTTTTTACCTTCTATTCTAATATTTGTATTTTTTAGAAAGCGTTTAAGGTATTTTTTTATGATTTTATTGATTAGAAAACCAACGCCAAAAATGGCAATCCAGAGCAGCACCATGTAGATGTTTGCGTTGTACGGACCCAATTTAAACGTCCAATCAAAAATAGAAAATACGGTCATAATACAGTTCTACCCAATTTGCCAGCAAAGGCTGTTTTTACTTTTTCTAAAGCCATTTGTTCTGCCAACAAATCTACAACATTTTCTTCTTTATATGTTGGATGTTCTGTGTTGAGTTGCGCCCTAATTTCGTCAATCCTTTCTTCTAATTTTGCCATTTTAAATGCATAAAGAGCTCCAAAAACGGCTTGTTTTAATTTATCTAATTCTCCGCTAATGTCTATGTTGTGTGTATCAAACCAATGTCTACTCAACTCAAACGGAGAACTTTCTATGTCGGTTACTACTTTTACGATATCTTGATTTTCATGCTGAATAAATGTTTTAGAACCGTACAAAATATTTTCTTCAACACCTTCTTTAAAAATAGTGTAAATATTTTGTAGCGTTATATCTGTAAAAGAGAGCTCATCTCTTTCCATTTCGTGTACGATTAGTTCGATAACAGATGTTTCTACGTTTTCTACTTCGCCTAACTCATTTTTGATCGCCGTTTCAATTGCTCTTACGCCAAATTTCATTAGAATACGTATTACGTCAAACTCGTTGGCATAATATTTATTTTCTAGTTTTTTTGTTGGAGCGATAACTTCTCCAGCGGATTGATATTCTTCGGGTATATCAAAAGGAGCTTCAAAGAAATCTGCAGGCGGAAAATCAGTTGGGGTAGAAGGATTCTCTGTTTTTTGCGTGTTTTTTTGTGCAGTAGACTGTGGTTGTGGTGTTTGGTTTTGTGGTTTACGCGGTTCAAACTTCGGTTTATTTAAGTTAGCATTACGTATCTTATTTAGCTCTATTAAAAGCGTTTGCTCGGGTATATCAAACCTTACTGCAGTGTTTTGTAAGTAAACTTGACGGGTAATACTATCGGGAATCAAACCTATAGAAGAAACAATATCCTTAATTAACTTTGCCTTTTTTATTGGATCTCCACCTGTTTCTCCAAGAAGAATATCTGTTTTAAAAGAAACAAAATCCTGTTTGTTCTCTTCAATGTAATTAGAAAGTTCTGTAGAGCTAACTTTTTTAGAATAGCTATCGGGATCATCTCCATCAGGGAAAAGTACAACCTGTACGTTTAGTCCTTCTTCTAAAATTAAGTCAATTCCCCTAAAAGACGCCTTAATTCCTGCTGCATCTCCATCGTATAAAATGGTTATGGTGTTGGTATAGCGCTTTATTAATCTAATCTGACCAGTAGTAAGTGATGTTCCAGAAGATGCAACTACGTTTTCTATACCCGATTGGTGCATAGAAATTACATCTGTGTAACCTTCTACAAGAAAACAATTGTCGTATTTTATTATGGCCGACTTAGCAAAGTACAAACCATAGAGAATCTCACTCTTATTATAAATTATACTCTCTGGAGAGTTAAAGTATTTGGCTATTTTTTTGTCGGACTTTAAAGTTCTGCCTCCAAAGCCAAGTGTTTTACCAGAAACACTGTGGATAGGAAACATTACTCTACCTCTAAAGAAATCGAAATTCCGGCCATCCTTTGTTTTGGTTAACCCAACTTGATCTAAATATTTAAGTTGAAACCCTTTTTCTAAGGCTGTTTCTGTTAAGCCTTTGCTGTTTTGTGGACAATAACCCAGTTGAAACTTTTCGATTATATCTTGCCTCAATCCTCTTTGCAAGAAGTAAGAGAGTGCAATGGCTTTACCTTCGTCTGAGTTATGTAGTTGTTCTACAAAAAAGTCTTTTGCAAAATTGTTTACAATATGTAGACTTTCTCTTTCTGTAAGCTGCGCCTGCTCTTCTGGCGTTAATGGCTTATCTTCAGGTATCTCTATATTGTATTTATCTGCTAGCCATTTTAGCGCTTCTGGATACGAAAAGTGTTCGTGTTCCATTAAAAAAGTAACTACAGTACCTCCTTTACTGGTACTGAAACACTTAAAAATTTGTTTGGCTGGCGAAACAATAAAAGACGGTGTTTTTTCGTCTGTAAACGGGCTCAATCCTTTTAAAGAGGAACCTGCTTTTTTGAGGTGTACAAATTCTCCAATTACTTCTTCTATGCGAGAAGTACTCATTATTTCGTCAATAATATGTGGAGGAATTCTACCCAATTTATACGTTTTTACTCGTAGCGCTTAGTTTGAACTAGACTTCCTTTTGTATCGTAAAATTTCCATTCGCCAATTTTTTCATCCATGTTGTACTCTCCTTTATAATGAAGCGCTCCGTTTGGATGATAAACAATGGTGTGTCCGTGTTTTTTGCCGTGGAAATAAGTAGTAACGGATCCGGTAGAACCGTCTTTTTTGAAATAATACCAGGTTTCATGCCTTTTCTGGTCTTGATCTAGCCTTCCTGTTACTTTTTTTACTTTTCTTCCAGGATAGTACTCCGTAATCATACCATTATCAGTGGTGTCTATTAAAGCAAGAACTTTGTCTACTTTAATTTCCTGTGTTTTGTCATTTGTGTTTTTATTGCCAGTACAAGCAATCAAACAAGAAGCTCCAAGAATGAGCGAAATAAAAAGTGTTTTCATTATTTTTCTCTTGTGATGGTGTATTCAACTAGCTCTAAAATAGCATTTTTTGATTCAGATTCGGGTATATGTGTTAAACATTTTAGTGCTTCATCTCTGAGGGAAAGCATTTTTGCATAAGCATATTCGATACCTCCATGTTCAATTACTAATTCAATAGCACGTTTTACTTTTTTTGGATTTTCATTATGTCGCCGAACAATATTGATTAACTCATTTCTCACTTTTCTATCGGCATTATTCACAACATAAATTAAGGGTAAGGTCATTTTTCTTTCTCTAATGTCAATACCTGTTGGTTTACCTATTTTACCTGGTGTTCCGTAATCAAAAATATCGTCTTTAATTTGAAAGGCCAAACCAATTAGTTCTCCAAATTTACGCATGTTTTGGGCTTCGTCTTCTCTTTGTACGCTTACGGCTCCGGCTTCGCAACAAGACGAAATTAAACTAGCTGTTTTTTGTCTGATTACTTCAAAATATACATCTTCTGTAATGTCTAGCTTTCTTGCTTTTTCTATTTGAAGCAATTCACCTTCGCTCATTTCTCTAACCGCTCGGGCAACAATTTCTAAACTTCTAAATTTTTTATTTTCGATCGAAAGTAACAATACCCTAGAAAGCATATAATCGCCAACTAAAACAGCAATTTTATTTTTCCAAAGCGCATTAATCGAAAAGAAACCTCTACGCTCGTTGGCGTCGTCTACAACATCATCGTGTACAAGTGTTGCGGTATGTAAAAGTTCTATTAAAGAAGCAGAATTGTACGTGTCATCACCAATTTTCCCAAGCATTTTAGCCGTTAAGAAAATAAACATGGGGCGCATTTGTTTACCCTTACGTTTTATGATGTAATGTGTTATTTTGTCTAATAACGGCACCTTAGATTTCATAGTAGTTCTGAAACGAGCTTCAAACTCTTTCATTTCAGCTTCTATGGGTGCTTTTATTTCTTTTACAGACATCATCGTAGAACAAAGATACTATTTTTATGGTGTAGCCTAGGCAAACTAATCTTAGTTTAATTTGAAATGTATTTATGCGACCATCAGGGTTTATAATGCAAGCTATTATCTCTTCTGTTTTTAATATTGCCTGTGTTGAAACAAGGTTAATTTTGTAAATCTTTAAGTTCAAATTTTTCATTTCAAGCAAAAAAAATGGAAGCTCAGCTTCCATTTTAAATCTAAAATACGAATCGTTTAAAACTAAGGTCTAAACAAAAGTGAAATTATATTAACTGCTCTGGTCAATCTTCTTTACCATCGTTAAAATGGTTGCCAAGGCTACCGTTTCCCCTGTTTCGTCATACACATCTACTAAGAATTTTACAATTCCTTTTGCAACATCATCCTCAGATCGTTTTTCTTGGTCTATTTTTTCTTTAACTGTAAATTTCACACCAATAGTTGCTCCTGGATATACAGGCTTTGTAAATCTAGCTTCGTCTATACCGTAGTTCAATAAAACCGGACCTTTTTTAGCATCTACAAACAAACCTGCTGCCTTAGAAAGTATAAAGTATCCGTGAGCTACTCTGCCTTCGAAAATTGTTCCGTCTAAAGATGTTTCATCCATGTGAGCATAAAAATTATCTCCAGAAACATTAGCAAAGTTTACTATATCTGTTGTAGTAACGGTATGTTTTGCCGTAAAAACAGTGTCGCCTACTTTTAAATCTTCAAAATGCTGACGAAAAACATGCGGATTTGCTTCTGGTTGTGCAGCACCTACTTGAAATTGTTGTGTAATTTCTGATATTGTGGTTGGGTGACCTTGAATTGCAGTTCTTTGCAAATAGTGTAAAATTCCACGTTTACCACCCATTTCTTCTCCACCACCAGCACGTCCTGGTCCACCATGCGTTAATAATGGCATTGGCGAACCATGACCTGTAGATTCTTTAGCACAATCTTGGTTAAGTACTAAAATTCTACCGTTCATGTGCGCAGCTTCTACTACAAATTCTCTTGCTAATTTATTATCAGCCGTTACTATTGAAGTTACTAAAGAACCTTTTCCTAACTTGGTTAATTCTACTGCTTCGTCTAAATCTTTGTATGGCATTAAGGTAGAAACGGGTCCGAATGCTTCTACGTTGTGAACATCTGTATTTTTAAATGGATTATCATTCAACATAAGAATAGGAGAGAAGAAAGCACCTTTGCTTTTATCTGCTCCCGTTACATCAAAGGTGTCTAAATCTCCATAAACGATAGATTGAGATTTTTGAAGTAGTTCTACATTTTCTCTTACTTTTTGAGCCTGAACGGTATTTACCAAAGAACCCATTCTAACTCCTTCTACCGATGGATCTCCGATAGTAGTTTTAGCTAAACGAGCAGATACAGCTTTTTGTACATCTTCAACAAACTCTTCTGGCACCATTATTCTTCTTATAGCCGTACATTTTTGTCCGCACTTTACGGTAATTTCTCGGCTAACTTCTTTTACGAAAAGATCAAATTCTGGTGTGCCTGGAGCAGCATCTTTGGCTAACACACATGCATTTAATGAATCAGCCTCCATATTAAAAGGAACAGATTCTTCTAAAATTCTTGGGTCTGCCTTAATTTTTCTTCCTGTAGAAGCAGAACCAGTAAAGGTTACCACATCTTGATTCGTTACACTATTAATAATACCTCTACCCAAACCAGATACTAGCTGTAAACTACCCTCTGGTAATATGTTAGATGCAATTATATCTTTAACCATTAACTCAGTTAAAAAAGAAGTGTATTCTGATGGTTTTACAACAGCAGGAACACCGGCCATTAAGTTCACAGCAATTTTTTCTAACATTCCCCAAATTGGAAAGTTGAAGGCATTAATATGAATAGCAACACCTTGTTTTGGTACCATTATGTGATGTCCAATAAAAGTTCCGTTTTTAGATAATGGCGCTGCTGTTCCGTCTACATAATAAGGCAAGTCTGGGAACTGACGTCTTAACGAAGCATTGGCAAATAAATTCCCAATACCACCTTCAATATCTATCCAAGAATCTACTCGCGTAGCTCCGGTTGCAGCGCTCAAGGTATAATAGGCTTCTTTCTTTTTCATAAGATGTAAGGCAAGTGCCTTTAACATTCTTCCGCGCTCTTGGAAAGTCATTTTCCTTAATGCTTTTCCACCTTTCTCTCTACCGTACTGAAGTATTGAAGCATAATCTAATCCATCAGAAGAAACTTCAGCAAATTTTTCTCCTGTAATGGCATTAAAAATTTCTGTTTCAACTCCTTTTCCAGCTGTCCATCTACCTTCTATATAATTCTCTATTGTACGCATTGTATGTGTTTTGGTATCGACGAAGATAAGGAACTCTCCTAAATTTTATACTATTTGTTTAATATTTCAACTAATCGATGAAAAAACCGTGTTGGTCTAAATAAAAATACTCATCTTTGTATAGAACAAGAGTCATTTTATAAACCCTCGTTACATTGGTTGGCACCTAAAAGACACATAAGTTTAAATCATTAGATGATGGAGTTTTACTCCACAAAAGTTTGTTTCCTAACAATAGCAATTAATGTTCTTTTTACAAGAAGGCTTATTTGTTTAATAAAGAAATAAGAATGGAATCTAAAAAAAATGCACAAACAGAAGTAGTTGCTACATGCGATATAAAAATCGGAAAAGTTGAAATTACATCCGATAGAATACTCTCTATGCGCATCTATAAAGGGCAAGAGGTAACGATGGAAACTGTTCATACCATTCTGAATTTTATAGAACAACAAGGTGGAGGGAAATATTTAAAGCTTTTCATATTTGAGCCTTATGCAGATGTTTCTTCCGAGGTTAAGAATTTTGCTGCTAGTCCTCCAGGATATGAACATACATTGGCAGATGCAATTGTTGTTGTTGGTTTACCTCAAAGAATTATAGCCGACTTTTACTTAAAATTTAACAAACCTGAAGTACCAACAAAAATATTTAGAAGCGAAACTAAAGCAAGAGAATGGTTATTGAAATTTAAACTAGACAGCTAAAACCACTTTAAAGTCTCTTTAATTAATTCTTTCTTATCAAAGTATCGTGTATCTTTGTACTCTGATTTAAATAGTTTGGCAAAAATAAGAGACATAGATTTAGGTGATTTCCCTTTACTTTTGGCGCCTATGGAAGATGTAAGTGATCCTCCATTTAGAGCCTTGTGTAAAAAAAATGGTGCTGATTTAATGTATACCGAATTCATTTCTTCTGAAGGGTTAATTCGAGATGCAGTAAAAAGTGTTCAAAAACTAGATATTTTTGAGTACGAAAGACCTGTAGGTATACAGATTTTTGGTTACGACATCGAATCTATGAAACGTGCTACTGAAATTACAGCACAGGCAAATCCAGATATTATTGACATAAACTATGGTTGTCCGGTAAAAAAAGTTGCTTGTAAAGGAGCGGGTGCCGGAATTCTTCAAGACATTCCTAAAATGGTCAAAATGACGGCGGAGATTGTTAAGATGACCAATTTACCAGTAACGGTTAAAACGAGATTGGGTTGGGACGATAATTCAAAACATATTGTAGAGGTTGCCGAGCGTTTACAAGATGTTGGGATAGAGGGCATATCTATACATGGAAGAACGCGTAAGCAAATGTATAAGGGAGAAGCCGATTGGAGTTTAATCGCTGAGACTAAAAATAATCCACGTTTGCATATTCCTGTTTTTGGGAATGGTGACATTGATACTCCCGAAAAAGCTTTACAATATAAAAACACCTACGGAGTAGATGGAGTAATGGTGGGTAGAGCGAGTATTGGGTATCCTTGGATATTTAATGAGATTAAGCATTACGTTAGAACAGGAGAATACTTGCCCAAGCCAGGAATTAAAGAGCGCGTAGCCATAACCAAAGAGCATTTAGATATGAGTGTGAAATGGAAGGGCGAAAAATTAGCTGTGGTTGAGATGAAACGCCATTACACCAATTACTTTAAAGGCATTCCAAATTTTAAAGAGTATAAGTCTAAACTCGTAACTTCTTTTGACTTAGACGAAATATACGAAACATTAGCCTTGATAGAGGAGCGATTCGAGGGTGTTGAAGCACTAGTTTAACTTACTGTTGATATTGATAAACGGTTTTTAACTAAACATCTTCTGTTAGTTCTCTGTATCTTTTTCTGGCTTCTGTAACATGCAGGCTACCTTTAAATTCTTTCATAATTTTAAAGTAGTACTTTGATGCCTTTTCTTTATCTAAAAGGTGGTAATAATAGATGTTTCCTAAATTAAAAACGGCATCATCGGCTAAAATATCGGTACTATATTTATCAATTACATTTTCGTAGTAGCTGATAGCTTCTGACCACTTACCTTGCTCTTCCATTGCCTTTGCTTTGCGCATTAAGGTTTCGTCCGCTAAACCATGGAAAGGTAAGTAGGTGTTAATTGAATCGTACAGTACAAATGCTTCGTTATATTTATGTTGAGCTAAAAGAAGGTCTGCTCGTGCAAATTGATACATGGCAGTATAATTACTATCTAAACCTAGATTATCAGTAATTAAAATAGACAGTTTCATAGCATCATTTGAGATGAGTTTCGAGGTGGAAGCTTTCAGCACATCTAATTGCGATTGCGCCCAAATAAAATCTCCATCGTAATAAAAGACGCGCGCATTTTTAAATTTTGCTTCTGCCCCAATAGTTTCATATTTAAAATCTTTCTCTACCTGCATATAAAGCAATGAAGCTTCCCAGATATCATTTAAGATAACTTTTACATCACCTAGTGCTACCTTTATTTCTGCTCTTAGTTTATCGGTTAAGTTCGTATAACTAAGCATACGCTCAAGCAACTGTTCAGCTTCTTTTGGTTGACCTGCATAGTAGGCTTGTATTTGTGCTAATTCTAATCCTATAGAAACGGCACTTGCACGTTCTCCAATGCGCGATAATGCAGATTTATATTCTTGGATTGTAATGGCTAACTCTTCTTTGGAGTAGTTTCTGTTTCTTGTAATTTCAATGAAACGGGTATTGAGGAGTTTTTGTTCTGCCGAGTAGTAGTAGGGCGATTCTGTTCCCAAATCAACTACGTACTTAAATGCTTTTCTCCCAGCCGTGAATTCGTTGTTATTTACAGCAATCAAGCCTAAATTATAAACTTCTCTTCCATCATTGCTGGTTCTTTTATCTAAGCCTTTTGCTTGAATAAGCGCAGCATTAAACTTCTTTTTTTGTATAAACGTCCAAATAAGCATATCTGCATAGGCTGTTTCATTTGGATTTTTTTGAATTCGTTGAAGTAATTTCGACTTTAAAATGGCGTATTCCTCGCTTTCCTCATTTTCAAAATCTACGTACCTAGGCATTATTCGTTTAAGACTGTTAAGCATAGAAGCGTTATAGTCTATCAAACTTAAATATTCTTCTATCATCTCTTCTTTTCGACCTAAGTCGCCATACACTTCTGCAAATTGAAAATGTAAAGGATAATTATTTTTAAGCGCTTTTCTTCCTTTTTCTAAGGTTTGGAGTGCGTAATTTGTTTTTCCTAATCCTTTAAAAGCTTGTGTTAGGTTTATAATGTTAGCGCTTGTTGGAATTACATCCTCTATTAGGTTTTCGTACGTTTTTTCTGCGTCTGAGCTCTTGCCGTATTTTTCATATGTTTTTCCTAACAGAACCTGATAGTTAAAATCGCTAGGAAAGATTTTAGTTTGTTCTTTGATTAGTTTAATTGCTGCTTTTTCTCCTTCTAATTCTTCTACGCAACTCAGGTATTTATTAAAAATGCTTCTATTTTTGTTTGTGCTATATACTTTTTCAAAATAAGGTAGGGCTTTTTCTAATTCTCCTTGTTCGAAGTAATATTCTGCAAGCTGCTGGTCGTTATTTTGACCATTAATGGAAAAAAATAGAAATACCGATAAGAGTGCAAAAACGTAACGCATTACTTGATCATTTTATCTGTGAAGTCTACCATTATTGGATGTAAAGAATCAAATTTGTGCAATGCTTTTGCTTGCGTGTTAATAAACTCAGTAAGTAGGGTGTTGATTTGGCTTACTTTATTGGTTTCATTTTGAACAAAGAGCGCGTATTCTTCTCTTTCGTTTATTCCATTAGAAATATCATGTCTTAGGTTGGCTAAATCTTCTTTAGCTTGCGGAATGGCTTCTTTAAGTTTTGCTGGAATTTTGCCGTTTCGTGCAAGTGTTTTTCGAATTGATTTGTAACCATCAACTAGATTACCGACTTTTATGTCAATCGTATCACCGCCTTTGTAGTGATTTTTAACAATTAGAATTCTATCTCGAACAGTACGAATAACTCGTCCTGTTGAGTCTATCTGAGTTGCTTCCAGCAAGACACTACTGCTATCTAGATTTGCGTCCAATTTATTGATTTGCGCTAAATATTTCTCAACTTCTGCATCTTTGCAAGCCAATAAAAAACTTGTAACTAATAAGCTCAATAGTATTTTTTTCATATTCCAGAATTATGTTTACTAAGTTAAGTAGAATTCAACACAAATTATACCAATTTAGTGTAAAAATAAAAAGGGACTACATAAAATGTAATCCCTTGTAGTATGCTGTACTATTTTTCTGATTATTTCAGTTTTCTAGCAACTTCTTTTTCTTCGTATGCTTCAATTATATCGCCCTCTTTTATATCGTTAAAGCGGTCTACATTTAATCCACATTCGTAGTTATTTTTAACCTCTTTCACATCGTCTTTGAAACGTTTAAGAGAACCTAATGATCCTGTATGGATAACTATACCGTCTCTAATTACTCTAATGTTAGAATTACGTTTAATGATTCCTTCCACAACGAAACAACCGGCAATTGTACCAACTTTAGATATTTTAAATGTTTCTCTTACTTCAGCAGAACCTATAATTTCTTCTTCAATATCAGGAGAAAGCATTCCTTCCATTGCAGATTTAAGTTCATCAATAGCTTTGTAAATTACAGAGTAAAGTCTGATATCAATTTGTTCTGTTTCTGCCATTTTTCTGGCAGGGTTTGTTGGTCTTACTTGGAAACCAACAATAATTGCATCAGAAGCAGAAGCTAAGTTTACATCAGCTTCGGTAATTGCACCAACTGCTTTGTGTACGATGTTTACTTGGATTTCTTCTGTTGAAAGTTTCATTAATGAATCTGACAAGGCTTCGATAGAACCATCCACATCTCCTTTTACAATTACGTTTAATTCTTGGAAATCTCCAATTGCTAAACGACGACCAATTTCGTCTAGAGTAATATGTTTTTGAGTACGTAAACCTTGTTCTCTGTAAAGTTGCTCTCGTTTGGTTGCAATGTTACGGGCTTCTTTTTCATCATCCATAATATGGAATTTGTCTCCCGCAGATGGTGCACCATTGATACCAAGGATAGAAACAGGTGTTGCTGGTCCTGCAGTATCTAAGTTTTTACCATGCTCATTTACCATTGCTCTCACTCTACCAGAGTATCTTCCTGCAAGGATAATATCTCCAATTTTCATGGTTCCTTCTTCAACAATAAGGTTGGTTATGTATCCTTTTCCTTTATCTAAAGAAGATTCTATAACAGTTCCTAACGCGTTCTTTTCAGGGTTTGCTTTTAACTCTAATAAGTCGGCCTCAAGGATAACTTTTTCTAATAATTCATCAATATTCAGTCCTTTTTTAGCAGAAATTTCTTGACATTGATATTTTCCACCCCATTCTTCTACGAGTAAATTCATAGCAGAAAGTTGCTCTCTTACTCTATCAGGATTAGCGCCTGGCTTGTCTATTTTATTTATAGCAAATACCATAGGAACTCCTGCTGCTTGAGCGTGAGATATAGCTTCTTTTGTTTGAGGCATTAAATCATCGTCTGCTGCAATAATAATAATGGCAACATCCGTTACTTGAGCACCACGGGCACGCATTGCTGTAAAGGCTTCGTGACCAGGAGTATCAAGGAAGGTTAACTTTCTGCCATCTGGACGTGTAACTGAATAAGAACCAATGTGTTGTGTGATTCCACCAGCTTCACCTTCTGCAATATTTGCACTACGTACAAAATCTAGTAAAGATGTTTTACCATGATCTACGTGTCCCATTACCGTAATGATTGGCGGACGATCAATTAAATCTTCCGGTTTATCTTCAATTACAGGTATTGCTTCTTGTACTTCTGCGGATACAAATTCTATTTCATAACCAAATTCAGAAGCTACAATTGTGATCGTTTCTGCATCTAAACGTTGGTTTATTGAGGCAAATATACCGAGAGACATACAAGCTGAGATCACTTGAGTAGACTGCACATCCATCATCGTTGCGAGTTCTGAAACGGTAACGAATTCTGTCAGTTTTAAGATGCCTTTTTCCATTTCGGCTTCCATCTGCTCTCTTTCTCTACGTTGCGCTCTATCTTCTCTTTTATTTCTTCTGTTTTTAGCACCTTTCGACTTACCACCGCCCGATAATCTTGCCAGAGTGTCTTTAATTTCCTTCTGGATATCTTTTTCGGTAATTTCTGGTTTGGGTTGTCTTGCTCCTCCTGGTTTTCCTTTTGGTCCGCCTTTAAAGTTTTTACCACCAGAACGGTTATTTGCATTTCCAGTGCCTTTGGGTTGAGGTTTAGAACCATCTACCTTTTTAATTCTTTTACGCTTGCGTTTAGGCTCGTCTTTTTTCGTTTTTTCAACAGGAAGAACTATTTTCCCTACAACTGTTGGTCCGGATAGTTTTTTACTTTCTACACGGATAGTTTCAATTGTTTTAGGAGTTTCTGCAATTTCCGGCTTCTTTTCTACTTTAACTTCTTCCTTAGCTGGTGTTGGCTTAGGTTTGGGAGTAATTACCGGTTTTGGATCTGGCGCATTCGTTTTTTTACTTTTCGCCTCCTGTTTGGATGGTTTTTTCTTTTTGTCTGGACGCGTTTTACTGTTGATAGAACTGAGGTCTATTTTTCCTAAAACTTGTACCTTAACGTCACCATCTCCTAGGGTTTTCGAGTCGTCTTTCTCTATTTTCGGACTTTTATCCTCTTCGATTGCTTTCTCTGCAGGAGCTTCTTCTTTTGTTGGAGTTTGCTCTTTCTCGGCCGGAGTAGGAGTATCTTCAGCAATTGGTTCTGCTTCTTTTTTAGCTACCTCTTGTTCGGGTGCTTTCTCTTCCTCTACGCTAGTAGTTTCCTCATCCTCTTTCTTGGGATCTGGATTTGCTAGCGTGATAGTTTTGCGCTCTTCGCGCTTAATTGCAGTTTTCTTTGCTGCTTCTTTTAACGATTGGTCTGCAGCAAACTTCACACTTAGAATATCTAAATGATCAGACTCAATTTTAGTGTTAGGATTAGAATCTAGTTCTACACCTTGCGTACTCATGTACTCGACTATTGTAGAAATTCCTACATTGAGTTCCCTTGCTACTTTACTTAATCTTTTTACTTTACCGGCCATATAAAAAGTCCTTCTTTTTCTCTTTAAGTGTGCAAATTAAGTTGCACGTTTTTCCGTTTCAATGTTACGGATACCATCAATATTATTACAAATGTAAGAAGTGTTCTTCACCTATTCGAATTCTGAGCTCAAAATTTTGAATACTTCTTTAATTGTTTCTTCTTCTAAATCGGTTCTTTTAACTAAATCTGCGATGTCTAATTCCAATACAGACTTCGCGCTATCGCAACCAATTCCTTTTAATTCATCAAGAATCCAGCTGTCTATTTCATCTGCAAACTCTTCTAAATCAACATCTTCAATATCTACAGCACCTTCTCTATACACGTCAATTTCGTAACCTGTTAGTTTTCCTGCTAGTTTAATGTTGTGTCCACCTCTACCAATAGCCAAAGAAACTTGGTCTGGCTTTAAATAAACATCGGCTCTACCTTCTTCTTCTTTAATTTCTACTGAAGTTATTTTAGCAGGCGATAAAGCACGTTGTATATAAAGTTGTGGATTTGAAGTAAAATTAATTACATCAATATTTTCGTTCTTTAATTCTCTAACGATACCATGTATACGAGAACCTTTCATACCTACGCATGCTCCAACAGGGTCAATTCTATCATCATACGATTCTACTGCAACCTTAGCACGTTCGCCAGGCATTCTTACAATATTTTTAATCGTTATTAATCCGTCAAACACTTCAGGTACCTCTAATTCAAATAATCGCTCTAAGAACTGAGGAGCTGTTCTTGATAAGATAATTACAGGATTACTGTTTCTCATATCAACTTTAGCCACAACAGCTCTGATTGATTCTCCTTTTTTGAAGTAATCAGAAGGTATCTGTTCAGATTTAGGCAGCAACAATTCGTTGCCTTCATCATCTAAAATTAAGATTTCTTTTTTCCAAACTTGATAAACTTCTCCGGTTACAATGTCACCAATACGGTCTTTGTATACTTTATAAAGTTGATCTTTTTCTAGTTCTAAAATTCTAGAAATTAAGTTTTGACGTAGAGAAAGAATATTTCTTCTTCCAAAATCTAAAAACTTCATTTCCTCAGAAACTTCTTCTCCAACCTCAAAATCAGGTTCGATTTTAATTGCTTCTGGGTAGGCAATTTCTATATTTTCGTCTTCAACTTCTCCTTCAGGTACAATTTCCTTGTTTACCCAAATTTCAAAATCTCCTTTATCGATGTTAATAATTACGTCACAGTGCTCGTCTGTTCCAAATTTTTTCTTTAACATCGTTCTAAACACGTCCTCAAGAACGGTCATCATCGTTTGTCTATCTATATTCTTGAATTCTTTGAATTCAGAGAACGATTCAATCAAATTTGAGCTGTCCATTTTGCTTCTATTTAAATGAAATTACAATTTTTGTTTCTTTTATCTGATCATACCCTAGAGGGTGCTCCTCTACGATAGTTTCTTTCTTCTTTCTTCCTTCAATTCTTTCTTTTCGGGTTGTTTCGACCACAATTCCTTCTTCATTTGCAGCTTTCAACAGTCCCTCTAACTTAGAATCGTCATTTAATTTTATTTTCACATCTCTTCCTACATTTTTGATATACTGCTTGGTTAGTTTAAGCGGTTTATCAATGCCCGGAGAAGTAACACTTAACTCAAAGTCATTTTCTTCTCTGTCTAAGTTGTGCTCTACATTACGAGATACAGACATACAATCTACAATAGCAACACCTCCTTGTTCACTGTCTATTTCAATTTTAATAGCATTGGATGTGCTAATTGAAATATCAACTATGAATAAGCCTTTGTCTAGCTCATCAATTCTCTCTTGTGCTAATTCTTGTATGTGTTCCTTACTAATCATCTCGATACAAAAAGAGGGGACTTTCGTCCCCTCGTTCTACATATTTTCTAATAAAACTTGTGCAAATGTAATCAATTTATTTGAAGTAAAGAGTATAGGAGTAAGTTTTATTCTTTACTGTATTTTTTGAGCCTATAAAACTCAGGCATAAAATCTTCTTTTGTTAGTTTGTAAATTGTAGGTTTAATTTTTGATTGTATCTCAAGTGCTAAGGGCTTGCCTTGCTCAATAACTAATACAGTTGAAGCACTCGAGAAATCAAAACCAATCTTTTTATCGGATAAGCAGTTTAACAAATGAGTGTCGGCACTTTTATAGCTAGATTGGAAAAAGGCTTTTTGATTGGTGTGGTAAGCTACGCCATGAAGCATTTGATAATCAGATAATATTGTTTGGGTTGTGTTTTTACTTTGGTTATCTTTTATCCAGGCTGCTATTTTATCTAGAGGTCTTTTGTTGTCTATAACCCAGCGGTGTGTAATAGCAAACAGTAGAACAAGACTAAAACCAACGAACCAGTTTAGCCTTACTTGTTTAAATATATGGGTAACTAAAATAGATAGTGTACCATAAAAACCTAAAGCTAGAACCATCAAATACCTATCTACAAACATGGGTACCTTGAATGATATACAGTACATGAAAATAAATAAAACTGGAAACCAAAAGAAGAAAAAGAGGTGTTTAAAAGAGATGGATATTCTTTTTTTTCGATAAATAATTATAGCAGGAACAACAAATAGAATTGCAATGACTAGCACAGCTATAATCGGTTTATTTGAAAAACGCCAGATAATATTATAGATGTCGTTGATACCTTCTGGCGGACCTGGCCATGCACTAATTTGTTTTTGATTTTTTATCTTAAGAAGTACATTAAGTATCAGCGGACTCATAATTAAGGCCGTTAATCCGTAGTAAGTAAAAATGGTTCTCACCTTGTTTTTTGTTGTAGAAGAAAAAAGGAGAGATATAATTTGAACAACAATAAATAGAGCACTGAGGTAATGCATTAGAAGCAGTAAGCAATTAATGAGAATAAGAAAAATTTTGGCTTTCTTGTTTTTTTCTAGAAACGCTTTAAAATACGTTATTACGGCTATACAAATTAGAAAGTTGAGCATTGGATATCCACGTGCTTCTAAACTAAAAGTGATAAAGTAATCAGAGAAACAGTAGAATGAACCAAATATGATAGCAGCTTGCGTAGAAAAGTTCTTTTTTAAAAATTGAAAAAATAAGAACAATGTTGCTACAGAAAACAGTAAAGATGGCAATCTAAATACAAGTGCGGATTCACCAAAAATTAGATGAATGGTTTTTAAGAAAATTTCATAGAGTGGTGGATTATTTCCACTAAATAACTCTGTCCAAATTTTGGAATACGGTTGTCCAGAGAAATAAATACTAAAGGGTTCGTCGCCGGCAATAGAATTATATTCAATAAAAATAAGTCCGCTCACTAAATAAAACGCACACATTCCGAGTATAACTAAATTGCGCTTTAAGAAATACATTATGACATTGAATATAGTACGGGCCTGCTTGGTGCTGCATCATTTTCAAATGGTGCAACTTGTAAATTGAGTAGGTAAGTACCATCTTTTACAGTACTAGGAACATACACCATTTCGGTTATTGTTCTTTCGTGGTTGGGATGATTTGGAACCTCCCAAAATGCATGATGAAAAGCCAAAACACCATTGTCTGACTCTCTATCAACACTAGGTAAGTCAATTAACAGATGTTTTACACCTAATTCTAACAAAAGCGCAACACACTCAACGTCAAAATAAGGTGGGTTGGAGGCAGAGTAATTTTTTCTTTTTTTGTCTGGATGATTGGGTACTGTTCTTACCACAAGTGCTTCTGTTTTCTTGTTCTTAAGTACTTTTTCTAAAATAGTTGTGGTTATAACCCAGTCCTCTTCCTCGCCATTTTTTATTTTTTGAGGTGTAACGGAAATGAGCTCACATGTAAAAAAAAAGTTTTTAAGTCGTTGGTTTACAGAGTATACTTCTTTCGTAATATGTCCTAAGCACTCTGTGTGGGTTCCGTGACCGTGCGGGTTAAAAATGATGTTTCTAAAATTAACAGAACCACCTTCTTTAACAGACCCGATCCAGCCATTTTCTCTAACGGGTTCAAAAATAGGAGGGTTTACGTACCAAGCACGTGGATTGTTTTTGTCATTAGACAAAGGAATTGATATATCTATGGGAGAAGAAAAATCTACTTTTCTTCCTTTTTCATCGGTAAAAATCATATCACAACAATAGGTTGGTAAGATAGTATTCTGCTTTTAAAAACCCATAGTGCAGCGCCATTTATTTTTTGATACACAGTAATCTCTTTCAATCAAACTTGAGGGTATAAAAAAAACCGTTTCATTTTTATGAAACGGTTTTGAAAAGTTGCTATTTTCTGTTAACCAGGTAACAGGCTAAGTATTCTTTGGTGTTCATTTTTATATTCTTGGTCGCCAGTACATCCCATTTCGATTCTTACTTTTTTAAAGTTTTCAATTCTATTTGCCGGAGCAGGGTGAGTAGAAAGAAACTCGGGTTGACCAGCACCGCCTTCTGCCTGGATTTTTTCAAAGAATTTAGCACCTGCGTCTGCATTATAGTCTGTTGGACATAAATAACGAACGGAAGCTTCATCTGCTTCTGTTTCATGGTTTCTAGAAAATTTCAGGTTTACAATAGTTGAAGTAAGTTGTTGAAGCATTGCTCTATCACCAGCAAGCACTGCTAAAAGCATTGAAAGTGAATTTGATTTTGTCATTTGTCTGGTAGAATGTCTTAAATCTGCATGTCCAATTTCATGACCTAAAACTCCGGCAAGTTGATCTTCTGAGTCTAAATATCTCATTAAACCAGTATAAACATAGATGTATCCTCCAGGTGTGCAGAACGCGTTCAATGTACTATCGTCTTGTATGATTCTTAATCTCCAAGGAAATTCGTCTTTATACCCAACATTTCCTGAGTTTAGAATTTTATCGCGCATAGCATAGAGGTAAGCGTAAACTTCAGTATTAGAAGCGCTATCTAAAAGCGGGTATTCTGTTTGATTTGCGTCAATTTCTGCGGCTACTTGTGCGCCTAATTCTCTGTCTTGTTGAACGGTGAAAGTGTTGAAATTTAGTTTTTTACCATTTCCTGCGCAAGCTGCCAACAAAAGCACAGAAGTAAAACTAAACAGCACTAATTTCGATGTGATTATCATGTTGTGTTTAATTTAAAATATATTGCAATAGTAATGATTTGTGTTAATAATCCAATTAAATATCCGAGGCCAATTTGTTTTAAACTATGTTTGTTGAGGTATAGTCTTGCCCAAACGGCAAGTAGTCCTATACCTATTGTTGCATAAATAAAATTGAAATTAAAATACGTTTGTGTTTCAAAATAGGCGATTAAAAAACCCAGTAAAGAACCTACACCAAGAGCGTGTAGACTAATTTTAGTTTTTGTGTTAATTAAAAGTGCGAACACAGATGATAGACCTCCGGCAAGACTAGTTGCTAAAAGAATTAACGGTACTAAACCCGAATCTTGATAAAGTAAAAAAAGGTATAAGATAAAAAAGTAAATTGCGGTTATTGCAATTGGTGTTCTTCTTTCTTCGCGTATATTTAACTCTACAGAACTTACCGATTTATTAAAACGAAGCATAAGCAGAGATAAGCCTGGGGCAAGAAAACAAAAGATAACAAAGAGATAAAGGAAAGACGATTTGTTAGGATTTTCATAGAGATTATCCAACATAAAAGGACTTTTCTGAATAGAAAAAGAATAAAAGGCAATAACTAATCCGTAAACCGGCATTAGTAATGGCAGAAAAATAAGAGATATGATTTGGGCAAGTACTTTCATCAAAGTTCTTTTCTTAATCTGGCTACAGGTATATTCAGCTGTTCTCTATATTTTGCTACTGTTCTTCGGGCAATATTGTAGCCTTTCTCTTTAAGTAAAGTAGCCAGTTTTTCGTCGGTTAAGGGTTTCTTTTTTGTTTCAGCTTCAATTGCATCCATCAAAATTTTCTTCACTTCTCGAGTAGAAACTTCCTCTCCAGAATCTGTGCTTAATGATTCTGAGAAAAAATATTTAAGTGATATTGTTCCATAGGGAGTTTGTACATACTTAGAATTGGCTACGCGCGAAATGGTAGAAATATCTAAATCAACAATTTCTGCAATGTCTTTTAAAATCATTGGTTTTAGCTCTGTTTCATCACCTGTCAAGAAATAATCATATTGGTAATTCATAATAGCCTTCATTGTTGTAAACAAAGTATTTTGCCTTTGTTTGATAGCATCAATAAACCACTTTGCAGATTCTAATTTAGACTTAACAAAAGTCATTGCTTCTTTGTCTGACTTTGTCTGTTTTGCGCCATCTGCATAACTTCTAAGCATGTTTTGATATCCTTTGCTCACTTTTAATTCTGGAGCGTTTCTGCCATTTAATGTTAGTTCTAACTTTCCGTCTTGCTCGGTAATCATAAAGTCGGGCGTAACGTGTTGTAAACTTTTTGAAGAAGCTTTTAGAGATCCTCCTGGTTTAGGGTTTAAGCGAATAATTTCTTCTATTGCATCTTTTAAATCTTCGTCTGATATTTCTAGTTTTTTTTGAATTTTTGAGTAGTGTTTTTTTGTGAACTCTTGGAAGTGATTTTCTAAAATTTTCTTAGCTGTGAAAGCTGTAATATCACCGTCTTGTCTTTTATTTATTTGAATGAGTAAGCATTCTTGTAAGTTTCTGGCACCAACACCTGCTGGTTCTAGATCTTGAATTACTTTTAAAAGCTTTTCTAGTTCTTCTTCAGTTGTGATAATGTTTTGTGAAAACGCCAAATCATCTACAATTGCTTCTAGATCGCGTTCTAGATACCCTGCATCATCTAAATTTCCGATTAAATTTTCTGCAATATTATATTGATCATCGGTTAAATTTCTGAGGTGCAACTGTTCTTTTAGGCGCTCTTGAAAAGATTTTCCAGAAGATAAGGGCATTGCTTTTTCTTCATCATCCGCGCTTGAATTATTTGCAGAAGTTTTATAAGAGGGAGAGTCGTCGTCTAAATAATCACTGATTTCAAAATCTCTTTCGTCTGAATTTTCATCAGAGCTATCATATTCCTCTTCATTTGAATAATCTTCTTCATCTACTTCTTTTCCTTCTTCTAGCGCAGGATTTTCTTCAATTTCTTGTTTTATTCTTGCATCCAACTCCATAGTAGGAACTTGCAACAGCTTCATGAGCTGAATCTGCTGAGGCGATAGACGTTGATCTAACTTTTGAGATAAATATTGTTTTAAAGCCATGCAATTATAATTTGTAGTATAAGGTACTCTTTTTTTAGTTTATTTGTTCAATGAAAAACTAGAATTCTGCATTTTGAGGAGTTCTAGGGAAAGGAATTACATCTCTAATGTTGGTCATTCCGGTAACAAACATTACCATTCTTTCAAACCCTAAACCGAATCCGGCATGAGGTACTGAACCAAATTTACGTGTATCTAAATACCACCAAACGTGTTCTTCAGCTATATCAAAATCTTTGCATTTTTTCTTTAAAACGTCTAGTCTTTCTTCTCTTTGTGAGCCTCCTACAATTTCTCCAATTCCAGGGAAAAGTACGTCCATAGCAGCAACTGTTTGCTTACCTTCCTCACAATTGTCATTATTTCGCATATAGAATGCTTTAAATGAAGCAGGATAATCAGTGATGATAACAGGTTTTTTAAATTCTTTTTCTACTAAAAAGCGTTCGTGTTCAGATTGTAAATCAGTTCCCCAAACAACATCGTACTTGAATTTACCTTTTTTGTATGGTTTAGAGTTCTTTAAAATTTCTATTGCACGCGTGTAGGTGATGCGTTCAAAATTATTATTGGCTACAAACTGTAATCTTTCAATTAGGCCAAGTTCGTTTCTTTCTACTTGTGGTTTTTGTTTTTGCTCTTGTTCTTCTCGTTGAGCTAAAAAGTTAAGGTCATCTTTACAGTTAGTTAAAATATAATGGGTAACGTACTTCAAGAAATCTTCTGTAAGGTTCATGTTGTCAGTTAAATCATTAAATGCAACTTCTGGTTCTATCATCCAAAACTCTGATAAGTGTCTAGAAGTATTTGAGTTTTCAGCTCTAAACGTTGGTCCAAATGTATATACTTGTCCAAGCGCTAATGCACCTAATTCTGCTTCTAGTTGACCTGATACGGTTAAGTTAACTGGTTTACCAAAAAAGTCTTTCTTGTAGTCTACGTTTCCGTTTTCGTCTAATGGTGCTTCATTGGGTTCAAAAGTAGAAACTTTGAACATTTCACCTGCACCCTCTGCATCAGAACCTGTAATAATCGGTGTGTGTAAGTAGAAGAAACCTTTGTCGTTGAAATACTTATGGATAGCGTAAGAAACAGCATGTCTTATTCTGAATACGGCTCCAAAGGTATTTGTTCTAAAACGCAAATGCGCTTGTTCTCTTAAATATTCTAGACTATGCTTTTTTGGTTGCATAACGGTTTTAGCAATTTCATCCGGATTTGCATCACCTATAATTTCAAGAGTTTCAACTTGAATTTCAACAGATTGGCCTTTTCCTTGGGATTCTACTAATTTACCCTTAACCGCAACAGAAGCACCTGTTGTTATTCTTTTTAGTTCATTCTCGTTAAAATTTTCAAACTCTATAACTGCTTGAATGTTGTTTATTGTAGAACCATCATTTATCTGAATAAAACTATTGTTTCTAAAGGCTCTTACCCATCCTTTAACGAGTACTTCTGTATTTACTTCGCCAGAAGTTAAAACGGCTGCAATTTTAGTTCTTGTCATTATAGAAAATTTGAAGGTGTAAAAGTACAAATTTGAAAGGTGTAAAACCATCCATATTCTAAAAAAATAAGCGGGCTAATAACGGTTGTAAGGTTTACAATTTAGGTAATGAACAAATCGGCTATTGAAATGCACAGCGTGTTTCTTTACCTAAGCGAAATGTGACACCAAGATTAAACAACGCATACCAATCGTTGGTTGCGTCATTTCCGCGGGCACCGAAAGAACGTTCTCCTTCTAAACTTCTGTCAGATAAAGCTGCAGCAATGTTTCCATTTTCTAATGCAAGTTGATTTGGGTTAACGTAAGAACCGCTCACGTCGTCAATATAGTCTGTAAATGTTTTGCGCAGACCATATTCAATATTAAAGGCTGTTTTTTCGCCTAAATTTACTTTAAATCCAACTCCAAAAGGAATAACTATTTGTGTTAGATTATAGAGTTTATTTCCGGATAAGCTGGTACCTTGTCCTTCTGTACCTAGTGGTTGAAGTTCTACTAACTCTCCGTTAAACTCTGTTTGTGGGTTGATGCGGGCAATGCCTAATCCAACAAATAAAAAAGGTGTAGCGTAGTATTGTTTGTTACCAATTTTGTAGTTGAAGTAGTTAAATTCAAACCCGGATGCAAGTTCCCAAATTGGAGATTCAAAACTAAGGTTTCTGTTTTGTTGAAAATCACTGGTTGCATCTTCATCGTAAGCTTCTACTTTACCGTAGCTCAACCCAACGCGAAGTGCAACTCTTGAATTAAAATTGTGTTTATAAAGAAGTGCAGCACTCAAGTTGGTATTTTTGAAATGACCTACCTTGTTTAGGTCTCCAAGATAATAGCTACCGCCTGCATTGAAACTAATAGATGATTTTGATAGAAAATTATCGAACTGACTCATCCCACTTAAGCTGATGAAAAGGCAGCAAAAAATAACAATCTGTTTCAAAAAATTAAGCATGAAATTTGTAACGGTTTCTTTTATTAAATATTGTGTTTAATTTCTTTTATCGTGTCCCCACATCATTTTAGCTCTAATGGTATCTAAGAAATTATTTTCTTCAAATTTAATCACATTTATCATAAACTCTGCCTTGTTTACAATTACCTCTGATCCGTTTTTTATCGGCTTTGAGATAGAGTCCAAAGAAACTAAGTATTTTCTTTCTCGCCCTTCTACTTGTAGTTTAATTGGCATATGATCCGGAACAACCATAGGTCTAACATTTAAATTGTGTGGAGCGATCGGTGTTAAAATATGTACTTGACAACCAGGAGTAATAATGGGCCCTCCACAACTCAAAGAATAAGCCGTAGAACCTGTTGGCGTACCCACAATTAAACCATCTGCCCAGTAAGAGTTAAGGTATTTGTCTTCTAAACTAGCGTGTACGGTAATCATGGATGAAGTATCTTTCTTGTGTAAGGTAAGTTCATTCATAGCAAAATTATCTTCACCGAACAGATTTTCTTCTGTGTTTACGCGTATTAATGATCGCTTTTGGTGTACATAATTTTTTTGCTTTACCATGTGCATAGCTTCTTCAAGTCTTTCTTTACTTACGTTAGCCAAAAATCCGAGTCTACCTGTATTTATTCCTAAAATTGGTGTTTTGGAGTTTCGAACATATCCTACCATTTTAAGAAAAGTACCATCTCCGCCAATACTAACGGCCAGATCTATACCTTCTGCCAAATCTCTATGTGTAGAAAACTCTTGAAAACTGTGTCCCATATCCATTTTCTTAATGAGTTGAGACTTAAATTCTTTTTCTACTACTGGTTTCCAGCCAAATTCATTTAAAATGTTAAAGAATTCAGCGTATTGTGGTACATTTTGTTTAACCAGTTTTCTGCAGTAAACTGCTACGTTCATCGCTAAAATTTTAGATAATTCATTAATTCGTCATACCGATTTTTTAAGTCGTCATGATAATCATTTTTCTGGTAGGATGCTTTAATGCTATAATCATAGCGTTCAAATGTTCTGAGTATCCTGCCTAAGTCTGTTTCACTTAATTTTAGTGTAATTTCTAATCGGTTCGAGTCTTTCTGGGAAGAGATATAAACACTTAAAATTTTAGCGTTGTTGGATTCAACAATTTGTGCAATCTGAACCAAAGAGTAATCAATTTGATTCATTTCTAAAACGATAATTCCGCCAACTTCTTTGATTGATCCTGTTTCTGCTATGTGTTGCATTAATCGTTTAATATCAATACAGCCTAAATAATTTTCTTCATTGTCTATAACAGGAACAACCGTTATTTTTTCATCAGATATTTTGGCTAAGATTTCATAAATATGTGCATTGGGCTTTACATAGGGTCTAGGTAAATGGTCGAACAAATTGTCTAAAGTATCTTCTGGTGTATCTCTGTCGTAAATAATGTCTTCAGATACTAACCCACAGAAATTATCTCCCTTTAAAACGGGGAGGTGTTCTACTTTAAATTCTTCCATCCAGCGCAAGGCTCTTTCTCCTGTATCAGAATGCTTAAGGGGAGGAATTTCGTCAGTTATTAATTCTAATGCTATCATTGTCTTCTGCCAAAGTAGTTAAATTGATTCAATGTATATAACTTTGAAACCACAAAAATAGTGTGAATTATGACCAAATTGAGTGTAAATGTCAATAAGATAGCAACTTTAAGAAATGCAAGAGGAGGAAACACCCCAAATGTGGTAAAAGTAGCCCAAGATTGTGAGCAGTTTGGAGCGGATGGAATAACTATACATCCAAGGCCAGATGAAAGGCACATTACTACACAAGACGTCTACGATTTAAAGAAAGTAGTAACCACAGAATTTAATATTGAAGGTTATCCAGACCAGCGTTTCATGCAATTATGCGAGGAAACAAGACCGGAGCAAGCAACCTTGGTTCCAGACCCTCCGCATGTGTTAACTTCTAATGCGGGTTGGGATACAAAAAAACATTTAGAAGAGCTTAGAGGAATAATTTCTAAGCTAAAAGCACTTGGTATTCGCACTTCAATTTTTGTAGAAACCAATTTGGTAAATATAGAATACGCTGCTAAAACCGGTGTTGATAGAATAGAATTGTATACTGGGCCTTACGCAGAAGTGTTTGAAGTAAACAAAGAACAAGCGGTCCAACCCTATTTTGAAGCATCTAAACGTGCCGTAGAGTTAGGATTAGGTATAAATGCAGGACATGATTTAAGCTTAGACAACCTTAAATATTTTAAAGAAAACACCGTTGGTTTGGCAGAAGTTTCTATAGGTCATGCTTTAATTTCTGATGCACTTTATCTAGGCTTAGAAAATACCGTTCAAATGTATAAAAGGCTGTTGGTATAATTGATTTTTCTCATGGTTTAAGGGAATATTTATCAGTTATTTTGCTTTATATTACTTGTAATTTGGCAGGGTAATCAAATAAAACAAATTAAGATGAGCGAGACAGTAGAGTTAAATCAAGGAGAGGTTAAAGTTAAGTTTGAAACACCCGTAAAAGAAGGTAAGATTTCTTTTGCTGAATTAGGATTAAAAAAGGAAAGCTTAGTTTTTGAAGGTGGATTATTACGCTTAGTGTTTGACTTTGAAAAAGTGAAAGACATTAGTTATTTTCAAATGCCAACAATTTTTGTTCAGTACGAAGAAGAAATGGAAGAAACACATTGGCAGTGTGATTTCAACGGAGAAATAATTTCAGATAAGTTAGATCATCATGGACATTCAACGGTTATTTTATTGAATAGGGATAAGCTTGAAAAGTTAGAACAACATCATGAAAATACACTTGTGTTGCACGCAGAATTTCCAAAACCTGTTCATTTAGATGTTGATAATAGTTATGTAAACTTTTTTCACTAAAATCGATTATTATAGTAAAGCGCAATTTTTCAATTGCGCTTTTTTTGTGTTGCGTTCAAAGAAGACAGCTGCTAGTTCCTATACTTTTGCGAATACTTTTAACTTTGTTGTATGAAGCTTCATTTCAAGAAACAAGGCACAGGAGAGCCAATGGTAATTTTACACGGTCTATTTGGTTCGTCGGATAACTGGCAAACGCATGCTAACCGACTAGCAGATTATTTTACGGTTTATCTTGTGGATCAACGGAATCATGGGCATTCGCCATGGAGCAATGATTTTAACTATGACTTGTTGGTAGAAGACTTAAAAAACCTTGTAGATGAGGAAGGCCTAGAAACATTTATTTTACTTGGACACTCTATGGGAGGAAAAACGGCCATGGCTTTCGCACAAAAGTATCCAGACTATTTAGAAAAATTAATTGTTGTAGATATTGGGGTAAAGCAATATCCAATGCATCATCAGACCATCTTAGCAGGTTTAAATGCAATAGATTTATCGGTTGTGAAAACAAGAGGTGCAGCTCAAAAACAAATTGAACCCTACATAGAAGATCTATCCGTTAGGCAGTTTTTATTGAAAAATCTGTACTGGAAAGAAAAAGGAGTTCTAGCTTGGCGTATTAATATTCCTGTGCTTGAAGCTGAAATGTCAAATATACTTGCAAAACTTAACGAAGAAGAGTCGTTTGTGACGACTTTATTTATGCGCGGAGGAAAATCTAACTATATTTTAGATGAAGATTTTGATTCGTTACGAGAACATTTTCCAGATTCTGAAATCCATACAATTGAAGAAGCTGGTCATTGGATACATGCAGAAGCTCCAAAAGAGTTTTTAGATGAGGTACTTGGTTTTTGTTTAAGATAAATTTTGATTATTAAGCTTTAGTCTTCCTCTTGTTTTATCTCCTTTTTGTAAAACAACCGGTGTGTGAAGTACTTTTGCAGCTTGGGCGGAGTCTTTTACTTTTTTACCTGCTCGTTTCAGCATTTTTTCTTCAAAAGAAGTAAGTACATTTAATCTCAATCCTTTAGCTTTCCAGTCATAATTTGTTCTGCAGCCAATGGTTATTTCTCTAGCTAAATCTAAGGCATCTAACAAGGCTTGGTTGGCGCCCTGACCTTTAAACGGACTCATTGGGTGTGCTGCGTCCCCTAACAATGTAACAGTATCGTATTCTACTAAATCTTTTGGATTAAGCGGTTCTCTATCATACACCGGATAACCAGATATTTTTGAAAGTTCGGTTTTTGAAACAATATCAAGAATAGGTGAATGCCATTCATTAGTAAGATTTATGACCTTTTCTTTTAAGGCTTTCGAACCTTTTTTACTAAACGCAATGGCTTCTTTTTCAGAAAGAGGAAAGCTAAATTGCCACATGATGGTATCTTTAGTAAAAGGCATCATGTACATTCTTTCTTTACCGTTTACCGTTTGAAAAACAGTTTCGTTATCCAATAAGACGTGTTCTTTTTGATCCAAATGATTGAACGGACAAATTCCAAGAATTACAACTAGTCCAAGATAATTTAACGGTATAAAATTATTCCCTAAAACGAGATTCCTTAGCGTACTTCGTATGCCATCAGCTCCTACTATGAGGTCTGCACAATAGCTTTTTTCTTTTCCCTCTACCGTAAAAGTGAGTGATGTATTGTCGGCAGAAATAGCCGTTAACGCATGTCCCCATTTTATATCTACATTGATTGGAAGTTGCTGGAGTAAGCGCATTCTTAATGCTTGTCTGGTAACATGTATATTGCTTTTAACTTCTGATGTTTTTGCTTTCGATCTATTCCACTTTTTATTGCCCCATTCTCCAAGCAGTTCACCATTGGTGTTGTGTACAAGATGTCTCTGTGATACAATTCCTTCTTCAAAAGAAAGGATGCCAAATCCTTTCATGGCTTTATTTGCTTGCTGTAAGGTTAAGCCGTACCCTTGTGAGCGCGCATCAAAATTCTTGTCTCGTTCAAATAAAGTAAACGGAATTCCTCTATGAAGACAAGCTACTGCTAGTGCTGTTCCTCCGATACCTCCCCCAATAATGGCAACATGTGGATAATTTGGGTTAATCTCTGGAAATTCTTTAGACTTTTCTAAACCGGATCCATTGCAATTTAAGCAAGCGGATAATTGACCGATTGGTGGAGTAGGAGGTGTTCCAATTTCTCCAATTTCTTTAAATTTTTGAAGTTCTATCTCGTAATTGAGCATTCGTTTTTTACGAACACGACTCCTTTTTCTACCCCTACCAAGGCAAACAGTGCAAGTTGTCCATTTTGTATTTTCTTCTTGTATCACGTAGTTGTTTTCAATCTAAAGCATAGAAAAGTGCTACGAAGTTACATTTTTCTATGGTAACCTTTTCTCTAATTAAAGAGATTAATAAGTAGGTCAAAAATGTTTTAGTTGATAATTGCATTACACTATAGCCAAGATAGTATTACTCAATTTCTTGCAAAATCGTCGACTTTTTTAGTTCTTTACATACTCTATGGTGTCGTTAAAGTTGAGCAAAAAAAAGAGCAACCAAAGGCTGCTCTTTAAAGTATATTTAGTGCTTTGGTTTGTTATAAACCGAAAGTCGCTTTTACTTTATCTACGTAATCTAGTTTTTCCCAAGTAAAGGTTTCTACTTCTTTAGAAACTAGTCTACCTGCATTTTTAAAGGTTACGGTTTTTACTTCAGACTTGCGTCCCATATGGCCGTAAGCTGCAGTTTCGCTGTAAATTGGCTCACGTAACTTCAATCTTCTTTCAATTGCGATTGGGCGCATATCAAATATTTTAGAAACGTGTTTTGCTATTTCTCCGTCATTCATATCAATGTTAGAGGTACCGTATGTATTAACATAAATACCCATAGGCTCTACCACTCCAATTGCGTAAGAAACTTGAACTAATACTTCAGAGCAAAGTCCTGCAGCAACTAAATTTTTAGCAATATGACGCGTAGCGTAAGCTCCAGATCTATCTACTTTACTTGGATCTTTTCCAGAAAAAGCTCCACCACCATGGGCTCCTTTTCCACCGTAGGTATCAACAATAATTTTTCTTCCTGTAAGTCCAGTATCTCCATGTGGTCCACCAATTACAAATTTACCGGTTGGATTAATGTGGTATGTGATATCGTCGTTAAAGAGCTTTTGAATTTCTGGTTTCAATTGAGCTTTAACACGTGGAATTAAAATTTCAACAATGTCTTTTTTGATTTTCGCTAACATTGCTGTATCGTCTGTATCAAAATCATCATGCTGGGTAGAAACAACAATAGCATCAATTCTTTGCGGTACGTTATCATCAGAGTATTCAATGGTAACTTGAGATTTAGCATCCGGACGCAAGTAAGTGATGTCTTTCATTTCTCTTCTCAACGCAGCAAGCTCAATTAAGATTTTATGTGATAAATCCAAAGCTAAAGGCATGTAGTTCTCTGTTTCGTTGGTAGCATATCCAAACATCATACCTTGATCACCTGCACCTTGCTCTTCTGGATTATCTCTATCTACACCTCTGTTGATATCGTCTGATTGATCATGAATTGCAGAAATTACGGCACATGATTTAGCATCGAATTGATATTCACTTTTGGTATATCCTATTTTAGCAATCGTTTCTCTGGCAATTTCTTGCACATCGAGATACGTATCTGATTTTACTTCTCCTGCCAATGTAACCAACCCTGTTGTAACAAGTGTTTCACAAGCAACTTTAGAATTTGGGTCAAACGCTAAGAAATTATCTATTAACGCGTCAGATATTTGGTCTGCAACCTTATCTGGGTGCCCTTCAGAGACAGACTCTGATGTAAACAAATATGGCATGTTTTAATCTTTAAATTTTTACAAGGCGCTAAAGTAATAAATCTTAGTCACTATCACATATTTTGCCTTCAAATACAGAGATAAAATCTATTTTTGTAGCGATGGTAAGAATACTGCATATAGAAACAGCAACGAAAGTCTGTTCGGTGGCTTTATCCGAGAATGGTTGTATAGTTCAATTAATTGAAAATGAAGAGGAAGGGTTTTCTCATGCAGAAAATTTAAATCTATTCATATTAAAAGCACTAGCCAACCAAGGTTGGAAATTAAGTCAATTAAGTGCTGTTTCGGTAACTTCTGGTCCGGGTTCTTACACAGGATTAAGAATAGGAGTGTCTACCGCCAAAGGTTTGTGTTATGCATTAGATATTCCGTTAATTTCAGTAAATGCCTTAGAAAGTATTACAGCGCAAGCCAGAGTAAAGCATAACGAGAAATTTATTTGTGCGGTTATTGATGCTAGGAGAATGGAAGTTTTCTCTTTGATAACCGACACAAAAAATGAAATTGTTAAAGCGATTTCAGCAGATGTAATCGAAGAGAATTCATACGCAGAGTATAGCAATTTAGTGATTTGTGGAGACGGCGCAAAAAAACTACAGGACGTATGGAAGAGTAGAGATTTTGTTTTTGAAACGGGTATTAAATCTTCTGCGGGCGGACAAGCAGAAATTGCACTTAATAAGTACAAAGAGCTAGCATTTGAAGATGTAGCGTACTTTGAACCTTTTTATTTAAAGGACTTTATTGCCATAAAATCTAAAAAAAGGATTTAAAATAACGTTAATTTTGGTATGCGAATTTTCTAACCGATTCAAACAGATTTAGGATTAATAGGTGGGAGGTTCCTTTCAATGAGACTCTTACCAAACTTTTGATACTTTTTATTTAACAAATTTGCTGAGGGCGCTAAACTGAATTATATTTTGTCTTCTGGTTTTTCCGCAGGAATTCAATTTAATATTGGGCGGTAAATTAATTTTCTCTTCCCATTAAATATTTGGCTAGGCCCAGCAAATCTTGTTTGTGATCTTCTTCGACTTTAATTAATTCCATTGCCGTTTTGGCCTGTGTGTAATACTCTTGCATTTTATTTTCAGCAAGTTCTTTCACTCCGATTGAATTGAAAATAGCCTTTACTTCTGCTACCTTTTTATTTAGGTCTTTCTCTGATTCTAGCGCTTTTAATTCTTCTTTTTGACTTGGACTAGCTAATTCGTAAGCTTTTATTTGAAGATAAGTTTTTTTATTGGCCATAACATCACCACCTACTTGCTTTCCAAATTTTTCTGGATCAGCGTATAGGTCAAGAATATCATCTTTAATTTGAAAAGCCAACCCAACATACATACCGAAGTCGTAAATTAATTTAGCATTTCTATCATCTGCCTTTGCAACTGTTGCACCCATTTCTAATGCTGCCCCCAATAAAACAGAAGTCTTCAAACGAATCATTTCTAAGTATTCTTCAATACTCACATCTTTTCGTGTTTCAAAATCCATGTCCATTTGTTGCCCTTCGCATACTTCTAGAGCTGTTTTAGAGAATATTTCTAAAAGACGTGGTAAAACATCTGTATCGTGTTTAGCGAGGTGTTGATAGGCTATAACAAATAGAGCGTCACCAGAAAGAATACCTACATTCTCGTTCCATTTTTGGTGTACAGTTTCTTTCCCACGTCGCAATGGAGCTGCGTCCATAATATCATCATGTATTAATGTGAAATTGTGAAAGAGTTCTACGGCCATAGCTGCATTAACAGCTTTTAAACCAGGTGCACCAAACAAGTTACAGCCAAGCATAGATAGTACAGGGCGTGTTCTTTTCCCTCCTAAAGTCATAAAATAAGATAAAGGCTCGTACAAATTATTAGGTTGCTTTGGAAAAGAAATTTTTGAAATTCTATCTTCTAATATCGACTGGTATTCTGCTAACTTCTGCATTTGATTTTACTTTTACTACGCGTGTTTGTATCTGAACACCTAAACGCGATGTTAGTTTAAATTAACTGCAATTTTATTAATATTTTTTGATTTTAAGGTGAGTTGAGCTAATCCTTTAGAAAAAGAAAAGGTCAGAAAGGTGTTGGCTTATTATTTTAACACATTTACATGTCCATTAAACTCATATGTTTTATCGGTCAAAACTTCCTTGGCTTTTACACGCCATAAATAAACTCCTTCTTCTATTTTTTTACCGTTGTAGGTTGCATCCCAGCCCACATTAATGTCGTTGTTTTCCCAAATTAATTGTCCCCATCTATTATAGACTGTTAGATTAAATGCATAGATATCTATACCTTGCATAAATACGCGCCAGGTTGGGTTGTATTCGTCTGCGTCGGGTGTAAATGTATTCGGTGCGTAAATAATGAGATCGGGGTATACAGTTATTTTTTCAGTAATCGTATCTGTGCAACCGGCTGCAGAAATAGCTATTAGCGTAGCTAGATAATCCGAAGCTATTCCGTCAGGATAAGTTATTACAGGATTGTCTAGGCTTGATATACTTGGGACTGCTCCAGGAAAATACCATTGATGGTTTTCTGCACCCGAGGAATTTTCTGTGAAGCTAACAGTAGTGTTAAACATAGTAACGGGGTCTGGGTTGTGACTAAAATTAGCCGTAGGAGGAGCTTCTACAAGTATTACGTCAATGAAGTCGGCTGTATTAACGCAACCCTCAGTAGAGGTTACTGTCATACTAATGGGATAGCTACCTGCGTACAAGGGAGCAGTTGTAACCGTGCTTTGGCTAGAAAATGTCTGATTATTAGCTATAGTCCAATCTACATTTTGAACTGTAACGTTTGTGGTCGCATCATTTATGATTATGCTCGCTGGTTCGCAAAACAAGTTGCCATTTAAGGCAAATTCGGGATTAGGAAGAGGGTTAACAGTAATAGTTGTAATAAATGTTACTGGTGTACTCTCGCAATTGTCTGAAAGAGTAACATCTATTACTCCAGAGCTAGTTGGGTTAACAGAAATACTATGTGAGTTTAGACCTGTTTGAGTATCCCCTGTACTCCAATTAAAACTATAATCAAAGCCAGAACCTCCGTTTGCATTTGCTACCAGCGTACCCATATCTCCTTCACATAAAAATAGATTAGGAGTAAGCGATCCACTTAAAGGTGGTAATACTGTTACGTTAGTGGTTTCAGAACTTGAAGTACAACCCAATTCGTTTTCTGCAAAAACTGTGTAAGTTTGAGAACTCTGAGGATTAGCGTTTTGAAAAGCATCTAAGTTGGTGGTGAAATTCCAGTTGTATTCAAATGAATTTCCGCCATTGGCACTTGCTACTAGATTTACGGTTCCATTTTCGCAAACAATCGTATCTCCACTAACTGTAATTGAAACGGGAGGTGTGTCTAATTGGACTGTCTCACAAATTTCACACCCTAAATTAGAACGAGAGCAAACTGTATAGAAACCGTTGGGTAGATTAACGAAGAAAGAATCCGCCTGCCAGATTAAGCCATTATCAATACTAAATTCGATTGCATCTGGATTGTCAACCGCGATAGTACCATTGGCATCTTGACTGCAAACAGGAGGAGTAACGGTTAACGTTTGTGAGGGTGTTTCTATGTTCACAACTAGCGTATCGGATAGTGTGCAATTTGGAGTGCCATTGACTGTTGCATCAACAAAATAAGTGTTTGCGTTAGAAATAGTTATGCTTTGCGTGCTAGCTGCAGTATTCCAAGTATAAGAATCAAATATTGTAGGTGCAGATATAACAAAGTTGGCTCCATTGCATAACGTTGTATCATTTCCTAAATCAAATCCGGGCACAAATGTTACGTTAACTGTAGAGTTTAAAACTGATGCACAAGTTGCTCCACTTGGAGGTGTGTAAGCATAAACTCCAGACGTGTTTACCGAAGGTGTGTATGTTCCTAAGTCTCCATTACTGAGTGCAGTAGGACCAGACCAGCTTCCGCCAGCTGGAATATTTGCACTGAATAGCGCGCGGAGGTCAATTGGATTAAGGTCATTACAAATCAAGTAATCTACTTGTTCTGTTGGAAAATTAGAACATTGACTCATCACAATGTCTTCAACAATTACGTCGTTTCCGTTACCTCCAATACTATTTAAGTGCATTACCAAACGAAGGTCTGGAGTGGTTACCGTAGCATTTAATGTTATTTGTTGATAAACAGTAGTTAAGCTTAGGGTTGTAGATGCTATTGCGACACCAAAATTATCAATGAGGCTGTAAGTAACGTTTGTGTTACCAAAAGAATGTCGGGTCCAAAACGTTGCTTCTACATTTTCACCAACACAAAGATTTGAGACTTGCCTGTCGTAAAAATCGACATCTCCAACGTTGTTAATTATATTAAACCATCCGTGTGCAGTTCCGCTTAATGTGTAACTCGCGTTCGTCCAATTTCCTTGTCCATATATAACAGAAGTAATTGCGCCAGTGATAGGTGTATTCTGAAAATCTTCAGTAAATAACACAGTTGGATTGGGGCACTGCGCGTTTGTATTTTGGCTTAAACCAAGATAGAAAAAGTAAAAACTAACTAGATAAGTAACAATCGTTCTCATTTAATCTTTTCTTAAAAGACGAATAAGTGCAATTTTAGTTGCTAGATGTTCAGGTAATTAAGTCGAGTAAATATTTACCATATCCACTTTTAACTAAGGGTTCGGCTAAGGCTCTTAATTGATCACGCGTAATAAATCCATTTCTGTAGGCAACTTCTTCAATGCATCCAACCTTTAAACCTTGTCTTTCTTCTATCACTTGAACAAACTGTCCGGCTTGCATCAATGAAGGAAAAGTTCCTGTGTCTAGCCAAGCTGTACCTCTATTTAAGACGGCTACTTTTAGTTTTCCTCGTCTTAGATATTCTGCGTTGACATCTGTGATTTCATATTCTCCTCTTTCAGAAGGCTTTAATTGCTTTGCAATTTCAATAACATCATTGTCATAAAAATACAAGCCAGGAACGGCGTATTTAGACTTAGGATTTTCTGGTTTCTCTTCAATTGATATGGCATTCATATTTTTATCAAACTCCACTACACCATATCTACGAGGATCTGAAACGTGGTAGGCATAAACTACACCACCATCTGGATTATTGTTTTCTGTCAACAATTCGTCCATTCCAACTCCATAGAAAATATTATCACCTAAAATAAGCGCTACTTTATCGTCTCCTATAAAGTCTTCTCCTAGAACAAATGCTTGCGCTAATCCATTTGGCTCTTGCTGAACCGTATATTGAAAGTTACATCCTAGATTGCTACCATCGCCAAGTAGCTTTTGAAAATTAGGGAGATCATGAGGAGTTGAAATAATTAAAATATCCTTAATTCCGGCACTCATTAAAATAGACAAAGGATAATATATCATCGGCTTGTCATAAACAGGCATAAGTTGTTTACTAACAGCTAGTGTTAATGGATGTAAACGTGTTCCTGACCCTCCAGCTAAAATAATTCCTTTCATTGTCTTTTAATTTGACCTAAATATAAACATACCCGTTAAGATGTCAACTTAATCCTCTTTAGGATTTCGGTCTTTTATTTGCGCTTTAATTTCTTTGCTTTCAATTTGAAGCTCATCAAACTCTATATCTTCTTCTTGATCGTAAATATCGATATATGGCTCTTGAAATGCTTTTGTAGCAACTCTCTTTTCTAAGGTAAGAAGTAGTGATGGAAGCACAACTAAATTGGTAATCATTGCAACAACAAGGGTTAATGAAACCAGCAGTCCGAGTGCTTGAGTTCCTCCGAATTGAGATAAGGCAAACATTGAAAATCCAAAAAAGAGAACGATTGACGTGTAAAACATACTTAACCCTGTTTCGCGTAAAGCAGTTAATACACATGTTTTTAAGTCCCATTTCATATGCTTTAGCTCTAGTCTATATTTGGCAAGAAAATGTATGGTATCATCAACGGAAATACCAAAAGCAATACTAAATACAAGAATTGTTGATGGCTTCACAGGGATATGAAAAAATCCCATAATTGCAGCGGTAACCAATAAAGGAATAAAGTTAGGAATAAGCGAAATAATTACCATTCTCCAAGATCTAAAAAGGAAAGACATTAAGATGGCGATAATCACAATTGCAATGAGCAAACTAGTGAGTAAATTTTTAACGAGGTATTGCGTTCCTTCAGCAGCAACAACAGATGTTCCGGTTATCTCAAAGTCTAGATATTCTTCATTAATTGCGGTTCTTAAACTCGGTAAAAAGTTTTCTTTATTGTAAAAGGTTTTGATCAATTCTGTATCACTATCAAATGCAAACTGTTGTTGTGCATCTCCGTTTGATAAGTTGGCAGTAAGGTTATTGTAAATTCCAGAATAGTTAAATATAAGACTGTCTATATACGCCTTTTCCCCTTGTTTAACTGCATTAAACAACCTTTCTATTTCTTGTTTTTCAGGGTTTAATATGCGTCCAATATCTTTTCTAAGCGAATCCACTTTTTCCGCAATTTCATAAGAGCCCAAATCTCTAATTTGCATTCTTACGCGTAGGGTTGTGTTAGTTGTATCTACTAACTCATTTAGTGTAATGTTAGACCCTGTAGTTTTCGATAAATCCAAGTTATCAAAATACGTTTTTAATCTTCTTTTATCTCTAGAACTTATTAAATCGTATTTATCAGGATTGTTTCCGTAATAAGCCATATTAATAACTTTAATTACGTTAACATAAGAGATAGATTTAGAAAAAACACTATCCGCTTTAAGGTAGTCTTGCACTTCATCTACACGTTGTAATGTACTCTTCTTTAAAAGTCTTCCTTCGTTTTTATAATCAATCATAATTTCGAATGGAATGGCTCCTTTGAAATTATCTTGTATAAAGTTTACATCCAATAGTATCGGATCATCTGCAGGTAAGTCGCTTGTTAAATTACCCGTAGCTTCAACTTTAAATAAACCAATAACACAGATAGCAATAATCCCAATTGTAACTAAGTAAGCCTTTGTTCTATGTCCTGATGTTATACTAACTAGCTTATCTACAACTCCTTGAGTAAAGGTTCTGTCTAAATGACGAAGGTGTCTATTCTTTGGAGGTTTAGCTAATGAAAAAACGATAGGAATTATGGTAATTGACAGAATAAAGACCATAATTATATTTACTGATGCAATGATACCGAATTCTATCAACTTCTCTGAGTTGGTAAAGATAAATGTAGAAAAGCCTAGTGCTGTAGTAAGGTTTGTTAGGAAGGTTGCATTTCCAATTTTTTGAATAACTCGAGATAGTGCTTTCGTTTTATTTCCGTGGTCGGCAACTTCTCTATGAAATTTGGTAAGTAAAAAGATACAGTTGGGTATTCCAATTACAATCATTAACGGCGGTATCAAGGCCATTAAAATAGAGAGTTTAAAACCGAGCATGCCTATTATTCCGAGCGACCAGATTACTGCTGTGAATACCACAACATTGCAAAACATTACTACGCGTAAACTTCTAAAGAAGATGTAAAGTAACAAAGAGGTTACAGCAATTGCCAAGGCAATGAAAATGTACATTTCGCTCATTACGCGTTTGGCAATAATTACACGAATGTGCGGAAGTCCGGCATAATGAATTTGACCAAAATACTTTTCGTACTCATTGGCAATAGATTCTATTTCTACAACAACTTGTGCTTTTTTAGGATCGGCTAGGTAAACTTCTGAAACGCCAATCATCATTAAAGAAACATTTCCTTCAATGGTGTACAAAAGATCGTTGTATAGCGGGTTGTTTCTTATTTCTCTTTTAATAGAGTCGATCGATTTTGTTGCATAAGTGGTATCTGTAAATATTTTTCTTGCTTCAAACTTAGAAGCTTCGGTATTATTATCAATGGTATAAAGGTTGGCTTCTGATACAACAGATTCGATACCATCGTAGGCTAATATCTTGTCGCCAAGTTCTTTCCATTTTTTAAAGTTCTTTTCGGTATAAAGACTATCTGTTTGAATAGCAAAAACAAGCGTTCCTCCGTCTTCGCCAAACATTTCTTTAAATTTCAAGTAACTACTTTGAGAAGGACTCTCTTTAGGTAGCATGTTACCGTATTTGTTGTCTAGTTTTAGACTGGTAATGGCGAAAAAAGCCATTATAACCGTAACAATAAACAATAAAGAAAGTATGATAATTCTATTTCTAAGAATTATTTGAGAAAGTTTAAACCACATCTATTACTCTTATTTTAGACCCGTAAAGGTATATAAATTAAGGTAACAAGCCAGAGTAATAAGCCTTTAAAAAGTGAAATCTGTTATTTGGTTTTGATATGTGATTTTATTCTGACTTTATATTTAAACTTGGTAAAGGATAAAGTAGCGAGTAAAGAAAGTGTTGCGCCAATTAATGCGTAAAGAGAAGAATACTCTGCGTTTACTCTTCTAAAAATAAAAAATAAAAAAACGTTTACACCTACTAATGTTGCAAAAAACAAATGATAAAATAATTTATTTCTTTTCATAGCGTTTTGATTTATAAGGCTTAAGTTAATAAAAAAATGATTCTTTTACTTTTTAAGTAGTAAAAATTCACATTGTTGTACTTTTGGGTAATGAAAGTTTTGTTTATTGATTCGGTTCATTCTATTCTTCAAGAGCGGTTAGCGCAAAAGGGTTTTTTATGTATTGACGGCACCCAGTTTGATAAAGCTAAATGCGAAGAAATTCTTCAGTCGGGTACTGAAGGAATTGTAGTGCGTTCTCGTTTTGCCATGGATAAAGATTTTTTGCAAAATGCACCTAATTTAAAATTTATTGCCCGCTCAGGAGCGGGGATGGAAAATATAGATTTGGTCTACTGCGAAGAAAAAGAAATTAAACTATTCAATGCACCGGAAGGCAATAGAAATGCTGTTGGCGAGCACGCACTAGGAATGCTTCTTTCTCTATTCAACAATTTGAATAAAGGCAATAGAGAGATTAAAGCGGGTAAATGGGATAGAGAAGGAAACCGAGGAATAGAATTGGACGGTAAAACGGTTGGAATTATTGGATACGGAAATAATGGCGCTGCTTTCGCAAAAAAACTGCGTGGTTTTGATGTCAAAATTCTTGCCTATGATAAATATAAAAACAATTTTTCAACGGAGTTTGTCAAAGAAAGCACACTTGATGAATTGTTTGAAGAAGCAGATGTGGTTAGCTTTCATATTCCTCAAAATAGAGAAACCATTTTTATGGCAGACGCACGGTTTTTTTCTTCTTTTAAGAAGCCAATTTACTTGCTCAATCTATCGCGTGGTAAAATTGTGAAAACCACTGATTTGGTTCAAGCATTAGATTCAAACATAGTACTAGGAGCTGGTTTGGATGTTTTAGAGTTTGAGAAAGCTTCTTTTGAAGATATGTTTGGCGGTGCTATTCCAGTAGCGTTTAAAGCATTATTGGATTCAGATAAAGTACTGTTATCTCCGCATGTTGGCGGGTGGACAAAAGAGAGTTACTATAAATTGAGTGATGTGCTGGCGGATAAAATAACGAACACATTTTGGATATAATTAGGCTTTTATTGCTTTCTCAACAATTTGAGTTAGCGTAATAAAATCTTCTACAGATAGGCGTTCTGGTCTCAAATCAAAGAGAGGGTGATCAATGTTTTTCCCTTTAATCCATTGTTTAACGCCATTTCGAATCGTTTTTCGTCTCATTCCAAATGTAGCCTTGATAACTTGCTTATATAGTTTTTCGTCGCATGGTAAAGATTTACGCTCATTACGAATACAACGAATTACGCCTGACTTTACCTTCGGAGGCGGATCGAAAACATGTTCATCTACGGTAAAGCAATATTCTATATCGTAATAAGTTTGAAGTAATACTGAAATAATTCCGTATGCCTTACTACCCGGTTTCTCAGCTACTCTAACGGCTACCTCTTTCTGAAACATTCCCATTATTTCTGGGATTTGATTTCTATAATCAATACATTTAAAGAGTATTTGTGAAGAAATATTGTACGGAAAGTTCCCCACTACTCCAAAAGGAGCAGTTCCCATAATATCTTCTAGCTTTACCTTTAGAAAGTCAGCCGGATATATTTTTCCGTTAAGTTCTTTTTTATTTTCTGATAAATAATCTACAGATTCTTTATCAATTTCCATAACATGAACGTCTAAATCTCCTCTTGATAGCAGAAAATTAGTTAAAGCACCCATTCCTGGTCCTATTTCCAGCACCCTTTTGCAGTTGTGGTGTTTTTGATACTGATCAGAAATACGCTTGCAAATACTTAGATCTGTTAAGAAATGCTGACCAAGGTGTTTTTTTGCTTTAACTGACATGCTGTTTTAGTTGTTGAATTCTTCAATTACCTCTAGAATAGTTCTGAATGCAGCAAATTTTCCTGCAAATTTAGCCGTGTGTTCTTGTTGTAATTTTGGAGCATGGAGTTCTTGATAGCTATTATAACTTGCTCTAGAGTGAGATAAATATGTAATGGCATAAGTAACTCCACCTTCTTCTTCACCATGTACTCTAGAAATTCTACTTTCTTTGAAACAGCCTGTTGCCATAACATCAGGGATGTGCGTTTTTCGCATCCAATCTAACCAGTTGTCAGCAGTTTGTGCATCAATACTTACGGTTACATTATATAGAATCATACATACTTTTTCTGCAAAGATAACTTTAAAAGCTAAATGGATAAATAATGTTTCTTAATCAAAAAAGCCCTCTTGTGTATAATCATGTGTTAAGAAAGCCATATTTGTAAACTATGCTTAAATTTGCGCTATCATTTAGAAAAAACAAAGAATGAAGATACAGGTTGTTAAGTCTAAAATACATAGAGTTAAGGTAACACAAGCAGACCTTAATTACATAGGTAGTATAACGATAGACGAAGACTTAATGGAAGCTTCGAACCTAATAGAAGGGGAGAAAGTGCAAATTGTGAATATAAATAACGGCGAACGAATTGAAACGTACGTGATTAAAGGTGAGCGAAAATCAGGTGTTATTTGTCTAAATGGTCCGGCAGCCAGAAGAGTAGCGCCTGGAGATTTAGTAATCATTATCGGCTATGGTTATATGGATTTTGAAGAAGCTAAATCATTCAAACCTATGCTTTGTTTTCCGAACGAACAAACCAACTTATTAGATAAAAAGCATTGAAAAAAACAATTTTAAATATTCTAAAAATAACACTGCCTTTATTTATTGGCGTGTATCTTCTTTGGTATTTCTATGATGGAATGCAAGCACCCATTATTGATGAACAAGGAAACGAACTCAATAAGTCTTCTTGGGATATCTTTATGGAAACGCTTTATAGAGTAGATTATTTTTGGGTTATTCTCTCTTTGGTTTTTGGTTTTTTAAGTCATGCCAGTAGAGCAGCTAGACATAAATATGTTTTACAGCCTATTGGATATCAGGCTAGTTTCTGGAATCGCTATCATGCTTTAATGATAGGTTATATAGTCAATTATCTTATACCTAGAGCGGGCGAAGCTTCAAGAGCATCTATGCTTTACAGAAGTGATAAAATACCTTTTTCTAAAACCTTAGGAACGATAATCGCCGAACGAGTATTTGATTTGTTAATGTTAGGAATTGTTGTGCTTGTTGCTTTAGGACTAAGTTTTGATGATTTAATGGCAATTAAAGATCAAATTTTATCTCCCAAAACCAATTCGGCAGGAGAAATTGACGGTTTTCAGTGGAAGTATGTAATTTATGGTGTTCTAGCCTTTGTTGCGCTTACATTCGTTATCCTTTGGTTCAAAGCTGAGAAATTTAGAAATAAATTTAAAAACTTTGTGAAAGATATAATTACAGGAGTTTTTGCAATTTTTAAATCAAAGAATCCATTACCCTTTATTGGGCATACAATCTTTATATGGATTAATTATATCATCTTTTTTGGTATTTGTTTTTATGCATTACCAGAAACTGCAGACTTCCCAATTGGAGGAATTCTTTTAGGGTTTATTGCAGGTACTTTAGGTATCATGTTTACGAATGGAGGAATTGGAGCCTATCCTGTTTTAGTTGGCTTAGTAGTTACTTATTTTCTAAAAGACACCCTTGGAGCAGGAGAAGCTAAGGGTATAGGAATGGCATTGGGTATGATTATTTGGTCTTCTCAGACATTAATGATGATTATTTTAGGTTTAATTTCTTTAGCTTTAATGCCGAATAATCACAAAAAAGAAGAGAATGGGCAGATATCAAGCATTACAGAATAAAATTGTCTCTTTAGAAAAAGCAAAGCAGCTTGTTTCTATTTGGCAATTGAAAAACTATAAAGTTGTATTTACCAATGGCTGTTTTGATATTTTGCATCAAGGACATGTAACTTATTTAGCTAAAACAGCGGATACTGGTAATAAATTAATTCTTGCTTTAAACACAGATGCTAGCGTTAAACGTCAGGGTAAAGGAGATGATAGGCCTATAAACAATCAAGATGCAAGAGCAAAGGTTCTATCTGCCTTAGGCTTTGTTGATGCAGTAATTTTTTTTGATGACGATACGCCGTTAGATTTAATAAAAGTGCTTCAACCAGATGTATTAACAAAAGGTGCTGATTACGATGCCACAGAAATGGACGAATCTAGTCCAAAATATATTGTTGGCAACAAAGAGATTAAAACATGGAATGGCGAGGTCAAAACAATAGACCTAGAAGATGGATTTAGCACCACTAACATCTTAAGTAAAATTAGACATACTTAGTATTAGCTAAATTATTTTTTCTCCTTACTTCAACAACTCCGGATGCTTCTTTTTAAACTTATTTAATCTTGGTACAGAAACTGCCTTGACGTAAGAATTGTTTGGATTATTGTGCTCGTATTCTTGATGGTAATCTTCTGCTTCATAAAATGCTTGTAACTCTGCAACTTCCGTCGTTACATTCGGCTTAGCGCTTTCTTTTAACTTTTTAATGTAAGCATCAATTAACTCTTTTTCTTCTACTGTTTGATAATAAATTGCGCTACGGTATTGTGTTCCTGCATCCGGACCTTGACGGTTGAGTGTCCAATACTCATGAGAATCAAAAAACACCATTAAAAGTGTGCTATAATCAATTACTTCAGGGTCATAAATTACCTTAACAAACTCTGCATGTTGTGTTGAACCAGAACTAACAGCTCTATAATTAGCCGTAGAAGCTTTACCACCAGAGTAGCCAGAAATTGCATCTTCAACTCCTTTTACAGACTGGAAAATAGCCTCAACACACCAGAAACATCCACTTGCAAAATAGGCTTCTTGTAAGTTATCATTATCTGTTAACCTATTTGGCACCTCTTTTTTGTTCGTTTCTTCGGTGTTAGAAACTAGTTCGTTTTTCAAGCTTTCTTCTTGCGCATTGCTGCATCCAAATAAAGAAGCAAAGAGTATTAATGCTAAATATTTCATTTAAACTTTTATTTATTAGTCGTTTATCGTTAATTTGTCTTACACGTTAACAACATAAATAATGATTAAGCTACTACTTTTGTTTGCAGGAGTCTGTATTTCTTTTGCAGGTTGGTCGCAGTGCGACACAAATCGCTACGTTAAGCCTATTTTTAATTCTGTTTTCAAGCATTCAAACGTTAAATATGGAGAAGCGCAAGTTTGGAACATTCCTTATAATAATACAGATTTATTTATGGATATTTATGAACCAATAGGAGACGTACACCAAAAACGTCCGTTAATGATTTGGATACATCCTGGTGGTTTTTTACTAGGAGATAAGGAAGCTGACGATATGGTTGCCTTGTGCGATTCTTTCGCGAGAAAAGGATACGTTACTGCTTCATTAGGATATCGATTAGGGTTTAATCCACTTTCTGCTAGTTCTGCTGTACGAGCAGTTTACAGAGGTACGCAAGATACGAGGGCAGCAATAAGATATTTAAAAGAGTTTGCAAGTATTTATGGAATAGATACCAACTACACTTTTGTAGGTGGAAGTAGTGCAGGAGGGTTTGCAGCATTGCATACAGCTTACTTAACAGATGCCGAAGCGCCGGCCGAAATTCAGGGTGGATTTGGATCTCCTAATCTAGGATGTTTAGATTGTTCTGGAAATACTTATTCGCACAATATGGATCTGACAGGAATAATAAATATGTGGGGAGCGCTTGGAGATTCTGCTTATGCACAAGCAAACGAAACTGTACCCGCTTTATTAATACATGGAGAAGCTGATGCAACTGTACCTAATGGAGTAGGAAATCCGTTTGGAGCACCCACAACACCTATAGTAAATGGCTCTAGAACAATAAGCAATCAATTAACTTCTTTAGGAATTACACATACCTATAGAAGTTTCCAAGGGTTAGATCATGAGTTTCATGGAGCAGACAATGGAGCCTTTAATAATCCACCAAATAATTATTGGGATACGATTACAGATTTAATTCAAGCACATGTATATCCACTTGTGCAACCCGATCCAGCTATCATAACTGGATTTGATTTGGTTTGTCAAGGACAAACATACGTTTATCACTCAATTACAACTACAGGAGAAGAGAACTGTTGGGAGGTAACAGGCGGTTTGTTGCTGAATGACTACAATGATTCAATAGAAGTGATGTGGAATTTTGCTGGGCAATACAGTGTTTCAGTTAGGAGGTACAATACCCTAAAAGCTGCATCGGGTTCAACCAAAATGGAGGTAACCGTTTTACCGATTCCAGATCCATCATTTAACTATACATCCAATGGAAACAATATAGAATTTGTTTCTGCTAATGAAATAGGAGTAGATTATTTTTGGGACTTTGGAGATGGTTCAACTGCTCAAGGAGCAACTGTTAATCATATATATGCTAACAGTGGGAGCTACAATGTAACCTTAACAGCAGCGCAGGGAGGTGTGTTTATGCAATGTGCAGAGAGTGCTGCTCAAATTATAAATGTAGATATACTAGATATTGAGAACGTAGCTTTTGAACATTTAATTATTTATCCTAATCCAGTTACGGATAACTTAAATGTTGAAGTGCAATTAAGTGGATTACTAGCGATTTCAAATCTTCAAGGAGAACTTGTTCTTTCTAGAAATGTAGATGCAGGAAATCATACCTTCAACCTTAAAGATTTAAAAAGTGGATTGTACATGCTACACTTTGAAAATGCAAAACACAGTACTAACTACAAACTCATTAAAAGATAAATTAGCGCAAAAGGTTTACTTGTCCAGAGAAGCTGTAGGCTTTATCTGTGTTTATATCTTTTGTAACTACTTTCCAAATATAAGTTCCTTGGGGTAGTAGTTGGTTGTTAAAAGTTCCGTCCCAACCTACTTCTACATTGTTACTTTCCCAGATAACTTGTCCCCATCTGTTGTATATAAGAAGGCTAAATGAGTAAATATCTATACCTGTTAGGTGTACTTTCCATCTTGGGTTGTACTCATCTCCATCTGGAGTAAAAGTATTTGGAGCAAAAATCATAAGTTCAGGAACAACTTCTAGTGTTTTTTGCATGGTATCCTGACACCCTTCTTGCGAGATTGTGATTAAGGTTGTAACGTATTCTCCCGTTTCTCCTTCAGGAAAAGTTGTGGTTGGATTTTGATCTACTGAATAAAATGGATTTGCGGATTGAAAGCTCCATTGATAGAGTTCTCCATTTACAGAAGTATTTGAAAACTGAACTTCGGTATCGTACATCAAGATTGGGTTAGGCGCATAGTTAAAGTCGGCTGTTGGAGGCGTAGCAACTACAATTGCGTTAGGAAATATCAGCGAGTTGGTACATCCTTGATCTGAAGTAACGTTCATTTCAATGTCATAAGTTCCTGCCATCAGAGATGCAGTTGTGATTTGGTTTTGATCGATGAAAGTCTGACTATTTCCGATTACCCAATCTACAGATTGCACGGCAACATTTGAAGTACTATTTTCAATTTCTACTTCTACTGGTGCGCACAAAGGTTGCGTAAGAATAGTGTAAGACGGAATAGGTAATTCTAAAACATTAACTGAAATACTTTCTGGAGTAGAGAAGCAACCGAGTTCATTTTCTGCAACAACTGTATAGGTTGTAGAGTTAAATGGCAGAACGGTCTGCACAGCATCCGTATTAGGAGTAAAATCCCAATTAAATAAAAAGCTTCCACCACCAATTGCATTAGCACTAATTAATGCTGCGTCATTTTGACAAATTGTGGTATCTGCGCTCACGTTTAGTAACACAGCAGGAGTGTTTAAACTAACATTTTCACAAGTAATACAGCCTAATGCAGAACGCGAACATACGGTATAGGAGCCGTTAGGTAAATTCATAAAAAAGGTATCTGCTTGCCAAGTAATTCCATTATCAATGCTATATTCAATTGCAAGGTTGTTATCAACGTGTATCTCTCCATCTGCCGTATAGTTACAAGTTGGTTGTGTTTGTGTAATAGTCTGAATTGGAAATTCAACAGAAACGGTTGTTGTTAAAATAAGTGGAGTAGATTCACAATTATCAGACAATGTTAGCATATACAGCGTTGTGTCGGCAGGTGTAATTGAAAAAGATTGATTTGCACTACCTGTTTGAGTACTACCTGGTGTCCATGAAAAAGAGTAACCAATACCAGATCCGCCAGAAACACTTGCATTAATTACATCGCTTGAGCCTGAACAGATTGAAAAATCTGGATCAATTGAACCTGAAAGAGGAGCATTAAGATTCACAGTAGTAGATAGCGCATTGGATAAACAACCGAGTTCATTTTCTGCAGTAACGGAGTAGGTTGTTGTTGCAGCTGGATTAACAGTTTGATTTGAGTTCAAGTCATTTGTAAAATCCCAAATAAAATCAAATGTATTTCCACCGGTTGCGGTTGCTGATAAAGTAGCTGTTCCGTTTTCGCAAATAGTGGTGTCTGCATTTAAAGTAGCTACCACAGGTAAGGTATTAAATGTAACAATTTCGCAAACCTCACATCCTAGATTAGAGCGCGAGCATACTTGATAGGTTCCGTTTGATAAACCCGAAAAAGTATTGCTTTGTTGCCAAGTATTTCCGTTGTCTATACTGTACTCAACCGCTAAAATATTGTTAACTTCAATTTGTCCATCTGCACTGTAATCACATGTTGGAACAGTTGAGTTTAAAGTTTGAGCTGGAATTTCTACATTCACAGTAGTAGATAACGTATTGGATAAACAACCGAGTTCATTTTCTGCAGTAACAGAATACGTTGTGGTTACAACTGGATTAACAGTTTGATTTGAGTTCAAGTCATTTGTAAAATCCCAAATAAAATCAAATGTATTTCCACCGGTTGCGCTTGCTGATAAAGTAGCTGTTCCGTTTTCGCAAATAGTGGTGTCTTGAGACACTGAAATACCCACAGTTTCAGATGATAGAGTAATTGTTTCACAGTTTGAACAGTTCACATTTGATCTAGAACATACTTCATACGTGCCGACACCAAGGCCGTTGAAAACAGGTGAACTTTGCCATGTTATGCCATTGTTAATCGAATACTCATTTGCTGTATTGCTCGAAATAGAAATACTTCCGTCGTTTGTATATGCACAACTCGGGTTTTGAGTGCTCACATTCGTAACTGATTGGAAGGAGTTCGCTTGAATGTAAACACCAGAATTAACTGCGTTATCAAACATGTTAGAAACGGCTAATTTGATGTGGTATATTTCACCGCAAATAAGTGCAGCCCGAGCAGACAGTCCGGTTGTACCACCATTAAAACCTGCATGATTATACAATGAATTGTAATTGTTTGTGAAATAAACGTTATTAACTTGCCAGTTTGGGTCAGACAGAGCACAAGTTGAATTTGAATTACCACCTGTTGCTGAACCTGAGTTGACTGTGTTTATTTGGACTGGAACATTTCCTCCGGGTATTGTCGCGATGTTTTCAGCATTGTTTTGATAGGTTCCATTAAAGCCCACTCCAGATATAAAAAAGCCAAAAACATCGTTATATTGAGAGCAAGTATAACTGCTGTATTCTGCACTTGCAAAGAGATAATTGAAAAAAATTGAATCTCCATCAGCAACAAAATCAAACTCTAAAACTGTTTTTGAAGTCACGTTCCCAAAACTACTTAAGTCTGGATCAATGTAAGATTCGCTTCCGCCTTGCGTTGTTAAAAAAAGTCCGTTTTGAAACTCAAAATTTCCGGTTTGATCATTAAAACTTTTTACAGTTGATTGTGTATTTTGTGCATTCGTTGTTGAACCATTAAATTTTACATTAAAAGCGTTTACTCCTTGTCCAACTAAAACTTGTTGCACAAGCTGTTCAGGAGTTAATGAGCTATTATAGTTTAATTGGCTGTAACCTTTTAGGCTTACTACTACAAAAAGGAATAATATGAGTGTTCTCATCTTTTATTTAGTGTGGTCTTAAATAATTGGAGCAAATTTAGATTATAATTAACAAGCTGTAAAAACTGAGTAAGAAAATGTGGTGAACAGCGGTTTTTATGTGGTGAATAACAAAAAAGGAAAACGCCATCAGTTCGCTGATGGCGTTTCTTTGTGTGAGCACCCACATACTCACTAACCAAAAACCACTTCTTTACCAGATGGTAAAGTAACGATATGAAATAAAATGCATGAGCAGCATTTTCATACATACGTTTGAAAATAAAATCTGGATTTAAGAAATGTAAAAAAATTATACGTTTCCGATTACGTACAGCTGGTCTAGATTTGGAGTAGGGTTACCACCTTGTGTCTCTAAAGTAATTGCAAAGGCTTGTGGAGCATTAACTCTTTCAGAAATTTCGATCAAAACTTCGTTGTTAAAATCGATATCTAACACACCTAAATCTTTTGGTTTACCCTCTACAATTGCCCAAAGTTGGTATTGTTTTTCAGTTGGCGTTGCGGGTAGGTTATCAATTTTCATAACAGCTTCTGCCGTTTCTTTATTCCAAAATACGCGTACTTTTGATTGGTCAGATAGTGCTGTTCCCGCAAGGGTAATTTCCTTCGTTTCACTATCTAAAAGCATACTGTTTTTGGCAATTTGATATTCCAATGAAATATTAAGCTCCTCTAATAATGCATCTTTTTCATCTGCTAATGCCTTATTTTTATTTTGGGTATCTTGAAGATCAGCACGCAATTGATTCACTTTTTGGTTTCCACTAAAGTAAATTAACCCAGCTCCAATTATTAAGACAATAGAAGCAGCAGCCAATAGTTTTGTAACGCGTCCTTGTGTTTCATGTTTGGAAGATAAAGGAGCTTTAAACTTAGCTTGGATTACTTTACCTTCAGAAGCTAGGTCTTCATCTATGGCTGCGAAAACGGCTCCAAGCACTTTGTCTTTTAATTCTTTTGGAGCAGGAGAAGCATTTGCTAGTGCTATTTTTTCTACATCCAATTGGAAATCAGTTAGTGCTTGTTTTATTTCTGGATAAATATGAGACATACACTCAACTTCCTGCTTTTCTTGTTCAGAAGCAGATCCAAGAACATAAGATTCTAAGATGCCAGATGCTATGTATTCGTTTATATCCAAAATATCAATAAAGTTATTACTTTTCTTAATGCTTTTAACGCTGCTCTTGCTCGCGTTTTAACCGTTCCAAGTGGTATGTTTAATTCGTCGGACACCTCTTGTTGTGTATATCCGCCAAAATACAAATATTCTACAATAATTTTTTGTTCGGGATCTAAGGTGTCAACTGTTTCTTTTAAACCTATTTGGTCAACATTTTGTTCTACCTGATGCCCAGCAGATGTACTTACGAAAGTTTCAAATGTTTGGATTTCTACCTTACCTTCTCGCTGTAGTTTTCTTAATTTGTCTATAGATGTATTTCTACAAATATTAAGCATCCATGTGAAAAAAGAACCTTTGGATTCGTCGTATTTATCTATGTTTTTCCAGATTTTAACAAAGCTATCTTGCAATACATCTCCGGCAGACTCCTCTGATCTGAGCACTTTTTTTATAACACCGTAAAGCGCATCAGAATAATGAGTGTATAGGTCTGTAAAAGCGCTTTTCTCTCCTGCTTTTAGTCGAACTACTAAATTTTTAACCTCTATTTGCGATGTAAGTGTCAAGGAGGCAAGTTTAAGAGGATTTTTTTGAAATGGAATACCGTTTAAATATTCCTGAAGCCATTGAGAAGATAAAACCGAGTATTGCTCCAACAATTAAATGCCTTCCCAGATTAAAATACCTTAGGTTAATATATTGAATTACCCCGTCTATTCTCCAAAAGTCGTAAAACTGTACGGCAAATATCAACCGAATAATAGCGTAGCTAATACTAAACACAAAAAGTATTATTAAAGAAAAACGTTGAAAGCCTTTTGATTTATATTGGAACCACCAGAGGTTAAACTCTATTATCCATGGAAAAAGAAAGAAAGCAAACGCAACCCAAATGCGCATCTTAAAACCTGCTGCAATATCTCCGGAGGCAACGTATGCATCTGTGTTTTTAACAAGGAAAGATATAGCCGGACCAGCAACAAACATACCTATCACCGCTAAGCCAAGCGATAGAGCAAGGCGGTTTACTATAATGTTTTTTATTTTTTTAGGTACCATATAAAAAGAGTTGTAATTTGTAATACAACTCTTATTCTAAATTAATTAGCTATTTGGACAAACAAATGCAGTTCTAGTTAAGTTTGTTTTTTTAATTGCACCATATCCGCCTGCAACATCAATAAGTTTCGTATAACCATTTTGTTTTAAAAGTGATATAGCGATTACGCTTCTGTAACCACCGGCACAATGAATGTGGTATGTTTTGTTTTTGTCTAGAACATTTAAATCAGTATTCATAAAATCAAGCGCATAATGAGCTGCTCCTTCTAAATGTTCAGCTTCCCATTCTCCCGGCTTACGCACATCAATTACGTTTGAAGATACATATACTTGCTCTAGTTCATCGGCAGAAATACTTGTAATGCTTTCTAGTTTTTTACCGGCGTTTACAGCAGTTTCAATACCGCCAGAAAGATAGCCCAAACAGTTGTTGTAGCCAACGCGGGCTAAACGCATTACAGCTTCTTCCTCTTTGCCATCTGGACAAATTAAAACAATAGGCTGATTAATATCTTCGATAAGTGCTCCAACCCACATAGCAAAGGCTCCGTTTAGTCCAATAAATAACGCGTCTTTGAGCGCACCTTTTACATATTCGAATTGGGTTCTTACGTCTAAAATTAAAGCTCCACTGTCAACAGCGTGGTCAAATTCTTCTATTGTTAAGTTTTTTGTACCTTGATTAAGTACTTCATCTATACTCTTGTAGCCATTTTTATTCATCATGGCATTTTTTGGGAAGTATTGAGGAGGAGGTAAAATTCCAGTAGTTAATTCTTTTACAAACTCTTCTTTCGTCATATCTGCGCGCAGTGCATAGTTTGTTTCTTTCTGCTCTCCTAGTGTTCCAATTGTTTCAGAACTCATGTTTTTTCCGCAAGAAGATCCAGCTCCATGTCCGGGGTAAACAATCACGTCGTCTCCCAAAGGCATGATGCGGTTTCGTAACGAGTCAAATAGTAAACCGGCTAAGTCTTCTTGTGTTAAATCCCCTTTAATGGCTAAATCTGGTCTGCCTACATCGCCCAAAAATAAAGTGTCTCCGGTGAAAATTGCCGTTTCCTTACCATTTTCATCTATTAATAAGTAGGTAGAAGACTCTGGTGTGTGACCAGGTGTATGTAAAACCTTTATTTTTACATTACCTACTTCAAATACTTGATTATCCTCTGCTACTATTACTTCGTAGTTTGTTTTTGCTGTTGGGCCATAAACGATTTTTGCACCTGTTTTTTTTGCTAAATCAATATGTCCAGAAACAAAATCTGCATGGAAATGAGTTTCAAAAATATATTTGATGTTTGCGTTTGCTGCCTTTGCTTTTTCAGTGTAAGGTAATGTTTCTCTCATTGGATCAATAATAGCTATTTCTCCTTCGCTTTCTATATAGTATGCTGCTTCAGCTAAACATTTTGTATAAAGTTGTTCTACTACCATTTGGTATTACTTTTGTTAATGAATTACAAAATTTGTCTTTTTTATCCGTACTAAAAAGAATAAAAGGATAATTTTATCGCTTTAAGACAAATCTTAACAAAATTATGATGAATAGAATAGTATCAGTTTTAGCAATATTAACCATTGTTTTTTCGGGATTCGCAAAAGAAGGGAAACGTAAAGTTAAATTGGAAAAAGGTATTTATGCACAAATAGAAACTTCTAAAGGAGATATTTTATTAAAGCTAGAAGAGGAAAAAGCTCCGTTAACGGTTGCCAATTTTATTGGTTTAGCAGAAGGTAAATTAACGGTTTTTGATTCTATAAAAATTAAATCTCCATTCTATGATGGTTTAAAATTTCACCGAGTAATTAGTTCCTTTATGATTCAAGGCGGAGATCCCGACGGAAATGGCTCTGGTGGACCAGGCTACAAGTTTTGGGATGAAGCAGACAACGGTTTACCACATGATGGCCCTGGTGTTTTATCCATGGCAAATGCTGGACCAAATACAAATGGGAGTCAATTTTTTATCACCCACAAAGCAACACCTCACTTAAATGGAAGACACACTGTTTTCGGGAGAGTTATTGAAGGTCAGGCAGTTGTAGATCAAATAGAACAAGACGACTTAATTCTTACTATTAAAATTATTAGAAAAGGATTTAAAGCCAAGCGTTTTAAAGCTACAAAAGTTTTTGAAGAGGTATATAGGCAAAAAGAAGTAGAGGTATTAGCCGAACAAGAAAGATTAGCTGCTTTGAAATTTAAAGACGATATCAGAAAAGAAAACGCCGATAACTACTCAATTCCAGAATATAAAAAGTACTTTTTTGATTTAGTAAAAGAAAGAGAGCCTAACGCAATTCAAACAGAATCAGGTTTAGTATATGTAATTAAAAAGAAACATAAAGGAGACTTGATTAAAGAAAAAGATAACATTGCTTTACATTATATAGGAACACATTTATACGGAGGTAAATTTGATTCTTCTAGAGACAGAAACAGAACACTTGATTTTCAATATTTAGTAAATCCACTTATTTCTGGGTTTAATGAAGGTTTAGCTTTGACAGGACAGGAAGGAATGATAGATTTATATATTCCTTACTATTTGGCTTATGGCTCAAGTGCGGGTAGGATGCCAGCTTACTCAGATTTAGTTTTTGAAATTGAAATTATCTCAGTTAATGAATAAAAAATGAAGGTAATTCAGAAAAAAGGCTAACCGTGTTGTTAGCCTTTTTTTGTAAGGAAAAATTATAGTATGTTTATAAAGTGAAAAAGATAATTATACTGCTCGCTCTTTTCTGTACAACACTTCTATTTGGTCAAAACACCTACACAGTTATCGATCAAGACACAGAAACACCCATTGCTTTTGTTAAAGCAATAGATAATCTTAAAAATATATATTATTCTGACATTGACGGGAATATAGAATTTCAAGAAAACACTAGGTTGGTAGAACTTCGGTTTTTTGGTTTTAGAGATACTTCTTACCAAATAATTTCAAATCAAAAAGATCGATTTTTACGCATGCAAACGGATGCTCAATCTTACGACGAAGTTGTAATTTTGCCAGGAGAAAATCCAGCCCACAGAATAATAAGAAACGTAATTGACAAGCGAAAAGAAAATCATCCGCTTAAAGAGCTCGGTTTCACTTGTTCTTTCTACAACAAATTTCTTGTAACTAATGCGGATGATTTTAATTTTGATACCACAAGAGCTAAAACGGAATCACAAAAAAATACCATAGAATTTTTCTCAAAGCAACACGTTTTTATTTCAGAAGCTACAGGAACCAAAACATTTTACCCACCTGTTTATGAGAAAGACATTATTTCGTCCTATAAAACTTCAGGATTCAAAAATCCTATGTTTGCATCCATCGGAAACCAAATGCAAAGCTTTTCTTTTTACGATAATCAGTTTAGTATACTTGGTGATGACTATATAAACCCAATAGCAGAAGGTGGGTTAAGACGGTATTTGTTCATTTTAGAAGATACAACGGTGGTAAATTCCGACTCAACCTTTATTATCCGTTTCCAACCCAGAAAAGGAAAAAATTTTACAGGCCTCAAAGGTTTGCTTTATATCAATACCAACAATTGGGCAATCGAAAAAGTAATTGCAGAACCGTTTGAAGGAAAAACTATTGAAGTAAAAATCACACAAGAATATAAGTTTGTTAATGATAAAAAATGGTTTCCAGACAAGCTTAATGCCGAATTTTATTTAAACAATGTATCTATAAATGATAGTGCAAAAGTAGTTTTTAGAAACAGTATGTACACCTCTAATATTGATTTTGACATACCCAAACAAAAAGGTTTTAATGCTGTGAAACTAGAGGTAGAAGAAGAAGCAGTAGATAAAGTAGCAGTTTTAGATACGATGCGGGTTTCAAAATTAACACCACGAGATACGCTTACTTATTTTAGAATAGATTCAATTTCCAAAGCAGAAAATATTGAAACAAAAGTAGAATTGATTTCTGCTCTTGCAGAAGGTAAAATCCCTTTGGGGTATATAAATCTTCCATTAGAGCGCTTGCTCGATTTTAATTTATTTGAAGGTTATAGAGTAGGACTTGGACTAGAATCGAGTGATAAATTTTCTAAACATTTTAACGTAGGTGCGTATGCTGCTTATGGCTTTAGAGATAAAGAATGGAAATGGGGAGGATACAGCACGGTTAGCCTGTATAAAAAAAGGCAAATAGAACTCCATCTAAAATATAAGGAGGATGTAGAACTTAGAGCGGTTGATAAGTATTATAATAGAACCTTTGACTTAAGCACAAATGAGATCTACAGAGATTTTTATATGAACCAAATGGAAAGACAGCGGTTGGGGGAAGTAATTGTTTCTGGTTTGCTTACTCCCAACTTTAAAATAAGTGTTTTTGGAAATTATCAAAGAAGATGGATGCTGGACGACTATGAATATCTACCTTCCAATCCATTTATATTTGCTATGCAAGATAATTTTGACCAAGCAATCGTTGGAGCAGAGGTGAATTGGAATATAAGAGAAAAGGTGATGTTGCTTGGTACGCGTCGTGTTAGCTTGGGCACGAAATTTCCAAGAATTAAATTTAAGTTCGAACAAGGAGTTACGAATGTTTTTGAGAGTAAATACGATTTTACACGTTTTAACTTACAACTAGAAGAAGATGTTTCCATACGAGGTTGGGGAAATCTGTTAGTACTTTTAAACTCAGGAATTACAATTGGAGATACACCACTATCCTTTGCGCAACAACCGATTGGAACTGGAGGTAATTGGAATCTATCTGTTAAAAACTCTTTTGAAACAATGTTGCCTTCGGCTTTCTTCGCAGACAGAAAAACAGACTTATTTTTTAGATTTACCTTTAACAAGATTAAAACAAATTTTGAATGGACTAGTCCACAATTTGGAATACATACAGCTGTTGGATTTGGAGAGTTGTCTAACCGTGAAGCGCATAAAAATTTGGTATTTCAAGACTACAGTAAAGGGTATACAGAGTCTGGCTTAATTATAGATCATCTCTTGAACTTAGGTCTTACCGGATTAGGAGCGGGTGTTTTTTATCATTACGGGAATTATGCTACGCCATATGTAGATCAGAATCTTACGTACAAATTAAGCTTTACAGTTAATTTATAACAGCAAGAAAAACGTCTAAGAATGACAAACCGTAAAGAAATTTGTGTTCTGCAAACACTTTAAAGTATTTTTTGTTTTGGTACACTAAGATTTTCTTTTCTTTGTTACGGTTATGCTAAAAGATAATTTCAATATTGCCAAGCACCTTACTTTTAAGCGGGGTGTGAACTTGGCTAGACTCTATGTCTCTTATTTAAGGGCTAAACATTTTAAGTCGTTTAAAACGAAAAGCTTACCATTTGCTGCTAGTATAGAACCAACAACAGCCTGTAATTTAGGGTGTCCTGAATGTCCAAGTGGGTTAAAGCAGTTTACCAGAGAAACGGGTAAAATAAAACTTGATGAGCACAAGCAGTTGCTGCGCAACATGGGTAAGCAACTCTTTTATATTAACTATTACTTTCAAGGAGAACCGTTTTTACATCCCGATTTTTTAGAACTAATAGCACAAGCTAAAAAGCATAAAATATATACAGCTACCAGTACAAATGCACATTTCATAAATAAAGAAAAAGCTAAAGAAATTGTAAATTCTGGACTAGATAGATTAATTATCTCTATTGATGGTTTAACGCAAGAAACCTACGAGAAATATAGAGTAAAAGGGAAGTTACATAAAGTAATTGAAGGCGCAAAAGCGATGGTAGAAGCGAAAAAAGAGCTCAAATCCAGTACTCCACATCTTATCTTTCAGTTTTTAGTTGTTAAACCAAACGAACACGAAATACCGCAAGTATTTGAATTGGCTAAAGAAATGAATATTGATGAGGTTCGATTAAAAACAGCCCAACTTTATAATTTTGAAAATGGTAATGATTTAATGCCAGAGAATAAAAAATACAGCCGATACGTTAGAACCAAAAATGGAACTTACAAATCCAAATACAAGCAAAAGAATAACTGCTGGCGCATGTGGAGCTCTACCGTTTTAACATGGGATGGAAAAGTGGTGCCGTGTTGTTTTGATAAAGATGCTCAGCACGTTCTGGGTTGTGCAACTTCAACACCCTTTAAACAAATCTGGAATTCAGAAAAATATTACGCTTTTAGAAAAGCCGTTTTCACCTCAAGAGAATCTATAGATATTTGTAAAAATTGTTCAGAGGGTACAAAAGTTTGGGCGTAGGTAAAACCTTGTGTATATTTGACTGTATTTCACTTAAATATGTCACATGAAAAATAGTTTGTTTGCTTTCCTTTTCTTACCCTTATCATTCTTTGCTCAGTTAGAAAATAGAATAGAAGTTACCTCCGACATAAACGGGGTGAAATTGTATTTAACAGCTGGAGAAATTCAGCGCAATATTCAGGTAAATGTAAATGCAGGAAGAAATAGAATTGTTTTCAAAGGTATCTCAGCATATGCAGACCCACAAAGCATTCAGTTTAAAACAAACAACTCCGTTAACCTTGTTTCTACTTCAACAGAAATGGACTTCTTTGCGGGAGAAGCTTTTAATCCAAGAATAGTTGAATTAAGAGATAGTTTATCTTCTTTAAAAAGAGAAAATGATAAGCTTAATAATGATAAAAGAGCATACTTAGCAGAAAAAAGACTTTTAGAATCCAACTATGATTTGGGCGGTAATTCAGAAAATGTATCAGTTGAAGAACTTGCAAAAGCAGCAGATTTTTACCGTTTACGCATGCGAGAAATTGGATACAATCAAAGTTTACTCGACTACGATATAACTGATAATAAATTGGTTATTGGAAAGATTAAAAACGAACTCGCCCAACTTAACTTTAGAGAAAATGAACGCAGTAATCAGATTGTGGTGTTATTAGACTCTGATAAAAAGCAAAAATTAGAGGTGGATTTAAGTTATATGGTATCTGATTGTGGGTGGACAGCAACTTACGACTTATCTGCGGATAATTTAAATGATCCAATTTCCTTAAATTATAAAGCACAAGTGTTTAACAATACAGGAAATGATTGGCAAGAAGTTCAACTTATACTCACAACTGGAGATCCAAATTTGAGTGCTTCTCATCCACAGTTAAGAACTTGGTTTTTCAATGAGAGTATGTCTAGATTAGATGGCTTGGGCAAACAGAAAGAGTTGAAATTCAGTCAGAATAAAGACTACAGAACACAGGCTCAGTCAAACATTGAACAAATGAATCAGCGTGTTTACGAAGAGGTGGTATTAGATAAAGAAGGTGTTAAAAATAATGGATTTATAACGAACGGTAGTTTTAATTATTACAGTGATGATGCTTCTTTGGCTTCTCTTCAAATGAATCAAAAGCCAGTTGTAGAAACAAAAATGATAGAGATATCACAGCTGTCTTCAGAGTTTGTTATAGATATACCTTTTTCTGTTCCTGCAGATGCCAAGCCATATACAGTAGGAGTAAAAGACCTTACGCTGAATGCAGTATTTAGTCATATAGCCGTTCCTAAAATGGACAAAGGTGCGTTTCTTCTAGCAAAAGTAACAGGTTGGCAAGATTTGGATTTAATTCCTGGTCCTACCAATGTTTATTTCGGAGGAAATTACGTAGGAATATCTGAAATTAACACAAGAAATGTAAACGATACCTTAAACCTCTCCTTCGGAAGAGATAGTAAAGTTTTGGTTACAAGAGATTTGAAAAAAGAATTTACGCAAAGAAGCACGGTGGGTAACAATAGAAAAGATACCTATACATTTGAGATTACAATAAGAAACAACAGAGAGCAAACTACTGTTATCGATGTTTTTGATCAAATTCCTGTATCTAGAAATGGAGATATCAGTGTTAGTATTGGTACTATTTCAGAAGGTACTTTAACAGAGGAGAATGGAGAGGTAAAGTGGGATTTATCAGTTGCTCCTAACCAGGTTAAAACCGTTCAAATTTCTTTTACTGTTAAATATCCTAAAGATTTTAATTTCACGGTTAAGCGATATAGAGCAGTGCAAAGTCCTAGATTTTAATCCTCTGTTTTAAGCGTAAATGTTTATTGAAAACGTACTGACTTTTACAAGTCGTTTTTTAGGTCTAAAATAGTTGTCATATTTCAAGCTTTTCATCTTGTGTTAAAAAAAGTTAAGCATAAATTGATTAATAAATACTTACGTTAATTTCGAACAAATACTTTTCTATTGAAAAAAATTAGTATCCGGTATATCGTAGTTCTTATTAGTCTAGCACTTTTAGTCTTAGTTGGCTTGCAATTGTACCAGGCTAAGCAGCTGTACAATCAGAAATCAGATGCGTACGTAGAGAAGGTTAATAATTTGGTTGCAAGTATTGCGCTTAAACACGAGCGAGTTTCAGACATTAAAACCTACGCGCCGATATTTGGGAATGAGTTTAAAGACCAATATAAAATGGCTTTAAAAGAAGAGTTCCGAAACGTATTTCCTGTTCAAGAAACAGTTTCTATAATTGATACTACGATTTTCGAAAATGGAATGCCGAACAAGTATTATTATGTAGCAGGAAAATCATACGACTCGCTTTCGGGAGTCTCTGCATCACACAGTTTATTGATTAAAGATTTAGGAGAGGTTAACGCCTTAGTTAATCATTCTGTTTCTAGTAAAGACTCTGCCAACTTAGCTTATGAACTAGATAGAAAAGTGAAAACACAGCTAATCACCAAAGCAAAGTTTGTGAATCAAAAAATGGTAGATGTGTTTAGGAATGCTACCAATTTAACGCCTCAACAGCGAATTGACTTATCCTTTTTGGATAGTATTATTAATCAGGTTTTTAAAGAAAACGGGATAACTACCTCTTTTGATTATGCCATTTATAATAAAAACAGTGAAGTAGTTACTTTTCCAGCCTATACTGCACACTATAATCCAGGTTTAGGAAACCAAGATGTTACCAAAGCAAAACTTTTCCCCTCTAATATTTTCGAAGATGAATTATTTATTGGGATACATTTTACGCAAAAACGATCAGAATTATTTGGCGAAATGTGGTTTACTCTCTTAATCAGCTTTTTACTTATCGTGCTTATTGTTGTTTCTTTCTTTGTGATGTTTAGAACAATTGTTAATCAACGCAGATTATCTGTAGTAAAGAATGATTTTATTAATAACATGACCCATGAGTTTAAAACTCCCATAAGCACAATTTCATTGGCTTGTGAAGCGTTAGGCGATAAAGACATGTTGAAAGAAGCACCTCCTGAAATGAGTCCGTTCGTACATATGATTAACGAAGAAAATAAGCGTTTGTCTAATTTGGTAGAAAGAATATTACAAAGTGCTGTAATCGATAGAGGAGAACTTAATTTAAAAAAGGAAACCTTAGAGTTAAACCAAATAGTAGAGTCGGTTGTAGAAAACGCCAAGTTGAGAGTAGCAGCTAAATCAGGTAAATTTGAGTTAAAACTTTCACCTAAGTCACTTTCTTTTTTTGGTGATGCAATGCATACTCAAAATATTATTTCTAATTTAGTTGATAACGCAATAAAATACTGCAAAAAAGCGCCAATAATAAAAGTAGAAACATATACAGAAGTTGATGCATTAGTTGTGCAGGTAAAAGATAACGGGATAGGTATAAAAGCAGAACACTTGGATAAAATTTTTGATAAATTATATAGAGTTCCAACCGGAAACTTACACGATGTAAAAGGCTTTGGTTTAGGTTTAAGTTATGTAAAAGCCATTGCGGATTTGGAAGGCTGGAAAGTGGGTGTTTCAAGTAAATTTGGTGAAGGGTCAACTTTCACAATTAGAATCATTAAAAGTGAAAAGATATGAGTAATCAGTTAACAATATTATTAGCAGAAGACGATGACAACCTAGGTATGTTGCTCAACTCTTTTATTAAAGCAAAAGGATTTGCAGTAGATCTGGCAAGAAACGGTAAAATTGCTTTAGAAAAATTTAATCAGGGTACATATGATTTCTGCATTTTTGATGTTATGATGCCAGAAATGGACGGGTTTACGTTGGCTAAAGAAATAAGGGAGGTAGATAAAAAAGTGCCAATTTTATTCTTAACAGCCAAGAGTATGAAAGAAGATAAATTAGCAGGTTTCTCTATTGGTGCAGACGATTACTTGACCAAACCTTTTAGTATGGAAGAGCTTTTGGCAAGAATAGAAGCTATTTTGAGAAGATCAGGTATAGAGAAAAGAGGAGCAAGTACAATGTTAGAAGTTGGTACCATTCAATTTGATCCAGAAGCACGAATTCTAAATCTCAAAGAGCCTAAAAAGTTAACTACTAAAGAAAATCAATTACTAAAGCTTTTAGTGAAAAATAAAAACGAAGTGTTAGATCGGCAAGCAGCGCTAAGAGCTATTTGGGGAGACGATAATTATTTCAATGGAAGGAGTATGGATGTTTACATCGCGAAACTTAGAAAGTTGTTAAAAGAAGATCCGGCAATAGAAATTATGAATGTGCATGGAAAAGGCTTTAAATTAATTGATAGAGCAGACTAACTTTGTTGAATACGTTTCACTTTTTAAACTAAAAAAGATTAAAACGTAAAATTGTACTCCTAATCAAAGAAAACATCTAAAAAATAATCAATTTAGCATGCCTATCTAGACAAAAGTTGTAGCTTTGTTATTCCATAATTGTACATAAAACATGGATAAGGTATCATACGTAGGGAATGCTGATGTGAACGCGATGGATGCGCTTTACCAAACCTATAAACAAGACCCAAACGCAGTAGATGCAGGTTGGCAAAAGTTTTTTGAAGGCTTTGAGTTTGCACAAACAGATTTCGAAAACAACGGCGAAATTCCAGAAAATTTCCAAAAAGAATTTAAAGTCATTAACTTAATAAATGGATACCGTTCTCGCGGACATCTATTTACCAAAACCAATCCAGTAAGAGAAAGAAGAAAATACGCTCCAACTCTGGATATTGAAAATTTTGGTTTAACAAAAGAAGATCTTAATCTTACTTTTCAAGCTGGAGAAGAAATCGGAATTGGAGCTGCAACGCTTCAGGAAATTATTGATCATTTACAAGAAGCTTACTGCCAGTCAATAGGTATAGAGTTCTTTTACATGAGAGATCCAGAAAGAACAAAATGGTTCATGAACAAGGTCGAAATTAAGAATAGACCAAAGTACGAAGCCGAGCAGAAAAAAGAAATTTTTAATAAATTAAACCAAGCAACCTTATTTGAGCAATTTCTACAAAAGAAGTATGTAGGACAAAAACGTTTCTCAATAGAAGGAGGAGAAGCTTTAATTGCTGGTTTAGACAGATTAATTAAAAAAGGTGCAGATTTAGGAGCTCAAGAGTTTATTATGGGAATGGCACACCGAGGTAGATTAAACACGCTCGTAAATATTTTTGATAAAGACTTTGAAGAGTTGTTTGGAGAGTTCGACGGTAAAGCGTTTGATCATGATGAGTCTTTCGATGGTGATGTTAAATATCACTTAGGACAAACGAATGATGTAGAAGTAAATGGAAAAAAAGTACAATTAACACTTGCTCCAAATCCATCTCACCTAGAAGCCGTAGATCCTGTAGTTGAAGGGATTGTAAGAGCGAAAATAGACGATTATTTAAAGTCAGAAGATAAAATTGTACCCGTTTTAGTTCATGGTGATGCTGCAATTGCAGCGCAAGGAATTGTTTACGAGACCATTCAAATGGCTGGTTTAGACGGTTACAGAACTGGTGGAACAGTTCATATCGTAGTAAATAATCAAGTTGGTTTTACTACAAATTATTTAGATGCTAGAACTTCAACGTATTGCACAGATATCGCCAAAACAACTTTATGTCCGGTTTTCCATGTAAATGGAGACGACGTTGAAGCAGTTGCTCAAGTAATGGAAATTGCTATAGAATACAGACAAAAGTTTCATCAAGATATTTTTATTGATTTGTTGTGCTACCGTAAGTACGGACACAATGAAGGAGACGAACCTAAATTTACCCAGCCTCAACTTTATAAAGAAATTGCTAAACACCCAAATCCAAGAGAAATCTATTTAAAACAGCTGATTGAAGAAGGTGTTTTATCAAGTGATGAAGGGAAAAAAATTGGAGCAGAGTTTACAGAGAAGTTACAAGTTCGATACGATGAGTCGAAGAAAAAAGAAACTACAGTAGTTACTAATTTCTTAAGTAAAGCTTGGGAAGGTTATAGATACGGTAAACTCGATGATTTTGATAAAAGCCCGAACACAAGTTTTGACAAGGAGAAATTAATTGAACTTGGTCAAAAATTGTCAACACTACCAGAAGGTAAAAAATATTTCAGAAAAGTCGAAAAACTCTTTAGAGATCGTAAAAACATGATCGAAACAGACAGCTTAGACTGGGGAACTGCTGAGATGTTAGCTTACGCTACTCTTTTAGTGGAAGGGCATCCTGTTCGTATTTCTGGTCAAGATGTTGAGCGTGGAACTTTCTCTCACCGACATGCCGTAGTAAAAACAGAAGATACAGAAGAGGAAATTAGAACCTTAAACTTGTTAGATGAAAAGCAAGCTGAGTTTACAATTTACAATTCACTTCTTTCGGAGTATGGTGTTTTAGGTTTTGATTATGGTTATTCACTCGCTCAACCAAAAGGTTTAACTATTTGGGAAGCGCAGTTTGGAGATTTCATGAACGGAGCACAAATTATGATTGATCAATTTATTTTTCCTGCAGAGGATAAATGGAGAATTCAGTCTGGTTTAGTTATGCTTTTGCCTCACGGTTATGAAGGTCAAGGAGCAGAGCATTCTTCAGCGCGTTTAGAACGTTTTTTACAAAGTACAGGAGATTTGAATGTACAAGTTGTAAATTCAACTACTCCGGCCAATCACTACCATGCATTAAGAAGACAAGTTATTCGCGATTTTAGAAAGCCAATGATTGTTATGTCTCCTAAAATGTTGCTAAGGTATCCAAAGGCAGTTTCTACCATGGATGATTTAGCCAAAGGCTCATTCCAAGAAGTGTTAGATGATCCAAAAGCAATTCACAACAGCGCTGAAGCAGTCGTGTTCTGCTCAGGGAAAGTATATTATGACTTTATTGAAGAAGCAGAAAAAAGAGATGTAACCAACGTTGCATTTGTAAGAATAGAACAACTTTATCCTTTCCCACACAAACAAGTAGAAGCTGTTATGGCAAAATATAAGAATGCCAAGAAATTTGTTTGGGGACAAGAAGAGCCAGAAAATATGGGTGCTTGGCACTTTATTGCAATGGAATTAAGAAGTTTAAATTTAGATGTGGTTGCAAGGCCAAGATCTGCAGCTCCGGCAGCAGGTTCTAAAGAAACGCATTTAAGAAGATTAAATAGATTATTTGATAGACTGTTTGAGGCTACTTTGGCTTAAGCAAAAACATATTTATAAAAAGAAAAAACAATGTCAGTATTAGAAATGAAAGTACCAAGCCCGGGAGAATCAATCTCGGAAGTTGAAATCGCAGCGTGGTTGGTATCTGACGGAGATTATGTTGAGAAAGATCAGGCTATCGCAGAGGTAGATTCTGACAAAGCAACACTTGAATTACCTGCAGAAGAAGCAGGTATTATTACTTTAAAAGCCGAAGAAGGAGATACAGTAGCTGTTGGACAAGTAGTTTGCTTGATTGATACTTCTGCAGAAGCTCCAGCGGGTTCTTCTGCTCCAAAAGAAGAGAAGAAAGAAGAAGTGAAACCTACTCCAAAGGCTGAAGAGAAGAAAGCAGAAACTGCGCCTTCTCCTTCTCCTGCTAAGAAAGAAAGCTATGCATCTGGCACACCATCTGTAGCTGCTGCTAAAAAAATGGCGGAAAACGGAATCAAAGCAAATCAAGTAAATGGTTCTGGTAAAGATGGTAGAATTACCAAACAAGACGTAGTTGCAGCAATGGCTGGCGGTTTTGCAACCGAAGCAACTAATGGTTGGGGTGGTACAAGAGATACTGAGAACAAGAAAATGTCTATGTTGCGTCGTAAAATAGCAGAGCGTTTAGTTTCTGTTAAAAACGATACAGCAATGTTAACCACGTTTAATGAAGTTGACATGAAACCAATTATGGATTTACGAACAAAGTACAAAAAGCAGTTTGCAGAGTACCACGAAGTAAATCTTGGATTTATGTCTTTCTTTACTAAAGCAGTAACAGAAGCATTGAATTTATATCCATCTGTAAATGCACAGATAGAAGGTAAAGAAATGATTTTGCATAACTATGCAGATATAGGTATTGCCGTTTCTTCTCCAAAAGGATTAATGGTGCCAGTTGTTCGTAATGCAGAGCAAATGACATTAGCAGAAATCGAAAGAGAAATCAAAAGATTAGCTATAAAAGCGCGTGATGGTAAAATTACTCCAGACGAAATGACTGGAGGTACATTTACAATTACTAACGGAGGTGTTTTTGGCTCTATGTTATCTACACCAATCATCAATCCACCACAGTCTGCAATTTTAGGTATGCACAACATTGTTGAGCGCCCAGTTGCAATTAACGGTAAAGTAGAGATTAGACCAATTATGTACTTAGCATTATCTTATGATCACCGTATCATTGATGGTAAAGAGTCTGTTGGTTTCTTAGTGAAGGTAAAAGAAATGTTAGAGAACCCAGAAAGAATGATTTTCGGAGCAAAAGATCCGTATGAAGTTCTTTTAGGATTATAATAAAATTTGATATTAGATTTGAAAAAGGTGCTCAGAAATGAGTGCCTTTTTTTATTTGGCTTGTCCTCATTTTCTAAGGGAGGTGGTTTTTATGAGGATTTATCCGATTAAAAGTCGGAGGGTTATGATGCACTTAATCTGCAATTGACTCTTCTCTATTAGAACACTTCTTACAGCATGTGACTTGACCAATAACTAGTATTAAGTATAGAAAAGAGAATTAAGTTCCTTATAAGTTATTTATAATCTTAATGCCTTATAGTATCACACTAATGTTACAAAAATACGTAGTTTGGATGATCTTAAACGGAATATATTTTGGGCTATAGATTGTTTGAAGGCCGAAAAGGATTGATGCCTAAAAGAATTGTTTAAGAAGAGATTTTACGCGATGAATTAAAATCTTGGCTTGGGAATAACCCTCCGTATTTAGCTCCATTTCATTACGCTAAATCCACCTCCCTTGAAAAGGGAGGACAGCACAGCTTTCAAAAAAACAGAACTCCCCAAAATCACACAACTCTCCAAAAAACAACCTCTATCCTAAATCTAAATGCTTCAATTGCTCCATTCTATTTCTTTCTAAAAATTCATCTACGGTTTCAAAATGCTCTATCACACGTTGATCTTTAAACTCAAATACTTTTTCAGATAATCCTTTTAAGAAAGCCCTATCGTGCGAAACAAGAATTAACGTTCCATCAAACTTTAACAGAGCTTCTTTAAGTACATCTTTAGATTTTAAATCCAAATGGTTTGTAGGCTCATCTAAGATTAAAACATTTACAGGTTCTAAGAGCAATTTAACCATTGCTAGTCTTGTTTTTTCTCCACCAGAAAGAAAACCAACCTTTTTATCAATCGCATCGCCAGAAAACATAAAAGCACCTAATATAGACTTAATTTGTTTCCTAATTTCTCCTTGTGCAACGTAATCAACGGTTTCAAACACAGTCATTTCTGGATCGAGCATAGAAGCTTGGTTTTGGGCAAAGTAACCCACTTTAGCGTTATGTCCTAGCTCACAAAACCCATCAAAATCAATCTCGCCCATTATGGCTTTAATCATCGTAGTTTTTCCTTCACCGTTTCTTCCAACAAAGCACACTTTTTCTCCTCTTGCAATAGAAAGATTAGCATCCTTAAACACAACATTATCTCCGTAAGCTTTACACAAATCTTTAGCAACCACTGGGAAATCTCCAGAACGCTGAGAAGGTGGAAATCGAAGATGTAAAGAAGAATTATCTACTTCATCTATTTCAACAATCTCCATTTTATCTAGCATGCGTTGTCTAGAATTTACCTGGTTGGTTTTAGAGTAAGTTCCCTTAAATTGTTCAATAAAACGTTTGTTGTCTGCAATAACTTTTTTCTGTTCGTTGTATTGTTTTATTTGTTGCTGTCTGCGTTCCTCTCTTAGTGTAAGGTAGTGTGTATAATTTGCTTTGTAGTCGTAAATTCTACCCATTGTAACCTCAATAGTTCGGTTGGTAATGTTATCAATAAACGTTTTATCATGCGAGATAACTATAACTGCTTTCGCCTTGTTTTTCAGAAAGTCTTCTAACCAAATTACAGATTCTATATCTATGTGATTCGTTGGCTCATCTAACAATACTAAATCTGGTTTTTGCAGTAGAATTTTGGCCAATTCTATACGCATACGCCAACCTCCACTAAACTCCTTTGTTGGTCTGTCAAAATCTTCACGTTTAAAACCTAAACCAAAAAGTGCTTTTTCAACTTCTGCATCATAATTGGTTTCTTCAATACCATAGAATTTTTCACCAAGTTCTGTAACGCGTTCTATGATTTGCATGTAGGCTTCAGATTCATAATCTGTTCTGGTTTCTAGTTGTTTGTTGAGAGATTCTATTTCGTTACTCATTTCAAAAATACTACCAAAAGCCTTGGAGGTTTCTTCAAAAACGGTACTGTCGTCTTCGGTTAAAAGATGTTGCGGTAAGTAAGCAATAACGGTGTCGTCTGCACATTGAATAGAACCACTGTTTGGTTGTTGTACACCTGCAATAATCTTCATCATCGTAGATTTACCTGCACCATTTTTTCCCATCAAGGCAATTTTGTCATGCTCATTAATAACAAAGCTTACATCCTCAAACAGTGTTCTTGCACTAAACTCAACCTTTAACCCGTTAACAGAAATCATATCACTTTTTTTTGCGATTGCAAAGCTACTAAAGATATGTAAAGAGATTCGCTTTGGAATAAAATCTATTTGATTAACTTGAGCACATGATTTCAAAACCAAAAGAAAGAGAAAATCCATTTTATTTTAGTTATTACATTTCTTTGCCTACAGAAGAAAACCTAATAAAAGCGCTAGAAAATGTTGCCGAAAAAGTAGTAGAGCAATACAAGGAGTTTTCAGAAAATCAAGGTAGTTTTAAGTATCAAGAAGGGAAGTGGACAATCAAACAACTACTTAATCACTTAATTGATACAGAAAGAATATTATCAACAAGAGCGCTACATTTTGCAAGAAAAGACAAGAGTGTATTACCCGGTTTTGATGAGAATGCCTTTGCGGAAAACGATGACAGCGAATCGCAAACGATAGAACAATTGTTAGAAGAATATAAAGCTGTAAGAAAAAGTACGGAACTGCTTTTTAAAAATATCAATCAAAAAAAATTAGATAATAAAGGCAATGCAAATGGTACTGTAATTTCTGTAAGAGAATTAGGGTGGACGATTGCCGGTCATGATTTACACCATCTGAAAATTTTAAAAGAAAGATATTTGGGTACGATGTAAACATAATCCAAAACACTTTATAGTTACCTTAATAAATAAAAACTATGCTTTGCTCTTTGAAGAAAGGTTATTTTAATTTCTATCCTTATTTTTGTTACATGATTCGATTTTATACTTGTATGGCTTTATTTTTTCTACTTCTTGTGAGTTGTGAAGAAACAAAAGAAACAGAACTTACTCAATTTATTGAAGAGGAAGTAACCGCAGATACTTTTGATAAAGAACTTTCAACACTAGATAAAGCCTTGGCAGAAAATGAAAATGACCTAAGTCTTTTAATCAAAAAAGCAAAGTTATGCAAAGAAAGCTATGACTTCAGTTGCACACTAGAAACGGCTGCAAAGGCGTATAGGTTAGATAGTAGCAATGTAGAAGCACGCGATATTTATGCCTGGACGCTGATTAATAAGTCAACCAGAACACTAACAGACATAGAAAATGCGCAACGACACTTTAAATACATCATACAAAAAAAGCCGAAAGATGTTGCTGCCTATGTAAACTTAGCAAATACCTATTCGTTACAAGGAGACTTTAAAAAGTCCTTTCAATACATTAACGAAGGATTAAGAATTGATAAAAATTATAGAGATGCTTATGTTTTAAAAGGTTCTAACTACAGAGTTATTGGAGATACCAATTTAACAATATCAAGTTTTGAAACTGCAATTCAGGTTGATCCTAAAAACGTTGAAACGTATTTGAATGTTGCAGACTACTACGTTGAGATTGGAAATCCAATCGCACTAGAATATTATCAAACGGCGTACGATTTGAAGCCAGTAAAAAAAGATTTTTTAATGCGTGCAGTTTATGGAATTGCTAAAACACAACAAGATTTAGGCAGAAACCAAGAAGCTTTGGCTGGGTATAGGAATTTACTTTCAATCGATTCTCTATTTTATATTGCTAATTTTAATAGCGGGTATATAAAGCAGTTTCATCAAATGGAGATTGACAGTGCCGTTTATTATTATAATCTAGCTTTGGCAGTTAATCCTGATTTTGTACAAGGTTGGCATAATTTAGGTCTGGCTTATATTGATCAGAATAGAAAGTCAGATGCTGCAAGAGCCTTTTCAAATGTAATGCGCGTAGCACCAGAATACGAGCCAACGAAAGAAGCAATAAAGCTGCTCAAGTAAATGAGTAAACAACAAAAGCTAATCCAGTCTTTAGGAGAGTTAGCGTTTCCCTTGATAGGAATGTTCTATCTAGAGTGGTCGCTTTATTTTATTGCCTTGTATTATTTACTAGACACAATTGCCAATGAAATTTTCTTTCATGTAGAAATGAAAACAATTTATGCGTTTCATGGAAGAAAACAAAAAGATAAATCAGTTTGGTTGCTGAATGGAAGTGTACAGCTGATTCTTTTCATTATAATTACATTTTTAGTTCATTTCGCTATACCCAATATATATCCAAAAATGGATGTACAACTGGAGTTTTGGAAATTTTTAATGTACGAGGAAGAGTTTATGCCTTTTCCACAGGTATATATTTTGTTGCCGTTAGTGTTGCTTCCAAAGTATATGCAGTATAAAAATGACTTCCTAACGAAGCAAAAGCAAAGCAGTTTTACTGGCAAAACCTATACTTTATTAAGAAGAAGAGCTTGGTTGTTAACCTTAGCCTTAGTAGCAACCTTGAGCGCGCTTAGCTCTCTAGTTCATTTTCCGGTCGTTATATGGTTGTTTTGCGTAGTAGTACCTAAGTTGGTTTACGATATATGGATTGTGAAATACTAGCTTTTAGATAATTTTTCAATCTCTTTTAGAACAGCGTCTGCTTCAGCATATTTTTTATCTCCTTCGCTGCGGTTGGTTTTTGATAAATTAAATGCTTCCTTCAAAAGCTGTTTGTGCTTTTTTTCTAGTTTTTCTATTGGTGTCTTTTTTGAAAATAATCCCATTTTATACAGTTTTAAAATAGAACACCTGAATCTAACTATTGTTGTGTCATTGGGTTATCAATTCTGTCAAAAGATAGCAGCTAAATTTCTTTCGAATCTATAAAATAGCCCTTACTTTTAACGCTCAGAAGCTCAAAAGTTAAAATTTAAACTATGAAAACAATTCTCATACTAGGAGCCGGATTATCTTCATCATCATTAATCCGTTACTTTTTAAAACATTCAAACGAAAACAATTGGACCATTAGAGTTACAGATAGAGATTTAAACCTAGTTAAATCTAAGTTAAACGGACACAAAAATGGAGTAGCATTAGATTTTAATGCATTAGACCCTGCTCAGCGCAGACCAGAAATAGAAAAAGCAGATTTAGTTGTAAGTATGTTGCCCGCGAGGTTTCATGTAGAAGTTGCTAAAGATTGTATAGAATTAAAGAAAAATGTGATTACACCTTCCTACGTATCTAAAGAGATGGAAGCGCTTCATTCAGAAGCCGAAGCAGCAGGTATTCTAATTATGAATGAGATTGGTGTAGATCCAGGAATTGACCACATGTCTGCTATGCGCGTGCTAGATCACATCAACGAAATCGGTGGAAAGATGCACATTTTTGAATCTTTCACTGGAGGTTTAGTTGCACCAGAGTCTGACGATAACCCATGGAACTATAAGTTTACATGGAACCCGAGAAATGTGGTGTTGGCGGGTCAAGGAGGAGCTGCTAAGTTTATACAAGAAAATCAGTATAAATATATACCTTACAATAAACTCTTTAGAAGAACAGAAATTATTGAAGTAAAAAATTACGGACTTTTCGAAGGCTATGCCAACAGAGATTCTTTATCGTATAGAGATGTGTATGGATTAGAAGATATTCCGACAATTTACAGAGGAACATTAAGAAGAAAAGGGTTTTCTAGAGCGTGGGATGTGTTTGTTCAGTTAGGTTGTACAGATGATTCTTATGTGTTAGAAGGATCTGAAAATATGACTAAAAGAGATTTTATTAATTCATTTTTGCCTTATAATCAAAATGATTCAGTTGAATTGAAGTTACGTCATTATTTAAAAATAGACTTGGATGACACACTTTGGGATAAACTAGAATGGCTAGGGATATTTGAAAACGATAAAAAAATAGGATTTAAAGACGCAACTCCTGCGCAAATTTTACAGAAGATTTTAGAAGAAAAATGGTCGCTTAAACCAGAAGATAAAGATATGATTGTGATGTACCATAAATTTGTGTACCATAAAAACAATCAATTCCACGAGATTACTTCAGAAATGGTGAATATTGGAGAAGATCAAACCTATACATCTATGAGTAATACGGTAGGCCTGCCAGCTGGTATTTGTGGTAAAATGATGCTTAACAATGAGATTAGTTTGAAAGGTGTTCGTAGACCAATTTACAAAGAAATCTACAACCCAATTTTGAATGAACTAGAGGATTATTCTATCAAATTCATAGAAAAACAAATTGAAAACCCAAGATTATACAGCGATAACCAGCCTTGGAGTTAGGCCCTTAATTAGTTAGCTCGAAATATTGAGTCTGCATTCTTTTTTGAGTGCAGACTTTTTTGTGAACCTGAAAAGAGATAAACTTGAATTTGCTGATTACTCAATAGTTAGGGGTTTTTAATCAAGGTGATGTGCATTTTCTTCTTTTATTTTGTACCTTTTTACTAAACTATATTTATGAAATTACTTGTACTTTTTTGTATCATTCTTCCGTTAAACTGCATTTTAGCTCAACAAATGGGACTATTTTATGGTGCAAACACAAACGCTATAAATAAAACGACATTTGTTCAAAATAATAGCGAGTTGTTGATGCTCGATTTAAGGCAAACAAAAGATGCTGTAACGAATCAATTAGCTGTTGTGTCATTTAATCAAGATTTGGAGTCTACTGAATACCGTTATTTCGATATTATTCACAACGGTTCAAGTTATAGTTATTTAAATTTATTAGGAGCTGCATGTTTAAATGATTTATTAGTCGTAGCAGTCTTAGATCCAACTTCGCAAAGTTCACAAAATCAATTAAGACTCATTCAAATAGATTTAAGCACAAATCAAATGACTTCATCGGTGTTGCCAGAGATTTATACCAGATTTGGCCCTCCAGCTCGTCAAAAAGGGAATGAATTAATCGTTTATCTGCAAACAATAGATGGGCAATTGAATAGATATGCTTTTGATATTACCAATCTATCTAATGTTAGTGCAGTCAGTCTCGGAAGTTATCCTGTTCTGTCGAACACTAATTTGGAACCATCTGAATTTAAAATAGTAAACAATGATGAGTATATATTGATTCACGATTATTGCCAAAATAACTTTATAAAAAGGACTGCAGGAGGCACTTTTTTTAAAACAACAATTCCTTATGGAGGCTTTAAGAAAATTGCAACATTCGACATTAATAACAACAATAATGCAGAAGTTATAACCGATGATTCGGTTTATATCTTTTCTACGGGATTATCATTGATAAATAAATTTTCTTTCACCCATTTAGCATACAGTAATTATATTTCCCACAGACATACGCCCATGCTTATTTTTGACAATAAACGTATTCTTTACTACAATACTGGAGCAGTTGCGGTTTACGATTCAAATTACAACTTGATTTCTTTTGAGGAATTAAATACTCGGCCTAATATTTTTCAATCATACACAGATATGAATGGAGAGAAGTTGGCATTTACAAATTCCAGGTTGCTTAATCCGTTTGCAAGTTCCTTTTTAGTTCCTAATGATTTTAGTCTAAATGACGGGAAATATTCAGTGCTTATTTTTAAAGAAGGTTGTACTTCAAATACTTTAGGAAATAAAAAATTGAGCAATCAAAACCTGAGCTTTTCGGCCGGACTTTTATCAAATATTTTCCAAAACTCTTCTAACCAAAATTTCGTTTATGATACGCAAGATTCAACCCAAGGGTTGCTTTATTCAACAAGATCTTATATGCAAGGTTTTGATTTAAGTGGAAATTTTAAAATTGAACGATCTGATGCCGTCTATAGATTTGGTCCTTACACAGATACAGCACTATTTAATAGTCTAATTCAAGACAAATACAGGAAAAACTATTATGTAACAAAAGAAATGATAAACAATCATTTAGATAGTTTAGCTATAGGAAGTACAAATTACAGAGCTCCAGAAGGAATTCATTACTGGCCGGGTAATGGAGATGTTTCTGTTGGTCAATCCGAAATAGTTGCAGACTTTTTAGATAGAAATGATAACGGTAAATATGAGCCTTATCAAGGAGATGTGCCAAAAATGTATGGGGACGCTATGGTTTTTGGTTTATATCATACACCAAACTTTGAATCAGATTCTTCTATGACAGGAGAAACGTTTACTCCATTTGCAGTTGAGCATCATAAATATATCTATTGGTTTGACTGTGATACGTCAGAAGTTTTATCAAATTCTGTATTCTACAAGCATAAAGTAATTAATCGTGGTGAAGCGATGGCTCAATACATTTTCTCTAATTATATGGATGCTGATATTGGTCTGTCAACTGATGATTTTATGGGTACAGACGTTATGAATAATCTAGTGTATACGTATAATTCTGTAGAATTTGATTCAGGACAAAATGGATCATTTGGGTTTGGTTCAAAAATTCCAACAGTCGGGATTTCCATATTACAAGGTGCTAAAAAGAATGATGATTTTATAGATAATCCTTTTGGCTCTTCCATTGGAGAGTCTGTTAATGGAATTGGTTTTGGCGACACCATTACCGATAATGAATATTATGGGTTAACATCATCTTTAATCTTTTCAAATGGAGTAACAGATACAAACTTTTTTTACAATCAATTTTTAGCTACTCAAGGCGTAGATACCTCTGGTATGTTTAATTCATACGGTGGTATTCCCATGAAACATGCCATGATTAGTAATTCGGATCCATTTTTTTACTCGAGTAACGGAGTTCCACATTCAAATAATTATACTGAATTCTCTGTTGGGAATCAACACGGAGATAGACGTGTCTTGGCAAATACAGGAGGTCCAGATTGTTCTATACCTGCTGGCGAATCTCGCACTTTTGACTTTGTATATACTATTGCTTTAGATACTGCATCGCCTTCACATCTAAATTCGGTAGATAAATTAAGAAATGATGCTATGTATTTAAAAAAAATATGGAGAGGGAACACTAGTTTTTGCGGTAAAAACTTTGATTATTACGATGCACCAGAAAGCAATTTGAAAAGGTCTGACGGAAATATAGATTTTAATTTATATCCTAATCCAACATACGGTTATATTTATTTAGACGATCTAGAAGTAGCAGATGATGCGATGGTAAGAATTTACAACTTAGCTGGTGCGCAAATAAAAGCTATGCCAAACTCTTCTCATAAACTAATAATCGACTGCAATGCTTTCGAATCTGGAATGTACTTACTAAATTACTCTGCTAACGGTAAATCGAAAACCAAGAAGTTCGTAATTTCGAAATAGCTCTGAGGAGAATAAATGTGTTGATCGCTTTAAATTTAAGGTGATAAAGGTTTAACCCAAATACAGAGAGTTTTTGGTAATCTGTAGCGAATGATGCAACCTTAGAATCAACAAATTCTGTGAGAATAAAAAGTGTTAAAGACTAGAATCCTTATTATTATAAAATAGACTCATTATTTTCATAAAATTAATCTATCTTTGCGCTCTTCAAATAGAATAACTATGTCAGTAGGAGTTAAAATATTTTCGGGCAGAGCATCTATAAAGTTAGCAACAGAAGTTGCCAATACCTATGGTGTTTCTTTGGGAGACGTTAAGGTTTCTGATTTTAGTGATGGAGAATTTCAACCATCATTTGAAGAAACCGTTCGTGGTCAGGATGTATTTATTGTACAATCTACTATGCCTCCGTCCGATAATTTGTTTGAATTACTTTTAATGGTAGATGCTGCAAAACGCGCTTCGGCTCGTAAAATTATTGCAGTTATTCCTTACTTTGGTTTTGCACGTCAAGACAGAAAAGACAAACCGAGAGTTGCAATTGGGGCTAAATTAGTTGCCAATATGTTAATGGCTGCAGGTGTAGATCGTTTAATGACGATGGATTTACACGCAGATCAAATTCAAGGTTTTTTCGAAGTGCCTGTAGATCATTTGTATGCTTCAACTATTTTCTTTCCAGAAATTGAAGCTATGAACAACGGAAACTTAATTATGGCAGCACCAGATGCCGGTGGAGCGAAAAGAGCAAACTCTTACGCTAAGAAATTAGATGTTGGTTTAGCTATTTGTCATAAACAAAGAAAGAAAGCCAACGAAGTTGCAGAAATGACTGTAATCGGAGATGTTTCTGGTAAAGATGTGGTTTTGGTAGATGATATGTGCGACACTGCAGGTACCTTGACAAAAGCTGCAGATTTGTTCATGAGCAAAGGAGCAAAAAGCGTAAGAGCATTTTGTACGCATGCCGTTTTATCCGGTCCAGCTTATGATAGAATCGAGAACTCTCAATTAACAGAGTTAATTGTTACAGACACTATTCCATTAAAAGGTAAAAGCGATAAGATTAGAGTACTTTCTACATCAGAATTATTCTCCGATGTTATCAGGAGATTGGTAAATAACCAATCCATTAGTTCACATTTTATAATCTCATAAATAAATACAAATGAAAACAGTACAATTGAGCGGTTCGGTAAGATCGAACGTAGGGAAAAAGGACGCGAAAGCTGTTCGAGCAGCAGGTAACGTACCTTGTGTACTTTATGGATCAGGAGAGCAAACTTCTTTTTCTGTGAAGGGAACAGATTTAGAAAAAATCATTTTTTCTGCTGATGTTTACAACGTTGAGTTAGATATCGACGGGAAAAAAGTAAATGCAATTATTCAAGAAAAACAAATGCACCCAGTTAAAGATTCTGCAATGCACGTTGATTTCTTAGAATTAAACGACAAGAAAGAAGTTAAAGTTAACATTCCAGTTACTACTTCAGGAAGATCTAAAGGTGTTTTAAACGGTGGACGTTTACAACAAGTGTTTAGAACGCTGAGAGTTCAAGGTTTGCCAAATGCAATTCCAGAAGTGATAGATTTAGATATTACTCCATTGACAATCGGAAAAGCGATTCGTGTGGGTGAGGTAAAGATTGAAGGTTGTAAGGTTTTAGATCCTGCATCTGCGGTTGTTGTTTCTGTTAAAATGTCTAGAGGAGCAGTTAAAGACGAAGAAGAAGAAGAAGCTGAAGGTGCTGAAGGCGCTGAAGCAGCAGAATAATTTGTTCATAAAAAATACAAAGGCGAATCCATCTGGGTTCGCCTTTTTTGTTTAAATACTTTTGCCTTTGCCATTTATAACAAGTTTGTATATTTGATTATGAAGTTGATTGTTGTTTTGCTTATAACCTTACTCGCTTGCTTTTTAAGAGCTCAATATTCTATTGTGCCAGAGCCTAAACTTATAGACTTAAATGAAGATTCTTATTTTACTTTCTCAGGTAAGCCCAATTTGCTTTTTGATGACGACATACTTTTGCCTAAAACCTTAAATACGCAAGTTTCACGTTTTTTCACAACAACAACTAAAGTACACTCAAGCGAAAGGCAAATTATTATTCGGCATACTATTTCAGAGCATCCGGATAGCTATGAGTTACTTATATCGGATTCCATTTTACAAATTAACTACAGCTCTTCCGCTGCGCTTTTGTACGCCTTAAGTACGCTAGACCAGATAAAAGTAGAAGAGAAAGAAATTGGTCTAGTAAAGATACCAACAGGTACTATTCATGATTATCCAGATTATAAATGGCGCGGTTTACACTTAGATTGTGCAAGGCATTTTTTTGAAGTAGATGAGGTAAAACGGTATATCGATCTTATGGCGCACTTTAAGTTTAATACGTTTCATTGGCATTTAACAGACGACCAAGGTTGGAGAATTGAGATAAAAAAGTATCCTAAATTAACCGAAGTCGGAGCAGTTAGAAATAGAACTTTGACAGGTCATTACAATGATGAACCTCGAAAATGGGACTCTACAGCTTACGGCGGATTTTATACGCAAGAGAATATTAGAGAAGTCGTAGCCTACGCAAATAGTAAAGGAGTGATAGTAGTTCCAGAAATTGAATTGCCTGGACATTCTCGTGCTGCACTGGCAGCGTATCCTAAACTAAGTTGTACAGATACCCTTGCTCCGGTGCCCGGACTTTGGGGAGTTTTTGACGATGTGTATTGTTCGGATAAAAAAACGATCAAGTTTCTTAAAAATGTAATTGATGAGGTATGCGATCTGTTTCCAGGAGAATATATTCACATTGGCGGAGATGAAGCACCGGTTGCTAAATGGAAGGCATGCGAAACTTGTCAGAACAACATTAAAAAGAAGAAATTAAAAGATGAGCATGCGTTACAAGGCTATTTTATTGGAGAAATGTCCAAGCATCTTGCTAAAAAAGGCAAGAAGCTCATTGGTTGGGACGAAATTTTAGCGGGTGGTTTAGCCGATAATTCTGCAGTAATGAGTTGGCGTGGAGTAGAAGGAGGAATCGCAGCAGCTAATCAAAACCATCAAGTCGTAATGTCGCCAACCGAGTTCTGTTACTTTGATTACTATCAATCTTCAAACAGAAAAGAACCACTGGCTATTGGCGGATATTTACCTTTGGAAAAAGTATATCAATTCAACCCTATTCCTACTCAACTTTCACAAGATAAACACAAATATATTCTTGGCGGACAAGCAAATGTATGGACAGAATATATTTCTACGTTTGATCAAGTAGAGTATATGACTTATCCACGAGCCTTGGCATTAATAGAGAAACTATGGAACAAAGAAGCTCCAACTTATGAGTGTTTTGTAGAAAAATTACCGGAGCAGTTTAAATGGTTAAGTGAAAACAAGGTTAATTATAGCAAAGCTATTTTTGATGTTGATTTTAGCTTGTCTTCAACAAAAATGGGAGAATTGACGGTAGATTTAATCGCTCCAAACCAAGAAGAGGTCGGTTATTGTTTCGTAAGAAACGGAGTTCGATCAGATACGGTAAAGTCGAATAGTATTGATTTTTTTAGTCAAAATGAGCTTCTAGATTTTATCCCTATGGCAACTGCAATTCCGCAGCCCAGAATAAATCAAAAAGTAGAGTTAGAAGCATTTGTCTTAAATGGTAAAGGTAGAGTTTCTACGTTGGCTTTGGAGCTATCTGAAAACGTAGGTTTGAAGCCAATTTCTATGACACAACCTCACAGTAAGTTTACAAATGCAGGATACTTTACTTTAGTTGATGGAGTTTCTGGTCAGCGACCATGGAAGGGAAGTGAATGGCTAGGCTATCTTGGAGATACAATTGAAATTGTCTATGATTTTCAACAACAACGAAGTTTAAATCAAATTAAAGTCAGTTGTTTAAAAGCAAACGGAAGTTGGATTTATTTGCCAAAAACCATAGATTGCTATTTCTCTGAAGACGGTATAACTTGGAGTGCAAAAAATTCAAAACAAGTGAAAGAGGAAATGATCTATTTACACACAATGCATCCTACTCGATTTCTTAAGTTAAGAATTAATCCAATGGATATTATCCCAGAAGGAACCAATGGTGCGGGTCATAATCCGTGGACATTTATAGACGAAATACAATTTTCATGGAATTAGAATTATGTGCAGGCAGTTATACATCTGCTTTATTAGCCAATCAGTTTCCGTTTAAAAGGATAGAATTGTGCGCAAGTTTAGAATCTGGCGGATTAACACCTTCTGCTGGTACGATTGTGAAGGTTTTAAAAGAAGTTAAAGCAGAATGTCATGTGTTAATTAGACCAAGATCTGGAGATTTTAACTACAATAAAGAAGAGTTAGAAGTGATGCGTGCAGATATAGAATTTTGTAAAACTGTAGGCTGTAAAGGAGTTGTTTTTGGGGTTTTAGATGATGAGCAACGTTTTGATTTGGATAAGAATTTATATTTACTTGATTCCGTAGGAGAAATGGAAGCTACTTTCCATAGGGCGATAGATGTAAGTGCAAACGTGAAGCAAGATCTAGAATCTATAATTAACTGCGGTTTTCAACGAGTGCTTACCTCTGGTTTGGCTAATTCCGCAGTACAAGGAATAGAAACGCTTAAGGCTATCAGAAGGCAAACAAATAATAGGTTAGAACTAATGATTGGAGGTGGTGTAAATGCAGGAAACATTGCTCAATTGAAAGAAAGTGTGCAACCAGAAGCAATTCACTTTAGCGCAACCGAACATAAAAAAAGTGGAGAGAAAACGTTTTTTCAGTCCACTTTACTTGAAATATCAAAAGAAAAGATACACTTAATTTTTGATCAAATTGAAAATAATTCTCTTCTTAAAATGTGAATCCAAATTTTACACCTAGAGATAATCTTGGGTTAGGACCATTCGTTTCCGTTAAAGAGTAAATAAATTCGTCATTTACGTTATCAAAAACGCTAGATATATCACTTCTATTTTGAAACCCTATTCCTATACCGGCAAACATATCTACGAAAATTTTATCGTCAAAGAAATAAACGTATCCAACCGTAACTCTTGGGTTAACCAGTGTTTTAGTTTCTTTTAAAATAGAAGGCTGTTCCTCTGTTCCTACATTATAATCATTGTGATAATATCTGTATTTTAGTTCTGGTGCAAAGTAAACTTCTTCCGCAGCAAGAAATGGATAATATCTAAAACCTATTGCGGTACTGACACCGATTCTAGAAATTCTATCGTCATCATTATTGTCAAAAGAGTCGTCAAATAAACCGTCTAAGTAGTCGTCTATTGTAAATCCTAAACCGAATTCCATAGAAAAATTTTCAGACATAACTCTTTCGTAGTAAAAACTAATGTCTCCAGAAAAAATTTCTAATGCACTGATCTTAACTAAGTTTCTGTAGTCGGTTACGGGTTTTTCTGTATCGTTACTACCATTAAAAACAACTACTTTTGGTTGCGCTAGCGAAAGGTTGGTAAAGAACAATGCAGCTAAAAAAGTAAGGGATAAATTTTTCATCTTGTTATATATGTTATTTTTGGTAAAAATAACAATCATTTTTATTATGAAGATTAAAAACAAAATTACTACAATTTTATCGGTAGCTTTTGCCTTTTCTTCTCTGTCTCAAGATGTTGAGGTTAGAAACGGATCGCAATTTAAAATGGATAAGAATAACGAAGAAATTAACACAATTCTTGATGCGAGTCCTGAAAACTTCACTTTTTTAGTTCAAAAAAGAAGAAATTTTAAATTAATGTCTTTAGATGCTGAGCTAGATATAGATGCAACTTACGACATTGAGTTACCTGAGGTAAATGGTAGAAAAGTTAAATTTTTAGAAGCACAGCAGGCAAAAGAGAATAGCTATTTTTATTCTCAGCATTTTGATAGAAAAGCGGACGAGATGTTCATGTTTGCATCTAAGCTCAATATTGAAAACGGAAAATTTGAAGAGCATTTTGAAGGCGTGAAAGTACAAGATGATAAATTCAATTCATTTCAACGTCCGTTTCGTATAATTAATAGTATAGATTCTTCAAAGATTTTAATCGTAACCAATTATCCAATTAAAAGTAAAGAAAATGCAAGGTTTGCTTTTAAAGTAGTAGATAAAGATTACAACACACTTTGGCAAAACGACATTGTGTTTGACGAAGAAGGTAGAAATTTTACTGCAGACAACTTTTTAGTAGATAAAAACGGGAATATACATGTGGTTGCTACGGTAAGATTAAGCAGAGAAGAAAGGAAAGAAAAAGGAGCAAAGAGTAGGTTTGTAACAAATATTTATTCTTATTTCCACGAAGAGAATGAGCTTAAGCAATATGAGATTGGCTTTAAAGACGAGATAATTTTAAGCGCTAATGTTCGAGTAAATAAAGATAATGAACTAATTTGTACTGGGTTTTACGGAGAAAGCAAGTTTTTTGATGCAGGTATGAAAGGATTATTCTTCTTAAGAATTGACGCAAATACTAAAGAAGTTGTTTCTTCTAATTTAAGTGCATTTGATAAAGACTTTTTAGCTCAAGTAATGAAGGAAAGAAGAGCGAAAAAGGGAAAATCTTTAAATAATTTCTTAGTAAGAGATGTTTTCGTTCATGAAGATGGAGGAATGTCTGTTGTTACCGAAAAGTATATTTATGTAGAGTCTGTAGATGAAAATGGAGCGGTAACAAGAAGACAGTGGACATACGGTGATGTAGCAGTCTTCTTTTTAAGTCCAGAAGGAGAAGTTGAAACGTATTCTGTTATTAAGAAAAATCAATACGCTGCTTCTTCGGGTAGTTTGATTAACGGTCTAATGGCTTCTGCTGGTATTTCAATGTACCCTGGAGCAAATGAAGTACCATATTATGGAATTGCTTCAATGATGAAAAATGATGTAGTTTACATTCTGTACAACGCTAATCCTAAAAACCTAGAAAGAGCTCAAGCAGGAAAAAAACCTAAATCAGTTCGTCAGAGAACTTCGGTTACTCAGTTAGTAATGTTAGACAGAGAAGGAACGGCTGATGTTTCTGTACTTTTTAAGTCGAAAGATAAAGACGCAGGATATAAAATGCCATTAATGCCAAGGTATAGTTACGAGCACAGCGAAGGTGCTATGTTAATTATTGGTAGAAAAGGTAAAAATGCAAGAGTTACTGAAGTGAAGGTAAACTAGTAAATACTTCTAATTGATAAAGAAGGTGAGTAAATATTTTTACTCACCTTTTTTGTTTTTTTTAGGAGAAAATCGATTGAAATAGAAATAATTGGTCTAGTATTCAATCTTTTCAACAAAGCATTTGTTTATAAAAACAAGAAACCATATCTTTGCGCTCCCTTTTTGGGGATATTGTCTTATTTAATAAATAAAAAAGTGGATACATTAAGTTACAAAACGGTATCTGGTAACAAGGAAACTGCTGATAAAAAGTGGTTGTTAGTAGATGCTGAAGGAGAGACCTTAGGTCGTCTTGCAAGTAAGGTAGCGAAGTTAATCCGTGGTAAACACAAAACAAACTTCACACCGCATGCAGATTGTGGAGATAACGTGATTGTTATCAACGCAGAAAAAGTTACGCTTTCTGGAAACAAATGGGCAGACAAAACGTACATTAGACACACTGGATATCCAGGTGGTCAACGTTCGTTAACTGCAACTGAGTTACTAGCAAAACGTCCAATTCGTTTAGTAGAAATGGCCGTAAAAGGTATGTTGCCAAAGAACAAATTAGGAAATCAACTTTACACAAATTTAAAAGTTGTAGAAGGTGGTGAGCACAAGTTTGAAGCTCAAAAACCTGAAAAATTTGATCTTAAATCATTCAAATAGAAAGCATGGAAGTAATTAACACATTAGGAAGAAGAAAAACTTCTGTAGCTAGAGTTTACCTTAAGAAAGGTGAAGGAAAAGTTACTATCAATAAAAGAGATTATAAAGAGTTCTTTCCTGTTTCTGTATTACAATCAAAAGTTGAACAGGCTTTTGCTTTAACAGAAACTACAGGGCAGTACGACGTAACAGTTAACGTTGCTGGAGGAGGAATTAATGGACAAGCAGAAGCGATTCGTTTAGGAATCTCTAGAGCTTTAGTTAAAATTGATCCAGAATTTAAGCCAGCTTTAAAGGCAGAAGGTTTGATGACGAGAGACCCAAGAATGGTTGAACGTAAGAAACCAGGACAGCCAAAAGCACGTAAGAAATTCCAATTCTCTAAACGTTAATAGTAAATATTTTGACGGTTGTTTAGTATCTAAGGTTTTGAGAACTCTCGGTGTATTCCGACTCTCATCTTCTGATATCTAAAGGAACGTAAACAATTAAAAAAAATTAAAATGTCAAAAGCACAATTTCAAGAGTTATTAGACGCAGGTGTACACTTTGGACACCTTAAAAGAAAGTGGAACCCAGCAATGGCACCGTATATCTTTGCTGAGCAAAAAGGAATCCACATTATCGATTTAAATAAGACAATTGCTCACCTAGATACAGCGTGTGCTGCAATGAAACAAATTGCTAAGTCTGGAAAGAAAGTTTTATTCGTAGCTACAAAAAAGCAAGCGAAAGAAATTGTTTCTGATTTAGTAGCACCATTAAACATGCCTTTCGTAACTGAAAGATGGTCTGGTGGTATGTTAACTAACTTTGCTACAACACGTAAGTCTGTTCGTAAAATGACTTCTATCGACAAGATGAAGACGGACGGAACATGGGATACACTTTCTAAAAGAGAGCGTCTATTCAAAACTCGTCAAAGAGAAAAATTAGAGAAAAACTTTGGTTCTATTGCTGACATGACTCGTCAGCCAGCAGCTATTTTTATTGTTGATATCTTAAAAGAGCATATCGCATTAAAAGAAGCAAAGCGTTTAAATATTCCTGTATTTGCTATGGTAGATACAAACTCAAACCCTAAAACGGTTGATTTCCCAATTCCTGCAAACGATGATGCAACTAAATCTATTTCTGTAGTTTTAGAAAAAATCACTTCTGCAGTTAAAGAAGGATTAGAGGAAAGAAAGAACGCGAAGAAAGATGCTCCTAAAAAAGAAGCGAAAGCTGAAGTAAAAGAAGAAGCAAAAGCAGAAGTAAAAACTGAAGCGAAAGCAGAAGCTCCTACGAAAGAGGAAGCTCCTAAAGCAGCTGAGGCAAAGACAGAAGCATCACAAGAAGAAGAATAATATTAACAGTATAAAACATTTTACAATGGCAATTACAGCTGCACAAGTAAAAGAATTAAGAGATAAGACTGGAGCCGGAATGATGGACTGTAAAAAGGCATTAGCTGAGGCAGAAGGTGATTTCGAAAAAGCAATTGATGTTCTTCGTAAGAAAGGACAAAAAGTTGCTGCTAAAAGAGGAGATAACGAAGTAAAAGAAGGTGTTATTTTTGCTGAATCTAAAGGTTCTGTGGGATATATTCTTCAATTAAACTGTGAAACAGACTTCGTAGCAAAGAATGCAGATTTCCAAGCAATGATTAAGTCAATCATGCAAGTTGGTATGGATAAAGGAGCTGCTACTACAGCAGAATTAATGGCTTTACCATACAACGAAAAGCTAAGTGTTGAGGAAAAGCTTACTGAACAAATCGGTGTAATTGGTGAAAAATTAGAGATTTCTAACTTCGCTAAAGTTGAAGCTGAGACAGTAGTAGCATACAATCACCCAGGAAATCAATTGGCTACTTTAGTTGCATTAAATAAAGCAGGAGAAGCAGTTGAAGACGCTGGTAAACAAGTTGCAATGCAAGTTGCTGCAATGAATCCAGTAGCACTTAACAAAGACGGTATCGACGAAGCAACAATCGCAAGAGAGTTAGAAGTTGGTAAAGATTTAGCTATCCAAGAAGGGAAACCAGCAGAGATGGCAGATAAAATTGCACAAGGTAGATTAGGTAAATTCTTTAAAGAAAATACTTTATTATCTCAAGCATTTATCAAAGACAACAAGTCTTCTGTAGAGCAATTCTTAAACTCAACTGAGAAAGGATTAACAGTTACAGAATTTAAAAGATTCTCTTTGTCATAAGAAAAAGAGTAGACTATAAATTTGAAAATGCGCTTCGGTTTCGGAGCGCATTTTTTTATGCCGTATACTACACAAAACCTTAGTATTAAAAACGTGTAGATGTATTTGTTTGATTTTTCCAATTTTAATTCTACAATTTCCAATATAATATCTCTACTTTTGTGCAAATCTTAGATCAATATGCAATATAAAAGAATACTTCTTAAGCTTAGTGGTGAAGCCCTAATGGGTGACAAACAGTTCGGAATTGATAATGCTAGAATTGGAGAATATGCACAGCAAATCAAAGAAATTGTTGATATAGGAGTAGAGGTTGCAATTGTTATTGGTGGAGGAAATATCTTTAGAGGTGTGCAGGCTGAACAGGGCGGAATGGATAGAACGCACGGTGATTATATGGGTATGCTGGCTACCATGATAAACTCTATGGCTTTACAAGCAGCATTAGAATCGACAGGTGTGAAAACACGCTTGCAGTCGGCAATAGAAATGAAAGCAATCTCAGAGCCATTTATTAGAAGAAAAGCGGTTAGACATTTAGAAAAGGGAAGAGTAGTCATTTTTGGAGCCGGAACAGGTAATCCATTTTTTACAACAGACTCTGCAGCTTCTTTAAGAGCAATTGAGTTGGATGCAGATGTGATTCTTAAGGGAACACGTGTAGATGGAATCTACTCAGCAGACCCAGAAAAAGATCCAACAGCAACCAAATACGACGAAATTTCATTTGACGATGTTTATGCAAAAGGATTAAATGTGATGGATATGACTGCATTTACATTGTGTAAAGAAAATGATTTACCCATTATTGTTTTTGATATGAATACTTCGGGTAATTTATTAAAGATTGTAAACGGAGAAAAAGTAGGTACTACGGTAAAATAATAGAATTAAAAATAGATTTGAAGGGCACCCGTATAGGTGTCCTTTTTTTTGTTTTAAACGGTTGACTTTCCTTTGAGTTTATTGCTGTGGTTAAAAAAGTCGGTATAAAAAAAAAGACCTCTAACGATTAGAGGTCTTTTTTTAATATAATACTTCTCGAATTAAAAACCTTGTACACCGTTTACAGTAGTATACTTAAGCACGTTCTTTTTATCTGGATGAATTCTAGCGAAAGCAGACTGTAAAGCAATTGTACCTTCGTGGAAACCACATAAAATCAACTTTAACTTACCTTCGTAGGTATTAACATCACCAATGGCATAAATACCTGGGATATTTGTACTATAGTCTACAGTATCTACTTTAATTGCGTTCTTTTCAATTTCTAATCCCCAATCGGCTATAGGACCAAGAGAAGGTTTTAAACCGAACAATGGAATAAAATGATCTGTATCTACTTTAAACTCACCTTCCGTTTTGTGTTTGATAGTTACGTTTTCTACCTTGTCTTTACCGTCAACACCTATTACTTCAGCTTCTGTGATTAATTTTATCTTTCCAGCTTCGGCTAAATCCATTACTTTTTGAACAGAGTCTAGATGACCTCTAAAAGAATTTCTTCTGTGCACGAGAGATACTTCAGTTGCAATATTTTTCTCTACAAGATAAATTGCCCAATCAAGAGCTGAATCTCCACCTCCTGCAATTACACATTTTTTACCTCTATAAAACTCAGGATCCTTAATGATATATTCAACACCATTATCCTCGTATTTTTCCAAGTTATCTACTGGTGGTTTTCTTGGTTCAAAGACACCTAAACCTCCAGCTATCATTACAATAGGAGCATGGTGTTTCGTGCCTTTACTTGTAGTAACAATAAAACTTCCGTCTTCTTGTTTTTCTATATCAGTTGCAGCTTCACCTAAGGTAAAACCAGGCTTAAAAGGTTCGGCTTGAGCCATTAAATTATCTACCAATTCTCCAGCCAAAACGGACGGAAATCCAGGAATATCGTAAATCGGTTTTTTTGGATAGATTTCAGAACACTGTCCTCCAGGTTGGGGTAATGAATCTATTAAGTGACATTTAAGTTTTAAAAGTCCGGCTTCAAATATGGCAAACAGTCCAACAGGACCAGCACCAATAATAATAATATCTGTTTTTATCATAGCAATTTGCGCTTAATAACGCCTGCAAAATTAATAACTTTTCTCTTGTATTAAGGGTAAAACGTTTTGTGATATGTATTGTTTACATAAATCAATGAAAAAGCTGATTTTTATTATCTAATTAGGAGCTTAGTATTTAATTATTTTGTGCTTTATTTCTCCATTATTGGTATAGAGAACCAGAGTATAAACACCAGCGTTTAAGGATTGCATAGATGCAGAGTAGTGAAAAGATTGTTTAAGGGGTGTTTGCTCTTTTACGCGCTGCCCCAAGCTATTGTAGAACTCTAAACGGTTTATTTTTAGCTGTTGATTTTTAGAGATAACATGAATAAAGTCAGAAGTTGGATTTGGGTATATTTTAAAATTCTCCACTTCATTCCATTTAACATCACACGCTGTTTGTAGATAATCACTGTCAAAAAAAGCGTTCATGTTGTTAATCACAGCGCACGGTCTTTGAACTAGAAAAGATTGAAGCGAAGCTATGTCAGACTCCCACTGCTCCTCTGAATAAGGAAATCCCCATCGGTTTATTTGTTTTGAAATTACTGGAGCTAATTCGTTTTCTAAGGCAGTTAATACATTTGTTGTGTTCTCTTTAGTAAAAGTAGAATGAAGGAGCTCTGTGTAGCGCAGTATAAAAAGAGATTTAAATGTTACGTTTTCTAACAACTTTCTGAAAAGTAGCGTAGATGCTGGCGGATTTGGGTAAGATGTTGATTCGTCTTTATTGGTTACATGCTCAAACATATTGGTTTGAGGTGGAGGAAAAGCTGCATCTAAATCATAAAACAGCCATTGCCATTTACTATCGGATACTTTTACCGCTTTTATATTGTTTATTGGCCAATCGTAATTACCAAAAAATAATTCTGCACATAGATAGTCGATTAAATTATCAATATCTATTTGCTCAGAAACAAGAAGGTAGTTACTCGTTACACTTAAGTCATTGCTTTCAATAAAAGAGAGTAAGTTTTCAAATTCAAGCTTATTTCCGTAGTTCACATTTAAATTCGAAGGGTTTAGGATAGTTAACTCATCACTTATTGAATTTTGCAGAAAATTTCTTGGAGAAAAGCGTTCGCGCAAGCTTTGTATCCCGAAATAAACACCATTTATGTAGACTTCAACAAATTTATAATCTTGTGAGTTGAAGCGAAGTTCTTTACTTATTGTGTGCGCTAAAACATCTTTTATCATGCTTTGGGTTCCCCAGTCTCCCATAGTAGTTTTAAGTGTGTAAGCATTTATAACTGGATTTTTAGTTGTTTGGAAAACAGGAAAAATTAGATTTTTGTTTGCCAGTTCTGAGGTAGCTTGTAAAGCCAATGATTTTTGTGCGCTTTGTCTTGTTTTACCTCCTGCTATTTTAATTTGAATGGGTTGATAGAATGATGCATTCTGATCACTTTTGAAATATGTGAAATGTGCTTTTCTTTCCCAATTTTCACCTTCTTTAAAAAAGTTGCCTGTCCATTCAGGATCAGAACTATTATAGTTCACACCTGGAACTAAAATTCCCGTAGAAGTGCTAAATAATCCAATTGAGTCAGAAGTTATACTAACCACATCAAAATTTGTTTCATTGTTTTCGGGTATAAATGTTTGATGGTAAATTGGACTTGTTCTAAATCCATTTTTATAGCTCGCATAGGAAATCGAAAAACATTTCTGAGGAGTTTCTTGCGGTAACTCCCAAGCATGATAACTGATTTGCTGGTTAGAGGTGGTGGGAATTGTACTAATATCAGGAACAATGCTTAAGTCAATCGGAACAAGAAGAGAGTCTTCAAATAATATTGGCCCACTCAGTGGGTCGTAATTATTAAGGGTGTAAAAGACGGAGTCGCCCAATTTAGATTCTAGCTTCAAAAAGAAATCGTTTTCATAAAATCCGCTGGTTGTGTTTGTTTCTACTTTATTATTGTTTGAATTTAAATTAAACATGTTGGGAGATGGAAACTGAAGTATTTCTTTCACGTTTTCATTTTCATTAATTCTGCCATAAGAGAGATTGGTAGGAATAAAATCGAGTTCCCATTTTTCAATTAGTCCTTGGTTATTACTTAGGCAAATTACTTCTGAATTCTTTAACGCGAAATTACTGTGGTAGTAACCAGAAATAAACTGATTTAGTGTAGAACAAATAACGGAGAAATGACTATTTCCATTAATAAAAACGGCGGGTAGTTGATATTTAAACAGGTTGTTTTCATCATCCGAGATATAATACTGTGAAAGTAGAATAGGAGCAGCGCTAGAATTGTATAATTCAACCCAGTCATGGTATTCACCGTTAAGATTTAGGTAAGACTTGTTTTTGGTCATTACCTCATTAAGCTGCAAGTCTTGCGCATACACCAAACCAAAGCAGAAGAGAGATGTGAAAAGATAAAATTTAAATCCAATAAGAGCCGACCGTAGTATATTCAATTGAAATGTGCGTTTAATTCTTAAAACGATAAGACGTTTATTTATTGTATTTGGTTGTTAAAATCACGCTTATTCACAATGTTAAAATAGCGATTTGATTTTTCTGAGGTCTATCATTTTAGAAAGTAGGAGATAGACTAAAAAGAAAACTACTGTTATTGCTGTTCCGAAGAGCAAAGATAACTCAGTTTTCAAGAATTGAATTCCAAAAAATAGAAGGATGAAAAGTAGGATTAATTTCAAGATGACTTTAAAATTAATCGAAAGCTTAAATATAGATACCGCTAAGAACAGCTGCGCTATTGCCGTAATGATTTGAGTTAAAAACGTAGCCAATGCAGCACCTTCGGATTGTAGAACAGGAATCATAAAGAAATTTAGAAAAAGGTTTAGCAATAGTCCGCCAAAAGCCATATAGTTTAATACTTTTAAACTCCCGTTTGCGGTTAGTAGGGTTCCAAATATATACGTGATAGAAATGGGTAGGAAAGAAAAAATAATCCACTGAAATGATTTCCAAGAAAGAGCGGTGTCTTTCACATAGATTAGCTCCATAATTTCTTTGCTATACACAAAACCTAAGCAAGCTACAAGAAGGGAAACTGAAATTAAGAGTTGTGCAGCTGTTTTTAATACACTTTCAACACTTTCTTTTTGCTTTATTAAGCGCGAAAATGATGGAAGCAGTACGCCGGCAAAAAGTAAAGCGAAAATAGTAACGGCGTCTAATAAGCGAAACCCTTGTGCGTAAACTCCGGCTTGTGTTTTACCTTCTTCCAATAAAAGGTCTATCATAATTACGTCAGTTCTGTTATACAGCATCATAAGCAAGATTAATAATGCGTAAGGTGCACTCTGTTTTAAAATAGCAAAGCTTAACAAGCGATTTACTTTTAATCGGGTTGGTTTTAAATAGAGTGTGTACATAAAAGCAATTAGTGCAGACAATGCATAAGCGAAGGTTTGCGCATACACAAAGTAAGAAATTGTGATTTCAGTTTTAAATACACTGCTATAAAGCAGAATTAAACAACAGCCAATTAAGATTAATCGGTCTAAAACAGAAAAAATTGCGTCTGTTTTAAAGAGGTGCATTCCAGCAAAATTACTCCTGAAGTAGAAGATAAATCCTGCAAAAAACTGATTAATAGCTAAAAGAAAGAGCAGGTGTATAGCAAATTCAGAAAAACCAAGGGTAAAGCCAACAGATAATGTAATTACTAAATAGATTAATCCAAGTAAACTTCGCAGACTTATGATAGATCCTAAATAACGTGAAAGCAGCTGTGGATGTTGGGCAATATTTCTTGTGTTGTAATTATTTATGCCAACATCTAAAACAACATTAAATAAATAAGAAAGGTTTAGCAAAGTAAAGTAGAGTCCATAATCTTCTGTACTAACTTGGTTTTGCACTTGAGCATCTATACCAAAGATGTAGAATGGCTTTACCAATACATTTAAGAGTATAACTAAAAAGAGTCCTGAAAACAGTTTTTTTTGCATCTACAAACCTTAGTTTGCCATAAAGATAAAATTCTGCTGCGTATGCACTCCTTTTTTAAAGGAAACTAATTGTTGTTTTTCTACTACGAACGCTTTGTAATTGAGCTCGTTTAAGAAAGTAAAACAGCGTTGACGGTTATCATTATCCCACAATTCTGTATAGATAATAGGGTGTTGATTCTGCAATAATTCTTTGGCTCCTTTTAGTGCGAAATATTCAAAATTTTCGACATCCATTTTTATTCCTTGAATCGTTTTTCCTTTTAAAACAGTATCTAGTTTCTTGCAAGCAACTTCAAATTCAATGCCGTCATTCCACTCTGTTATTGATTCGTGTTTTACATGACTTAGCCCTTGTTCCTTAGTTTTTCCGTTTTCAGGTAAGATCATTTTCACAGTACTTTCTTGCTCTCCAACGGCAAAATCATAACAAATTACATTCTTGAGTTTATTTTTGGCTATAATCTTATTTAAAACAACTAAGTTATCAGGCATCGGTTCAAAGGCGTGGATAGTGTCTAAAGGAAACCGTTTAGAAAGGTAATGACTCATAATACCAATATTTGCTCCAAGGTCTAAAATATCTCCTTTTCCATTTTCTAGTAAATCTAAGAAATGAAAAAAATGACCTTCTTTTTTATCTCGCTTCAGTGTTTTTATTTTAAACTGAGAAAAAAAGTAGAGATAGTTGGTGTATCCAAAAAGTTTTTGAAGAAAATATTTGAGTTGATTTTTCACTGTTTTGGAAAGAGCCTATGTGATTATTATGGTGGTTTGTTCTATTCAAACTCTATAATTACTTCTCCTTTTTCTACCACAGAACCATCTGTGTGCACAAGAGCTTTAACTACGCCAACACCGTCTGATTTAATTACATTTTCCATTTTCATGGCTTCTAATGTAAAGAGTGCTGTTCCGTCTTCAACAGTATCGCCAATTTTTACAGCGAATGATAGAATTCTTCCAGGCATTGGAGACTGTAAGGTTTTAAGTTGTTTTACCTTCTTTTTATCCAGTCCCATTTTTTTAATCAACTCATCAATAGCTCCTTTTTTAGAAACTTCGAAAGTGCGCTGATTTATTTTTATGGTTAACTTTTTGTCTTCTAGGTTTGCTTTTACTACCTCACCTTGAAACTTTTGTCCTAAAAAGAAAAGTTCAAAATAGTTACTATCTATCCATTCAACTTTAGCATTTCCTTTTACTAAAATTTCTTTTCCATCTATTAAATATGAACTGTCTGCCATTGGTTAAATATATACTGCAATAATACAAACTTATATTTCTTTGTGCCATTTTGTTGGGCATTAAGTTTAAAAAATGGACATCTTTACCCTATAAATTATTTTTGAATTATGAGAATAACGACACTTTTGGTTGTCTTAGCGTTTTTATTGAGCTGTGGATCTTCAAAAAATATTAATCAAAATCAGATCAGTAAATACGATGCTAAAGAGGTACAAGAAAACCCTATTGAACCAACTATTTACCGTGCTTCTGAAACTATTTTAACAGATTTAATTCACACGCACTTACAGGTTCGATTTGATTGGACAAAAGCGCAATTGTTAGGAAAAGCAGTTCTCACAGCAAAGCCTCATTTTTTTGCGTCTGACAGCTTGATTTTGGACGCGAAAGGAATGGAAATTCATACCGTTAAGCAAAACACAAAAGCACTAAATTATACTTACGAGAAGGATATTCTCGCTATAGAATTGAATACCGTTTATACCAAGTTGGATACGTTTACTGTAGAAATTGAATATACAGCCAAACCAAACGAAAGAGAAGTCGGAGGCAGTTTAGCAATTACCTCAGATAAAGGATTATATTTTATAAATCCGCTTGGAAAAGACACTACAAAAATGCCTCAGATATGGACTCAAGGAGAAACCGAGGCAAGTTCAGTTTGGTTCCCTACCATTGATGCACCAAACCAAAAGATGTCGCAAGAAATTGAAATTACAGTAAATAAAAAGTATATCACATTATCTAACGGAAGATTAATTAACCAAACGGATAATGCAGATGGAACCCGAACAGACCATTGGAAACAATCTTTACCACACGCACCATATTTAGCAATGATGGGCGTAGGTGAATTTAAAAAAGTAGAAGATAGTTACACTAAAAAAGACGGTACCACAATTTCAGTAGACTATTACGTAGAGCCAGCATGGGAAAAATCTGCCAAAGCAATCTTTGGAACTACTCCAGAAATGATCGGTTATTTTTCTGAACTGCTAGGTGTAGAATATCCTTGGGATAAATATGCACAAATTGTAGTGCGCGATTATGTTTCTGGAGCCATGGAAAATACTGGAGCTGTTATTTTTGGAGATTATGCGTATAAAAACGAAAGAGAGTTGTTAGACGCCAATGATCAGTCTACAATTGCACACGAACTTTTTCATCATTGGTTTGGAGATTTAGTAACGTGCGAAAGTTGGGCCAACTTACCATTAAACGAATCTTTTGCGAATTACTCTCAATACCTCTGGGACGAGTATAAATATGGCGAACAAGAAGCAGGTTATAATGCGCTTATTGAAAAGCAAGGGTATTATACAAGTGCTCAAACCCGTGGCCATCATAATTTAATTTGGTTTGATTATCCAGAAAAAGAAGCCATGTTTGATGGACATTCTTATAACAAAGGTGGGCGGATTTTACATATGTTAAGAAATTACTTAGGCGATGAAGCCTTTTTTGCAGGAGCAAAATTGTATTTGACAGAAAATCAGTATCAACCAACAGAGGTACATCATTTAAGACTAGCGTTTGAAAAGGTTTCGGGCCAGGATTTGAATTGGTTTTTTAATCAATGGTTCTTCTCGAGTAGGCATCCAAAAATAAAAGTAGAACAAGAAATGACTCAAGGAGAGCTAACCTTAAAAGTGAGGCAAGTTCAAAATTTAGAAAATACACCCTTGTATAGATTGCCAGTAAAGATTGCAATTTACACAACAAACGGGAACGAAGAACTTGAAGTTGAAATTACCAAATCTGAACAGGTTATAAAACATGCAATTAATGGCGAATTACAAAATGTAATATTTGATGCAGACAGAGTTGTGTTAGGAGAAATTACGCATAACCAACCAAGCGATCAATACATTCATCAATTTTACAATGCACCAAAGTATTTAGATAAATTAGAAGCTATCGCTAAAGCTTCAAAACTTAAAACACTAAAATCATCACAACTTTTATTAGACGCTATGCAAGACTCTTTCTGGGCTGTGCGTTTAGAAGCTTTAAATAAAGCTAATTTTATTATTGATAGTAAGAAAGAAACGTTAAGAAAAAAACTAGGCGAAATTGCATTACATGATTCAAATTCTAAAGTAAGGGCAAGGGCAATTGCTTACCTTTCTTCAAATTTTGAAAAAGATGAAAATAAAGTATTTTTTATCAATAGAATAGAAAATGATTTATCATATACTGTTTTGGGTTCTGCTTTACTTTCTTTAGCTGAGATAGATGAGCAATTAGCACTAAAAAAAGCAGATTCTTTAAAAATTGATGCGAACAGTACTTTAAATTCTGCAATTGGTTACGTTTATTACCAGTATGGAGACACTACGCACCTTCCCTTTATGCTTAATTGTTTGCTAAGTAATGCGGTTAAAGAATTTGATGCAATAAGTATGTTAGGAAGTTATACGAATCTTTTATTAAAGCAGCAACCGAGAATCATACTTAAGAATTTACCAAAATTAAAAGAATTAGAAACGGTTAATTCACCCTACATAAAAGCGATGTTTCCCGTTAATTTAAAACGCATGGAAACGCAATTAAGTAAAAAAATAAATGCGCTTAACACTGCTTACGAAACGGAGATGGAACTAAAAAATGTTGCCATAGCAAATGGCATGAAAAAAGAAAAAGAAGGATTTGAAATGTGTGTTACCGAAATTAGGAAAATCGCAGAAAGTGCCAACTAAGTAATTGTTTAGATTTATTTACCTTTACCTCGCAATTAAAATTAAGAACAGATGTACGGAAAATTAAAAGACCATTTATCATCAGAATTAAAGTCAATAGAAGCTGACGGAATTTTCAAAAAAGAACGTGTAATTACTTCTCCACAAGGAGCAGAAGTTACAGTAAACTCAGGAGATGAGGTAGTAATTATGTGTGCTAATAATTACCTTGGTTTATCTTCACATCCAGATGTAATTAAAGCTTCTAAAGATGCTTTAGACACGCATGGTTTTGGTATGTCATCAGTTCGTTTTATCTGTGGTACTCAAGATATTCATAAAGAATTAGAAGAGAAGATTGCCAATTTTTATGGAACAGAAGATACAATTTTGTACGCAGCTGCTTTTGACGCAAATGGTGGTTTGTTTGAACCACTTTTTGGAAAGGAAGACGCAATTATTTCTGATGCCTTAAATCATGCTTCTATAATTGATGGAGTGCGTTTGTGTAAGGCACAACGTTATAGATACGCGCATTCTGATATGGCAGATCTAGAAGAACAACTGAAAAAAGCACAAGACCAACGCTTTAGAATCATTGTAACAGATGGAGTTTTCTCTATGGATGGAGACATTGCTAAAATGAACGAAATTTGTGATTTAGCGGATAAATATGATGCATTAGTGATGACAGACGAATGTCATTCTGCTGGTTTTATTGGAAAAACGGGTAGAGGTGTTCCAGAATATCACAACGTGATGGATAGGGTAGATATAATTACGGGTACCTTAGGTAAGGCACTTGGTGGAGCCATGGGTGGATACACAACAGGTAAAAAAGAAGTAATAGAAATGTTGCGTCAAAAATCTAGACCATATTTATTTTCAAATTCGTTAGCACCTTCTATTGTGGGAGCTGCCAACAAGGTATTTGATATTCTTTCTACAGACACGGCGTTAAGAGACAAATTAGAAGAAAATACAGCTTACTTTAAGAAAGCAATTGTAGATGCTGGGTTTGATATTGTAGAAGGAGATTCTCCTATCGTACCAATTATGTTGTACGATGCAGCATTATCTCAAAAATTTGCAGATATGTTGTTAGAAGAAGGTGTGTATGCAATTGGTTTCTTTTACCCTGTTGTACCAAAAGAAAAGGCAAGAATAAGAACGCAAATTTCTGCTGCACACACAAAGGCACATTTAGATAAGGCTATTGCTGCTTTTGTAAAAGTAGGTAAGGCTTTAGATGTGATATAAATTAATCTTATTTGAACAAGAAAATTCTGAAAACTGATGTTTTTGGAATTTTTTTTTGATTCTAACTTTACGGTTCAAGACGAATCAATTAGATTTTATTCTTTACCTTCGTTTGGATAATAAAAGTGAAAAAAAGTGCTAAGTAAAGCAGAGAAAGAAAGATATAACAGGCATTTAATTCTTAATGGGTTTGGAGAAGAAGCACAACTAAAATTAAGGCAAGCAAAAGTATTAGTAATCGGTGCTGGAGGCTTGGGTTGTCCAGTATTAACTTATCTCACGGCTGCTGGTGTAGGTAAAATTGGAATCGTTGATCACGATATTGTTTCTGTATCTAATTTACAAAGACAAACGCTGTATAGCCAAGAGGATATTGGTAAGTCTAAAGCATTTGTTGCAAAAGATAAATTGTTAAAGCAAAACCCACATGTAGATATTACTGTTTTTGATGTTGCATTTACTTCGAAAAATGCAGAGAGAATTGTTTCTGAGTTTGATATAGTAATTGACGGTACAGATAATTTCCCTACGCGCTATTTAATCAATGATGTTTGCGTTTTGCAAGATAAAGTTAATGTGCACGGCAGTATAAACGAATTTAGTGGTCAGGTTGCTATTTTTAATGCAAAATTAGGAAACGAGCGCTCTGCTAATTATAGAGATCTTTATCCAGTACCGCCTAACCCTAACGAAGTTAAAAATTGTTCAGAAACTGGTGTTATTGGTGTTTTACCAGGAATTGTTGGTAATTTCCAAGCACTCGAAACCATTAAAATAATAACAGATATTGGAGAACCATTAATAAATAAAGTGTTATTTTACAGCGCACTTTCGCAAGAAATGCAAACGTTTAACTTTGAAAAAGACGATAAAAATCCGATTACCGGTTTAAATCCAACCCAATCAAAGCTAATTGATTATGACGAATTTTGTGGTATTAAAAAAATAAATAAAGAAATGAAAAGCATAAATGTACAAGACTTAAAGGAAATGATGGATAATAAGGAAAACTTTACCTTAATCGATGTAAGAGAACCTTTTGAGTACGAAGCAGCTAACCTTGGAGGTGAATTAATTCCAATGAACACCGTTCCTGATAACCATGAGAAATTTAAAAAAGAAGGAAAGGTAATTGTTCAGTGCAGATCGGGAGCAAGAAGCGCAAATGTGGTTAGTTTTCTAGAACAAAATTACGGCTATGAAAACCTTTACAATTTAGATGGAGGAATAATGGCGTGGGCCAGAATTATTGATATGAATATGAGAATAGGGTAGTTTTTTAAGAATAAAAACCAAAGGAAAGCTGAGTTTTCGAACAAGCGAAAGTATCGAAATTGAAGTGGAAAGAAGGGTGTGAAGTTGAAAGTTGAGTAAAACAGAGACTGAGTGCTAAGCTTACCGAAGTAGGAGTGAAATCTCCGATTCAATTTAACTAATGAATAGAAGCACCATAAATACAGTAGTTGTACTCGGAATAATCTCTATTCTGAGCATTTTATTTATTCAAGTTTTTTGGATAAAACGAACCGTCAAAGCACAGCAAGATTCTATTGTAATTCAAGAAAGACAAGACAGTCTTAACCTCATACAGTTTCATCAAAAAGTTAAGGTCGGACTAAGAAATGTAGCAGAAGAAATTTCTACAACAGTTGCAGATAGTGCAGATATGTACGGAGCCGTTAAGCAAATGAGTTCTAACTTTTATAACGTGGATATCAATGAAGATTTACATCCATTTTATTTAGAACAACTACTTAAACGCGAATTCTATGATCAGGGTATAAACGAAGATTTTCAATACGGTATTTATGATTGTTTTAACGATAGTATTGTTTTTGGAAATTTAATTAAGTATTCTTCAGATAAGCAGTACGAGCCAGCTTCAGATACTGTGGTGGGTATTACTTCTCAGAACCTTACTTGGAAAAAAGACGGACATTATTTCACAGTTTTCTTTCCTAATGTGGTTGCAGAATCTATAGAAGTTAATGCACAAGACAGTTCTCCTTGGATTTACCTTGTAATTATTGTGCTCTTTATTTTGGTGTTTTTTGCGTATTCTATCATTGTGATAATAAAACAAAAGAGACTGTCTGAAGTTAAAACAGATTTCATTAATAATATGACGCACGAGCTCAAAACCCCAATTTCTACTATAAGTCTTTCTAGCGAAACGCTCTTAAGAGAAGATTTAACGAATGATAAAGAGAAATTACAGCGCTACGCCAGTATTATTTATAAAGAAAATAAGCGCTTAGAAAATCAGGTAGAGCGGGTTTTAAACATTGCAAAATTAGACAAAGATGAACTCAAGCTCACAAAGTCTCAAATAGATATTCATGAGATTTTAGAAGAAGCAAAAGATAATTTTGAATTCAATCAATTAAAAGATAACGGTAAGATTAACCTTAACCTAAATGCAACAAAAGCAATTATTAATGCCGATGAAGTACATATAACCAACGTTATTTTTAATCTTTTAGACAATGCAATAAAATATTGTAATAGAACACCAAATATTAGCATAACAACAAGGTCAACAGACAGCAATTTTCAAATTCAATTTCAGGATAACGGAATTGGAATAAAAAGAGAAAATCTTAAAATGATTTTTGATAAATTTTACAGAGTTCCAACTGGTAACCTGCATGATGTAAAAGGATTTGGTTTGGGTTTGTATTACGTTAAACTTATTATATCGCAACATGGTGGACAAATAAAAGCCAGCAGTGCACACGGAGAAGGAACAACATTTACTATTACAATACCCATTTAAATTATGGCAACAGCAAAAATATTATTAGTAGAAGACGATACAAGTTTAGGATTCATAATTGCAGATCAGTTAAAATCTATAGGGTATAGTGTAACGCTTTGTACAGATGGTTTAGAAGGCTTTAAAAGGTTTAATGAAGAAACTTTTCACCTTTGTATTTTTGATGTAATGATGCCTAAAAAAGATGGTTTTACCTTGGCTAAAGATGTTAGAAAAATGGATAAAGAAATTCCGATTCTTTTTTTAACAGCTAAATCTATGACAGAAGATAAGGTAGAAGGTTTTAATGCCGGCGGAGACGATTACCTTACAAAACCATTTTCGCACGAAGAGTTAAAGTTACGTGTTAAAGCTCTTTTAAAAAGAGTAAATATAGATGTAGAGCCAGAAGAAGAAAGTAACATTTCTATTGGTGCCTACAATTTTGATGTAGATAATTTTACTTTATCACACCCAAATTTTGAGAAGAAACTAACAAAAAAAGAAGCTCAAATTTTAAAATTTCTTTGCAAGTTTATCAATCAAGTTTGTCCAAGAGAGATTATCTTAAACGGTGTTTGGGGACAAGACGACTACTTCGTAGGAAGATCTCTAGATGTGTTCATTACCAAACTAAGAAAATACCTTTCTGAGGATATAAATGTAGAGATACAAAATATTCATGGTATTGGGTTTAAATTGAAGGTGAAAAACCAATAGTTTCAAAAACCGAATACATTAAAAATGCTTGTTAAAAAAAAAGAGTGCCAGAAGTTTGTCTAGCACTCAAAATAAAAAAGTTTTATTTAATTTTTAAAGGTTGACTACTTATGGTTATAGCTTTTCAACCAATTATCTAAGCAATATTCGTAAAAACCTGCTGTATATCGTCGTCGTCTTCAATTTTATCCAACATCTTTTCAATGTCTTCTAATTGTTCTTCTGTAAATTCAACTGGCGAAGTTGGTAAACGCTCTAAACTAGATTTTGCAACCTCAATCTTTTTCTCTTCCAAGGCAGCTTGTAAAGTTCCAAAGCTTGTGTAATCGCCATAAATAACAATAGCGCCGTCTTCTTCTTTTTCAATTTCCTCTAAACCAGCATCAATTAGCTCAAACTCTAATTCTTCAATGTCTAAGGCAGAAGCATCGTATTCTTCGGTAGATTCTATTCTAAAAATCGCTTTACGGTTAAACATAAACTCCAAAGAGTTATTCGGTACAACGCTACCTCCGGCTTTATTAAAATAAGATTTTACGTTAGCAACTGTTCTTGTTGTGTTATCTGTTGCACATTCTACATAAACTAAAACACCATGCGGACCTTTACCCTCGTAATTCACCTCGGTGTAGTCCGTCATGTCTTTAGCCGTAGCACGCTTAATTGCCTTTTCAATATTATCCTTAGGCATATTCTGCGATTTAGCATTTTGTATAGCTGTACGTAAAGTAGCATTCATATCTGGGTCTTCTCCGCCAGCCTTAGCAGCCATAGTAATTGCCTTTGCTAATTTTGGAAATAGCTTAGACATTTTATCCCATCTTTTTTCTTTTGCAGCTCTTCTATATTCAAACGCTCTACCCATTTCTAATGCTTAATTTTAGTTCAAACTCAAAAATAGAAAAACCATTTAAAATAGCCTTCAGTTATATTAAAAGAAAAACTGTACCCACACAAAATCTAAATCCCGAGAAATAAAAAAAGTAAGCGTTTAGTGTTCGGTTAGATTTCGTTATAATGCTCTGTAAAGAGATTCTTTCTAAGAAAAAATTGATATGTGTGCGGTCCAAGGGAAAAGAACATATCGAAGGCGATTACTTTAACTATTTAAATAGCGCTAAATATTTCTCTTTATTTGCGTTTACAGAATACTGATCAATAATCCTTTTTCTTCCCGCTAATCCAGTTGATTCTCTCAAACTTTGGCTTTGTAAAAGCACTTTGAGTTTATCATAAAATGCATTTACATCTTCTGCTAAAAATCCATTTTTACCGTCTTCAATAATAGCTGTGTTTACACCAACAGAAGAAATTACACACGGTATTTCCAAGGCCATATATTGCAATGCTTTAAAACCACATTTACCTTTTGCCCATTTATCATCTTTCAACGGCATAATTCCAATATTAATCTCGGCGAGATCTTTAATTTCGGTTTCTTTATTCCATTTAGTAAAAGAAAAATTGCGTAAATCTAATTCTGGGTTTTCGTTAGAAATTACTCTAAACTCAAAGATAAATTCGTCTTCTAAACGTTTTAAAATCGGTAAGATAATCGCTAGATATTGAGCAGTAGTGTGCGATCCTGTCCACCCAATTACAACAGGCGACTTAGAATGTACTGTTTTTTGGTTATGGTGGTTTTCTGTATCAATTGTTGTAGGTAAAACATGTACGTTCTGGTTAAACTGCAAAGCATAATTTTTAAGATATTCATTACCGGCAGTTACGGTATCTGCCCACGCCATAACCTTATTTACTTTTTTGTAGTTTTTTAAGCGTTCAAATTTTGCGTTTTGTTCGCTGTAATTGGGAAGCCAAATAGCATCATCAAAGTCATAAATAAATTTTCGCCTTAATACCTTAGAAATTATCCATTCAAATATCGGCGGTCCAATATGACTCGCTTCTCTATGAATAAATAAAAAGTCTGCTTTATTCAGTTTAAAAAGGAGTAACAACCTTTTGTGAAAAGCATAAAGTACCGCACCCATTTTAGCAAAAAAGCTACCTTTCTTGTAGATTGTCTCCCATCCTTTTTCGCTTAAAAAGGAATACACTGTGCAGTTAAATCCCATTTCTTCTAAAAACGAAAGATACTGCTCAAACCTGAAACGTTGAGACGGAGCTTTGCCTTTTGGGTAAGGAGCTAAGAAAAAGATAGTTTTACTGCTGTTTGAATTCATTTATAGCTCAAAAATAGAATAAAACCTGAGTTTATAATATAAAAAAACCGCTCTTAGGATTAAGAGCGGTTACATTATAGTAAGTGTGTTTTAATTTAGAAAGTTGTCGTAAAATTCAGCAACTGTATATTTTGTATCTCCTAATTTAATTGTTCTCACTCCATTAGAAATAAGAAAGCGTGTGATTACTCTTCTCGCCTGTGGTGTGTTGTCAACCATTTTAATAAGAGCAATTTGTATCTCAGACTTGTAATCTACAGAGAAATAATCTGTGTAATAAGCTTTATTTTTTTCTACTTCGTCTTTTGTAGCTTCGGCTGGTAATTTAAACTCAAAAACGCCAGCTTTCTTTGCAGCAATCATAGATGTTTCTGTTCCTTTAACAAAAGCTTCTCCTTGATCTTGCCCAAATGTTAACAAAGACAGAGTAAGCATAAGTGTAAGTGCAAGTAAATTTTTCATAGTTTTCTTTTTTTATAAAACGCAACGAAGTGTAAATTGGTTGCTTTTCGTGTTTAACCTCTAATATTCAAAAATTATTCCAACAATGATTTTATTAGATACTGCTATAAAGATAAACTATAATTTCTTAATCTTGCAAATATGTGTGCATTAATCCTAAAGCATTTAGAAGGTAAAATTGAAGCCGGTTGCGATGAAGCTGGAAGAGGTTGTTTAGCCGGACCGGTAGTTGCAGCTTCAGTTATTTTACCTGATGGTTTTAATCATCCTATGCTCAATGATTCTAAACAGCTCTCTGAAAAGAAAAGAGATGCATTAAGACCACTTATAGAAAAAGAAGCCATCTCTTTTGGAGTTGGAATTGTTTCTCCCGCAGAAATAGACGAAATTAACATATTAAATGCTAGTTTTCTTGCCATGCACAGGGCAATCGATCAGTTATCTCAGGTGCCAGAGCATTTGTTGATAGACGGAAATCGATTTAATCCGTATAAAAATATTCCGGCAACTTGCATGATTAAAGGCGATAGTCGTTTTATGTCTATAGCAGCAGCATCTGTTTTGGCCAAAACGTATAGAGATGAGATGATGACTGAATTGCATGAAAAATTATCCCATTATCAATGGAATTCTAACAAAGGATATCCTACAAAAAAGCACCGAGAAGCAATCTTAAAACATGGAGCTACAGAGTACCATAGAAAGTCGTTTACTTTATTATCTCCGGAACAAATGCGCTTAAGTTTGTAAAGGTTAGTTTCCTTATTAAAAAAAAAGTGTTGGTTAATTCTCTATGTGATTATCGCGCTTAGCTATTAAAAATACTACTTTTACTTTGATGCTTAGAGTTATAGGAATTGTTTTAATTGTACTAGCCAGTTGTGTTTGGATAGGATTTGTTGGCTGGGATGTTTTTTATGGTAAGAATAAAACACTGGTGCCAGCTTTGATGTTTGATAAAGAATTGGATGAAGCTGTATTAAAGGTAAACTATCCAGAGGAATTAAATAGTTTCCAACTTTTTGAGAGCGAAAATGTGTACTTAAATTTAGCTCCTAATAAGTTAGAAGGCCTGGTGCTTTATTTTTCTAAAAAACGCAATTGTTTATTAATTGAAAGCGAAGTCTATTGGACAGATTTAGCGATAAATGACCTAATCTTTAATTCTCAACTTAAGCAAGCAGAATTACGTAACATTTCTGGCAAATACGTGTTTTTTGCTCAAATTGATGTCCAACCCAATGCGCAAACTATTTTCGATAGCAAGAATGCGGATAAAAACGCTACGGCAAATATTTTTGATTTGCTTGAAAGTAAACAAACAGATGTATACCGCACAGAAAACGGATCGTTGCGTTATCAAACGTATACCGCACAAAATGTACTCGGTAAACCAGTAGATGATAAAACGCTTTTTGCAGATTTGTTACCTTCTAAAATTGCTTCTTATCAGTTTCAGAGTCATTTTTTAGCCCAACAAAAAGATAGTGTTTATGCCAATAATGTAATGTCAAATTGGGTAAATCAGGGTTTTGTAAAAGCAGAATTAGAGGGTGAAGTATTTTTAGTATCTGATTATAAAGCACAGCAAGATCCTAATTTAGTGTTGTTGCAGCACCTTCAAAATACTGACTCAATTTGGCAAGAAAATGGTGTGACTAAGTATAAAAATGTAAGACTAACTAAAGATTTTCCAAGCAATACTTCAACTGGTTTTTTTGTTCTTTTGTTGAGTGATAAGGTGGTACTGACACAGAGTGTAACACTGGCCCAAAAAATTAAATTAAATTATCAATTAGGCAACACTTTAGCTGTAAATAAAGGTCAAGAAGATAAAATATTTGGCTGGCTCACAACACAAGTTCACGAGCGTATATTTAACGAAAATCAAAAAGAAAGTACCACGTACACCAATAATATTGTTTACAGGGTTACCTCTAATTTAAAAGAGGTAACTTCTAACGAGTCATTAAACGCTACATATTCCTTTTTAACCAAAGAGCGCATTCGTTTTATTACGCCAATAAAAGATCACCTAAGAAAAGGAATTTCTACATTTGTTGTAGCAGGAAAATCCTATTATTTGGTTGATTCTAAGGGAAAAGAAATTTGGAGTGGACAACTTGATACAATTCAAACTTCTGATATTAAAGTGGTAGATATTTATCAGAATAATAAAAAACAACTTGTATTTACAAACGGCAATAATCTGCATGTTTTAGATTTAAATGGAAAAGCTGTAAATGGTTTTCCTTACGCTAACCAATGTACATTTACTTCATCTGTTGCAGCTGTTTTTCACACCAATCAAACCCGATTTTTAGCAGGTGATAAAAATGGAAATATTATTTATCTCGATGCTAAAGGTGGAGAATTAAATGTTTTAAAAGTAGACGATTTTCCTATTAACACTGCTCCAGTTTTAATCAATCAATCATCTCAATTACTAGCCTTTGTATCAAGTTCTACTGGTTATAAAAAATTGTTTTTAGAAAAAAGTAAAGTAGAAAATTTACCGTTAGTCATCAAAAAAGTACTAAAACTGCAAGATCAGATCTATTTTATTCAAAGTATTGAAGAAAAAGCAAACATTTTAAATAGTGATTTATCGGTTGTTAATTCTCTAAACTCGAATGTGAAAATGAACACTTTTGGTTTTAGTGTGCATCAATCAAATCAATTAAGTGTGTATGACTCAAAAGGGAATTTGCAATTTGAGAGCCCTATCCAATTAAGCGAAATATCTGAAGTAAAGCAACTAAAAAGTAAAGCTAAAGCCTATACTTTAATTTTAGATGACGTAGAAAATAATTTATATTTGTTTGACGATGTGGGGAAATTAATTTCTGGCTTTCCGAAGGAAGGACAACGTTTAATAGAAATAAATGAAGCTGCTACCAATCAGTTTAATGTGTATACCACGTTAGATAACAATTTAATATGCTACTCAATTAATCTTTAACTTATGAAAAACATTCTACGATTATCTTTACTCTTACTGGCAATAATGTGTGCAACATTTACGAGTCAAGCACAACGATATTTAGGAATTCATGGTAGTAATTATGCCGGAATTATGGGGGCAGATGTTCAACCTGCAAGCATAGTTGACGGAAGGTTTAAATTCGATTTAAATTTAATTGGTGGAGATTTTTCTATATGGCAAAATTTTAGAACACTAAGAACAGAAAATATGCCTGGTCGCAGTTTACGCTACTTGATAGATTCTTCTGCAGCATTTTCTGATTGGAAAGGTCCGGATAGCACATATTTACAAAATAACTGGAGAGATATTGGAGACCCATTTAGTAATTCAACTAAAAATCAAGGTATTTACAATTCATTACAAATTGATATCGTAAATTTTATGTTTCATATCAACCCTAGAATTGCGGTTGGTTTTTCTCCGAAAATAAGAATGATTAATAGCGTAGATGAATTAAATCCGAGGCTAAGAAAATTGTTTGAAGAAGACTTTAATGTCAATGATTTACAAAATTTAGATATTCAAGGCAATGGTTTGTCACAAAATTCAATGGCTTGGGTAGAGTATGGTTTTAATTATGCGCAGGTGTTAAAAGATGATGGAGATCATTTTTTCAAAGCAGGAGCAAGATTAAAATTATTACAAGGCTTAGGTGCTACCTATAATTATGCAAATCAATTAGATATTAATGTACAATCTGTAGATACTGCATCCTATCTTCGAGCAAATTTTAGTTACGGTTCTGGCGGAAATACAGGTCAATTGTTAGAGAACAGATTCTCTAATATCTCAGATATCTTTAAGGCAGCTAGTTTTGGTTTTGGAGCAGACTTGGGATTAGTTTATGAATATAGACCAAAACACGGCCAATACCAGTATGAGATGGACGGAAAAAATGGATTATGGTACCAAGACGTTAACAAGTATAAGTTAAGAGCTGGTGTTTCTTTATTAGATATTGGTGGAATTCGTTTTGACAAAACAGATCGAAGCAGAGATTTTAGTATCAATGCAACAGGTTTTAATTTAAATCTACTAGATTCTATCGCTAGTTTTTCAGATTATACGCAGTTTATAGATAGTATGATAACCAACGATCCTGAGTGGACAGCAGAAGAAGATACCTCAGGTTCTTTTTACATGAATACACCAACAGCACTTAGTCTACAGTTAGATTATCATATTTATAAAAATTTCTATGTAAACGCAACAGGTTATTTTAACATTTTAGGAAATGGAAATAAAAATAGTGTAAGAGCTGCAAATCAAATAACTGTTTCGCCATCTTATGATTTTGCTTGGATGCAGGTTGCTGTGCCTATCTCTTACAACACTTACTCTGGAACAAAAATAGGCTTGGGCTTGAGGTTAGGACCACTTACTGTGGGTGTAACGGACTACAGAACAGTAATACCGTCAGGTAAATTTAGAGGTGGAGAAATGTATGCTTCTTTAAGAGTTCCAATACTTTATGATACACCGCAAGATATGGATAACGATAAGGTATCCGATGCTGTTGATGCGTGTATTGATGTGCCAGGTTTATGGACATTCAAAGGTTGTCCGGATACAGATGGAGATGGTATTGAAGATAAACAAGATAACTGTCCAGAAACACCAGGTTTAAAAGAGTTTAACGGTTGTCCAGATACAGATAAAGATGGGATTATGGATAGTCAGGACGATTGCGCAGAAATTGCTGGTTTAAAACAATTTAAAGGTTGCCCGGATACAGATGAAGATGGAATAATGGATAAAGAAGATGATTGTCCGCAAACGGCAGGTACAATTGCTTTTAACGGTTGCCCAGATACAGATGGAGACGGAATTAGAGATGTAGATGACGCGTGTCCGGATGTGAAAGGTCCAGCAACACTTAACGGTTGTCCGGATTCTGATAATGATGGGATATTAGACTTTTTAGATAACTGTCCGCAAAAAGCCGGCCCAAAAGAAAATAACGGTTGTCCGTGGCCAGATACAGATGGAGATGGACTATTAGACAAAGATGATAAATGTCCGAACTTGGCTGGCCCGGTAAAAAATCAAGGTTGTCCATACCAAGATACAGATGGAGACGGAATTATTGATGCCGAGGACGAGTGTCCTGCAACACCAGGAGTAATAGAAAACAAGGGGTGTCCAAAAATCGAAGTAGAAGAGCAAGAGATTTTAAATACAGCCTTTGATAATTTACAATTTGAAACAGGTAAGGCGATTATTAAAGAATCTTCTTTTGAGTCTTTAGATAGTCTAGCAGCTTTGTTAATTAAGAAAACAGATTGGAAACTTCAAATATCTGGACATACAGATGCAGTTGGAGCAGCACAAAACAACTTAATACTTTCTAAAAAACGTTCAGAAGCAGTAAAAGCATACATAGCAGCTAAAGGTGTAGAAGAGGAAAGATTAAATGCATTGTTTTTCGGAGAAACCATGCCAATTGCAGAAAATGACACTCCAGAAGGAAGAGCCCAAAATAGGAGGGTAGAAATGGTGATAATCTTTGATTAAGAGAGAGAATGAAATGTAAGCGCTCTTTTAACTTAAGTTTTAAGGGCGTTTTTTTGACTTTTTATTAAATTGTCTCGTTAATAACAATAATACTATTTTTGAAAAAAGAATATCTACTCATGAAAATCACTTTCGTCCTTCGTTTTCTGCTTATATTACCAATTCTTTTTACGGCCTGTAAAAAGCAAGTAATTCAAACAGATAAGATAGAAACTCCAGAATTATCTCCAAGTTTTGCCATTCCATTAGGGTATGCAAACTTAAATTTAGGAGATGTTGAACGCAGATTTGATGGTCAGGAGCTAGTTTTTAACCAAGCCAATCAGTTGTTTGAATTGGTATACCAAAGGTCTATCTTTGAATTTACTGCAGCCGACTATTTTCAATTCGCAACACAAAATTTCAGCGATTCATATAGTGCTCCGCCATCAGTAGCAACTGCCATTAATGTTGGAGGTGCAGGAGCAACTGCTTCTTGGCAAGAACAATTAGTTAATACCTTATCTTTTTCCAATGGAGAATCGATAGATAGTGTTTTAATTAATACTGGAAACCTTACAATCAATGTAAATTCAGAGTTTAGTCATGATATTTCTATTAATCTAAGCTCTCCTTACATCGTTTCCTCGGCAGGTTCAACATTCAACACAACAATAGATCTAGATTACCAAGGTATGGCTCCATTATCGGAGTTTATAACGGTAGACTTATCGGGTTATGCAATCGATTTTACTCGAAACGGAACTACTACCAATGAAATAGAGTTAAACGCAACTCTCTTTATTACAAGTTCCGGAGCACCTATCACAGGATCGGAGAACATTACTTTTGCGAGTACAGTCAATTTAACAGATTACGCTGCAGTGTATGGATATTTTGGTCAGTTTACAACAAACTTGAACGGACAAACTGATATTGCTAGTTTTTATGAAAATTTCAATGGCGGTACACTCTCTTTTGCAGATCCTCGACTAGAATTATTTCTTTTCAATACAACAGGTATTGAAGTTGCCACAGATTTTTCTGCAATTTTTGAATTAGCAGATAATTCAAATGTCATCAATTCAGGTGCAGGTTTAACCAATATACCAAATCTTGCTCCGGCTCTTTTTGTGGGAGACACTGCCGTAACCACGCATCAAATAAATAATGGCAATACAAATCCTACGTTAACGAATATGCTAAACCAAGCTCCAACAGAGATCGTTTTTGCAACTAACTCAACTGTAAATCCAACGGGCATTGCTACTAACTTTCTTACTAAAGAAAGTAAAGTTTGGGCAAGGGCAAATGCAGTTTTACCTTTTTTCGGATACGCAGATAATTTTTCTTTGAATGATACAACCGATCTAGATCTTGCAGAAGAGTTGGCGCTATCACCACAAGATAATTTTACAGTAGAAGACGTAGAAAAGCTAACGGTAAGAATTATTACAAAAAATGGTTTACCGGTAACAGGAAACGTTCAATTGTATTTTGCAGATAGTCTGGGTGCAGTTATAGATTCATTATTTACTACTGCCCAAAATGGAGAGAATATAATCCAAGGAGCGCCAATTAACACGTCACTACCAATATCAGACCCAAACTATGGGAAAGTCACAAATTCAGTTGAAAAAACAACAGATATTGTTTTAACCGGTCAAAAATTAAAGAGTTTAATTGATCAAGGTTCAAAAAAATTAATCTATAGTTTGAAAGCCAATACAACAGATGCTTCTAACCAAACTGATATTAAATTTTTTCCGGAATACGACTTGTTTATAAAAGTCTCTGCCAAAATTGATTTTAAATTAAACCTACAACAGTAAGATGCCCACAATACAGTTAAAAAATGTTTTAGTACTCAGCTTACTTTTGTTTTGTACAAGTATTAAAGCACAAGAAGACCTTACAATGTACTCGATGAATAACGTACAGCAATCGCTATACGTAAATCCTGCTATTAAGTTAAAGCATAAAGTTAACATTGGTTTACCCATTATTTCGTCGGTTTATTTTGATGTAATAAATAATGCATTTAATCCAAAACATGCTTTTGATGTAAATAGTAATGGTGTTACAACAATTACCACTCAATCATTAATAGATAAATGGAAACCGCGTAATTATTTAGGCGTCAATGCGCGTTTAGATCTATTGAGCTTCGGTTTTACAATTAAGGAGAAGAATTATATATCCTTTAGCTTGCGCGATAATTTTATGTATCGTTTAACATTGCCAGAAGGACTATTAGAGTTGCCTTTGGTTGGAAATGCAAACTTTGATGAGAATGATGGTATTGTGGATTTAGGAGGTCTTGGTATGGATGTAAACTATTACCGATCTTGGGGTGTAGGGTATCAAAGAGAAGTGAATAAGAAGTTACGTCTCGGAGGAGCTTTTCGTTTCAATCAAGGAATTGCAAATGTTCATTTTAAAAGAAGTGATTTGCGTTGGGAAACAGATCCTAACACCTATGATTACACTTTTTCAGGAGCTGTAGATGTGCGTACTTCTGGTTACGATTCTACCTTAGATGGCAGTAATTTACAAAGTTTGTTGATCAACCCTCAAAATATTGGCTTTGGTCTCGACCTTGGGGCCGTTTATCAGCTTAATGATAAAATTGAACTTTCGGCAAGCTTAATCGATCTTGGTTTCATTACATGGAAACAGAATATCAATAACTTCGTATCTGAAGAATTAAACTCAACATTTGAAGGCCTCGACTTCACAAATACAATTATAAACGGAGGAAGTCCTTTTGATGCAGATAGTTTGGCGGATGTTTATTTTGCAGATCTGGATGAAAACCAAAATAGATACACAACATCTTTACTCACTAAACTTTATCTTGGGGCTGCTTATTCTGTTTTCGAAAAGGAACATTTTAAAGGTAGGGCAAATCTATTATTGCAAGGTGGTTTGTACCATGGAAAACTACTTCCTTCAGTTACATTAGGCTATACCCAAGATGTTTACAGCTTCTTGCAAGCTTCCATTAACTACTCATACGTAAATAGAGGTAATAATATTGGCTTTGGTTTATCAGCCAATCTTTTCCCAGTTCAAGTATACGTAACTGTAGATAATTTATTAGCTGCCAGGTACACAGAAATCGTTGATGCAAATCAAGAAGTTGTAGTCCCTTTTGTGCCGTATAATGCTAAAAAATTGCATGTACGCTTTGGTATTAACCTAAGTTTTGGAAGAAAAGAAAAAGATAGAGATAAAGACGGTGTTAAAAACCGAAAAGACGATTGTCCAGACACATATGGGTTAATGGTGTTCAACGGTTGTCCAGATGCGGATGGAGACGGTGTAATGGATAAAGATGATGATTGTCCGGAAATTGCCGGCTTAGAAAAGTTTAACGGTTGTCCGGATACAGATTCAGATGGTATACCAGATGAGAAAGATGCTTGTCCAGAAGTTGCAGGTTTAAATGCCTTCAACGGTTGCCCAGATTCAGATAATGATGAGGTAATGGATAGTGAAGATGATTGTCCAAATATTGCTGGACTCAAAATGTTCAATGGTTGTCCTGATTCAGACTCAGATGGGATAAAAGACGGTGAAGACGATTGTCCAAATAATTACGGACCAAAAGAATTTAATGGTTGTCCGGATACAGATAAAGATGGCGTTTTAGACTATCTAGATAACTGTCCAGAAACAGCTGGTTCAAAAGAAAATAACGGTTGTCCGTGGCTAGATACTGATAGTGATGGTTTAAAAGACAATGAAGATAGATGTCCGTATTTAGCAGGTCCAGTTTCTAACCAGGGTTGTCCGCTTCAAGATACAGATGCAGATGGAATTCCAGATGCAGAAGATAAATGTCCGGCAACACCAGGAACAGTAGAGAATAATGGTTGTCCGGAGATAGAAGAAGAAGTACAAGAAATAATAAACATAGCTTTTGATAACTTACAATTTGAAACAGGTAAAGATGTAATTAAATCTTCTTCTTTTGAATCCTTAGATAACTTGGCAAAACTACTTACAGATAAGCCAGAGTGGAAACTTCAAATTGCTGGTCATACAGATGATGTAGGAAATGCGCAAAGTAACTTAATTCTATCTAAGAAAAGAGCTGAGGCGGTTAAGAAGTATATTTCTGATAAAGGAGTCAATAAAGACAGAATTTTCGCTTTATATTTTGGAGAAACTCAACCGATATCAGATAACACAACAGCAGAAGGCAGAGCTAAAAACAGAAGAGTAGAAATGACCATAGTTTTTGACTAGACTTTGTTTTTAATTGAGTGGGTTTTCAGTGTCATTTGTTTTTTTGGAATACTTTTTGTTAAATTTTTAAGAAAATAAAAAGTAAGAGTATGCGCGTTATTATATTTTGTTTTAGTTTCTTTTTCCTTTCTAGTTGTGTGGTAAAATGGAAAACAATAGAATCTGGAGAAGTTGGAGTTAAGCAAAGATTTGGAGTTGTAAAAGACAAGCAATTTCAGCCTGGCTTTAAAGTCTTTTTTGCAGGTACTAAAATGTATTTGGTAAATACCCAGTTGAATGATTTTACAGTGAAACACGCTACAAGAACTTTGGATGGAACACTACTTACTCCAGATGTTAGTTTCTTTATTCGATTTAGAGAAGATAAAGCTTCTGCCATAGTAAGTGAAAACATACATAACTTTAAAGGAAAAACAGTTTCACCTTTGAAGCTCTTTTATTTAATTGAGAACATTTTTAAAAGTGCAATAGCCTCTGCGGTTAGTCAAACCCAATCTTTTGAAGATAACAACTTAAATAGAAAGCGTTTGGCATTAAAAATAAAAGAAGAGGTAGAATCTAACAGCATCATGGATTACTTTGTAATTGAGAACGTTTTGATTAATTCTATCTTTATTGATAAAGTGTTTAAAGAGGTCTTGAATAGAGAGGTACAGCTCAATAAAGAACTTAGTAATGTAGAACTAGAAATTGAATTAAAACGTAAAAAACTAATTTTAGAAAAGTTAGAAGCTATTTCAGACTCTACCTACAACAGCATTTTAAAATCAACTTTAGATGAGAATATTTTAGAATTAGAAAAAATAAAAACAAACAAAGCAATAGGTACATCTTCTAATACGAAAACACTTATAATTTCAGACTAAAGTATTGCCTATTTTTACCTAAATGATGTATTGAGGGTACGGGTTTTTTGTTACTTTTAAATTAAGTTAGCGTTACATAAACAAAAAGGAACTATGCGCAGGTTAATATTTGGTTTTTTAGGATTGGTTTTTATAGCAAGTTGCGATCAAAAAGTAATTGGAGAAACACAAGTTGAAGAGTCGGAAATTGAAGAGAAAACAACTCAAAATAATAGCAGACCAACTGGAGAATCTAAGATGATTGAGATTCAAAGTATTCCGCAAGAGATGCTAATAGAAAAAAGGTCATTACGTTATGAAAGAATAGATGCGGGCGAAACTGTCCAAACCTATGCATATTATAATGAAAACAACACTTTGGTAAAAGTTGTAGAAGATTACAGATTAGGAAAAAATCAAAACGCTGGATTACGCGCGTATTATTTTGAAAAAGACAGAATACCTGTTGCAGTAGTAGATAGTTATGAAGATTGGACAGATACTTCATTAGTCGTATTCTCAGAAAAAAGAACCTTTTATGAAGATGGAAAGCCAGTTTACACAGATTTTAGAACAGCAGATTATTATGAACTAATTAACGAAGAAACCTTTCAAAAAGTAAAAACAGACGGGTTTGAAATAAATCGGGTTTTAACTATTTTAGATCAAAAAGAACCATTTTTAACTTACTTTTTGGGTGTCATAGAAACACCAAGCTTTCCTTATTTGTTGGTAGGAGAGCCCAATAAAAAAGACGGTTTTCAATCTACACTAAGAGTATCTAAAAGGAGCGATTTTATAGATGACTTACTACTCAATCAAGAAAAATATCTAAATAAATCCATGGCATTAGAGTACAGAGAAATAGAAGAAGATAATTTTGTTTTTACAGAATTTCTATCCGGGAAATGGAAAGAATAACCTCATTGTATCCTCGATACGCTGAGCACTAGGACTCCGTTTAGATTTATGATAAATTTGTTTTAAGTAAATTGGGAGACTGAGTTTTAGCTATGCTTGGCAAAAGTATCGAAGTCGCATTCACGAAGAAATCTCCATCATTTTCTCAAAACCTTCCCATAGATCTCGAGCCGTTTTATCCCAGCTAAACGCTTCAGCTTGCTTTAAACCTTTTTCTCGCAGTGTTTTGCGTAATCCTTCGTTTTCAATCAATTCCAACAGCTTTATGTAGATGTCTTCTTCGTCAAGAGGATTACAATATTGCACGGCTTCTCCGCCAACTTCTGGTAAAGACGTTAGATTACCAGAAAGACAAGGCACTCCGCTTTGCATAGCTTCTAAAAGTGGAATTCCAAAACCTTCAAAGTAAGGTATAAAGGCAAATAGAAAGGCACTGCCCATTACCTTGGCTAATTCTTCTTGAGAAAGATGTCCCGTAAAATAGATTTCGCCCTGTAAAGATTTTGGTAAATTAATCTTAGAGTCTTTCCATAAACTTTCGCCTACAATTAAGAGTTTCTGACTAATCTTCTGTTCTTTTTTTAAGCGAGAGAAGGTTTGTATTAGTCTACCAAGATTTTTTCTTGGCGATAATGCTCCAACAAACAAAATGTATTCATTGTTGTTGGCATATTTTGCTTTTGTTTTTTCTTGAGTAGCTGCTTCTTGGACCTGAAAAATACGATTAGCGCCGTTGTAAGTTACTTTAATTTTATCAGGATTAATTTTGTAAAGCGATACAATGTCTTTTTTTGAATAATGCGATACAGTACAAATTTGTGTTGCTTTTTTCGCAAACAACGGAAAATTTTTCTTTAAATACTTTAGTGCGGTTTTGGGTAAATCTTCTGGGTTGTGCTCAAAATTTAAATCGTGAATTACAGCCAATTGCCTAACTGTAGTTTTTAAACTAACATATCCATCTGGCGAAATAAATGCCTCACACGCGTATTTTTTTAGCGCTTTTGTAACAGAATAATTAAACCATATTTTAAACAAAATGGGATGACGCGCCGGAGGATTCAAAATAACGGGTTTTACATTTTCGGCAAAAACAAATTTTGGATCAAACTTTCTATCAAAGAAAAAGTAAAAAGTATGCTCAGGATGCGCAACAACAATCCGTTTAATCGTTTCGTAGGTATACCAACCAAACCCTTCCATTTTTGTAGGAAGCAAAAAACGTGTATTTACAGCAATGTTCATTCTTTAGTAAGCCGTATAAAAGTACTAAAATAGATAGTCTAAGCGTTTATATTCTTTTTTTTTAAGAACGTTTTCCTGCTATCCATTCAAGTTTAAGCAGTAAAAAGCAAGTGCAACAAAGTCTTTCAAAGGCTTCTTGGGTCGCCTTCTCAAAACTTGTTTTACTAATTTTTCACTACTCAAAGCTGCCATTCCTATCAGGCGTAAATAAAAAAACCTTCTCCCTTTGGAGGGAGACCGAGAGGGAGGATACGGATAAACTTCGTTCTCCAGCAATAGTCTTTTCATTAAATGCTTTTATTCATCCAAAAAGTTCCTTGCAGTCGCTTAAACTCAATTAGTAAAATCTGCCGACTGACTATTCGCCTTTTCTCGGCGAATGTATCCAAGTGTCCAGACCACACGTCTAACATCATTACTAAACCCAACGGAGAAAACAACTTTTCTAAAAGTACTAGCTTCATCAATTCACGACACGATTTTACCTGTATTTTAGTTATTTTCACTGCAAAAAAGATAGAATGCAATATTTCACACCTGATTTTCTTCAATTTTTTATTGATTTAGCACCCAACAATAACAAAGATTGGTTTGATGAGAATAGAAAACGCTATTTAAACAGCGTTAAAGAACCATTTAAAACTTTTGTAGAAAAAATGATTTCCAATGTGCTAGAGGTAGAAAAAGAATGGGGAGAGTTAGAAGCTAAAAACTGTATTTTTAGAATTAATAGAGATATACGTTTTAGTAAAGATAAAACACCATATAAAATGAAAGTTTCTGCTGCCATAGTAGATGGCGGAAAGAAAAACCATACCACTCCTGGTTTATACTTTGAATTAGGGCCAGAGGATGTGCGTGTTTATGGTGGTGTATATCAATTAGAAAAAGACCAGCTTTTATCCGTAAGAGAAGCAATTGCAGACAATTTAGATGCATTTAAAGCAGCTGTAAATGATCCAGCTTTTAAAAAGGTATATGGTGAAATACATGGAGATAAAAACAAAATTATTCCAAAGCACTTAAAAGCAGCTGCAGAAAAAGAGCCTTTAATTTTTAATAAAAATTGGTATTATTTTGCCAAATTTGAGCCTGAAATGATTTTGTCAGACAATTTTGACCAATTTGTTCTGTCTATTTATAAAGCAGGAAATCCTGTGAAAGCCTTTTTTGAAAAACATTTAAAGTAATAGTATGATTAAAAAAATCCTTTGTTTAGCATTTTTGTCGCTTAGTTTCATTAACCTCGCACAAAAAGAAGAATTGACTTTAGAAGCTTCTGTGCTTCAACAATACAGGGCTTATTATCCAGATAATATCTTTGGTTTTAGCTTTATCCCAAACAGTACAGACTATGCGTACTTTGGTCAGTATGTTTATTTCGTAAAAGGAAGTGCAAACACAAACCAACAAGATACCTTATTTAGCATACGCGATGTAAATAGCTGGACAAATGGCTCTCTACAATACTTTGCAGGCATGCAATGGAAAGATGAAGAGAATTTTTATCTCAACCAAGGTTCAGATTTCTATACCGTAGATTACAAGAATAAAGCAGGAGAAAAATACCTTACCTTGCCAGAAGGTGCCGAAAATGGAACCCTGGAACCAATAACTGGTAACGTTGCTTATACCATTGACAATAATTTATATGTAGCAAATAAAGACAAAAATAAAATTGCTGTAACCAAAGAAGACGATAAGAATATTGTTTCAGGACAAGCAATTGCGCGCTCAGAATTTGGCATTACCAACGGAATATTTTGGTCGCCCAACGGAAATTACATGGCTTTTTACCAAAAAGACGAAACAGAGGTGCACAACTACCCTTTGTTAGATATAAATGCATATCCAGGCGAATTAAAGTCGGTGAAATATCCAATGGCCGGACAAAAAAGTGAGAAATCAGCTGTAGGAATTTATAACCTAAAAAAGAAGAAAACGGTTTATATCTGTCCAAAAGGCGACGCACACGACTACTTAACCAATGTTAGTTGGACACCAGATGAGCAATATTTATTAATAGCAGAAGTAAACAGAGATCAAAATAAAATGATGCTTAATAAGTACGATATAAAAGGTAAGTTTATTAAAACGCTGTTTACAGAAGAAGCTACTACATGGGTAGAGCCAGAACATCCTGCTTTTTTTCCAAATAAAGCCAACAATAATTTTATTTGGATAACTGAAAAAGACGGATTCAACAACATGTATTATTACGATATTGAAGGAAACTTAATCAAACAACTTACCAAGCATAATTTTATTGTAAAAGACATTATTTCTTCAACAGAAGAAAAGGTTGTTTACACCGCTACAGGAGAAAATGCAACAAACACTTTGGTGTATAGTGTAGATTTAAACGGAAATAATCAATTACTTACTAAAGAAGAAGGTACGCATAGTGTTCTTGTTTCAGATAATGGTTCTTTTCTATTTGATCAATACTCAAATCACGCTACACCAAATGTTGCCCAATTGCTAGACGATTCAGGCAACACAGTACGTGTATTGTTAGAAGCAGAAAATCCATACCAGAATGTAAAGATGGGAACAGCAGAAATAAGCACAATTAAATCTGCAGATGGAGAAACAGACTTGTACACGCGCTTAATTAAACCAAGTGATTTTGATCCTTCGAAGAAATATCCAGTAATGGTTTACGTGTATGGCGGGCCACATGCACAAATGATAACAAATTCGTTCTTAGATGGTGCTAGTCTTTGGTTCTATTGGATGGCAGAACAAGGTTATCTAGTGTACACTGTTGATAATAGAGGTTCTGGCGAAAGAGGTAAGGCCTTTGAAAGCGTAATTCATAGACAATTAGGTACTGCAGAAATCGCAGACCAGTTAGAAGGAGTGAAGTATTTAAAATCTTTGCCCTACGTGGATAAAAACAGATTGGCGGTTAATGGTTGGAGCTTTGGTGGTTTTATGACAACCTCGCTTATGCTTAGAGAACCTGGTACGTTTAAGGTAGGTGTAGCTGGCGGACCAGTAACTGACTGGAAATATTACGAAGTTATGTATGGCGAACGTTATATGGATAGACCTGAACAAAACGTAGAAGGGTATAAAACAGCAAAGCTTGCCAATTATGTAGAAAATTTAGAAGGTAAACTCTTATTAATTCACGGTTCTATTGATGATGTTGTGGTAATGCAACATAATTTAGCTTTAGTTAAAGAATTTGTAGAAAAAGGGAAGCAAGTAGATTTCTTTGCTTATCCTATGCATGAGCACAATGTACGTGGAAAAGACAGAGTACATTTAATTGAGAAAATGACTTCTTATATTTTAGATCACAACAAATAAGTTAGTCTCTTTTTAACGAATAAAGGCGTACAAGAATGTACGCCTTTTTTGTAGTTTACAACTTTCACTTAACAGGTAAAGTGTGATGTAAATCTTTGGTTTATGTAACGTTGTATTAATCTTTTAAAATAAGAACTGGTTGTGTTGCGTATAAACTTATTCGTTTAGAGATGCTTTTGTGAAATAAGTTCTCCATAAAGCTGTACTGGTGAGCTACAATGGTAATTAAGTCAATCTCTCTAGATTCTGCAAAATTCAAAATATCTTCTTTAACATCTGTTTTATTTCTAATGTGAAAGTGATGCGGAATACTCAAAAACATTTCATCTAACGTGGATTGAGCATCTAGAATATCGTTTGATTGAGAGCAATCACATAAGTTTAAAATATGAAGTTTAGAATGGTGTTTTTTCAATAAATCTATTAAAGGCTGAAACGTTTCGTTTGTTTCGTTCAACTGGTAGTCAGACGCCAGCAATACACTTTTCGGAGCCTTTACAGGTTTTTCTCCTCCTGGTATAAGGTAAAGTGGAAGTTTGGTTTTTTTAAGAACAAGCGTAGCATTACTTCCCAACAAAATACTTTCTGCATTGGTAGCTCCTTTTGTTCCCATAACAATTCCATTAAATACAAATTTCTCTGTTAATTGAGCTATAAGTTGACCAAGACTCCCTTGAGATATATATCCTTTTATCTTACAATCTGGATACTTTAAGCGTAAAGTTTTCTCAAACTTCTGCATATCACTTTTTCGATCATCTTTTAATATATTGTCTAGATCAGAAGAAATAACAGCACCATAATGCGGTAATTGATAAGCATGATAAAGCATAAATTCGGTATCTGGATAATTTAAGTTTTCTAGAGCATACTCTGCTGCTTGAATTGCATTTTCACTAAAATCGGTAGGTATAAGAATTCTTTTTGTAGTCATTTTTCTGCGTTTTGTACAAATCTACAGCTAGTTTGTAAAATCAGAAATGACTTAGATTGCATTCGTGTAATGACATTTATCAATCTTCCAGAGATTCTAAAAAATGTATCATTTTTTCAAATGCACGCGCTCTATGACTCATCGTGTTTTTTTCTGCTAAAGTCATTTCAGCAAAAGTTTTACCACAGTTTTCAGGTTCAAATATAGGATCATAACCAAAGCCTTCTTCTCCAGATTTTTCAGGTCTAATTTGGCCTTTTACAATTCCTTCAAAGCTATGAGATTGCTTGTTGATATAAAGCGAAATTACCGTTCTAAATTGTGCTTTTCTATTTGTTTTACCCTTTAAATTCGCTAGAACCAGATCCATGTTTTTATCATGCGATTTTTCCTCTCCAGCGTAACGCGCAGAATATACACCAGGCTCGCCATTTAAAGCTTCTATTTCTAAGCCTGTATCATCCGAAAAACAATTTACGCCAAAATGCTCTACAACATAGTCGGTTTTTTGTGTAGCGTTTCCTTCTAAAGTGGGTTGCGTTTCAGGAATATCATCTGTACAATTTATATCTTTTAAGGTTTTTATTACTATTCCTTTGGGTACAATTTTTTGTATTTCTTTGGCTTTGTTTTCGTTCTGTGTTGCAAATATTAATTCCATTTTTATTTTAATGTGTGATTTTTATATTTCCCCCAAATACCAACTACTAAAAAGAGCGCAAAAAATGGGAGTAAAGGAGCTCTAAGTCTAACTAATACGCCAAATAAGCCAGCACTAAATCCAGTCATGAAAGCTAAGGTTAGGCTAAAAAATAAGCAGAAGATAAGCAGTTCTTGTTTACGTATAAAAGCAATTCTTTGTTTAAACCCTGCAGGATAGAAAAATAGAACGGTTAGAGTAATTAAGATTAAACTCTCTAAACCATTTAGAACCAAAGATATTTTTGTAGCTTCCGTTGGGATAGGTCTGTATATTCCAGCGAAAATAGATTGAGGTGCAACGCTTAAAACTCCGCTAAAACTATACTCAGTTATCCCGATATCATATTTATCAGAGCCATAAGTAGCATTTTGAGAAAAATCTTGTTGCGTAATAGTTGCTTCTTGTAAAATTCTGTCAGCAGAGAGTGACCCTAGCAACTCACTAAACTGTGTGTAAACAACAATAATTAAAAATCCACTTAGAAAAATAACAAAGCGCAAAAAATTACGCACTACTGCTTGTGTTGCATATTTTCTTGAAAGAGCTGCACTTAAAGACATAAACAGTGGTACTAGAAGCGTAACAATTAAAAAAGTTCTAATCTGTAATAAAAGTATTAGAGCTAGGCTCAAGTACAATATATTTTTGAGCAGTTCTTTTTTCGGGTTTTCTATTATCTTGATTCCATAAATTACTCCAATAATTAAAACCAAAAACACGATTGTGTCTTTGGAAATTCCTGTGCACCAAAAAGATACAGAAGGGATAAATAGAAGGGCAAAAGCTAGTTTTAAGTTAGTAACCAACTTTTTATTTTTCACAAAGTTGTAAAAGTGATAAGTTATGACAGAAGAAATACCTGCTAAAACAACCGTAATAGCCCAGTAACTATTAAAGGTAAAAAAACTAATGATTGATAAAATTTTGGCTATAAAGTAGCTTTCAGGTTCTCTGTAAATCCATCCAGGTGGATACCCAATTTCTGGAGAAAAATTCTTGTAATAACTTACAGTTGTTGGTGTGTTTAGCAATTCGCTGAAATAAGTACTTGGCGAAGTAAAAAAGAGATGATTTAGCTTTTCTGTGCACTGAAAATAGGCAAAGGTATCTCCTCCGCCATATAACACGGCATAAGAAACTCCAAAAACAATTGCCAACGTTACTTTGAAATAGAAGTTGGCTAAAAAATACGGTGCTTTTTCTCTACGGCCTTTTTTCTGATAGAGAAAGTGAAAATAAAAAGCAAGAATAACCAACCAGAGTAGTCCAGGTAAAATATCGTTCCAAGCTGTTACTTTCTCGAGCATTAAGACGAAAGTACTAAAAAGAAAAAAGGTACAACCCATAAAAATGAGTCGTACCTTCAAATTTAGAGTTCATCTATTTATTCGTGTCCGCCTGGTTGGCAGCATTTAGGCAAGGCATTTTGAGATGCTTCTACAGCTTTTACATTGTTTGCATCATAGCCCAAATTTGCAATCATATTTTCTATTTCTGACTGGGTGATTTTTCTGGCATTGTAACGTACCAAAATCTCATCTTCTTTCACATTTACTTCAGCAAATTTTATTCCTTTGGTGTAATTTAACTTTCCTTCAATCCTTTCTTCACAATCACCACATTGCACATCTGTTTTAATGGTAATTTCTGCTTTTTTAGCAGGCTTCTCTGTTTTTTGAGCCAATGTGTTAAAGCCAATAAACATGCATGCTATTACTAATAATTTTTTCATCTTTTTACTTTTTATTTTTAATACTAAATCTAAATCCGGCGTATATATTAATTCCAGCAACACTCGCCCATATTCTTGTTGCATCAAAAGTTGTGCTAAAAGGATTTTCTGCGTCAATTATAGCATCATTTTGTCTATAATCTAGCAAGTTTTCACCTCCAACATAAAAATCCCATCTTTTGTATTTGTGCGTAATTTGTCCGCCCAATAAAGGATAAATGGCACTGGTGTTTTCGGTGGTACTGTTTCCATTCGCTAAATTGGCAACCGGTAATCTTTGTTTCCCAAAAACGGATAGCGTAGCATCGTACTCCCACCTTTCGTTTCGAGTAGCGTATCCTATATTTAAGAACCCACGATGCTTTGGCACCATTACTTTTTGTTGTAAAATACCACCAAACTCTGCACGTACATCTAAATATTTATAGGCCATTTTTATTTCTAAAAACTTCAAGGGTTCAAAGCTAAAATCTGTTTGAAAAGCGTTAGAAAATGACTTACCATTTAGATTGCTAAAAACGATTAAATTTGGGTCAGCATCTCTATCTACAATCATTTGGTTAGTAAATAGTGTATGGTAAAAGTCAGAACTAATTACGGCTTTTCTTTCAAATAATTCGAACTGATAAACGAGACTACCACCAAAATTCCAAGAAATTTCAGGTGTAAGTGGTTCATTAAAAACCCATGGTTTTCCGTTTGCTAACAGTGATACATTGTCTGCTACGAAGTTCGGTACTCTAAAACCTCTGCCTGCGGTTGTACGTAAATCAATATCTTCGGTAACTTGAAATTTATAATGTAGGCGCGGTGTAAATTGAAAGTCAAATAAATTATGATAATCTCCTCTGGCACCTAAAATTAAGCTGTGTCGTGTTGCAGTGTATGTATATTCTGCAAAGGCTCCGGGCACAATTTCAGTTCTATTTAATGTAGTGGTTAAACTATCAAACCCTAGGTTGTAATGAGTTTGTTGTAAATCGTCATACACTAAACTTAAACCCGTTTTTATTTGATGATCTGTATTACCCAAAATTCCGTTAAAAACCGCATTGATGTACCCTCTTTTTTCTGTACCCAACATACTGCGTTCTCCAAACTGTGCACTTAATTCGTGATATTTAGCTTGGTAAATTACGCCAATTGAAGAGTTCAATTTCTTTTTAAATAAAAAGCCTGTTTTAGCAAATAACTCAACATGCGTGTTGTTTACGTCTACGCCGTAAGCGTTATTTGCACTATTTCTTGGGTCGAAATTGGTTTGTCCTCCAAGTTGACGTGTTAAAGAGGTTCTAATACCAAATTTAGATTCAAATAATTTACCTTGATAGTTCCATCGGTTGAGAAAAGAAAAATCTCTTTTAAAAGGAATATCTCTAAATCCATCATTATTTCTATCCACATTTAAACTTCCTTGTGAGCCATGTACAAAAATACCAGTGCTCCATTTATCATTAAGTTTTAATCCTGTATGTACATTTGCTTCGGTTCTTCCTCGGATATTTCCATAAGCGTTAACATACAGTTGCTCCATGTGATCTGGCTTGTTGAACTCTAGGTTAATTAAACCTGCCATAGATTCATATCCATTTACAACATTTCCTGTTCCTTTGGTTATTTGAATAGAGTTAATCCATGTTCCTGGTATCATTCCCAAACCAAAAGAAGTTCCAAGGTTTTTAAGTATTGGAATATTTTCGAATTGAATTTGGGTGTAAGTTCCATCTAGTCCCATCATTGCAATTTTTTTTGCACCTGATACTGCGTCTGTAATATTTACATCAACAGACGCATTGGTTTCGAAAGATTCGGATAAGTTACAGCACGCTGCTTTTCTTAACTCTCCACTATTTAAGTTTTCTACAAATATTGGGTTTAGCTTAGAAATAGAAGAATTCTCCTGCTTGTAGCGTATCACAACTTCGGGGAGCATTTGTTCCGAGTACAACACAATTTCTAAGTTCAGATTTTTATCTCTTCTTTTTACAACCAAAGTGTCTGGAAAATAACCAGAAGCTCTAAAAATAAGCGTATCCGGTAGTTGGGGTAAATTAGTAATTTCAAAACTACCATCCTCGGCGGTTGTTGCTCCTGTTTTTGCTTCTTTAAAGAAGACTTTTGCGCCAAATATGGGCGACTTTTTATCTTGAGTTGATCCAAAGATTGTACCTTGGATTTGTGCCAAACTGCTAAACTGAATAAAGCAGATGAGGCAAAAAAATATATTTTTCATGAATGTTTTGATTAACGATTAAAATACTGTGATTCTAACAGGTTTTTGGCCTATGGGACGTTAATCAAATTAAATAAGTCTGTAAAAGTGCTAATCTCTTTAGTGTGAGAAGCACTGGAGGTGGTCTGTAAAATGGTTTCCCTCTAACGTTTAATGTAAAGCATAAAGAAGGTTGTAAGGTAAAAGGGTTGGTGGTATCAAAATAAGGTGCTATGTATTTTTGAATTTCTGAATAAAATTGTTGGTCGACCTTTAAGATTTTTACATCTGTATAACAACAATCTTCATCAATACTGTCCTCGTCTGAGGAGGAATGACAGCATACCTCTGATGAGGTTGTTTTATCGAGTTGATGCTCGTCATGCAACTCATGATTGTGAGAAGAAACCGGTACAAATAAAGAAGTATTACTACCTTCCTTTTTACATATGTGCTCAAATAATGCAATACTACTTGCGCTAGCCGATATAAAAACGACTAGAATCAGGGTAATTATTTGATTAATCTTTAACACGATACAAATATACAGAATGTTTCCTATTCTATTAAAATTAGAGTTATCCTCATTCTTGAAATTTCAAGTTTGTCTTTTTTAGGTTACCGCCCATTGTAATTAAATGAAAGCCTATTTGTAAATTTGTACAAAAAAAGAAATATGAGCCAGAAAGTTCCTATTACGGTATATGCAGAAATGACTCCAAACCCAAGTACAATGAAGTTTGTAGCAAATAAACACCTTCTGATTACTGGAGAATCGGTAGAGTTTACAAGCTTAGAAGAAGCAAAGGGCTACAGTCCACTTGCTGAAGAACTATTCAATTTTCCGTTTGTAAAAGGTGTTTTTATGGCAAGTAATTTTATTACGGTTACCAAAAACGATGCTTTATCTTGGGATTTTGTTGCTATGGAATTACGCGAGTTTATTCGTGTTTTCTTACAAGAAGGTAAAGAAGTATTAGTAATGATGCCTCAGCCGAAACCAGAACCGGTAGCAGAGAAAGAAGATAATGCAGAGAAGAAAGTATATGCACCGTCAGAATATGATGATGCAATTATGAATTTACTAGACGAATATGTGAGACCAGCTGTAGAAGGAGATGGTGGAGCAATAGAATTTAGAAATTTCGAAGATGGCGTTGTAACCGTTTTATTAAAAGGGTCTTGCGCAGGCTGCCCAAGTAGTACGGCAACCTTAAAAGGAGGTATTGAAAACCTATTAATGCAACATTTACCAGAAGTAAAAGAAGTAGTTGCAGAAAATGCAATGTAAACAAATATTTATAAGCGTGTAGAAAGGTGTAACTTAAGTGTTGCACCTTTTTTTATTGCTTTTTTATTTGATCGCTACTATATTTTTCTTCGGACTGAAGTGAAGAAGTGTTGTTTCGCATTTTTTCTAAATCTCGTGCTTCTGTTAGGGCAGAAGAAATCATACCTGAAGGAATTGCAATTATTCCTAAACCAATCATTAATATTACGAATGTAAAAATTCTACCTCCCACAGTAATAGGAACAATATCTCCGTAACCGACAGTTGTAAGTGTAACAACAGACCACCAAAGACTAGAAAAGATAGAAGAGAAAGATTCTGGCTGAGCACTGTGTTCAAAGTAATAAATACCAACAGCAGACAAGTAAATAAGTATTACCGAAACTACACTAAACATAATAAGTTCTTCTCTTATAAGTTTAAATGCAACTTTAAATCGATTGATTGCTTTGTTGTAGCGTACCAATTTCATTAAACGAAATACACGTAAAAACCTTAAGATTCTTACCGACCGTAAATCGAAACCAAAGGACAAATAAAATGGTAAGATAGATAAAAGGTCTATTATACCGTAAAAGCTAAAAATGAATTTCGTTTTTTTATTTGCTATGTAAATCCGAATGAAATATTCTATTGAAAAAAGCGTAATGCAAACAAGCTCAAAACCATGCAAGAAAGCAAGTACTTCAGAACTTAGGTCTGGCAATGTTTCAATTGTGAAACTGAGTATAGATAATACAATGAGTACTTGAATTACATAATCAAAGTAGACACCTGCTTTAGTATCTCTCGTTTCTACAATATTATCTAGTTTCTTCTTAATCAATTTGCTATAAGGTAAGTGTGCTTTTATAGTTTGTAATTATCCTGCAGCACGTATTAAGGTATATATTTCACCTTACTAAAATCTGGCTTGCGTTTCTCTAAGAATGCATCTCTACCTTCTTTTGCTTCGTCTGTCATGTAAGCTAAACGTGTTGCTTCTCCGGCAAATACTTGCTGACCAACCATACCATCGTCTGTTAAATTCATAGCAAACTTTAGCATTTTAATAGAAGTTGGAGATTTGCCTAAAATTCCTTGTGCCCAATTGTAGGCTTCTTGCTCTAATTCATCATGGGGAAAAATGGCGTTTACCATTCCCATATCCATTGCTTCTTGTGCGCTGTAATTTCTACCTAAAAAGAAAATTTCGCGTGCTTTTTTCTGTCCAACCATTTTGGCTAGATAAGCAGAGCCATAACCACCATCAAAACTGGTAACATCTGCATCTGTTTGTTTAAAGATTGCGTGTTCTTTAGATGCTAGGGTTAAATCACAAACCACGTGTAGCGAGTGTCCACCACCCACGGCCCAACCATTTACAACAGCAATAACTGCTTTAGGCATGAAGCGAATTAAACGCTGCACTTCTAAAATATTTAGTCTGTGGTAACCATCTTGACCAACATAGCCTTGGTGTCCACGAGCAGATTGATCTCCGCCAGAACAGAAAGAATATTTACCATCTTTGGTACTCGGACCTTCTGATGAAAGCAAAACTACACCGATAGAAGTATCTTCATGTGCATCTTGAAAAGCATTTAATAACTCAGAAGTTGTTTTGGGTCTAAATGCATTTCTAACATTTGGTCTGTTAAATGCAATTCTGGCAACACCATTTGCTTTTTTGTAGGTAATATCTTCGTATTCTTTTACTGTTTTCCAGTTAATTTCTGACATGTTAAATCTTTTTTGTAAAAATAAAAGAATTGAATGACAATAGGTCTAGATTTGAAAGTCCGATAGGTTTTTTGTCTAAAAATTAGAAATAACACTGATTTGAAAGTTAAACATAAGAAAAGTATTTATAACAAAATGAAAGCGCGAGCTTTAGTCTACTCGCGCTTTTTCATCTTAGTTAAGAATTATTTTTTTCATCGTTTTTAGATCCTTTTTTCTAATTATGAAATGATAAGAATTGAGAATCTTAAATACTACTTTACTTTCTTCACAGTCTACAATATAAACATATTTGCTTCGCATTGCGTTTGTTTGTAAGTAGCAAAAGTTTGGATCTCTACTATTGATAGCGTCTTCTATCGTTTCTTTATTAACAAATTTCACATTGCCGGGGTAGTACTTTTTAAAATCTCTTTGGCTTATTTGTTTAGGACTTTTGAAAGGAAAATATTTTCCTGTAGACAATGATTCCTCGGCTACCAAAAGAGTTTTTGTTTTTATAACTTTGGATCTATCGTTTATTTTCGATGTGAAAAGTAGGTTTTGTTTTACAGGATTTTTAGGTAATTCGGAGAATTCAATTTTCATTTCAATGAAATCTTGCATCATGTTTGCGAAATTGTAGGCTCTATATCCAGCTTCAACCGCCATTTTTTCACTTCCAAAATTATCTAATGTCAAACTCGCTACAATTCTTTGAGTTAAGTCTTCTTTTCCTCCAACAACTAAAGCTAGGTAAGGGTACTTTTGTGTACTCATTCCGTCAGACACAGTTTTTGTTAACGGTATAAAGTAAGAGTTAGATTCATCTTCTAAATCTAAATCATCCAATGAATTTACATATTTAACATCCGTTAATTCCCAAAAATCATCGAATCCATTTTTTAGATTAGAGTCATATTGCTTATCGTCTGTTTTTGCAATGTAAGTAGTTGTTTGTGGTAATCTTTCTTTGGTTAACGTAAGGTCTCCCTGTGCGAAAAATTGTGCGGATAAATTATAACTTACGCAAAGTAAGGCTATCAGTAATGTTGTTCTCATAATTTTTTATTGTTAAAAATAATAATAAAAACAACTTTACCTTTCATATTAGTTGATCACAATGCCGAGTAATGCGTAGCTCTGAATAATCAGAAAGATTGTTTCAGTCTTTTTTGCTTGCACCTTGTACAAACTTTTCTTCAAACCAATCGTCAAAATTTTGGTCTACAGTAATATTAGCGGTTAATACTTTGTAAACCATAATAATTACTAAAATAGAGCCAATTGCGGTTAAGTTTAAAAGCCAAACGTAGGGTATGCCTAATTGAGATGCGATAGCATTAAAAACTAACAAAAGCGAAGTAATTGAAATCCAAATAATTGACGTAGAATTTTTCATGGTTGTTTTATTTTAAGTAAAACAACAGCAAATACGATTTGTTTTTGAATACAATATTTTCTTTTGTTAATTAAACGACTTAACTATCTGTTAATGATTCTTATAAGAAAGTATGTTTCTAGATTTTACTTAAAGCATTTTCAACATCCCAAATTAGATCAGCCTCATTTTCTACTCCAATTGAAAGGCGTACTAAGTTATCTGTAATACCAATTTCTAAACGAGTTTCTGGATCTACACCAATATGCGTCATAGAAGCCGGATGCTGCGCTAAACTTTCTGTGGAGCCTAAACTTACGGCTAGTTTAAACAACTTTAAATTATTTAAAAAAGTAAACGCTTCTTTTTCTCCACCTTTTACTTCAACTGAGATCATGGCACCTGGAGAACTGTACTGCTTTTTATAAAGTGAATAGTCTGTGTCGTTCTCCTTTAAAAGTCCTAAGTAATGTACCTTTTCAACTTTCGGATGATTTTCTATTTTGTGGGCTAGTGCATTTGCATTTCTAGCTTGTTGTTCCATCCTAATTTTTAGTGTTTCTAGACTACGCGTGAGCATCCAACTTGTGTGCGGACTAGCCATATTTCCTAAAAAGGTACGCAATACTTTTACACGTAGCATCACTTCTTGATTTCCTAAAACGGCTCCGGCGAGTAGGTCAGAATGTCCGCCAATATATTTAGTTGCTGAATACATTACAAGGTCAGCGCCTAAATCTAACGGAGAAGACCAAATTGGCCCCATATAGGTATTGTCTATTGCTAAATGTACTTTTTCATCGGTAGAATATTGGTCTGCAATTTCTTTAAGCATTGCAATATCTGTAATTGCATTGGTTGGGTTCGCAGGTGTTTCTGCGTAAATGAGCGCTAATTTATCTGCTTTTCCGCTTTCTTCTAGTCTTTTGATTATATCCGACTTCTTATCTTTGGGTGTAAATTCAATAGAATCTACACCAATTTTAGGTAAGAAATGTTTGATAAAGTGGTCTGTTCCACCGTAAACTGGAGATCCAAAAAGAATAAGGTCTCCAGGTTTTAGAAATTCTAGTAATACAGTACTAATTGCCGACATTCCCGATTCGAAAACCGCACAATCATCTGCGTTATCCCAAAGGCAAAGTCTGCTTTCTAGAATTTCTAAGTTAGGGTTGTTGATTCGTGAATAGATGAGTCCTAATTCCTCTTTTTCTTCCTTATCTCTAAGTCCATAAGCCAGTTCAAAAAACGCTTTTCCTTCTTCTGCACTTTTAAAAACAAAAGTAGACGTTAAAAAAACAGGAGGTTTAACAGCTCCTTCAGATAACTCAGGGTTAAATCCGTGAGACATCATTAAACTTTCTGGCGAAAAATTATTTTTACTCATGATTAAATGGTTTCTAACAAAGATACGCTCTTCAGAAGCATTCTCTATTAAATATTAGATATTTAGTAAAATTTTCTGCTTGGTGCATTAAAATAGATTATTATTTTAATAACTATGTTATTTTTGATGTGTTTTAGAATTAAAATCTATGGCTTATGGATGAAATGGATAAGAAAATATTGAATTTGTTGCAGCAAAATGCAAAGTTGACTATAAAAGAGATTGCAGCTCAACTCAACTTAACACCTACGCCTGTTTTTGAAAGAATAAAGAAGTTAGAAAAAAACGGCAGTATTTCTGGCTATCATGCAAAGATAGATAGCGCTAAAATTGGCAATTTTCTGACTACTTATTGTGCCATCACGTTAGATAAACATCAAAAAGAAAGTATTTCTAATTTTGTTGAAAATATTACGGCCTTTGACGAAGTTATTGCATGTTCACATATAGCAGGCCAATTTGACTATTTGCTGAAAATTTGCGTTAAAGACATGGAAGCTTATCAGGTTTTTATGACAGAAAAATTGTCTACCTTAACAAGTATTGGTAAGCTTCAAACTTCTTTTGTTTTGTCAGAAGTTAAGCAAGATAAAGGATTACTATTGAAGTAAACTGTTTTCGAAATTGAGTTTGGTGAGCTCAAAGTGGTAGTCTCGACAATTGTCTGCTTGATTAAAACTTTCTCCAACCTTCTGCATAAATTTGCTTAATACTTTTGTAGAACCAATATTATCAACCGCACAATCTGCAATTATTTTCGTGTAATTTGTAGAGGTGAATAGATGCGCGATCAGAGCTCGCGTTATTTCTGTAGCGTAGCCGTTATTCCAAAATTTCTCTTTTAATCTGTAGCCAATTTCAGGGTCTTTTCTGAGATAAATGATTGCACAATTTCCAATAAAACTACCATCAGATTTTAACTCTACAGCGTAAATTGATTTTTCTGGTGATGGGTTTTGGTATTCACGAATAATATGTTTTAGAAAATCTTCACTTTGTTTAAATGACATGTTTTTGGCAGGAATCATTTCCATAACCTTACTATTCGCTTGCATTTCTTGATACGGAAGTAAATCTGCCAAGGTGTGTAAACGAATTGTTAGTCTTTCTGTTTCTATTTGGAACAAATTATCCACCTGCTTAATGATTATTATTGGTTAATTAACAACTCATCTCTCTGTCTGCGTTTTAGTACATTTCCACATTCTAACGCACCTTTTGTTTCATAATCTGTATAGGCTTTAGAAGCCCAAATAATGGCTTCGGGTAAATTTCCTTCAATTTCAAACCAAATTGCCATATTATAACAAGCTCTTCCTGCAACTTTACTTTCTGCATTTTTTGTTTCTAACTCCCACAATTCTGATGCACCCAACCAATCTCCGGTTTCAGCTCTTCTTCTTGCAATATCAAAATTATTGGTACCACGCACGAAGTAGTCTCTGCTAACGCGTTTAAAGGTTGTAAAGTACTTTCTGGCGTACCAAACACCGTTGTTATAGCTATATCTGTTAAATTCTTCTTCTCTATTTGTAATAAGATTAAGGGCTTTGGTAGGGTTAACGCTTGTTGCACTAACAATAGAATTAAACGGCCAATTTCTATTACTTATTGAGTTATTTGCATTGTTAACAGTTAACTGTACTTCAATTCTAGCAGTTGTAGTTACAGTAGCTTTATGTTCTGGAACTTTTACAACTACACCTAGCGGACCATTTTTCTCAACCGTTTGTGTAGAATAATTCACTCTTGCTTCGCTATCTAAACTTCTTAAATCTATTATTGCATCAACGCCCTCTGCAGAGTAAAGAGAATCTAAATTAATACTGTTTCTAAGTACAGTTTTATTATTGTAGTTAGGAATGGTATCCAAAATTTTCATATAGATAAATCTATCTTTAGCTCTAAACTCTTGCAAAACTCCGTTACAAAATTGCTTGGCTCCATTTTTATCAAAATCTTTAGTTTCTAAATCTAAAAGATCTGTAGCCTGGTTTATTTTATTTTGTGAGCTAGTAATACTTTCCGTATTTACAATGAGAATAGAATCTATATGTGAGGGTAAGCTAATTTCCGCAGGAATAGGAACGGATAATGTTAAACCTTTAGTAGACGAACAAGAGTACACGCTAAACAACAATAAAACTGCAAAAACTATAGTAGTGTTTTTCATTCGTTAAAAGTACTAAAAAACCGTCATAGCAATCGAGTATCTTAGCCTAGCTATTTGGCTTGTTAGAAGAGCTAGTTTTTAACTTTAGTTAAGTTTGAAGTTTAGTTTTCAAGGTTTTGAACACGTTTGAAATTGTCACTTTTACTTAATGTTAGTCGAACAATTGTATCTTTTATGGCTATTAAATTATGCGGAATGTTTGCCTCAAGTGCGATGATATTTCCTTGAGAAAGGCGAGTAGTATTTTCTGTTGCAGTAAAATCTATTTCACCAGAAATCACATGCACTAGTATTGGAAAAGGCGTTTTGTGTTCCTTCATTGTTTCTCCTTGTGGAAGGATAATTTGAATTTCTTTAGAAAATTCACTTTCAATTATAATTGCGGTGTTTATCTTCTTTTCTCCACTTATCTCAGATACAAATTTGCTTATTTCCATAGCGCCAAAAGTAACTGATTGATGGTCTAAAATAATTGATAAATATCATCAGTTATGTTGAGGTTTTATTTGTCTATTTTATACCAAACGCAATTATGGTATTCGGGAAAATCTTTCAATTTTGGATGTAGGAATGTTCCCATTTTTTCCATACCAATCTTTTGCATTACATTTTCAGATTTTTTGTTTTGAATAGTGCAAGTAGCAATTATTGTTTTTAAATCTAACACTTGAAAAGCATACGCCAAACATCTTTTAGCACCTTCGGTAGCATACCCTTTGTTCCATGCGCTTGGTTTTAGTCGCCAACCGATATCCGTAGCAGGAGTAAATGGTGTGTTGTAGGTTTGATAGGCTAGTCCAATAAATCCTATAAATTCGCCAGTTTCTAAAAGTTCTGTAGCAAAATAGCAATGATTGTATTTCTCTTGATGAGCAATTAATCGTGAAATAAAATTGGTAGTTTCCTCTCTAGATAAACTCTTCGGGAAATGCTGCATTACTTCTTCATTTGCATTTATTTCTGAAAATTGGTCTAAATCTTCTTTACTCCAAGTTCTAAATCCTAATCTTTTGGAAATAAATAAGTAATTCTTTTTTTGGTTCGCCATTTAGAATGTAAAAGTACATAATATAAAATGCTGACTGCAAAAAAAATACAAGATAAGAAAGCCTACTATTCTAATTTTTTGAGTTCAATTTCATCTTCTAGTTTATCAATTTTAGTGTACAGAATGCTGTTGTAATTTTTAACTCTCTTTTTTTATTAAAATTAAATGTTTTTCTAAAAATGCTAAATAATCAGTAAAATAGATATGTTAGCCGATAATAATCACTTACAAACGACTAATATTCGACAACAAACAATTAATAACCAGATATAGATTTGCAGTTGTCCAATCTTTGCAGTGTCGATTCGAAACAACGGTTGTTTTTGAAGGGCACATAACAAACAGTTCAATTATTAATTAAAAAACACAAACAGATGAACACGTTAAGAAACACAGTAAATTTAATTGGAAGATTAGGAAAAAATCCAGAATTAAAAGAGTTCACAAACTCTAAGTTAGCAACCTTCTCTATCGCAACGAGTGATAATTATAAGAATAAAGAGGGTGAGTGGGTAGACAATACAACATGGCACAATGTAAAAGCATGGGGTAAAACAGCAGAGCTTTGTAGTAACTTAATGAAAAAAGGAGTAGAGGTTGCAATTGAAGGAAAGTTGGTTAACAATACCTACGAAACAAAAGAAGGGGAGAAAAGATACACCACGGAAATTGAAATGCGTGAGTTTATTATTCTAACAAAAGAGAAAGAAAATTAAAAGCTGAATATCATGAATATTGGACACATAAATCACGTCAACCTAATTGGTCAAATTAGCAGCGAATTATCTCGTTTTACGAATAACAAAGGTGAAGACTATCTTAACTTTTCTGTTAAAACGCAAGAAACAGTTTTAAAAGAAAACGGAGAAACAAAGCACATTAGTAATTGGCACCAGATTAATGCAACAGGTAAATGGATGCATTTGCTTTCTGAGCTTGGTGAAAAAGGAGTTGCTTTAGCTTTAGAAGGAAAACTAGTTTCTCGTTTTTCGAGAAGTAAGGGCAGGTTAATTAAACACACAGCAGTAGAGGTAAATGACCTTGTAATATTATAAATTAAACATAGAGCGAAAGAATCGTAACGGTTCTAACGGTTAAGAAACTTTCGTTCTTTTTTCGAAAAAAAAACACAAACTAAGATGAATAATCAAATACAATTAATCGGAAACATTGGAAATAATCCAGAAATTACAAACTTCGAAAGTGGAGCTAAAAAAGTGAAATTCTCTCTAGCTACAAATGAAAAATACAGAGATAAAACAGGAGAATATACAACACGTACTTCATGGCACAACGTTTACGCTTGGGGAAGTACAGCTAAGTATATTATTTCAAATGCAAAAAAAGGAGCTCAACTCACTGTGATTGGCGCTTTAAAAAATAGAACTTATATGGCCAAAGATGGAAATAAAAGAAAAATCACAGAAATCGAAATAAAAAAAGCAATCATTAGCTAAAACCTTTCAATTTAGCACAACAACTTTTACAACAAAACCGACGATTGCAGTTACAAAATCCTTTCTCCATTAATTTGGAAAGGGATTTTGTTTTTTTTATTACTTAGTTAATTCCTTAAATACGTCTTCCAAAGAGCGTTCTTCTTTACGCAGTGTTAGCGTTAACAAGTTATTCTGTTGCGCAAATTGCGCAATGGTTTTTCTGAGGTCTGCGTTGGTCTTCGATGCAATTAAAAATGTACCATTTCCTACGGCTTCGATCTTGTTAACGCCTTCAATCTTTTGAAGTTGATTCTTAGATACTTTACCTTCGAATTCAACATAAACAACAGTTTGTTCTCCTTTTTGCTGTAAAGTAGTAGCTGTATCATTTGCAACTAAGTTTCCATTTTTAATAATGATTACACGGTCGCATATCGCTTCTACCTCTTGCATAATATGCGTAGAAAGCATTACTGTTTTTTCTCTACCTATGTTTTTAATTAATGCTCTTATTTCAACCAATTGATTAGGGTCTAATCCAGAGGTTGGTTCATCTAAAATAAGCACCTCAGGTTCATGAATAATTGCTTGTGCTAATCCAACACGTTGTCTATACCCCTTAGATAAAGCACCTATGATTTTATGTTGTTCTCTTTCTAAACCAACTTGCTCTATCATTTCATTTACGCGCGCTTTTCTATTTTTAACTTTGTATATCTTAGCAACAAACTCGAGGTATTCTTTAACATACATGTCTAGATACAAAGGATTGTTTTCGGGTAAATAACCAATTTTTGTGCGCGATTCTAATGCATTTTTTTCTACATCTAACCCACAGACTTCTATATTTCCATTGCTAGCGGGAATAAAACCAGTAATAATTTTCATGGTTGTAGACTTTCCAGCTCCATTCGGACCAAGAAAGCCTAGGATTTCTCCTTTTTTAGCCTCAAAAGAAATGTTGTTAACGGCAGTTTGACTTCCGTAGTATTTTGTGAGATGTTTAACCTTAATAGACATATTTGCACGTTTGATTACGAAGATAATGTTTCAAAACGTACTTGTCTTAAACATCTTTAGTAATTTTACAACAAAGCAACGTTAAAGAAATAATTTGGAAGGAAAAGTTTTAAAATCAACAGGAAAATGGTATTCCGTTTTAATCAACGATGAGGTAATCGATTGTAGAATTCGCGGTAAAATTAGGCTGCAAGGTTTAAAAACTACTAATCCAGTTTCGGCTGGCGATGTTGTGGAAGTTGAGTTACTTGAAAATGAAGAGAAACAAGGTGTTATCACTAAGGTATTCGAACGAAAGAATTATATCGTTAGAAAATCGGTAAACTTGTCAAAACAAATGCACATTTTGGCATCAAATGTTGATAGAGCATATTTACTCGTAACGTTGGTTGCACCTGAAACACACCTTGCATTTATAGATAGATTTCTTGTTGCAGCAGAATCATTTAGAATACCGGTAACGCTACTTTTTAATAAGATGGATCAGTATTTCGAAGAGCACCTTCCGTTGGTAGACGAGGTAATAGAAAAGTATGAGCGAATTGGTTATCCCGGACATAAAATTTCAGCCTTAAACAAAGAAAATATTGCTTTTTTACAAGAAGAGATTAAAGATTGTCAGGTAATGATAGCTGGACACAGTGGTGTAGGGAAGAGCACATTAATTAATGCCTTAGATAGTAACTTAAGCATAAAAACCAAAGCTATTAGTAGCTATCACTTGCAAGGTCAGCACACAACTACCTTCGCAGAGATGCATCCGCTGCAAACCGGAGGTTTTATAATAGACACGCCTGGAATAAGAGCTTTTGGTATTGTAGATTTGGAAAAAGAGCATTTTGCACATTATTTTCCTGAAATGAGATCGCGCTTAAATGCATGTAAATTCAATAATTGTATGCACATAAACGAACCAAATTGTAGTATTAAAAACGCAGTTGAGGAAGGTGAAATTGCTGCTTCACGTTATGCTACGTATCTAGGTTTAATGCACGAAGATCAAGAAGAGAATTATAGAAAAAATATTTTTGGATGAGAGCAGTTGTCCAACGTGTTAAAGCAGCAAGTGTAAGCATAAACCAAGTAACTGTTGGTAAGATAAATTCAGGTTTACTCGTTTTTTTAGGTGTAGAAACTACCGATAATGCAGAAGATATTAATTGGTTGGTGAAAAAAATTCTTGGATTACGTGTATTTGCAGATGCCGATGGGAAGATGAATTTATCGGCCTTAGATATCCGTGGAGAATTATTAATTGTGAGCCAATTTACATTATATGCTTCTACAAAGAAAGGCAACAGACCAAGCTTCGTAAAGTCTGCTAAACCCATAATAGCTCTACCACTTTATGAAGCATTTATTGAGGAGGTTAGAAAGAGTGGGCTTGTGGTTGAAACAGGAAATTTTGGTGCAGATATGCAAGTAAATATACACAATGATGGTCCTGTTACCCTAATTATAGATTCAAAAAATAAAGAATAATGGAGTTGAAAGAATTGCAAAATACAGTTGACAATTGGATTAAGGATATTGGAGTTCGTTATTTTGACGAGCTAACGAATACGGCGATGTTGATGGAGGAAGTGGGCGAAGTTGCCAGAATTATGGCAAGAAGATACGGCGAACAGAGCGAGAAAGAGTCGGATAAAAATAAAGATCTAGGAGATGAGTTGGCCGACGTTCTTTTTGTATTGACATGCTTAGCAAATCAAACAGGTGTAGATTTAGAACAAGCCGTTCAGAAAAATCTAGAAAAGAAGTCGATACGCGATAAAGACAGGCATAAAAACAACAAAAAACTACGCTAAGATTTAGGTGTAAAACGAAACGATTCTTATTTTTGAAGAAAAAAGATATGAAAAAGACAATTATAGCAATGAGTGCAGTTGCACTTTTATTCTCTTGTGCAGAGAAGCAAGGAGAAGAGGGCGAAACAATGGAGAATACCCCAAATCAAACAGAAGAAGTTACAGAGCAGGTAAAAACAGAATTTGGTCAAACAGCTGTGGATACGGAAACAGCGATTACAACAGCAGAGTTACTTGCTCAATTTAATGGGAAAGAAGAATTAGAAGCAACCTTTAAAGGCGAAATAACAGAGGTTTGTGCTAAAATGGGGTGCTGGATTTCAGTTAAAAACCCAGTTGAAGGAGAAGAAGATTTTATGGTGAGATTTAAAGACCATTTTACAATACCGGTAGATACTGAATTAGGTTCTATGGCTTACTTGCATGGGACGGCTATTCAAGATACGGTTTCGGTAGACTTTCAGAGACATTTATTAGAAGATGGAGGAATGAGTGCTGAAGATGCTGAAAAAGCTGTGTCAGAAGAAAAAATTACAATGACTTTTATTGCTGACGGAATTAAATTAGCAGAGAAATAACAAATATCACTTTTATAAAAAGTACTTATTCGAATTTCGGATAAGTGCTTTTTTTTTGAACTAAACTTGGCCTTAGCGGTACAGTATAAAAAAGTGCAGATGAAATTGACGCTATTCTTATCTTATTTTATTATCTCTTTTGCTATGTTAGCTCAAGAGGGGAAAGGGCCATACACGCAGAATACCTAAGAGAATAACCAGTTTATTTTCTATACCTACGGATTTCCCAAACCGTTTAGCGAAGCACGAGAAAAAGTTCTTCAAGACTGGAGAATTAAATATGAATCAATTGCAGGATGTATTATTGATGAACACATTATGCAAAAAGCCAAGTTACAAAACCAGAAAACTAGGTTAGAGTTGACAGCTTACTACGGAGAAGGTTGGGAAGAGAAGTTGGCACAGCAAATTTTAGAAGCTGAAAAAAAAGAATAAAGACTATTTTTTATCTCGTTTTCTCCAAGTATAATCACGCGTATTAACTAATACGTAGCGCAACGAAATATACAGCTGATTAACCTCTTTAAAACTATCAGCCTGAGGCAAAAAGTGATAGCCTGTTTGTAGATGAAACCCTAATAATTTAAATCCTAGAACAGGCCCTCCGCCAACAATGTTTCTTTCAAAGTTCGATTTTAAAACAAGGGTTGCACCGTAAGTTAAGTTTAATCTCCCTTGTTTAAACCAATAACCCACGGCATAAGAGAGTACAGGCTGTTTTAGTCTAAAATTATAATCAAAGCCCATATTAATAGCATGTGTATTTGGTTTGATTAATTTTATTTGTTTAAACTGCATTTCTGCTCCAAATTCGGCAGCAAAGTATTTCGCTTGCTGCACACCAAGGTAAGGTCCAACCTTTCTTACTTTAAGTAGTGGTTTTTTATTGTTTTGAAACAATTGAGCATGAAAAGTCTGTATGCTAAAAAGTAAGAATAAGCTAAAGACCCATTTCATTCCATTCTTCATTAAGTTTTCTTAAACTATCTACGTCTATACCTAAACTGTCGGCTTTATTTTTCAAATAGAAAAGATCGTCTACAGAAAAATGTTGACTTGAATCTTGATGTTGCATACTATTTTTAAGCCAAATTCTACTCTCCTCAACTGCAGGTATGGTATATAAGGCTATATTTTTAACAGGCGTGTACATAAAAGACTCTTCCTTAACACTGGTAGGAATAAATTCTCCTCGTTCGTCATACGTTTCTACAAGAATAATAAGTACGCTTAGGGTGTAAATCATTTTTATTATTCCAAGGAACATTCCAAGAAGCTTATTTACGGTGCTCAAATTTATTACTTGAACCATTTTTTCTACCATTTTTCCAGCAAAAAAGATAAGTGCACCTACAACTAAAAAAGTAATGGTAAAGGCTACAACAGGTAAATATTTACTTTCTAACGTAAAGTTTTCGTTTATTTTTTCGGCCGTAAAATCAGAAAAGTTAATAGCAGCGTAAATACCCACCAATAGAGCCAGAAGTGTAAAAAGTTCAATTATTAGTCCTTTTTTTAATCCCTTCCAGGCTCCCCACAATAACGGCACAAGTAGAATGATGTCTACAAAATTCATAAAGTAAAGATAAAATGATAACGCAAGAAATTATATAAACACGCTTTAAGTTACCAACAGAAGACTAAGGATAGTGCTTACTTTACACAATTGCAAGGCGGTTCATGTTCTATAACGGTACGAGGTAAAAGTCCTTTCCATTTTTCAATGTAATCAGGAGAATAAGTCATACCTCTTAAATCTAAATATTTAAGTTGTTTGGCAAGTTGTTCAAAATCATGTGGTAGAGTTTTGAGTCCTGTATCCCAAACATCTAAAGCTTTCAAGTTTGGCATGTAACTAATGCAGTTAGGAAGTTTTTCAATGTTATTTCTGCTTGCGTCAATAAATTTTAATTTGGTTAGCTTACAAATTATTATAGGGAAATGATTGAGTTGATTTTTAGAAAACCCAAGATATTGAAGCGAGTCAAATTCAGATAAGAAAGTAGGTAATGAATCGAGCTTATTTCTCCCTAATTCGAGCGACTTTAGTTGTTTGTATTCTGCTAGTTCTGCGGGTAGCTGGTTTAGTTTATTTTTTCCAAAACTTATGGCATAAACGGTGTCAATTTGCATTGTTTGGGCATTTTCCCAACTTACAAATGGATAAGTATTTGTTTCAATTTGACTAAATGATAAGCTCTTACCAATTAGAAGTATGAATAGCATTGCGCACCACTTGTTCATCTTTTTTTATTTGTGTTTGTAGATCAGTTAATCCTTCAAATTTTTGTTCATCTCTTAGTTTACTTAAGAATTTCACAGTAATAGCTTGGTTGTATAAATCACCCGCAAAATCTAATATATTAACTTCTAAAGAGATATAGTTTTCATTATTAACGGTAGGCTTTTTCCCAATGTTTAGCATGCCAAAGTATTCTGTTCTGTTTTCTAAAACCACCCTTACTGCATACACGCCATTTGCCGGAATTACCTTTATTTCAGAGTCTACCGCGATATTGGCAGTAGGGAAATTAATTGTTCTACCAATTTTATTACCATGTATTACCGTACCTGAGAGCTCAAAAAACTCGCCTAAGTACTGAGTAGCTGTGCTTACATCACCATTTTGTAAAGATTTTCTGATTTTGGTGCTGCTTACGTTTACGCTTTCAATGTCTTGTGCAGGAATCTCTTGTACTTGAAAATCATAAATAGGAGCAAGATCTTTGAGTAACTCAAGCGTACCTTCTCTGTTTTTTCCAAACTGATGATCATATCCAATAATCATCTTTTTAACTTTGAGTTTGTTAACCAAGTAATCGCGAACAAATTCAGTAGCTGTTAATCTAGAAAATTCGTGCGTAAAAGGATAAACAATGACATTTTTGAGCCCAAAACGTTTAAGCTTATCCAGTTTTTCACGTTGGGTTTGGATGAGCTTTAAGCCGTGGGAATCTGGGAATAGAACCATTCTTGGGTGAGGATAAAAGGTAAAAAGAACAGATTCACCATTTATTTTATCGGCTGCAGCGTTCAACTGCTGCACTATTTTTTGATGCCCAATATGCACGCCGTCAAAAGTACCAATGGTAAGCACCGGGTTATTAATTGTTGTTAATTCATCAAAACTGTTAAATACCTTCACGCAACACAAATTCGAACCTCAAAGATACCAAAATAGCCGAGAGGAGAGGACGGATATTTGTCAATTTTAGAAGATTTTAAATTCTTTAAACAAGTATGCTTGCATAATAAATAAAAGATTTTTATTTTTACTCTATCACACTTATACAAAACGCACTAGCATGTCAGATAAAAAAGAAGCAATAAAAGGAGGAGAGTTTATCATTAGAAAAACTTTGCCAGAAGATATTTTTATTCCAGAAGAATGGACCGAAGAGCAGACTATGATTGCTGCAACATGTGAAGATTTTATAGATCAAGAAGTAGTTCCTTTATTAGAACGTATAGATAATATGGAAGAAGGTCTGATGCCTTCTTTAATGGAAAAAGCAGGAGCTTTAGGATTACTAGGGATGTCTGTGCCAGAAAGTTTAGGAGGTTTGGGCGTAGATTTTAAAACCTCGCTGCTTACTACAGAAAGACTAGGGAAAGGATATTCTTTTTCTGTTGCTTTCGGTGCGCACACAGGAATTGGAACCTTGCCATTGCTCTATTATGGGAATATGGATCAAAAGCAAAAGTATATACCCAAATTGGCAAGTGGAGAGTGGAAGGCTGCTTATTGTTTAACGGAACCAGGAGCAGGATCTGATGCAAATAGTGGTAAAACGAAGGCGGTTTTGTCTGAAGATGGAAAGAGTTACCTTATTTCTGGACAAAAAATGTGGATTACCAACGCTGGCTTTGCCAACTTGTTTACCGTTTTTGCTAAGATTGACGATGATAAGAACCTTAGTGCATTTCTAGTTGAAGCAGATTCAGAAGGTATCTCATTGAATCCAGAAGAAAAAAAGATGGGGATTAAAGGTTCCTCAACTCGACAAGTCTTTTTTAATAAGGTAAAGGTTCCGGTAGAAAATTTATTATCTGAAAGAGAAAATGGATTTAAGATCGCCTTAAATATTTTAAACATTGGACGTATTAAACTAGCTGCGGGAGTTCTAGGCGGAGCGAAAGCAGCTATTACAGATGCTGTAAAATATGCCAATGAGCGCGAGCAATTTGGAAGAAGTATAGCGAAGTACGGAGCTATTAGAGGTAAAATAGGAGAACAAATTATTCGTACGTATGCAGTAGAATCTGCTATGTATAGAGCAAGTCAGAACATAGATGATGCTATAGAAGCCTTGCATGTTTCAGGTCTAGATAAAGAGACGGCTACACTTAAAGGGATTGAACAATTTGCAGCCGAGTGTGCGTTACTGAAGGTAGCAGGATCAGAGTGTTTGGACTTTGTAGTTGATGAAGCTGTTCAAATTTTCGGAGGGATGGGATACTCCGCAGAATCTTCTGTTGAACGCGCTTACAGAGATGCAAGAATTAACAGAATTTTTGAGGGAACAAATGAGATCAACCGCATGCTTACTGTAGACATGATTCTGAAAAGAGCCATGAAAGGCGAACTTGATTTAATGGGACCAGCAATGAAAGTTGCTGGAGAACTAATGTCTATTCCTGAATTTGGCGAAGAACCAACTGGTGTTTTGGGCGAAGAGGAGAAGGCAATAGAAGGATTTAAGAAAATTATCTTAATGGTAGCTGGTTCTGCGGTCCAAAAGTTAATGCAAACGTTGGCCAAAGAACAAGAAGTTTTAATGGGTATTGCCGACTTAGCAATGATAACCTATCAAGCAGAAAGTGTTCTTTTACGTGTTCAAAAGTTGGTTGCCTTGAAGGGAGAAGAAGCTGCTGAAATTCAAATTGAAATTGCGAAAACATACTTTTACGACGCTGCGGATAAAATGAATAAAATAGCAAAAGATGCAATTAATAGTTTTGCAGAAGGAGATGAAGCAAAAATGATGTTAATGGGACTAAAGCGTTTCACTAAAATGAATGCTATAAATCCAAAGGAAACCAGACAGAAAATAGCTTTAGCTGCGATAAATAAGAATCAGTATCCGCTATAATAATTATATTAACTGGTACAAAAAGAGCGCTTATTCAGCGCTCTTTTTTTATTTAAATTCTTCTGGGATTATACACACAGGAATGGGGTTCATTTTGTGCTGGTTTGCTCGATTAAAGTTGGAGTAAAGCGTTAGTACTTCTTGCTGCCTTTCTGATAAGGAGGTATCATTCTTCAGCTTCTCTAAGCTTGTGTTCTCTAGTTGTGTCATAGCCCATTCTAATTCTGGGTAGCTTGCACCAATTTGGTCTTCATCACTTCTGCCGTCCTCCCAAAGTCCGTCTGTAGGTTTTGCATCTAGTATAGATTGTACTACTCCAACATGTTTAGCGAGAGAAAAAACTTCTGTTTTAAATAAATCTGCGATAGGAGAAATATCAACACCACCGTCTCCATATTTCGTGTAAAACCCAACACCAAAGTCTTCTACTTTATTTCCTGTTCCTGCAACTAATAAACCATTTGCTTGTCCTACAGCATAGAGTGTTAACATTCTTAAGCGAGCTCTTGAATTAGCCATTGCTAAATGATTTTCCACTGTTGAAGAAGGCAGGTCTCTTTCTAACTGCTCAAAACTAGCAGTAAGATTTATGTCTAAACTCGAAACATTTTTAAAGCGATTAGATAAGTCTTCAATATGTTCCATGGCACGCGCATATTCTGCCTTAGTTTGTCTGATAGGCATACTCAAAAGCATTACTTTTTTTCCTGTTAAGGCGCATAATTTTGAGGTCAAAGCACTATCAATACCTCCAGAAATACCTACAATAAAGCCAGAGCTTTTACTTTTTTCGGTATAGTTAGATAACCAATTTTTAATGTGATTTTCAATTTTTTGAGCTTGCACGCGTGTAGTTTTTAAAATAAAATAGAAATTTTCAATAAAATTTGTTGTTGTCTTGTATCAAATGTTTTGAAAGCAATTAAATTGTTGTCTTGCTGTTGAAAAAACGACATATTTTTACTTTCGTTACCCGTAAGTGCTTCGCTTCGGTAAATTGGAGTAAAACCATAATAATAGCCAAGCTCAGCAACCAAAGAGGTAGAGCCAGAAAAATTCCATTCTGCTCCTCCTGTTAAACCTAAGGTAGCTCTATAAAAAGATAATTCGGTTTCTGGTTCCATATCTTTCAATTCTGTTTTTCCACCAGAAAGATCGGTTAATTCTCCAGTCCCTGTAAAAGTTTGCTCCACACCCAAATCGTTGGATTTGTTAGATAATAAAAAGGAGTGTCTAATTCCTGCTTTCGCAAAATAGCGTAAGTAACCATAAAACTGAGTGTGGAACATAATCATCGTAGGTATAGTTAAGTATTTTGGCTTTTGCTGACGCTCAGTAATTCTAAAAATTCCGTCATAGTTGTCCGCATTCGCATCCAATAAATTAAATTCTGAATCGTCTTTGCCAAAATCGTCTATTAGCGAGTTAGTGGTAAGAATTTGTTTATCATTAAAGGCATAGTAAAGCTCGTCTCCTGCTTCGTCATTGTTTACATCAATTCTATACGATTCAAGATCAAACAATACGCCTGTGCTAAACGAAATCTTATCTGCAAAATGCCAATTAAGGGCTGCTCCAATTATAAAGTCACTTCCGGTATTTCCTGTAATTAAGTTGGTTCCAGATTTATTCAAGTTAAGTCCAACCCCAGTTGATAGTCCGGCTTGAATCTTCTTATTTGCAACTTCCTGACCAATTACGGTAAATCCAAGAAGAAGCGCAGTAATAGTAAATATCTTTTTCATACCTTTGATTTCGTTTGTGTATGCAATAATAACTAATAATTTGATGAGATACAAAATCATATATTTCTTTGTTGTAGTATCTATTTTTGGTTTAGTTTCTTGCCAAGAAAACCGATGGGATATACCCGTAGATAATAGCGACTTTTCGCTTGACGTGCATGATGTTGATGCAATCTTCTTAAACCGTTCGCCAGAAGAAACAAAACAGGCACACTTAAAAGCAAGTAACGATTTTACAGAGTTGTATGAAATGGAAATGAGTTTTAATCTTAGAGCTCCCGTTGATAGTAACTTCAGTAAATTAATATATAGCTTTTATAAAAGTGACTACATACAAAAGATAGAACTTGAAAAAGAAAAACGTTTTAAAGAAAGAATCAAATATATTAAACGCATTGAGGATGGGTTTAAACGACTAAAAGTTCACTTTCCCAATCAAAAATATCCCAAAGAATTACTTTGGTTAAACAATCTTTTTGCAGGTGTTCATAGTTCTGATTCTGCGGTTTCTGTTGGTTTAGAATTCTATCTTGGAGAAAAGAATGCAGTTGTCCAGTCAATTCCAACAGAAGAACTTTATGCTTGGCAGAGAAAAAGAATGGACAGTAAATATTTGGAAAGAGACGTACTTGAATCTTGGGTACAAGCACATTTTATTAAGGCTTTGGACGGAACCATGGCAGAACACATTATTCAAGCAGGAAAAACAATTTTCCTAATCCACGCAGCCTTGCCAAATTTAGAAGAAGATAGACTTTTAAAGTACGAGAAATCAGAATTGAAGTATGCACAAGAAAATCTTTCACTTGTTTGGGAATATTTAATTGATCAAAAATTACTATTTCAAAACAATCCTAGAGATAAGTCGAACTTCTTGAATGCCGGACCTTTCACTGTTGGTTTGCCTGAAGAAGCTCCAGATCGATTAGGGCAATATCTTGGGTATAAAATGGTGAAAGGCTATATGCGAAAAAACGAAATAACTTTGCAAGAACTACTAACTACAGATTACAACAAAATAATACAAACATTTCAAATCGATTAAAAAAATGAGCGAAGACGAAGTAAAAAAAACAAGCAGTATTAAGGTAGATGTAGGAACAAATGAAAACGCTGTTCCTGTTCGGATGAAATGGACTGCAGAAGATGGAAATATTGATAACAGAGAAACAACGGCTATGTTCCTTTCTATGTGGGATCCGAAAGAAAAGAATACGATGAAAATGGATTTATGGACAAAAGATATGTCTGTAGAAGAAATGAAGCAATTTTTTCATCAAACCTTAGTTACTATGGCAGATACTTTTGAGAGAGCAACAGGCGAAAATCTAATTTCAGAAGATTTAAGAGATTATTGTTACCACTTTGCCCAGAAAATGGAAATTATGCCAGAAGATTAATTACTTTCTGTTAATGCTAATACATAACATTTTCTTTAAATAACGTTTTCAATTTCAAACCTCCAATTAAAACTCCATGGCAAATAATGATTTAATCGTAAATGAGCGACAAGCAGATTTAGGTAGTTTTATGGTGGGTAGACTCTTGCCTTTTCGAAAAAAAAGACAAGTAGGGCCTTTTACGTTTATAGATCATATGGGTTCAGCCAAATTTGGCAATGGTTCGTATTTAGATGTAGATCAACATCCGCATATTGGGTTAAGTACATTAACCTATCTGTTTGAAGGAGAAATTCATCACAAAGATAGTTTGGGGACAGACAAAGTCATCTACTCTGGAGATGTTGGTTTTATGACTTCAGGAAAAGGCGTAACGCATACAGAAAGAACACCAGAAGAGAAAAGAAATCAAGGAGAGTTTACCATGCATGGCTATCAAATTTGGGTTGCATTACCGCATAGCTTAGAAGATATGGATGCGCAGTTCGATTTTTATGCGAAGGATACTTTACCTACCAAAACACAAGATGGTTTACAAATAAAAACGGTTGCTGGTAATGCATTTGGTTTACAGTCTCCATTACAAGGTTTTTCTCCTTTGTTTATGGTAGATATTTTTGCAGAGAAAAGCACAACCTTAGATTTAAAAAGCCAAATAAAAGGAGAAGTAGCTTTTGTAATTGTAAGAGGAGAAATAACCGTTAAAGATGAGGTAGTTTCTGCCGGACAAATGCTTATTTCTAAAACAAACGAACAGTGCGAGATTTGTTTGGAAAAGAATACGCAAATATTACTATTTGGCGGAGAACCATTAGAAAAAGAACCGCTTTTAATGTGGAATTTCGTTTCACATAGCAAAGAAAAATTAATTCAAGCCAAAGAAGATTGGCAAAATAATCAGTTTCCGAAGGTTCCGGGAGATACTTCTTATATTGAATTTCCTGAAAGAAAGGATTAAAAAAAGTGCGATTCAGTTATTCTGAATCGCACTCAAATATCAAAAGCGATGCTCAGTATAACAATTCTAAGCGCGCCCTTTTAATCAAATTAAACCGTCATGATATCTTTCTCTTTCACGTCTAGTAATTCATCAATTTGCTTTACGTAAGCGTTTGTGATGTCTTGAATTTTTGCCTCAGCTACTTTTGCATCATCTTCAGAAAGTCCGTCATTTTTAAGATTTTTAATAAAATCCATAGCGTCTTTTCTGTTGTTTCTAATACCAACTTTAGAATCTTCTCCCTCAGCTTTTGCTTTTTTCACTAAATCGCGTCTTCTTTCTTCCGTTAAAGCTGGAACGTTTAAAATCAACATTTCTCCGTTGTTTTGCGGGTTTAGTCCTAAGTTTGCCATTACAATTCCCTTAGCACATTCTTCTAGCAACGCTTTTTCCCAAGGTTGAACAGTAATTGTGCGCGCATCTAAAGTAGAAACATTGGCAACTTGTGCTAGTGGAGTCATAGAGCCGTAATAGTCTACCATAACACTAGAAAGCATACTTGGTGTAGCTTTTCCTGCACGTACACGTAAAAGTTGGTTGTTTAAATGCTCAATTGTTTTTTCGTTGGCAGACTTAAATTCGTCAAACGCCATATTTACTTCTTCCGTCATGTTCTCTTTAGTTTGAGCAACAAAAATAAGAGATAAATTTTAATTATGTGCTTACTTCTTTTACGAAGCAAAATTTTTGAGAAAATAGAGCTGTCCTCACTTTTCAAGGGAGGTGAGTTTTATGAGGATTTTATCCGATTAAAAGTCGGAGGGCTTTAGTTTTAACAAGCACAGCGTTTTTTAAAAAAAGCAATCAATTTAATAGTTATCTCACAGAGAATTGTTTTTTCTTCATAATTAACCCTTCGTCTTAAGCTCCGTTGCACTGCGCTTAATACAACTTCCTTAAAAAGGTAGGACAAAATAAAACTAAACTCATTTAATTAAATTTTAGTTTCCAATAAATCGTGCTATCTTAAAGCTATTATTTCAAATTCAACAGAATGAGTAAATCTAGGGCAAGAGAAAGCACAAACGCAATTGGTAGACTTTACGTAACCATGCGTCATCTAATGAACAGGGGTTTTTATAAACCAATGGGTGTTTCGGGGAAAACGTTACGCGATGCCTTGTTGGAGCTAAGACCAGAAATTTATGGTGTAATTGCAGAAGATAAGTTAGAAATGAACGGACTTTTCTATGTTTTAGATAGGCTGCCAGAAGGTATTGAGCAATGCTCTTACATTAATCTTACCTCAGACGAAGGGTATGATAAGAGCACTCTAATAGCAATAATTCCACCAAAAAGAAGAAGAAAGTGTTACCGTATTGATGCCGATCAAATGAATGTGCAAATAACTCGTGGAAGATCTGACATCTATGATATTTTAACACACTTAACTTTTCTGTTTATAGAATCGCATAAAATTGCCAATCGTGTGCTTATTGAGGATGACTCGAACACCATTAGGGATTGGGGTAAATTAGAAGAAGCCATTAACAAGAAAAAATTATCAAAGAAAGAAAAAGAGGTTGTTTTGGTTTATACAGCCAATATAGTAGGAAGAACTTTTGAAGAAGTAGAGCGCGTTTATCAGCGCTGTGCTACCCAAAACAATCCACATAGATTTTTAAAGTTGGTGTATTGGCTGGGTAAGCTGGCAATAGAAGAAATACAAGAGAAAAGCAAGCGTACCATAACCTTTAGTAAAATTTTGCAAGAAAGATTGGGTCAACATTTATACGGAGATAAATGGGCTAGCGAGATAAAGGAAATTTTGATTGACAAAGGTTTGATTGATAAACCAGTTCATATCATTAGCGCAAATATGCACAGTGTGATGAACTATTTATATAGCAAGCAAGCATTGGAAACACATGCGCATTTAACTGCAATGGAATTGTTCGAAACTTTAAGTGATAGCAAAAGTGCAGAGTACCATGATAAAATTAAGATGTATGCTAATAAAAAAGGTTTAATCGATGTGAAAGATAACTCTGGCACAAACATTAATGTGCAGATTATTGACACATCAAAAGTAGATTTTTCAAAAACACACTTAATTAATAGAGCAAAGTCGAAACCTGTTTTGATTGTGATGGATTATGCCTTTGGAGAACAAGCTTACGAAACAATGGATGAACTCTTAAAAACGTATCACAGTAAGGAAGGGAAAAAGTATGACCTCCAAGTAGCATCTGTTTCAATTATGGGGAAAGCCGGAATTTTAGATGGAGGCAAAGGAGATATAATGGTACCAACAGCTCATGTTTTTGAAGGCACGGCAGATAATTATCCTTTCGAAAATAGTTTAAATGCTAACCAATTCGCAGGTCAGGGGATGGTTGTAGCGGTCGGACCAATGATTACCGTGTTAGGAACTTCTTTGCAAAATAAAGAGGTGCTCCGCTACTTTAAAGATTCTACCTGGGGTATGATTGGTTTAGAAATGGAAGGTGCGCATTATCAAAAAGCCATACAAAGTGCTTCTAAAATTAGAAAAAGTATTAGAGAAGATGTAAAAGTACGCTATGCTTATTACGCTTCTGATAATCCCTTAGAAACAGGAAGTACACTCGCGTCAGGTGGATTAGGTTTAAACGGAGTAAAACCCACTTATCTAATAACTCAAAAAATTCTTGAAGATATTTTAGAAGTAGAATAAAACGCTCTATTTTTTTAACGAATATAGGCAAGGTTTAGCCTTTTTTTGGTCTATAAAAACAACTGCTTAATCTTTGTTTTAACAAGATAGAACGATAAAAAATATTTTCTAACCATTTAATTGAAGTTTATGCTTACGTTTTCGTAAATTAGATTTGAATTTAGTTTTTATAGTATATGGTATCAAATGATTTAACAGGAGCTCTTCGTAAATATTTCGGATATGATCAATTTAGAGGAGACCAGAAGGAAATCATCACAAATATTTTAGACGGGAACAATACCTTTGTTATTATGCCAACAGGAGGCGGTAAATCAATGTGTTATCAGTTGCCTGCTTTGTTGTCTGAGGGTACAGCAATTATTGTTTCTCCTTTGATTGCTCTAATGAAAAATCAAGTAGATGCAATACGTAACGTGAGCGAAACTGATAGTGTAGCCCATGTTATGAATAGTTCTCTTTCTAAAACAGATATTAATAAGGTTAAAAATGATATTCTAGAGAAGAAAACTAAGTTATTATATGTAGCTCCAGAATCGTTAACTAAAAAAGAAAATGTTGAATTCTTTAATCAAGTAGATATCTCCTTTTTTGCTATAGATGAAGCACATTGTATTTCTGAATGGGGACATGATTTTAGACCAGAATATAGAAGACTAAGAGAAATTTTTGAACAAATTTCTAACGTTCCAATCATTGCTTTAACAGCTACCGCAACCCCGAAGGTACAGCATGATATTCAGAAAAACTTGAATATGCTAGACGCTAAAGTGTTTAAAGCATCTTTCAATAGAGATAATTTGTTTTACGAAGTAAGACCAAAACGCGAAGTAGAGAAAGAAATAATTCGTTACATACGCACAAAAGAAGGGCAATCAGGTATTATTTACTGTTTGAGTCGTAAAAAAGTAGAGCAGCTAGCCGAAATTTTAAGAGTAAATGGTGTAAATGCCTTAGCGTATCATGCTGGTATGGATGCAGCAACGCGAGGAAAGCATCAGGATATGTTTTTGATGGAAGATGTAGATGTTATTGTTGCAACTATTGCCTTTGGAATGGGGATTGATAAACCAGATGTTCGTTTTGTTATTCATCACGACATCCCAAAATCATTAGAAAGCTATTATCAAGAAACAGGACGAGCGGGTAGAGATGGTGGAGAAGGAGAATGTGTTGCATTTTACTCGTATAAAGACATTGAAAAATTAGAAAAGTTCTTACAAGGTAAACCAGTTGCAGAGCAAGAAGTAGGAAGACAATTACTATTTGAAATTGTTTCTTATGCAGAAACATCCATCTGTAGAAGAAAGTACTTGTTGCATTATTTTGGAGAAGAGTACAATTCAGATGATTGCCATGATATGTGCGATAATTGTAAGCATCCTAAAGAAACCATGGAAGGTAAAGATCAGGTTAAACTGATTCTTGATGCTGTTGTAGAAATGAAAGAACAACAAAAAGCAAAACATATTTGTAATGTTCTGGCCGGAAAAGACACTGCAGAAATAGAAACTTATAAACACGATAAGCTTAAAAGTTACGCTAAAGGGAAAGACAGAGATGTAAATTTTTGGAATGCGGTAATTAGACAGTGTCTTGTTGCAAAACTGTTAACCAAAGATATAGAGTCTTATGGTACGATTAAAATGACAGAAATCGGACATGAATTTGCGAAAAACCCCACGTCATTTACCTTGATTAAAGAGAATGATTACAGTTCTGTTGACGACGATATTGTAGTTGCAAATGGAGCTGCTAAAGGTGCTTTTGATGAGGTGCTGTATAAAAATATGCTCGATCTTAGAAAGCAAATTTCTAAAGAAAAAGCAATTCCTCCATTTGTGATTTTTCAAGAAGCATCTTTGAAAGACATGAGCTTTCAATATCCAATTACAATGGAAGAGCTTACCAATATTCAGGGTGTTGGACAAGGAAAAGCAAGACGATATGGCGCACCATTTTTAAGTCTCATTAAGCAGTATGTAGAGGAAAACGACATCGAGCGTCCACAAGATTTAGTTGTAAAACAACTGGTAAATAAGTCGGGTATGAAAGTACGACTCATACAAAATATTGATAGAAAATTACCTTTAGAAGACATCGGAAAATCACAAGGAAAATCTATGGTTGAGGTGTTAGATGAAATTGAAATGATCGTTCATTCTGGAACGCGTGTCAACATAAACTATTACATTGATGATATCCTAGAAGAAGGAGATCAAGAAGAGATTTACGAATATTTTACTGAAGCAGAAACAGACGATTTAACCGAGGCTTATAATGAGTTTGATGGTGATTACAGCGAAGAAGAATTGCGCTTGATGCGTATCAAGTTTATGTCTGAAATGGGGAATTAGACTATCACGGTATTTCTATCTATCTTTAAGTGAGTTCAATTAAATTTCTACCCTTAAGGGGTGATTAAGAAGTCCTGTGCACCGAAGTAAGTGTTTGTCACCTCCCTTAATCCCTCCTCGAGGAGGGAAACTCGATATCAGTTTAATTTCTCTCCTTGAGGGGAGATAAAGAGGGGTGATTAAGAAGTCCTGTGCACCGAAGTAATTGCTTGTCACCTCCCTTAATCCCTCCTCGAGGAGGGAAAAACCAGATCAATTTAACTTCTTCCCTTGATGAGAGACTTGGTAGCAATCGGGTAAGAGGGGTGAAGACATTTTTATTCTCCAAGCTTCCCTTGGTGAATGGCTTTTCGTAAATAGACTAAACCACCTATAATAAAACCTAGAACTACGCCTATATCAGAAATGTGATAAAGCAAAATGTTGGCTTCTAAGGCAGACATAGACTCGTTATTTTCTAATACAGAATAGATAGAATAGAGGTGTATTGTCCATGCGATTAAACCAAATAATAAAACTATAAGTAAGTATGTAGAGGTTGCCTTGGCTTTTTCTTGTTTAGAAATAGCTTTGTTTCTATCTAAAGCAGCAAATAAACCTACGGAAACCAAGCCTATTAAAAGCAGCATAAATGGCATGTAAGCCTCCGCATAGTAATGAAAAGCATTGCCTGTTAATTTGGTTAATACTAATTCTGAAATGGGAGCTCTAAAATAGAACAACAAAGCCATTGCGAACAACAAAAAAGTGGTTGCTAAGTATTCGCGCTTAAAAAGATAATTAAACATCTACGTTTTGCGTTTTTTCTTTTTTGCAGCAGGGAAAAGAATGTTGTTTAAGATTAAACGATAACCTGGCGAATTTGGATGTAGGTTTAAATCTGTTGGAGGATCGCCAACCCTATGCTGATAATCTTCGGGATCATGGCCACCGTAATAGGTCCAAGTACCCATGCCTAATTCTGAATGTATATAACGCGCTGTGCCTAATGATTTGGTCTCGCCCATTACGAGTACGTTCGACTTTATAAATTCTTTTCTAAAATCTGTTGTCTGACCATAAAATCCTTTAATTATTTGGGTATGACATTGTGTGAGCATGGTAGGTACAACATCCCATTTTGCAGAAAACTCAAACAAGGTAAAAACATCTTCCTTCTCAGAAATAGTACGGTGTAAATCTGTGCCATCTATTTGAGAATATTCGTACTTCAAAGGGTTTTCTTCTAGCAAGTAATTTTCAAACGCAAAGCTATTTGTAAAGTCTAATTTTGATTGTGCGTTTGGATCTTTTCCATCACCGTCGTACATTACTTCGCAAATATCAGTATTCTGCGCTGCTAGTGCAATATCAAAACTATCTGTACCCGAACACATGGTGAAAAGAAATCCACCGCCTAAAACAAAGTTTTTAATATTTGTTGCAACGGCTAGTTTCATTTGTGATACTTTTTCGAAACCTAAACGTTGAGCACTGCCTTCTAGCTTAGCTACTTGTTCTCTGTACCACGGAGCATTTTTGTAGCTTGCATAAAATTTACCGTACTGCCCAGTAAAATCCTCGTGGTGCAGGTGTAGCCAGTCGTACTCAATTAATCCGTTATTAATAATTGTGCTGTCGTAAATTTTGTCGTATTCGATTTCTGCATACTCCATTACCAAGGTTACTGCATCGTCCCAAGGTTGTTTTCCATCTGGTGTATATACTGCAATTTTAGGCGCTTTTTCTAGCTGCACTACTTCTTGATTCACTTCTGGAGACGCAATTTTACTTTTTATTGCATTTACTTGTCCGTCTGCCAAAATTTCATAACTAACGCCTTTAATAATTAGGATATCTTCTATGGTACTCAGGTGAGGAACAAGAAAAGATCCTCCTCTGTAGTTGAGTAGCCATTCTATCACAACTTCATTCTCTAAAATAAAGAATGCAGCACCATAGGCCTTAAGATGATTTTTTTGAGAAACATCCATAGGAATTAGTAACTGTGAAGCACTTGCCTTGAAACAGCTAATAAATGCGAGAAAGAAAAAGAGTTTTTTAAACATAAATTTAATGCATCAAAAGTTAAACCAAAGGTGGTTAGAATGGGGTGTCAGACACTTCTCCTTCTCTAAAATCATAGTCTTCGTCGTCCATTTTACTTCTAATGGTCATAGTTTGTTGTGGAGAATCATCAAACGAACTACTAGAACCCATAGCCGAAGGCGGTAGTGTTTGTTGGTGATCTTCGAAGGCTGCACCGAGGTTATCAAAACGGGCGTATTTTCCAATAAATTTGAGACGAACCGTATCTGTAGCACCATTTCGGTGCTTAGCTATAATAATATCTCCTACACCGTCTGTTGGACCCAAATCATCCTCTGGAATTCCATAGTATTCTGGTCTGTATATAAAAGAAACGATATCTGCATCTTGCTCAATTGCTCCAGATTCACGTAAATCTGAAAGAACAGGACGTTTATCTCCACCTCTTTGCTCAACAGAACGCGAAAGTTGAGATAAGGCAATAACAGGTATGTTTAACTCACGCGCAATTTCTTTAATTGAACGCGAAATTTGAGATATCTCTTGCTCACGAGAACCAATACCTTTAGAACCAGTTCCGGCTGTCATTAATTGCAAGTAATCAATAATTACACAGTCAATATCATACTTATCTTTTAACCTACGGCATTTTGCTCTAAGCTCAAAAATAGAAATACCAGGTGTATCATCAATGTATATAGGTGCGTTGGTTAACGGACCAATTCTAGAGTGTAGCTGTGCCATTTCGTGCTCTGCCAAATCTCCTTTTCTTAGTTTCTCTGCAGGTATGCGTGTTTCTGCAGAAATTAAACGCTTTACCAACTGTACGTTACTCATCTCTAAAGAGAAAATAGCAACACCTTTACCGTAATCTACAGCCGTATTTCTTGCCATAGAAAGTACAAAGGCTGTTTTACCCATGGCTGGTCTGGCAGCAATTACAATCATATCAGACCGTTGCCAACCTGCAGTAATTTTATCTAAATCTCTAAAACCCGTTGGTATACCAGATACACCATCTTGTATAAGTTGGGCACGCTCTATTTCTTCAACAGCTTCGCGCATAGAAGAACCCATGGTGTGATACCCTTTCTTCATGTTATTTTGCGTAATAGCAAATAACTCTTCTTGGGCAAAACCTAAAAGCTCAAATACATCTTTGGTCTCATCAAAACTTTCTTTAAGCAGTTTGTTACTCATTAAAATAACCTGGCGCTGTATGTATTTTTGCACAATAATACGGGCGTGATGCTCTATATGAGCAACAGAACCTATACGTTGCGTTAGCGAAGAAATATAAACCGCTCCACCGCTTAATTCTAACTCGCCTAATTTTTTTAATTTTTCTGTAACGGTAAGTAAATCTATAGCTTCTGAGTTTCCAAATAAATCTTGAATAGCCCTAAAGATAGATTGGTGTTTTGTATCGTAAAAAGCATCTGGTGTGCCCAATACGTCAATGGCATCATTCACTGCAGATTTATCTAACATCATGGCACCCAAGACAGCTTTTTCTATCTCTGTAGCCTGTGGTGGAATTTTCCCTATCTCCATTTGAGGATTTTTTACACGCTGTATTCTGCCTGTATTAACCCTACTATTACTTTCCTCGTTTGCCATACTTACAAATATAGAAAATACAAATGGGCAATTTTTGAATTAGCTTGGATGTTTTTATTAAGAACAAGATTGTTAATGAATTGTGTATAAGTTGATTTATCAATTATTAGACAAATGTCGTATATTTTATAATTTATTTTGTCATGATTCAAATAAAATTATGAATAGCTGGATTATTTATATCTTTCTTATTCAAATCGTTATAACTTTATTACTATGAAATCTATTAAAAAAACGCTGCAAATTTTCTTTTTTACTACACTATGCATTAGTGCACATGCCCAAAACAAGATAAATTAAATTCTTTAACGGAAAGTTAGCACTTTAAAGTTTTAGATTTGTAGTGTAATTTTGATACATTAATGAAAAGAGAAATAATTACTACAGCAGATGGCTCGAAAACCATTTTTATACCAGATTGGGATGAGAATTACCATTCTAAACACGGTGCATTACAAGAAGCCGTGCATGTTTTTATAGAAGCTGGTTTAAAATACAAACGTAAAGAGCAAAGCAAACTCTCTATTTTAGAAATTGGTTTTGGTACAGGTTTAAATGCCATGCTTACCTACGTTTTTGGCAAAGAACTAAATACGCACATTGAGTATCATGGGCTAGAAGCTTTTCCTGTAAATGCAGAAGAATTAACTGCTTTAAACTATGAAGAGTTGCCTTTTATCAAAGACCATACAGCTACTTATGAGCAAATTCATACAACAGAATGGAATGTTTTAAATAGCATAGAAGACACCTTTAAACTAAACAAAATAGAACAAGAACTGCAAACCTACCAACCAGAAAAAGCCTTTTTTGATTTAATTTATTTTGATGCTTTTGGCCCAAGAGTACAAAACGAAATGTGGAGCTTACCCATTTTTGAAAAGCTATTTGCAAGCTTAAAACAAGGTGGAGTATTAGTAACGTATTGCGCAAAAGGTCAAGTAAAAAGAGATTTAAAATCTGCTGGTTTTACAATAGAGTCAATTCCTGGTCCGCCTGGTAAGAGAGAAATGACTAGGGCTGTTAAGTTAATGAGATAATGTAGTGATGAGATAATGAGATGATGTGGTGATGAGCTGATTAGCCGATTAATGGTTATGTGTGGTTTTTATAGGATGATTAGATAAAAGGTAGCATGTGCACATTATTTCGGGCGATACTAATTTCCAATTTCCAATTTCCAATCCCCAATTTAAAAAATACTGAAGACTGAGTGCATGACGCTTGTCGGGTGTATCGAAGTCTGACTTGGTTACTTTGTTATACCAATTTGATTTTAAAATGAGCCTAATTTAAATTGAATTGTTTTTTAGCTAATCAATGAATAAAATCTTTGCATAGCCTAAGCTACGGAAATATTTTCTGAAGAATAGTAGTTGAAAAACAAACGATTTATAAGGTTCATTTTGAGATTAAATAGGTATTAACACTTAATAATAGTAAACGTCTTCTTTTTCTACCCAGAAAAGTCTTTTCTTTTCTGTTTCTATTTGAAAAAAATTGTCAGATTGTTTGTTTATTGCATAACGCTTACCGTATTCCATTTTATCTGGTTGTTCTAACCCATTTGGAGAGAGCAACAGAGTAGTTGTTTTGCTTTTTGAATAACAGTATTCTTTTACATTGATATGTTTTTCTAATTCATTTAAACCATAAAAGGATAGTGGTAGTACAAATACAGTAGTTAAAGCGATCAGTAAATAAAGTTTTCTTCTTTTTTTAAATGTCAGCAATAAAAATAAGGCTACAGCAAGTAAAATACTACACGTGTATATAGCTATGATCCAGTATTTAGAAGATACAGAGTAAATAAAACGCTCTACCCACGTGTAAGGGTGACTCCAAATAGCATCTGCTTCAATTTTATCTTGTGTGAGTCCGGCATTTATCATAGCTGCTTCAAAATGAGGATCTATTTTAATGGAATGCTCGAAGTAAGCTAAAGCAGCGACGTAATTTTTTTCTTGGAAATAAGTTAGACCAACATTATAATACAAGTCAGCTGTTTTTTCTTTCTCTAATGCCTTTAAAAAGTGGATTTGAGCTTGTTTGTAGCGTTTGTTTTTATATGCGTCTACGCCTTCATCAAATTGAGATAGTCCGAGAAAAGAACAGAATAACAAAAGGCTTGAAAAAAGTACTTTTATCATATTTTGAGTTCTTTATCTAGTTCATCAAGTACTACTTTTGTTCTGTCTAGTATTTCCGCTTTTAATTCTTGCGTACCTTCAAATCCATATCGTGCTTGATCACATTGGTCTAAAATAGAATTAAGCACATTACTATTTTTTGAGGAAATTCTATTTTGGTCACTTAATGTCTTAATAGTTTTACGGGTAATTTCCGTTTCCACAGTACCAGTTTTTCTAGCTAATAGCGTTTTAATGCTCTTTTCTATTGTTAAATAAAAAGTTTCGGAGTCTTCATTAGTCAAGGCAGTTGCTGCAATTTCTAGTTGTTGTTGCGCAATTTTTTTTGCCGACTTCTTTTTACTGTTTTCAGCAATTTGCTCCTTATTTTCATCTCTATATCTAAAAAAGAGTCCAAATATTAATCCTAGAGCCAACGGAGCAGTTGTGGTAGACCAAAATAAAGGTGTGTTATAAAAGGTATTCTGTTCCTGTGCTGGACGCGTGTTGTTTACTAAGATTGTTTTTAAAGGTGTACTTTGTTTATTGGGTTTAGACTTCTTGTTTTCTTTAATGTTTATTCCTTTTTCGCCTAGTACTTTTACTCCTAGTCGTTTCGATCGAACCGTTTTGTACTTTTCACTTTTCGTATCGAAAAAAGAAATTTCAATTGGTTCAATTGTATACTTATCTGCTTTAATTGCCTGTATGTTATAAGTTAACTGAATTGCTCCAGAGGCTCCTTCAGAGGAGAATACAATAGAATCTTTAACGATTGGATCACCGTAAACTACAAGCCCTTTTGGTAGTTTTAGCGTTGGTTTTTCAATGTTGTGTAAGTTGCCTTTTCCAGAAATTGTAATAATAAGTTCAAAAACTTCACCTTTTTTCAGCCTATTTGTTTCAGAAGTAGAAGAGATATTAAAATTACCCACCGCACCAATAAAACTTTTAGGCATTCCGCTAGGTAGTGCTTTAACAATTAACGAGGTCTTATTTGATTTAATTTGAGCACGTTGTAAACTTAGTCTGTTTGGGTCTTCATACAGCAAGCTAAGTTGAAAAGGTTGTACAGTATATTTACCTGGTTTTTCTGGGTAATACAAAGTTTTACCAACAGAGAAAGAAATAACTTCTCTTCCGTTTATTTTTTCTTTGTTTATTCTATTGGGAGCGTTTGACTGTAGAGTGTATTTTTCTGCCGGACCATCAAACTCAAAGGGTGTGTATATTTTTTGATCGTCTACTAAATTTACTTGCGAGTATGTTTTTGCGGAAAGAACGACGGGTTCTCCTTCATAAATTTCTCGTTTAGATTGTTCTATTATACCAAATATAGCTTGGTCTAAATTTTTACTCGGATCAGCACTAATTAAGTTAATCGGTTCTGATACTTTTATTTGATAGCTTTCAGATTTTAATACACCATTACTTGATTTTATTTCAACTGGCCCTATGGTATACTTACCATCCTCTTCAAAATACCCCATAAATTTTTGGTAACTGAATTGTATGGCTGTTTTTGTTGCGTAGTCTATACTTGAAGACATTCCAGATTGAGTTCCACCAGCACGTGTAAATTCATCTGGCAAGTCAAAATCTAAAGCTCCATCTGCATCCGTTTTAATTAAAATGGTAACAGGTGCTCCAACTTCAACTTCTAGCGGAGAAACTTCTAGGCTCACAAAGCTGTTTTGAGCATTTACATAAACACCTACAAATGCTAAAACTAAATAAATGATATGGCGTAGATTTATTACCATCTTTTACCTGATTTTACGGGTTCGTTTTTTCCACCGCCTAGACTGCCTTTTACCTTTTGTTTGGTTCTCATCTCCTTTTTCATTAATTCGTCTAGCATACGTTCTGTTTTTTTACTAGAAAGCTTATCGGTTTTTATATCAGTGTTTTGACTTTCTTGTTTATTACTTGTTTGACTTTTTTTCTGCTCTTGTTTAGTTGTGTTGTTTTCCGCGTCTTTATTTTGATTGCTTTCTTTTTGCTCATTTTTATTGCCTAGCTGTTCATTTTGTTGTTGCTCTTTTTGCGGTTGAGTGTGCTCTTGTTTGTTTTCTTTTTGCTGCTTTACAAGTCTTCTTTTGGCTTCGGCTAAATTATAGCGAGCTGCTTCATTATCAGGGTTGTTTCTGAGCGCTTTTTTATAGCTCTCCACAGCGTCTTCGTATTTATTTTGTTTAAATTGAGAATTCCCAAGGTTGTGCGCATGCGCTGCTTTTTCCTTTGCATCATTCGCGTTATCAAATTCATTCTGAAAAGCACGTTCAGCCGTTTTAAAATCACCTTTTTTGTAAGCACTATTGCCTATTTCCTTGTTAAAGTTCAATTCTTCTGGTGCATATTGTTGTGCGCTAATAAATTTATCATATGCTTGCTCGTATTTTTTTTCTGCATACAACTGTTTCCCTAAAGATAAGGTGTCTCTCCAGTTTTGCCCGATAGATACAAAGCTTAAAAAACAGATGCATATGTTTAAAATTAATTTCATTTTCTTTTTAAACGTGTTGTAGCTTTAAATTCCTCAATCAAGATTAAAATAACCAAGAACAAAATACCTATGAATAAAAAAAGTGCGTATCTGTTCTCCTTTACTTCAAACTCATATTTTATAGATTTGGTTGACTCAAAACTGTTAATTTCTGCTAAAAGTGACGAAATATTGGGGAAATCACTGCTTGACACCACAGCTTTTCCATTTGCTTTCTTGGCTAAATCTTTAAGCATCTCTTCATTTACTGAACTTACCACCGTTTTTCCATTGTTATCTTTAATGTATCCCAAAGATGGACTAAGTATGTTTTTTGGAATTAATCCTCCTTGTTTTGAACCTAAACCTAAAACATATAAAGCAATGCCTTTTTTATTTAATCTGTCAATAGCAGCAGTAACACCTAATTCATGATCTTCGCCATCGGAGAGTAAAACAATAACTTTTTTTGTTTTTTCGCGTGTGAAGAAATCCGCGCTCATATCTAGGGCTAAGCCAATATTTGTACCTTGGTTAGAAATAAAATCGGTAGTTAACTCTTTGGTATACATTTTAGCAGCGCCAAAATCAGATGTTAAAGGTAGTTGAGGATAAGCACTACCTGCAAATACTACCATTCCTACTTTCCCACTTTGCGTTAAATTAATAAATTGGTTTATACTTCTTTTTGCAATTTGTAATCTACTTAATCCTTTGTCCATATCTCTCGTATTCATAGAAACAGATATGTCAATAGCAAATACAAGTTCTACCCCTTTTAGTTTGGCATTTACAGGTTTACTGCCAAAAGCAGGTTGCAAGGCAGCTACAATAAAGAAAGATAGTGCTGTTTTAAATAGAAAAAATCGTAAAAAAGCGTTCCAGTTAGAAACTGGACTCAAGTAAGAGCTACTGAGCTTATGATTTGAATACTGTTTGGCAAGTGTGTTTCGTCTTTTTAAAACGAGGTAGAAGAGAAAGTAAACACCTGGGATTAGGGCAAACAAATATGCATATTGCGGAGAGATAAAGATTAATTTTTCGCCCGCATTACCTGCAGAAAAATAGTCAAACAGAAGTAGTGTAAAATAAGCAATACACCAAAACAGGATTTCAGTGATCAGTAATAGTCCAATTACTTTAAAAATACGATATGTAACGATGTTTTTATCCAATTTTTCTAAACACTAAATAGCGTGTAATCCAACTAATTAAAACAAAGCTTAATCCAAAAAGAATAAAAGCAAGTGGGTTTAAGGGAGCTTCTTTTTCGTAATTATCTTCAACTATCTTCCTTGTTTCCATTTGTTCGATGGTTTTATAGATTTCGCGTAATGAATTTTTATCAGTTGCTCTGAAATATGCGCCGTTGGTGATTTTGGCAATCTTTTTTAACGTTTTTTCGTCAATCGATACATATGTATTCCGTGTGGTTTGTCCGAAGATTGTTTGCACAGGCATACTGGCATAACCGTCTTTACCAACACCTATTGTGTAAACCCTAACGTTTTTATTCTTTGCCAGTTCTGCTGCTGCTAATGGCGTAATTTCACCTCGATTAGATTCTCCATCCGTAAGTAAAATAACTACTTTGCTGGCTAAACTATCGCTTCTCAATCTTGCTACGGCAGTTCCAAGTCCTGTTCCGATAGCTGTTCCGGGAGTTAGCCATCCTGTTTCTACTTTATCTAAGCACGATTTTAAAAAAGCATGATTTCGGGTTGCAGGACAAGCTGTATACGCTTCACCTTCGTAAACTACTAGTCCTATTTTATCTGATCTTCTGCTATCTATGAATTCTTTTGCTACTTCTTTTGCAGCGCCTAACCGATCGGGTAAAAAATCGGTTATTGTCATGCTTTCAGAAATGTCTAACGCAATAACAATATCAATACCTTCTCCAAAATCTTGTTTGTTTTCTTTTACTGCAACAGGATGCTGTGGTTTTGCTAGTCCTAGAATTAGTAGTATGAGTCCGCCATATAAAAAAACATGAGCCAAAATAAGTATCCATTTCAACGCAGGAGTTTCTAAGTCGCTTAATTCTTTACTATTTCGCGTATACTTTAAGAACGCTTGTTCATGATGCGTAAAGGCAAATTTTAATCCAATCAAAATTGGAATGAGTAGAAGCAACCACAGCCATTGAGGAGCAAGGAAGTCATATTCCCAGAATCGTATGTTGCTTGCTTGATTCATGTTTTTGTTACAGTTATTTCAACAGTTGCAACTTTATGCACGATTTGTTTCGCTTTTTGAGTGGTAGCGTTTATTTCAACTTCGGTTGGTTTGGATTTTGCAAATTTCACGAGATCAGACTGGTTCAAAAGAAAAAGAAGCGTAGTTATTGTAGCTGGACTTAAATTTTGCCTTTTTAGCTGCAACTTAATTTCGGCGGTTGTTTTATCCGTGTAGGTTTCGTTATACTGTTTAGATAAAAAACCCTTCATAATAACGGAAAGCTTAAAATAGTATTCCTTTAAATCCTCTAAATAAAGTTTAGATTTTTCTAGCGCACTTATTTCTTTTAGAGTTGCTTCTTTAAGCGAAACGGTTGTAAGGTTTAAAACTGGCTTTTTTCTCTTTACCCAAAAACGAACAAGGAGCAGAGCAACTAAAATTACGAGTCCAACTGCACAGTAAATTAATAAGCTCCAATAATCTGTTGGCAGCGCCGTTTCTAATTCAATTATATCCTGTATGGGTTGGGTTGGAATAAGAACAGGACTATTGACAAATAGAGCGCAGGTATTGAAATAATAAGTAGAATCTTTTAACCAAATAGACTCCTCAGGAATCACAACCATCGCACTATCCCAGCCGGTTAGTAAGTAGGTTCCTTCCCAGTAAAATGAGTTATTAATTTTGTAGTTTGTATCTTTAAATTCAGTTAATATTTCCAGAGCATATTGTTCTTTGTTAGAGGTGTTATTTACGCTATTATTTGCCTTTATCGCATTAAAATTAGATAATTGAGCCTTGTATTTAAGACCAGTTAATGGTGTTTCACTACTAACTTTAAACGTTAATTTTACCGGCTCTCCAAGCGCAATTTCTTCCTTCTCAATTTCGGCTGTGAAAGTTTGACCCAACGAGTAGTTCGTAAGCAAAAAGAAAAATAATATGTGTAAAAGTACAGGTCTCATTTCCCTCTTTTTTTAAACAATAACATGAGTGCATTCAAGTAATGAGAATCTGTTGATATAGCAGCGTAGTCTATTCTTGACTTTCTGAAAGACTCAAACAGTCGCTCTTCTCTTTTTAAATAATCCGCTTTGTATTTTTTACGTACGGTAGAAGAATATGTATTGACCCATTTTCGTTGTTTTGTTTCGACATCCAGCAACTGAATAATTCCGGCTTTAGGTAGTTCTCTTTCTGCTTCATCGTTCAGCTTTAAGGCTACTAAATCGTGTCTTCTATTTGCAATTTTCAATCCTTCTATGAAATCATTATCATCGAAAAAGTCGCTCAAAACAAAAACAATACTCCTTTTATTAATTACGTTGGAGAGGTACTTTACACCTTCATTTAGATTGGTAGTTGTTGCTTCCGGTTCATGCTCAATTAAATCTCTTAGAATGCGCATAGCATGCGATCTACCTTTTTTAGGAGGGATAAATTTTTCTACTTTATCCGTAACTAATAATGCGCCTACTTTGTCTTTATTGGCAACTGCAGAAAATGCTAGCACGGCACACAGTTCCAGCATAAGTTCTTTTTTATTTCTGCTTTTTGTACCGAAGTTGGCAGAACCAGAAATATCACAAATAAGCATAACCGTAAGCTCTCTTTCTTCTTCGAATACCTTTATAAATGGTTCGTTAAATCGAGCGGTTACATTCCAGTCGAGCTGTCTTACATCGTCTCCAAATGAATAGTCTCTTACCTCAGAAAAGGTCATACCCTTTCCTTTGAAAGCAGAATGGTAATCGCCAGAAAAAACGTGCCGTGTTAAACCACGCGTTTTAATCTCAATTTCCTTTACTTTTTGTAGGAGCTCTTTGGTATTCATTTATTAAGGTACGTCAATTCTATTTAGAATCTTGTTAATAATATCGCGTGAGTTTATGTTTTCTGCTTCTGCTTCATAAGTTAAACCAATTCTATGTTGCAAAACATCAGATGCAATAGAGCGTATATCTTCTGGAATTACATAAGCTCTACCTTGTAGAAATGCAAAAGCCTTTGCTGCACGCGCTAAATTGATACTTGCCCTAGGAGAGCCTCCAAAGTTAATTAGTGGAGATAGCTCTGATAAGTTATAGTCTGCCGGATTTCTTGTGGCAAATACAATATCAACAATATATTGTTCTATTTTTTCGTCTAAATAAACCGCCTTAACTAAACTGCGGAGGCGCAAAATATCTTCGGGTTGTATTACTTTACTTGCTTTGTTTAGTCCCTCCCGCCTTACATTGCTTCTTATAATTCTTTTCTCTTCGCTTTTAGTTGGATAATCTAAGAATACCTTTAGCATAAATCGGTCAACCTGAGCCTCAGGTAAAGGATATGTTCCTTCTTGTTCTACTGGGTTTTGTGTAGCTAATACCAAAAACGGAGTTGGCAATGGAAAAGATGTATCTCCAATTGTAATTTGTCTTTCTTCCATGGCTTCAAGTAGTGCAGATTGTACTTTAGCTGGCGCTCTATTAATCTCATCTGCAAGGATGAAATTAGCGAATATAGGACCTTTTTTTACAGTGAAATTTTGTTCTTTCTGGTTGTAAATCATAGTTCCAGTAACATCGGCTGGTAATAAATCTGGTGTAAATTGAACTCTACTGAACTGTCCATCTACTGCATCCGAAAGTGTTTTTATCGCAAGGGTTTTAGCCAGTCCAGGCACACCTTCTAGTAAAATGTGTCCGTCGGCTAAAAGCGCAATAAGTAATCGTTCAACCATGTGTTCCTGGCCAACAATGACTTTTGCTATTTCTTTCTGTAAAAGAGTAGTCAGTATATTCTCTTGTTGGATTTTATCAGATAAAATCTTCAAATTTTCTGCTGGTGTTAAATTACTTGATGCATCTATTTCCATTCATTCATTGCTTTGCATACAAAGTTGTTAAATGCATTCTCCAAACCTTTTGCTTCTGCTGTTAATTTTTGTTAACATTGTGTACATATAATATAGTGTATGAGTTCAGATAGAAAAGTCCAAAACTGTTTAGAGTGTAAGAGTCCACTTAACGGCAGAAGGGATCAAAAATTTTGCGGAGACTACTGCAGGAATACCTATAACAACAGAGTTAATGAAGACGCAAATACTTATGTAAGAAAAGTGAATAACATTCTACGTAAGAACAGGAGGATACTAGCCAAATTAAATCCGAAGGGTAAAAAAACGGTAACTACTCTTCAATTAGCAGAGCAAGGTTTTAATTTTCATTATTTCACAAATGTGTATAAAACGAAAAAAGGCAGCGTTTACTTTTTTTGTTACGATCAAGGTTATATGAAACTAGAAGAAGAACAGTATATGCTTGTGCATAAGCAAGAATACGTTAATTAAAAAGAAAGATTTAGTTAGAAATTTGATCTGTTTTATCAATAAATTAAATGATAAACACGAGAAATCGCAATTTTTTATACACATAATTTTATCTACTCAAATAATTCATATATCTTTGCGCCCTGAAAATTCAATTACTTAAAAGACACCATAATGTCGAATATAAAAGGTAGAGTATCACAGGTTATTGGACCTGTAGTAGATGTAAATTTTGATAAGGGAGTAGAGCTTCCTAATATTTTTGATGCACTTGATGTTCCAAGAGAAGACGGTACTAAAGTTGTTTTAGAAGTTCAATCTCACATTGGAGAGAATTCCGTAAGAGCGATTGCCATGGATTCTTCTGATGGTTTTACAAGAGGAATGGAAGTGATTTCTACGGGATCGCCAATTAAAATGCCAATAGGAGACAACGTTAAAGGACGTTTGTTTAATGTGGTAGGTGATTCTATAGATGGAATGGAGAATTTAGAAAAAGCAAACGGAATGTCAATTCACCGCGAAGCTCCTAAGTTCGAAGATTTATCAACAGCATCTGAAATTCTTTTTACAGGAATTAAAGTAATTGACCTTATCGAGCCTTACGCAAAGGGTGGTAAAATTGGTTTATTTGGTGGAGCTGGAGTTGGTAAAACTGTATTAATCCAAGAATTGATTAACAACATCGCAAAAGCATACTCTGGTTTATCTGTATTCGCAGGTGTAGGTGAGCGTACAAGAGAAGGAAACGATTTGCTTCGAGAAATGTTAGAGTCTGGTATTATTAAATACGGTGATGACTTTATGCATTCAATGGAAGAAGGAGGTTGGGATCTTTCTAAAATTGATAAAAACGAATTGAAAGATTCAAAAGCAGCTTTCGTATTCGGTCAGATGAATGAGCCTCCTGGAGCACGTGCACGAGTTGCATTATCTGGGTTGACATTAGCAGAATATTTCCGTGATGGAGATGGAGAAGAAGCAGGTAAGGATATTTTATTCTTCGTAGATAATATTTTCCGTTTTACACAAGCAGGTTCTGAGGTTTCGGCTTTATTAGGACGTATGCCTTCTGCAGTTGGTTATCAACCAACATTGGCAACAGAAATGGGTCAAATGCAAGAACGTATTACTTCTACTAAAAATGGTTCTATTACTTCTGTTCAGGCGGTTTACGTACCTGCAGATGATTTAACAGATCCAGCACCGGCAAATACATTCGCCCACTTGGATGCAACAACAGTATTGTCGCGTAAGATTGCCGAGTTAGGTATTTATCCAGCGGTTGATCCTTTAGATTCTACTTCAAGAATTTTAACGGAAGACATCGTTGGTAAAGAGCATTACGCTTGTGCACGTAGAGTTCAGGTTACTCTTCAACGATACAAAGAATTACAAGATATTATTGCAATTTTGGGTATGGATGAATTGTCTGAAGAAGATAAATTAGTTGTACACAGAGCACGTAGAGTTCAGCGTTTCTTATCACAGCCTTTCCACGTAGCCGAACAGTTTACAGGATTAAAAGGAGTGTTGGTTGATATCAATGAAACAATCAAAGGATTTAATATGATCCTTGATGGTGAAATGGATCAGTATCCAGAAGCAGCATTTAACCTTAAAGGAGATATTCAAGAGGTTAAAGAAGCTGGAGAGAAAATGCTAGCAGAAGCATAATAAAGAGAATTGAAGAGAGGGTAAAACCTCTCTTTCACTATAAAATATAGTTGCAATGCAATTAGATATTATTACACCAGAAAAAAAGATTTTTACAGGAGAAGTAGACGCAGTTCAGTTTCCAGGTAAAGATGGTTTATTTCAAGTTTTAAAAGGTCACGCACCAATTATTTCTGCACTAGCTGCCGGAATAGTTAAAATAGATTTGACTAATTCTGAAATGGAATATGATGATTTAACAGGAGAGATTGAAAATGATTCTTCTAACGATAAAGTTATTCGTGTAAAAATCAAAGGTGGAGTGGTAGAAATGCTGAACGATAAGATTATTGTTTTAGCAGAGTAAACGAGAAAAGATGTTAAAACTGAGGGGTTTGGTTCGCCATATCCCTCTTTTTTGTTAAACAAAGTTAAGGTTGTGCCAATATATGCGTCTATTCTTCGTTAGATATTGTAACTTCGTAATCAGCTTTTTGTAAGCAAAATAAAATGAGTATTGTTAATCAAATAGATATAAAAAATGTCCCAGAACATGTTGCTATTATCATGGATGGTAATGGCAGATGGGCTAAAATGCAAGGAGAAATGCGTTTGTTTGGACATACTTCTGGTGTGGAGTCTGTAAGAGAAGCAATTTCGGCATGTTTAGATCTGGGCGTGAAATACCTAACCTTATATACCTTTTCTACAGAAAATTGGAACCGTCCAAAAGAAGAGGTAGACGGACTAATGAATCTAATGGTTCAAACCATATCAGGAGAGGTGGATACACTTCAAGAGAATGAAGTTATGTTACATTCTATTGGAGATGAAGAACAGCTGCCTTCGGATTGTTTAAATGAATTGAACCAAGCTAAAGATAAGTTAAAAGCAAATACTAAGCTTAATCTCATACTTGCCTTAAACTATAGCGCAAGAACGGAGTTGATAAAGGCAACTAAAGCGATTGCTCAAAAAGTAGAACAAAAATTAATTAAAGCAGAAGACGTTAGTGAATCAATGATTCAAAACGAATTATATACGGCAAACTTTCCCGATCCTGAACTACTAATTCGTACCTCTGGGGAGTATAGAATTAGTAATTTTTTACTTTGGCAAATCGCTTATTCAGAGCTTTACTTTACAGATAAATTATGGCCAGACTTTAAAAAAGAAGATCTTTTTAAGGCAATTTTAAATTATCAAAGTAGAGAAAGAAGATTTGGCAAAGTTTCAGAACAACTTATTTCATAATATGATAAAATCAGCACATATACTCGTATTTATTTTATTTGCATTTGGTGGTTTCGCACAGTTAAATGTAGATTATCAAAACCCGAAAGAGTATGAGATAGGTCCTATTCGAATTGAAGGTGCTGATAATTTTGATCACTCAGCTATTCGAATTATTTCTGGATTAAGGCAAGGAGACGATATTGTTATTCCTGGAGAAGACATCTCTAAGGCAATAAAGAATTTATGGGACGAAGGTTTGTTTTCTGATGTTCAGATTTTCCAAGAAAAAATAGAAGCCAATATTATTTATTTAACAATTAAGTTGGTTCCTCGACCAAAATTATCACGATTTAAATTTATTGGAGTAGAAAAGAAAGAAGCTGATAAGATTCGTGAAGAAATCAAGTTGTTTTCGGGAAAAAATATTACAGAAAGTTTAATTTTTAATACGAAAACACAAGTAGAAGCTTTCTATAAAGAAAAAGGCTATTACACTGTGCAAGCAAATATCATTCGACAGCAAGATAGCTTGATGAATAACTCAGAGATTTTCTTGATAAAAGTAAATAAGGGTAAAAAGGTTAAAATAGAAGAAATTAATTTCATTGGAGCGAGTGCTGTAAAGTCGGCCAAATTAGCAAGGGCAATGAAAGATACAAAGCAGAAAGTATTCTGGAGATTCTTCAAGCGCTCAAAATTCTCGAAAGTAGCTTATCAGAGAGATAAAGATCTTATGATGCTCAAATTTAAAGAAATTGGATTGCGTGATGCAGAGATTATTAAGGATTCTATTTATTTGAAAGACGATAAAAATCTAATCGTTGACATTCATATTGACGAAGGGGAAAAATACTACTTTGGTGATGTTAGTTGGGTTGGAAATTCAAAATACAGAAGCTCGTTTTTAGATACAATTCTAGGAATCAAAAAAGGAGATCTATACAATCAAGCTTTATTAGAACAGCGCTTATTTCAAAGTATGGATGGTAGAGATATCACGTCATTGTATATGGATAAAGGACATCTCTTTTTTCAAGTAGTTCCTATTGAAACAGGTGTAGATGATCATCACATTAATTATGAAATGAGAATCATTGAAGGGAAAGAAGCTCGTGTTAAAAACATTATTATTAAAGGAAATACGAAGACAAATGAACACGTTATTCGTCGAGAAATTAGAATGAAGCCAGGTGATTTGTTTAACAGGAATGATATTATTCGAACACAAAGAGAACTTGCTCAGCTTGGCTATTTTGATACGGAGAATATGAACTTCATACCCTTACCAAATCCGCAAGATGGAACAGTGGATATAGAAGTGATTGTTGCAGAAAAGTCATCTGATCAAATAGAACTTTCTGGTGGTTATGGAGCCGGAAGGTTGATAGGTACACTTGGTTTGACTTTTAATAATTTTTCAATTCAAAATTTCTTTAAGAAAAGCTCATGGCAACCTTTACCTTCTGGAGATGGTCAGCGATTATCTATTCGTGCACAAACGAATGGTAGATTGTTTCAGTCGTACAACTTCTCGTTCACAGAACCATGGTTAGGAGGTAAAAAGCCAAATGCATTAAGTGTGTATTTAACACATTCTTTATTTTCCCAGAATGGAAATGTATTTGACCGTTCAGATGACGAATATTCGGGAATTTCTATTACTCGTTCAGGTATCGGTCTGCAGCGCAGAAAAAAGGTGCCAGATGATTATTTTTCTGCATATTATGAAATTAGTTACCAGTATTTTGATGTAAGAAATTATGCTTTACTATCAATAGAAGACGGTTTTTCAAATAATATTGTGGGTACATATGTTCTTTCTAGAAATTCGGTTGATGCTCCTATTTACCCAAAAGGAGGTTCAAAAATTACATTTACTGCAAAAGGTACTTTGCCCTATTCTAAGTTCGACGGTGTGGAGGATTATTCTACAATTTCCAACCAAGAAAGAATAAAGTTCAACGAATTTTATAAAATGAAACTAACGGGTGAATGGTATTTGCCTCTGACAAGAGACAAAAAATTAGTGTTAATGCCTAAATTTGGTTTTGGATTTATGGGTGCTTACACAGAAGGTAAAGGGTTAAGTGCATTTGATAGATTTACACTTGGTGGAAATGCACTCGGAGCTCAGCAACAACAGTTTAATGGAACAGAGCTAATAAGTTTAAGAGGATACGGTACGCAAAATGCAATTGTAAGTAGAGCACAAGGAGATCCGTTAATCGCTAAATACACTTTAGAGTTAAGATATCCAATAAGTTTGAATCCATCTGCAACCTTCTTTGTAGTAGGTTTTGCCGAGGCCGGAAATACGTATACACGACTGTCCAAATTCAATCCATTTAATGTTAAGCGCGCTGTTGGTGGTGGTTTAAGAGTGTTTTTACCTATGTTTGGGATGCTAGGGTTTGACTATGGTTGGGGAATAGATCCTTTGGATAGTCACAGTCAAGGTTTTGGTACTCCAGATGATCCTGGAGCAACTGGAAAACCGGTAGGTCAGTTTCAATTCACGATCGGTGCTAATTTGGGAGATCTTTAATAATTGCAATAATTGTATTATTTTCGCCGTTCTGTAAGGAAATTTAAAACTATGAAAGCTTTCTTTTTTACCTTTATTTTATTAATTGGCACGAGCTTTGCTTCTATCAGTCAGAAGTACGGATATATTGATTCTGATTTTATTTTGGAAAATATGACAGAATATATAGATGCAAAAAGTAAATTAGATAAATTTGCGGAACGTTGGCAGAAAGAAATGGAAGATAGGTTTGAAGCACTTCAGAAGAAAAAAGATGAATTTGCAAGAGTAGAAGCTGTTTTGCCCGAAGAAGAAAAGTTGAAAAGATTAGAAGAAATAGAAAATCTTGAAACCGAAACGTTAGAAATGCAAAAAGCACGTTTTGGAGTAAAGGGTGATTTATTCGCCAAAAGAAAAGAGTTAATAGAGCCTATACAAGACAAAGTGTTTGATGCATTAGAAAAAGTAGCGAGTAGAGGAAGATATTTATTTGTGTTTGACAAAGCGAATCAATCAAACTTAGTTTATGCAGATTCGAAGTCAGATTTAAGTAAACTTGTACTCAGAGAATTAGGAGTATCAATAAAATAAATAAAGTAAAGAATGAAAAAAGGAATTTTAGCATTAGCAATGATCATGAGTATTGGAGTTATGATGGCGCAGAATATTGCGCATGTTAACTCTCAAAAAGTTATTGATACTATGCCATCGAGATTAGCAGCAGAGAACGAACTAGCTCAAATGGAGGAAAGGTTGAGTAAAGACTTACAAGCGGATCAAGCAAAGTTACAAGAAGATATTAGAGCTTTTGAGGCAGAAGCTTCAACTTTGTCTAAGTCATTACTTGAATATGAGCAAAGTAGATTGCAGAAAAAGCAGCAAGCACTACAAGCTAAGGCACAAGAGTATGATCAGAAACTTCAATTGTATACACAAGAGTTAAATGGTCCAATTTTAGAAAAAGTACAGGCAGCTATCCAGAAGGTGGCTGAACTAGAAGGCGTTGATTATGTGGTAGACGAATCAATGTTGCTTTATATGAAAGGAAAAGATTTAACAGATAAGGTGATTACTGAAGTGCTAAAGACAGATAAAGTGTCTGCTGCTAACTAGAAATTAAATCGTATTTTTAAAACCGGACAAGATAACTTGTTCGGTTTTTTTGTATCTAATTGCCCATGAGAAAAGGAGTGGATGTTGTTAAAGGTAAGATTGGCGTATTCGATTCTGGATATGGCGGATTAACAGTTTTAAAGGAATTGATTAATGTTCTACCCAATTATGATTATGTTTATTTCGGGGATAACGCTCGTGCTCCTTATGGAACAAAGTCATACGAAGTAGTATTGAATTATACTTTAGAAGCTATAGAGTTCCTTTTTGAAAAGGGGTGTGAACTCATAATTTTAGCGTGTAATACAGCTTCGGCTAAAGCCTTACGAACAATTCAACAAACCATTCTACCTATAAAGTATCCGGGTAAAAGAGTATTAGGGGTTATACGACCATCAACAGAATTGGTGGGTGGTAGGTCTAAATCAAAAAAAATAGGAGTCTTAGCTACTCAAGGAACCGTAAATTCGAACTCTTATAGAATAGAACTTTTGCGATTTAATGAGGGTGTTGAAGTATTTCAATTGGCTTGTCCGCTTTGGGTACCTCTTATTGAGAATAAAAAGTGGGACAGTGCAGAAGGACGTGCGTTAATCAAGCAAGATGTTGACGCTTTATTGAAATTAAATTCAGATATTGATACCATAATCTTAGCTTGCACTCACTTTCCACTCATAATAGATTACTTAACAGAAATAATTCCTAATCATATATCTATTCTAGGACAAGGAAGTATAGTTGCTAAAAGTTTAAGAGATTACTTAAAAAAGCATGAGTGGTTAGATAAGAAATTATGTAAAGCAAAAAACCTTACATTTTATACTTCTGAGGAGATAAGTATGTTTACTAATTTTGTAAAGTTGGAATTCTCAAATATTTTCACAGATTACAAAGTTTTGAATTTTAATAAAACAAATTGTGAATAATTTAACGGGTAGATTAACTATTTACATTTTAAGACATCAAAAACCACTTTATTTTTATTTCTATACAAGTATTATATCTTTTTTATTTAAAGCTAAATTATAGTACTTTATGAATGTTAAATTATAAACACTTTTTTAAAAATATACATTTATGGCTTTAATTAAATCATGTAGGGGAAGAAAACCGAAAATTGGCGAAAAAACTTGGTTAGCCAAAAATGCAACATTAGTTGGAGATTTGGTTATCGGCAACGAATGTTCGGTATGGTTTAATGCGGTTATTCGAGCAGATGTTAATACAATTTTAATCGGAAACGAGGTAAATATACAAGATGGTGCAATTATTCACTGTACATATGAAAAAACGACAACAGAGATTGGAGATCGGGTGAGTATAGGTCATAAAGCGTTGGTGCACGGATGTACAATTGAGAGTGATGTTTTGATTGGAATGGGAGCTATAGTTATGGATGATTGCTACATTGAGTCGGGTTCTATTGTAGCTGCGGGAGCAGTTTTGTTAGAAGGTACTAGAGTGGTCTCTGGTAGTGTTTTTGCAGGAGTTCCGGCAAGAAAAGTAAAAGAAATTACGCCAGAGTTATTTAAAGGAGAAGTTCAACGCATCGCCAAGAACTATAAGTTATACGCTTCTTGGATGCAAGATTAGGTAAATTGTAGACCTGTATAATTATTAGTTAAATAGAAGAAATTAACACATTTTAAGAAAGCTCTTTCTGTATCTTTGTTTACAGTAATAGGAAAAATGTGTGTTGAAATTTAATAAAAGCACCTTGTTTCACGGCTAATTTTTCTATATTTACGAGCTTTGTTGCTAAAGAGTATAAAATTTAAACTGTACTTATGTTAAAGAAATTCAACTTGTTAATTACAAGTATCTTGTTGACAGTGGCTTACAGCTTCGGTCAAACTGGTTTAGGAACCATTAAAGGTTCTGTTAAAGATAGAGATACTGAAGAAATGGTGCCTTTTGCTAAAGTTGTCCTTATTCAGGCCGAACAAGTAAAAGGTGGTGCCGAAACAGATTTTGATGGTAAATTCCAAATAAATTCTGTCGCTCCAGGAACGTATGATGTAGAGGTAAGGTCTGGTGATGGACACTCTCCAAAACGTTTAGAAGATGTAATTATATCTTCTGATAGAATTACCTTTTTAGATAATATCGAAATCGGGAAGCCGAGCGATGTTACGATGATAGAAGAGGTTGAGGTTGTAGCGTATGCTGTACCGTTAATTGATAGAGATGGTGGTGCTTCTGGGGCTACGATTACCCGAGAGGATATTGCTAAACTTCCAGTGCGTTCAGCTTCTGGTGTAGCTGGTACTGTTGGTGGTGTCAATATAGACGAGGGTTCTGGAGATATTTCGGTTCGTGGTGCTCGTTCGGATGGTACTTTCTTTTATATAGATGGTATTAAGGTAAGAGGTTCTTCTTCTTTGCCAAAATCTGCTATACAAGAGGTTTCTGTAATTACAGGTGGTTTACCTGCTAACTATGGTGATGCAACTGGTGGTATTATTTCGGTTACCACAAGAGGTCCTTCTGCAAGATACTTCGGTTCTTTGGAGGCTGTTACTTCAGGGTTTTATATAAATGGAAGTGATCCTGATGGTTACGATGGAAGAGTTTTTGGGTTAGATAAATATGGATACAACCTTGTTGAAGGATTGTTGTCTGGTCCTTTATTAATGCGTAAAGATGAAAACGGTGAGAAAACTGATCCTATTTTAGGATTCTTGCTTTCTGTTAACTACTCAGATATTTTAGATAACCGTCCTATTGCAGGTGGTGGGTATCGTATTAAAAAAGAAGCAAGAGATGAATTGTTAGCTAATCCACTTCGTCCTTCTGGAACAGGAGTAGGTAACTTCAGTAATGCAAACTTTTTGAGAGCCGATGATTTTGAAACAGTTCCATGGAGAATGAATGCAAGAAGAAGAGATTTAATCGCAGCTGCTAAGATTGATGTGAATACCGGGCCATCAGTTAACCTTACGTTTGGTGGTTCTATGAATTACAATACAGGTAAAAACTACAGCTTTAGAAATTCACTTCTTAATTTCTCAAATTTTGGAAATACAACAAGTTTTGACTGGAGAGTTTACGGACGTTTTACACAGCGTTTCGTTAATGATACAGAAGGTTCTAGTTCTAAAGTGAAAAGTGCTTTTTACTCATTAATGGTTGATTACTCTAAAGAAACAAGTAGAAACTTTGACGAAGATCACGAGTTCAATATTTTTAATTATGGTCATGTTGGTACCTTTGAAACGAGAAGAAGTCCTTCTTACGAATTTTCTGAGGCGGGTGATAGTTTAATTCATTCAGGTTTTAACGATGAAGAAGTATTCTTTACTCCTTCATCAACGAATCCTCAGTTAGCTGCTATTACTTCTCAATATTACGATTTGTTTGATGATGCAACTGGACGTTACGAGAACCTTATACAGTTAAGTCAAGGTAACGCACTGAGAAATGGTGATTCTCCTCAATCTGTTTATAATTTATGGGATAATATTGGAACGCCATTTAATAGCTTTGGAAAATTTGAAAACGATCAGTTCCGTGTTACAGGTTCAGGTTCTGTTAACATCGGAGATCACTCCATCTCTTTAGGTTTTGAATATGAGCAAAGATGGGATAGAGGTTGGTCTTCAGGTAGATTAGGCCCTATCGGAATTTGGAATATCGCTCGTCAATATGCAAACTTCCATATTCAGGAGTTAGATCAAAACCAGGTTAACTATGATTTCTTTGGAACATTCCCAAGAGCAACATATGAAAGACTGAATTCAGGTTATGCATTCTTATCCGGAACTGGCGAATTTGGTGGAGCAGAAAACAGTGATGAGCAATTCTTTTTTGATTATAATTTAAGGCAAAAGCTTGGATTGCCAGTTGATGGAACTGATTTTATTGATATCGATGCTTACGATCCAAATGTGTTTCAACTTGATATGTTCTCACCAGATGAATTATTAAATGGTGGACAAAATTACATCTCTTATTATGGTTACGACCATACAGGAGAGAAAGTAAGAGGAGCTACAGATATTGGTAAGTATTTTAACGATTTTGATGAAAATGGAAATTATGAACGTTTTATTGGAGCTTATCAGCCAGTTTACATTGCAGGTTACATCATGGATAAATTTGCATTCGATGATATCGTATTCAACGTAGGATTGAGAGTAGATGTTTTTGACGCTAACCAACCAGTTCTAAAAGATAACTTCCTTGTCTATAATGCTTATGATGCTGCGTCTACAAGACAAAGAGCACAGACTTTAGGATTAGACTGGGTAGATATTCCTGAAAACATTGAAGATGATTTTGTTGTATATGTAAATGATGTCAATAATCCAACTCAAATTAATGGTTTTAGAGACGGAGAAATTTGGTATGATGCACAAGGTGTTCAAACAGAAGATCCTTCTACATTGAGAGGTTCCGCTGGTATCGCACCTTATTTGGTTGATCCTTCGGCTTCTACTCCTCAGGCAGATGCATTTGAAGATTACAGCCCGCAAATTTCAGTAATGCCTAGGATTGCATTCTCATTCCCAATTTCGGATGAAGCTTCTTTCTTCGCAAACTATGATATCTTAACTAAACGTCCAACTAACGGAGTTCGTTTTGACCCTATTGATTATCAATTTATACAAGATAGAAACGTTATCATCAATAACGCTGGTTTAAGACCAGAGAAAACGATTGATTATGCGATAGGTTTCCAGCAAGTACTAACTAGAACATCTTCTCTTAAGATAAACGCATTTTATCGTGAACAAAGAGACAACGTTCAGTTAAGAAATGTTTTTGAAGCTTATCCTAATACTTACAGAACCTTTGGTAACCGTGATTTTGGTACGGTAAAAGGTATTACGATTGCTTACGATTTAAGAAAAACAGGAAACGTTAGAATGACAGCAAACTATACATTACAGTTTGCAGATGGTACGGGTTCTGATGCTGGTTCAGCACTTAACTTGGTAAACTCAGGTCAGCCTAACTTAAGAACTATATTCCCTTATTCTTTCGATCAGCGTCATGCATTTGCAATTACGTTCGATTACAGATATGGAGCTGGAAAAGATTATAACGGTCCTGTTATTAAGAACTTCAATGTTTTAGAAAACACAGGTTTAAATATCGTTACAAACATTAACTCAGGAACGCCATATAACGCAGCAAATCAAATTGTTGATGCAGGAAGTTTTACACCACTTGGTCAAACTTTACAAGGAAGTTTGAATGGTTCTAGAAAGCCATGGACTTATAGATTAGACATGCAGTTGGACAGAAACTTTGAGTTAGAGTTTGGTAAGGATGAAAACAAGAAGAAACAAGCTTTCTTAAATATATATATACGTGCTACGAACTTGTTCAATGCACAGAATATAATTAACGTGTACAGAGCAACTGGTAATGCACAGGATGATGGATACTTAGCTGCAGCTCAGTTCCAAACTGCTATCGCTAACCAGTTAGATGAACAATCGTTTAGAGATTACTACCAATTGAAAATTCAAAATCCTTTCAATATCTCTGCACCAAGAACAATTCGTTTAGGTGTAAAAATTGATTTTTAATTAATTTAAAATAGAAGACTATGAAATTATATGTAACAACAATGGTTGTCTTAGGATTAGTAGCCAATGCTTTTGGTTATTACCCTGCAGACTACACTCCTCCAAGTGCTGGAGGTAGTGGTTCGGCGACATTCGGTGCAAAGGCAAACTGCCCTAACTCGAATGCACGTTTATTCATGGAATTTAACGACGTTAGAGCGCTTATCGAAGTAGGTGGTTCTTTATGGCAAGATAGAGCAAATGGTGCAGCAGCTTATTTCGTACCTGCTGAATCAAATACAACAGTGATATTCGCTGGAGCTATCTGGATGGGAGGAAAAGATGTTAATGGTCAGCTTAAACTAGCTGCATTAACGTTTAGAAGCGGAAACGATTTTTGGCCTGGTCCATTAAGCGTTAATATCGGTTCTGGTAATATTCAGCATGGAGTTGCCGTTGGAGATAATGCTATTAGAGATTTTGGTGCTGCTACTATTGATCCAGATGTTTGTATCGAATATGATCAATTCTTCTCAATAGCTAAATCAGAAGTAATTCAGTTTAGCTTGCAGTATGAGTGTTCTCAAACTCCAGGTTGTGAAGAGGTATACAACGTATCGGCTGACGCTATCAATAGAATTAACAATTGGCCTGCTCACGGTGACGTGTCTAGAGGTCAAGATTTTTACCTAGCTCCTTTTTATGATAGAAACCTAAATGGGGTATATGAGCCTACCTTAGGTGAATATCCATGGTTTGATGATATTTTAAATAGAGATGATGTTCTTTGTGGTTCTGACAGAAGGGTTACGCTTTTTGGTGACCAAACAAACTGGTGGATTTTTAACGATAAAGGAAATATTCACACCGAGTCTGGAGGAGATCCAATAGGTATGGAAATCCATGCTCAGGCATTTTCATTCGCTACGAATGATGAAGTGAATAAGATGACTTTCTACAATTACGAAATGATCAACAGAAGTACGCAGACACTAGAAGAAACGTATTTTAGTCAGTATGTTGATGCGGATATAGGATTGGCAAACGATGATTTTGCAGGTTGTGATGTTTCTAGAGGTTTAGGTTTTATGTACAATGGTGTTGATTTTGATCCAGGACAAAATGGTAACGGTTACGGAGAAAACGTACCTGCTGTCGGTATTGATTTCTTCGAAGGACCATATCAAGATCCAGATGGAATTGATAACCCAGGACCAAGAACTGAAGAAGTTAACGGCCAGTCTGTTTTTGTTCAGCCTTCTGTAGCAGAAGCACTTGCACAGGATGGTATTGTATACAAAGGTATAGGTATCGGTTATTCAGATGGAATTGTAGATAATGAGCGTTTTGGTATGAGACGTTTCAATTATTATACCAATGGTGCGAACGCTGGTCAAGGTGATCCAAGAAATAATTTCCCGACAGATTTTTACAATTATATGTCTGGTTTCTGGAGAGATGGTACAGATAACTTCTTCGGAGGAAGTGGTTATCCAGGAAGTAATGGAGTTACAACTATTCCATCTGATTTCATGTTCCCAGGGGATTCAGATCCACTTTTCTGGGGTACTGCTGGTGTTCCTACAACTTACAATTGGTCTGAGACACAAACTACAGCGGGTGGTGCATCTAACCAGCCTGGTGATAGACGATTTGTTCAGTCGGCAGGACCATTTACACTTAAGCCGGGTGCAACAAACAACTTAACAGTTGGTGTTATTTATGGTAGAAGTTTCTCTGGTGATGCTTTCGAATCTGTTGCAGCTGTTAAAATAGCGGATACAAAGGCGCAAGCGTTGTTTGATAACTGTTTTAGAATTTTAGATCCACCATCGGCTCCAGTACTTCAAATTCAGGAGTTAGAGAACGAGTTAGTACTTATGGTTTCTAATCCGTTTGGTAATAATGTAAACGAAGAATACATCGAAGAGGACAACATTAACATTGTTGAACCACCAGGTGTAACATACGATAAAAACTACAGATTTGAAGGATATCAGATCTACCAAATGATAGATGACGAAGCATCTGTGGCGGATATCGGTGATATTGATAAAGCGCGTTTAGTTGCCCAATGTGATATTGAAAACGATGTTGAGGAATTAATTAACTATGAATTTAACGAGGAGTTAGGAGTTGCTGTTCCAAGTTTAAAAGTTAATGGTGCAAACGAAGGAATACAACATTCATTCTTACTTACAGAAGATGCTTTTGCAGCTGGAACTAATAAGACATTGGTGAATCATAGAACGTATTACTATATCGCAATTGCATACGCTTACAATAACTATAAGAATTATGACCCAACCGATCCTGGTTCCTTAGATGGTCAGCAAATGCCTTATATTAGTTCTCGTTTAGCTGCAGATGGTAGTGCAATTAGACCAGTAATAGGTATTCCGCATGATCCAATTGCTGAAGCAGATGGTACATTAACTTCCTTGAGTTATGGTGATTCACCACAAATTAAAAGATTAGATGGTACAGGTAACGGTGGTTTTGCTGTTGATTTAACGCAAGAGTCAGTAGATAATATTTTTGAAAATGGTTCTATGGCTACACCAACATATACAACATCAGGTGCTCCAATTAAAGTAAAGGTAATTGATCCGCTAAGTTTAGCGGATGGTATTTTCAGACTTCGTTTCTTTAACCAAGGAGATGAATATATGGAAGACGCTGAGTGGGTAATCGATAGAATTGTTGATGGTAACATTGTAGAGTCTGTTACTTCTGAAAGAACGATTGAAGTAAACAATGAGCAGTTGATTACGGATTGGGGTATAAGTGTACAAATTCGTCAAGTAAACTACAACAAGTCACTGCCTTTCTCTGAAGGAAAATCTTACGCTGCTCCTATAGAAGCAACGATAGAATTTGCTGATTCTTCTAAGAGATGGATGATTGGTGTGCCAGATAATGATGGATTCTCTCCTTTCAATTGGATTTCTGCGGGTGATTATGTTCCTGAGTCAGACAATACAGATCCAAATTTAGATTGTTATCAGGATATTGATCCGGCTACGTCAGATGATTCTGGTAGAGAGTATGCTCAGTTGTTAGGTGGAATTGTAACCTTAGGACAATACGCTAGAGGTAACGAATGTGAATTTTCTCCTATTGGTTGTGGTACAGGATACCAAACTGAAAGTAACTGGAGAAGTACCGCAAGAAACGATTTAGGTGGAGGTGCGCAACCAAGTGTTGACATCATAATTACAGCAGATAAATCAAAATGGACAAGATGTCCGGTTATTGAGTTAAACAATGATGAAAACTTATCTGTTGGGGGTGCTAAACCAGGTACTCTACGTGAAAGTCCATCTGTAGATAAAGAAGGTCGTAAGCCAGGTGATGCTGGGTACAACGAGTTTGAAGCTACAAATGGAGGAGCTCAGCCGACAGGTATGGGTTGGTTCCCAGGTTACGCAATCGATGTGGAGAAAGGTAGAAGGTTAAACATGGCTTTCACTGAAAATTCTTTCTTAGCGGGAGAAGGTGGAGCTGACATGGTTTGGAATCCAAGCGAAACATTTGCTTCAAATATTGGAACGCCTAGATTAGGTGGACAACAATTGGTTTATGTATTAGGAGGAAGCGAAAACGATATGCCTGTCTACAGTCAAGACCAAAACTACGTGTATGATTTACTTTCTCAAGAATCTACAAGCACATACAGAGACTTCTATGGTTCATTATCATGGGTATTGTATCCAATAAAGGCTCCGGGTCAAGACTTATTAAGTACAGATGTTAAAATTAGACTTAGAATCGAGAAGACATATCAAGAGTATTTTGCAACGGGTGAAAACGGAGGAGCTCCAATGTATGAATGGGATATGTCTACGTTTAGAACAATTACAGGTGATCAAGATGCGCTTGCAAGTGTACTTGATTTAATAAATGTTGTTCCTAATCCGTACTATGCGTTTTCTCAATATGAAAATGATAGATTAGATACACGTGTGAAAATCACAAACTTACCTGAAAGATGCTTAGTAAGAATTTACAACACATCTGGTAAGCTTGTAAAAACATTCAAGAAAGATGATCCGCTAACATCTATTGATTGGGATATGAAAAACGATGAGTTTATTCCTATCGCCAGTGGTTCTTATTTAATACATGTTGAGGTTGAAGGTATTGGAGAAACAGTGGTTAAATTCTTCTGTGGAATGCGTCAGCCTGACTTAGAAAACATTTAATAGACTACTGATTTTAAAATTACGACATGAAGAAATTCAATAAAATAAAAAATTCGTTAGTAGTAGGAGCATTAATTTCTTGCTCCGCTGCTTTCGGTGGAAATGAAGATAGAATTGGTTCTGCTGGAGCAAGTCAAATGTTAATCAATCCGTGGGCGCGTTCTTCAGCTTGGGGTGATGCAGGTGTTTCTTGTGTAAATGGCTTAGAAGCAACGTTTACAAATATTGCAGGTTTAGCATTTACAGATAGAACGCAGATCAAGTTTAATTATACGAACTGGTTAGGTTCTGCAGATATTGGATTAAGCAGCGCAGGTATTGCGCAACGTGTTTCCGACCAAGATGTTATTGCTGTTAGTATTCAATCTTACGGATTAGGTGATATAGACATCACTACAGCTGATTTACCAGAGGGTGGAGTAGGTACATTTACACCACGTTTAAGTATCGTTAATGTTGGATATGCTAGAGAATTTTCAAACTCTATTTATGGAGGTTTTAACTTGAAAGTTATGTCAGAAAGCATAGCAAACCTTCGTTCTACTGGTGTTGCTTTTGATGCTGGTGTTCGATATGTTACTGGAGAACAAGACCACGTTAAGTTTGGAATATCCTTAAAAAATGTTGGTCCTACAATGCGGTTTTCTGGTGATGGTTTGGCAACGCCAATTTTTTACCAGTCTACTGGTGAGGTTGCTACATTAGAACAAAGAAGTAGTGCATATGAAATGCCATCACAATTAGTTATGGGGGCATCATATGACTTTCTATTTTCAGAAGAGAGTAAATTAACGGCTGCTTTTGCTTTTACGGCTAATTCTTTTTCTAACGATCAATATCGTATAGGTTTAGATTACGGAATGGCTTTAGAGAAAGCTGCTTTCAATATTAGAGCAGGATACGTTCTAGAGAAGAACATTTTTAATGTAGACGATAGAACAAATGCTTTAACTGGTTTAACAGCTGGTTTTTCTGTAGATGCTTTGGCGGGTGCAAATAAATCTCCGCTAGGTTTGGAATATGCCATGAGGTTATCAAATCCTTTTGGAGTAATTCATACGTTTGGAGTTACCATTAGCTTGAAATAAAAATAATATTTATTATATTTGTTAGACAGGAGAGTCCTTAATTGGGCTCTCTTGTTTTTGTTAATATAAGACCATAGAGATATGTCAAACATAAGTTATTATACTGCAGAAGGACTTCAAAAAATGAAGGATGAGCTGCATGAAATGAAGACTGTTCAAAGACCAGCCATTTCGAACCAAATTAGCGAAGCTAGAGATAAGGGCGATTTATCAGAAAACGCCGAGTATGATGCAGCTAAAGAAGCTCAAGGCTTGTTAGAAATGAAAATTTCAAAGTTAGAAGGTGTATTAGCCAATGCGCGCTTGATTGATGATTCTATGATTGATACATCGAAGGTGTATATTTTATCTAAAGTCACGATCAAGAATATAAAGAACGGTGCAGAGATGGCGTATACATTGGTAGCAGAAAATGAGGCAGACCTTAAAGCGAAAAAAATTTCAATCGAATCGCCAATTGGTAAAGGGTTGCTTGGTAAATCTAAAGGAGATATTGCCGATGTGCAAACACCAAATGGTATAATTCAGTTTGAAATTATTGATATAGCGAGATAATGAGCTCTGTTTTTAAAAAAATTATTGATGGAGATATCCCTGCATATAAAGTTGCAGAAAATGACGAGTTTCTAGCATTTTTAGATATTTCTCCTTTAGTAGAAGGTCATACCTTAGTTATTCCTAAAAAGGAAACAGACTTCATTTTTGATATGGAAGATGATGCTCTAGGAAAGCTTATGCAGTTTGCTAAAATCGTTGCAAACAAAATGAATACCGTTTTTGATTGTAAAAGAATTGGAGTTTCGGTTATTGGACTAGAAGTTCCACACGCGCACATTCATTTAATTCCGATTAATGAAGTAGGAGATATGGACTTTAAACAGCCAAAGCTAAGCTTGCCTAAAGAAAGAATGGAGCATTTGGCCAAGTTAATTATAGAAGCATAAAATAGAAGGAGACCAGTTGAGAAATTAGCTGGTTTTTTTAATGGGTCTTATCTCGTTTCGGATTGTTTTTTATAAAAGCTTCCCAATTGTTACTTTTTGATTTATTGTGTTCGCCTATACCTTTACTAAAGTGATGACAAACTGCTGCTGCTAATCCGTCTGTTGCATCCAAATATTTAGGCAATTCCTTTATTTTAAGCAAACTTTGAAGCATGGCAGCAACTTGTTCTTTAGATGCGTTTCCTGAGCCTGTAATTGCTTGTTTAATGCGTTTCGGTGTGTACTCCTCAAAAGGTACATTACTCTTTAAAGATGCTGCGATACAAACACCCTGAGCTCTTCCTAGTTTTAACATGGATTGTACGTTTTTTCCAAAGAAAGGTGCTTCGATTGCCATTTCATCTGGTTTGTATTCTTGAATAATCGCATCAACACGGTCAAAGATTTTTTTCAACTTATCTGGATGGGTGGGTAGCTTACTTAAATGAATCACACCAAAATTAACCAACTCCATATTTTTGCCTTTGATATGAATCAATCCATACCCCATTACAGAAGTACCGGGGTCTATTCCTAGAATTATTTTATCTTCAACCATTATTTAATTACAGTGTTTAGAACGTTAAAGGTAAATAAGTCTTTTTTAATTGGGTTAAAACTTCTCGTTTTCTGTCTTGTATTCTATATTTTTTATTGGCAAACCAAAGATGTGAGTTTATCAGAACTGAAAAATATCAAAGGCACGCATATATATTATCTTTTGTTAGTGGTATTGCTTATGCCTTTAAATTGGTATTTAGATTTCCTAAAATGGAAAATGATTTTACGCTTTAAAGGTATAGGAGCAAAGAACATTCGGTTTAAATCTTTTATTTCTGGTATTGCAATAAGTGCTATAACTCCAAATCGAATTGGTAATTTTTTAGGTCGGATGGTCTGGTTTTCCAATAAAAATAAAGTATACGTTTCATTGGCTACCCTCTACAGCAATTTTGCTCAGTTTTTATCTACTTTAATTGTAGGTGTATTTGGTCTTTCTATGGCTAATAATCTGCCGAGCAGTTTAACTTTTAATGTTGCTGTTTACGCTAGTTTCATTACTATTTTAGGTGTTCTATTCTTATGTTATCTCTTTTCTTATGCTTTTATTCATCTAATTCTTAAATCAAAACCAAATATAAGTAACGCTATTATTCCCTTTTTAAAGCAGAAACGCTTACGATTATTGTTGGTGAGTGTTTTGAGGTTTGTTGTAATATGTAATCAATATTATTTTACCCTCTGCTTTTTCCAAATTGAATCATTCTATGACGTACTTCCTTTAGTAATGACAGTTTTTTTATTTACTACATTAACGCCTTCTTTATTTTTCGGAAAACTCATGGTTAGAGAAAGTATTGCTTTGTTTATTCTTACTCCTTTTTATTCAAACGAAATACTTATCTTAACTTCATCCTTACTTTTATGGTTTATTAATCTCGGAATTCCAGCTTTGATTGGTGGACTGGTTTTGGCTCGTTTGAAATTAAAATAATGACAATCAATTTAGAAATACTTATAATCATTTACGCGCTATCATCTTTGGTATTGATTGTATTTTCTATTCTCAAGTTATCCAATTCTAAACAAACGAAAAAAGGTAGGTTTGACTTGAATGATTTAACGGTTATTGTTCCTTTTCGTAACGAGGAGTCAAGAATAGTACACTTATTAAATTCACTAAAAAAGCAAAGTGCCCTTCCTTTTCAGTATTTGTTTCTCAACGATCATTCTATTGATAAAGGAGTAGGTCAAATTCATAGTATGCTAGAACAACAGAAAGTTAATTATAGTATACTAGATCTACCAGAGAAATATCAGGGTAAGAAAAGCGCTATTCGCTATGCCATGAAAGCGGTTCAAACCAAGTATTTTTTAATTCAAGATGCAGATGTAGAGCTTCCTGCTAATTACTTTTGCAATTTGAAAGAATTACCCCATGCAGATTTATATATTTTACCAGTAGCCATGGAAAGTAAAAGTGTATTCCAACTTTTTTCGGTTCTAGATCATTTGATGATTAACGCTGTTAATTGGAGCGTTTCTGCATTTTATCCTTTAACAGCGAGTGGTGCCAATCTAATCGTAAGGAAAAGTACTTTTATGGAACTAACGTATTCAGATTATAAAGAGGAGATTGCTTCTGGAGATGATCAGTTTATTTTACGTGATTTTAGAACAGCGGAAAAAGAAATTTTAACTATTGGCTCTAAACGGCATACCGTATTAACCGAATCGCCAAGTTCATTCAAAGAATTAATTGATCAGCGTGTTAGATGGGCAGGTAAGACAGCTAAGGTAGGCGATGTGTTAGACCTTTTCGTTGGCGGACTAGCATTGATGTATTCTGTTTCATTTTTTCTGTTTAGTTTGATTTTTCTTGTGAAGGGCAATTTTGCTCTAGCAGGCTTTGTATTTGGCGTAAAATTGGGATTAGATATACTCTTTTATAGCTTTTATTTTATCTATCAAAACAGAGCTCATTATTTGTTGTTATTGCCGGTTATGAATATAGTTTTCCCACTTTACGCTGTGATGCTCGCAATTTTAGTTGTCTTTTATAAACCGAAATGGAAGGGTAGAGAAATCTATTTAACTTCAAGTAAAAAATAACAGGTCTAGAAATAAAAAAAGCACCCAGGATTGAGTGCTTTTTTTGTCTATTATATAAATCCTTAGAACGGTAAATCGTCATCTCCTTCTTCAACAAATGTTTCTGCACTTGCTGCAGATGTTGGTTGCATATCTGGGGGAGTAGGTGTTGCATTTCCTGCCTTTTCAATTTTCCAAACATCTAAAGAGTTGAAATATTTAACTTCACCTGCCGGACTCGTCCATTCTCTTCCTCTAATAAAGAAAGAAACATTAGCCATGTCTCCTACATTTAAACTGTCTAATTGCTCTACTCTATCTTGTGTCAACTGAAATGAGATATCTTGTGGATAGTTACCAGAAGCATCTGTTACTACAAATTCTCTTACTTTAAAACCTTTCGCTCCAATTTCCTTCGTGTCGTTTTTTACTTTTACAGTACCACTTAATGTAAACATACTTTATTCTTTTATTTTAATTATTAAATGAGAGCAAGGTTTTCCAAGCTTCCTCAATTTTGTTTTCTTCTAATTTACTTTTGGCCAGCTCGTGCAATTTTTTTTCTAATTCTGCCGGATTGTCTTCTAAAGATACAAAGATATCAGATAATTCTATCAATTTGAACTCATTCACTTCAGTTTCATTCGGAATTTCTTCTATTCCTCCGAGTTGCGCTAAGTTATTGCCAGTCAAAATACTACTTTTTCTAATGTCTTCTGGTAATTGGTCAAATCCAACACCAATGGTAGTGATGGGTTTGGTAATTTCGAACATAGCAGCTTCATTTGCTCTGCAATACCAATTACCTCCCATTCTAGAAACAAGGTCTATCTTATGCTGGTCTATTTTCTTATTTATATCTAGAATTTCTTCTTTTACATGAATTTTAAGTACCTCGCATATAATAAGGTTACCTGCACCTCCTTCTTTACCAAGTTCTACAATCTCATTTACTTTGCATTCAAATTGAACGGGACTTTCTGACACACGAAAAGGCTTTACGAGATCAGAAGAAATGGGAGTTAATCCACTTTTCGTAAATTCGTTGACTCCTTTTTGGTAAGGAGACGAACTTAAACTCATTTGCTCCACAATTGAGTAATTCACAATGTTAATTACACACTCGCGCACCTCTTTTACGTTTTCAAAGGTATCTTTGGTAGTGTTTGTTCGACCACTTCGCGCAGGCGAGAAAATTAGAATTGGAGGATTAGCACTAAACACATTAAAAAAACTAAAAGGCGCTAAATTAGGATTCCCCTCTTTGTCTATTGTTGAAGCAAAGGCAATTGGTCTAGGACCAACAGCACCTAACAACAAGTGGTGTACTTCTGGAACAGAAAGTTCTTTTGGTTCAATGCTATACATATTTTAATCCTTTTTAATTGAACTACAAAAGTACAAGGAATATAAAGGAGCACCAACAGATGTTAATAAATTGTAACTTTTCGAAAAGGATGATTTTTAAGTTCCTTTAAAAAAAATCGTTCTAAGTATGGTAGCAATAAAAAAATAGTTATCTTTGCAATCGCTTTTAGAACGATAAAGGTTAAATGAAATACCATTTTTAGTCGTAGATTAAAAATGTGCAATGCGGATGTGGTGAAATTGGTAGACATGCTAGACTTAGGATCTAGTGCCGCGAGGCGTGTGGGTTCGAGTCCCTCCATCCGCACAAAACAAATGGTATAAGCTTAAAACTTATGCCATTTTTTGTTTAACTGAATGTCGTTTTTAAGGCATACAGTAATAATGTTAATTAGTAAGTAGAGTCTAATATGAATGTAACTCGCGAAAACGTTGATGATTTAAATGCAATTTTAAAAGTTAAAGTTGTACCGGCAGACTATGAGTCTAAAGTAAATAGTGCTTTAGAAAATTATAGAAAGCAAGCTAATATCCCTGGTTTCCGTAAAGGAAAAGTACCTATGGGAATGGTAAAGAAGCAATACGGTCCTGCCGTATTAGGCGAAGAACTAAACAAAGTTGTAAACGAAAAATTATATAACTACATCTCAGAAAATGATTTAAACATCTTAGGTAACCCTATTCCAAAAGAAGGAACAGACGTTAAAGGAGACTTTAACAATCCTGCTGAGTTTGAATTTGATTTTGAAATTGGTTTAGCACCAGAATTTGACGTGAAACTATCTGCTAAAAACAAATACGATTACGTAAAAGTTAAGGTTGACGATAAATTAATTGACCAACAAATTGACGATTTAAGAAGAAGATACGGTAAATTAGTTGCTGCAGATGCAGTAAGTGAAACAGATCTAGTTCTTGGTCAGTTTGTAGAACTTGTAAAGAAAGACGAAATTAAAGAAGGCGGTGTAATGCATTCTTCTACGGTTTCTATGGATTTCGTTACAGATGCAACAACTAAAAAGAAACTAGTTGGAGCTAAAGTTGGAGATAAAGTAATGATAGATCCAGCGAAAGTTTCTAAAGGTGGTGCAGATACTGCTGCTTTATTAGGAGTGAAAGAAGAAGAATTAGAAGGACTTTCTAAAAAATTCCAATTTACAATTAATGAAATCAAGCAAATGGATCTTGCAGAACTGAATCAGGAACTGTTTGATAAGCTGTTTGGAGAAGGAAATGTAAAGTCTGAAAAAGAATTACGTGCAAAAATTGCTGAAGATTTATCAGGAATGTTTGGTACAGACAGCGATAAAATTTTGGCAAGAAAAGTAACCAAAGATTTAATTGCTAAAACTAAATTCGAATTGCCAAATGACTTCCTTAAAAGATGGATTTCTGTATCACAGAAAGAACCTATTTCTATGGAAGAGATTGAGAAACAATATGACGGTTATGCAGATAACTTAAAATGGCAATTAATCCAAGGTAAGATTTTCAAAGCGAACGATATTAAAGTTGATAACGAAGAAGCTTTGAATTACACAAAAGGTTTATTGGTTAGTCAATACGCTCAATACGGAATGCCAGCTCCAGAAGATGCAGAACTTACGTCTGCAGCGCAAAATGTATTAAAAAATCAAGAAGAAGCGCAACGTATTTATGATATGTTAGCAGAAACTAAATTAACTGAGTACTTTAAAAACACAGTTAAATTGGTAGATAAAGAAGTTGATTATGACGAATACGTTAAGATTGCCCAAGATCCAGAGGCGTAATTTATCAATTAATATAATTAAAGTCCCAGTTCTTAATTGAGCTGGGACTTTTTTTGTTCAACTACCTCCATTTTCCACTTAATTAGTGGATGTATCAATTCTTTAGACTCTTAAAAATTATCCCCTTAGCACCGCGTTGATTTTCTGTGAAAGATTTAGTTTTACTTTGCAGTTCTTTTAGATTGGATTGGATGTGCTGATATTTATTTAAAAGTTCAATATCGCTGTTTACAGAAAAACCAATACCATTGTCAATAAATAGTTGCGCTTCTGGAAATCTTAGATGTTTTGGGCCAAAAATTACGGGTAAACCAAAAATTGCTGGTTCTAATATATTGTGTAAACCACTTCCAAAAGCTCCACCTACGTATGCTATTTCGCCATATTGGTATGCACTAGATAATATACCTATACAATCTATAATCAAAAGTTGAGTGTCTTTTGGTATTTCGTCTGTTTGGGTATATCGTTGTTTTTTTAAGTCGTAAAAAGTGTTCTCAATGTAGCGGATATGATTTTCTCTAATCTCATGCGGAGCAAGAATTACTTTTGCTTTTATATTCTCATTTAGTAAATGCGCAAGAATTGTTTCATCTGCTTCCCAAGAAGATCCAATTACAAAAGCCTTTTCTCCATTTAACCAATCTTCTATTTTATGCAAAGGTTTAACAGTGCTAGCATTTTCAAAAACTCTATCATATCGTGTGTCTCCCGCAACGGTTGATTTGGTAATATTTATTGTTTTTAGCAGCTCTACACTCTTTTCATCTTGCACAAAGAAATGATCAAACTTTTGTAGCGCACTTTTAAAAGCACTTCCGTACCATTTAAAAAATCGTTGATTTTCTCTAAAAATTGCACTAATACTATAAATAGAAGCTCCTGCTTTTTTAGCTTCATTGATGTAGTTAAGCCAAAATTCATATTTAATAAAATAGATTTCTTTTGGTTGGTAGTGGATAATAAATTTACGTGCATTTTTAGGCGTGTCTGCTGGTAAGTATTGAACTTCGTCTGCAACAGGGTAGTTTTTCATTACTTCGTAGCCAGACGGACTGAAAAAAGTAAGTAAAATATACGCATTTGGAAATCTTTTACGGTATTCTTCAATAATTGGTCTGCCTTGCTCAAACTCTCCTAAAGAAGCACAATGGAACCAAGTAACTGACTTTTCAATTTTAGGTAGCTTTTTAAAGAAGTCCTTTCGGCCGGCAACCCATTTTTGAGCCTTAGGATTAAACACACTTGCAAGACTAACTGCAATAATATAAAGGCGAATACCTAAATTGTAGAAAACCATTTTAGTTGAAATAGAATTCTTTTGGTTGTCTTTTATAAATAGGAATTAACCAACCTGCTCGTAAGCCGAATTGTAGATCCAACCTAATGTCTTTTGAAACCGGAATTTCTGGTTGATCCCAGAATAAATCACGCTGATTACGGGTAAAACCTTGGTTAAAATAAAAGCCAGCATAAAAATTATAAACTCCTTTGTTGGCCATAAAGCTGTATCCAACAAATTGTGAAGTACTCAAACCTATGGTTAATCTATCGTAACCTTTCTTGTATTCTTCTTCAAATTGTGGTACAAAATCTTCTTGGGTCTCAATTCTTATTTTATGATAGATGTAACCAATTCCAAATTTGAACATTAAGCCCGAGTTTGGGTTCGGAGAGAGTACTGGGATTATTTTACCTACGGTAACATTTCCGTAAAAACCTCTTGATAGCAGAAGCACTGTAGCAGGAGCTCCACTTGCAGCAGTAATTGTTCCCCCAGCGGTTATGAAATTGTCTAAAAAACTGTTGTCGTTAATTCTATTGCCAAAAATAAAGTTTCCATCTAATCCATAAATCCAGTTTTTAGCTGTTTTATATCCGGCAAAAGCTCCTATTTGATTTAGAAAACCATATCTGTCGGCAAGATCTCCTCCAGGAAAAACAGCGGTATATTGAACCCCAACATAAGGTGTTCCAATAATAGTGTCTGCAACATTTCTTTGAGAGAAGGTGATAAAAGAAAAGAATAAAGTACAAAGGAATAGAATACGCTTCATGCTACAAATTTAGTATAGAATGTTTATCTCTTCAAATTATTGTGTTAATAAAAGAAAAAAGTGAAATGAATCTAGTTAAGAAACCAATAATTATTTTGGTTTTGCGTTGTTTTGTTAGTTTATGTTTTATTATTAATGGTAAATTTGTTATCATGGAGACAGAGAATCAGTCTAAGATTGCTGAGTGGGTAGAACAATATAGTGACTACCTTCTGGGGTTTGCATTAAGTAAAATTACCGATAGAAACTTGGCGTTAGACCTACTACAAGACACGTTTGTTTCTGCCATGAAAAGTGAGGCGCGTTTTGAAGGAAGAAGTTCCGCTAAAACTTGGTTAACCAGTATATTGAATAGGAAAATTATTGACTATTGGCGACAACAAAAAGCGAGAAAAACGGATGCCGTATCGCATTATTCAACCTCATCTGAAGAGTCTGGAGACTGGATTCTTGAAAAAAATGAAGTTGCGGTAGAAACGGTAGAACAAGTAATTATAAAGGAGGAAAAACAAGCAGATTTACATGATTGCATGGCAAAACTTCCCGATCAATGGCAAGGAATAATTACAGCTAAGTATTTTGAAGACAAAAAGGGAGAGGAGATTTGTAATGAGTTTGAAGTTACTTCGTCTAATATGTGGGTAATCGTTCACAGAGCCAAAACGGCGCTTCGCGATTGTCTTGGACAAAATTGGTTCTCATGAGTAAGTGCGATGAAATACAAACATGGTTTGAACAAAGTTTAGAGGAAAACATAAGTCCTACTAAACGGATGAAAATGCGTTTCCATTTAATGCGTTGTAAGTGCTGTCAAGGGTACACAAAAGATTCTATTCAAATTCACAGTACATTTAAAAATCTTAAAAGCAGGGCTTCACGTTTAACGGCAGAAGAAAGAGCTAGAATAACCAAAGAAGTATTAAAGTAACTGAGTATTCCAATCATTTCTTCTGTAAAGAGGTTATGAATACTAGTAAAAGGTTATATATCCAAATTGACCTCCTTTTCTGCCAGAAAGGAAAATAGTTAATTCTTTTTCGAGCACATCTTTTTCGCATAGTTTAGGAACGAGCGTTGCTTTGTTATTCGGAGAGATAGATCCGAGGGATTTACGTTCATAAGATCCATTCATTAGATCAACAGTGCAGACCGTTATTGTATTTTTTTTACCAGACAAAGCTGCAGCAGATAATTCTTCAGTCGAATACGCGCCATTTTGATTATAATTATCTTGGTTATCGTTGTAAAGTAGAATCAATTCTTCATTGTTTTTTAAGTAAGCTATAGAAGAAAGATATCCGTAATCATTAGCCGAAACCTGAACCTTTGGTATTTTAGCGGTCCAATCAAAAGTTCCATTTTCATTTATTTGATATACAATTAGTGTGTTGTAGTAGTACAAATAGGTTGTGTTAATGTATCCTCGACTATCCGCAGAAGAACGCTCTTCTACATAATACTGTTCTGCAATGCCTGTAAACGTTTTTTTTACGCTGTCAAAAGTAAAGTCGCGCAATTTATAATGATCTAACCTTGGCTTTCCTTTTCCTTTTGTTTGTTTACGGAAAGCGCTTCTTTTCTCTTTATATGTCCAGCCTTCGGTAATAAACGAAGAGTCAAAACTATCAAAAGTAAGATTAAGTGGTTTTTCTTTATTGAAATCAATTTCAGCGTAAAATGCTCCATCTATTCCTTCATCGTCTGTTCTACTGAAATTTCTATACATGCCGGATAAGGCAAGTTGGTTGTTGGTTAATTCAAAAATCGCTGTTTCGGTAACTACCTTTCCCGTAAAATCTATACGATAATGGTCGGTTTTTTTGTTCTTAGACCTGTACAAGTACATTCCAGAAAGTAAAGAGTATTGTTTAATCAGTTTTCGTGTTTCGTCTAATTCGTACTCTTTTGTACCAAGATAAAAAATGCCTTTATTACTAAGGAAAGCATTTGAAAGTACTGTTTTTTCTGACAAGGTTACACATTGAAAATCTCCCTTGTGAATTTGTTTTAAGTTTTTATCAAGTACCACATAGCGATAGGTATCGTAATTATCTCCTTTTAAAGAGATGTTAATAAATATGGCTAAATATTCCCTGTTTTTTGACTGGATAAACTCAAAAGATTCTTGTGCATAACGGTTACGTTGTACAGGGTCTACAATGATGGGCTCAGATTCAAACAAAACATTTAAAGCAACATCCATTTTTAAGGCAAACAAGGTTCTAGTTCTATCGGTTTGATCACTTAAAAAGCTATAAGGAGTACCTCCAATGGTTTGTAGTTCTTCAAAATTTGCAAAACTACCGTTCACCTTGTAAGGCGCCTTTTTACTGTTTTTTAAATCAAAATGTTTATAGTACTCTAAGAAAATAGCATTGCGTTGAAACCCTCTTGAAAACCGTGTCGCATAAAATTCACCATGGTCAATTGGGTGCAATTCAATTAAAGTTCCTTTCGATTTCACTTCATCCGTTACAACAAGGTCAAAGTTTTGACCAAAGCTATAGGTTGATAGAGCAATCAAGAAAAAAAACCAAGGTTTTATTAACATGTCAAAAAAGTAGCTATTCTAAGCGGAAAATGCAAATGCTAAACTAATTCAACACCTGTATAATTACTTGGAGATATTTGTTTAAGCTCTAGCTTTACTTCGTCAGACACATTTAAGGTCTCAATAAAATTGTGAACAGATTCTTTTGTGGTTGCTTCATTCTTTCGCGTTAATCCTTTTAACGCTTCATATGGCTTAGGATAGCCCTCTCTTCTAAGTATTGTTTGAATTGCCTCAGCAACAACCGCCCAATTGTTTTCTAAATCTTCAGCAAACGCACCTGGGTTGAGCAAAAGTTTATCTAATCCGTTTATTGTAGATTTAAATCCAATTAATGTGTGTCCAATAGGAACTCCAACATTTCTTAAAACGGTAGAGTCTGTTAAATCTCTTTGTAACCGAGAAATAGGTAATTTAGCAGAGAGGTGTTCAAAAACGGCATTGGCCATTCCTAAGTTTCCTTCAGAGTTTTCAAAATCAATAGGGTTTACCTTGTGAGGCATTGCAGAAGAACCAATTTCTCCTTCTTTCAATTTTTGTTTGAAATAATCCATAGAAATGTAGGTCCACATGTCTCTATTTAAATCAATCAATATGGTATTAATTCTTTTCATTCCATCAAACAAAGCAGCTAAATTATCATAGTGCTCAATTTGGGTTGTGGTCTGACTTCTATCTAAGCCTAAGGTCTCGTTCACGAATTTATTCGCAAAAGCAACCCAGTCGCCATCTCCAAAGGCAACGTGATGTGCATTTAAATTTCCGGTAGCACCACCAAATTTTGCCGAAAATGGAACAATTTTGAGTAACTCTAATTGTTTTTTGATACGCTCGCTAAACACCTTAATTTCTTTCCCAAGCTTAGTTGGAGTAGCTGGTTGTCCGTGAGTTTTTGCAAGCATAGGAATATCTTTCCAATCTAAGCTTAAGGCATCCAAACGTTTCACCACAGCATCCAAAGTAGGAAGGTATACTTCGTGTATGGCTTCTTTAAGAGACAAAGGAATAGAAGTGTTGTTTATATCTTGAGAAGTTAATCCAAAATGCACAAACTCAAGATATTTTTCTAACCCAAGTGCTGTCATTTTTGCCTTCACAAAATACTCTACAGCTTTCACATCGTGGTTTGTAGTTTTTTCTGTTTCTTTTATTTCTAACGCGTCTTTTTCAGAAAAATTTCTGTACACATCACGTAAAGCTTCAAACTTATCTTTAGGAAAATCTGCCAATGGCTTTACACCAGAGTTTACTAAGTCAATTAAATATTCAATTTCAACTAAAACTCTGTAGCGAATTAATCCAAATTCAGAAAAATAAGGTGCAATTTCTGCTATTTTACGTCTGTATCTTCCGTCTATTGGAGAGATTGCTGTTAATGCGTTTAAATCCATGTCTACTTTAAAAGAAAGCGCAAAGATAGTAAAAACAGATTGATTATTCATTTTGATACGTTGGATGAAATATTATCTTTGGTTGTAAGTTTATTAGAATGAATTTTTTAAAACATTTAGGACTCGGATTGCGCAGTTATTGGGACGCACTAAAGTTTATTTTTAAGCATAAGTTGTATTGGTACTTTCCTATTCCAGCTACATTAATGTTGGGTATCTACTTTGCGGGAAACAAAATAGTAACTTGGCAATCAACTTGGGATGAGCAAGTTGGCTGTGTAAGCTGTGTTAATATGAATGAAACAGTTTGGTTTATCTTAAAACTACTCATTAGCATCACAATAGGTTTAATTCTAATGAAGTTTGCAAAGTATATTGTAGTAGTTTTACTTTCCCCGCTGATTTCACATCTTTCGCAGAAAGTAGAAATGACGATAACCGGTAATACTTATCCTTTTAGTTTGGCTCAAACCTTGCATGATGTGCGACGCGGGTTACGGATTGCTCTTAGAAATGTAATGTGGGAATACTTTTTCTTTCTGGTTATTCTAATTGTAACATTTTTTGGATGGGATAATCCAAAAGCATCTCCCATTTTTTACCTCACCTTTGTAATTGGTTTTTTCTATTATGGTTTTAGTTTTATAGATTATATAAACGAGAGAAGACGGTTGGATATAGATCAGAGCATATTTTTTGTTCGTAATCATAGAGGATTAGCAATTGCTATCGGAACTGTATATTCGCTTTTAATTCTTGTGCCTGTAGATATAGGCGATATGTTTGACTATACCAATTTTTCAAAAGCACCTTGGGAAACTTTAGGCACAAGCGGATTAAACATTCTTCTTTGGATTATGGCTTCATCTGCACCAATTTTGGCAATCGTTGCAGCAACTTTATCCATGCATAAATTGGTAGATCTAAATGCAAACCAATATTCAGTAAAAGTGCCAGAATCTGCTGTTGAAATAAAACAAGAAAACAACGAACCTTAATTTTGGCATAAATTTTAAGCTATTTTTGAACACCATTAAAAACGAATATTTAAAATACCTCATATGAATTTAAACACTATTACTACTTTTTTAATTATACTTTGTTTTGGACTTGCCTCAAATGCAACAACGCCTCCAGATTCTACCACCCGAATTGTAGATAGAACAGCAGCAGTTATTACCATTGAAGAAGGGAAAACTGCTTTTTTTCAAGGACAAACAAAGTTGGCTTTAACAAAATTTAGACAAGCTTTAGTTAAAGATCAGTACAACGCTAAAGCTGCATTGTGGGTTTCTCGTTGTCACTACAAACTTAACAACTACGGTTATGCTCTACAATATGCAAAACGAGCCGAAGCATTAGATAAAAAAGTAGATCAAGATCTAAATTACCTCATTGCAGAAGCCTATCATAGACAAGCCGTTTTAGATTCTGCTTTGCTTTATTATACGCTTACAAAAGAGGAAATGGCTAAGCATAGGTTTAAAGAATTAAGGGTAGAAGATAAAATGCGCGAGTGTAAAACGGCAGATAGTTTGGTTAAACTTAATAGCCCTTTTGTGCGAAAACTTGTTGATGGAGGAATAAACTCTGGATACGACGATTACAGTCCTGTTTTAACCGCATCTGGAAAAACACTTTACTTTGTTTCTAGGAGAAACGATACCCAAGGAGGAGGAATTAATCCAGATGACCAAACGTTTTATGAAGATACATATAGAACTGTTTGGAATGATGAAGAAAAAAAGTGGGATTCTATAACCAATGATTTGGGTAAATTAAACAGCTCCGGTTTTGACGCCTTAAACCATATTTCTGAAGATGGATTAACAGCGTATATTACCTTAAACACAACTAGTTTAGATATTAAAAAAACCACAAGAGGATCTGATATTTACAGCATAGAAATGTCTAATAAAGGAAATTGGAATTCACCTAAACCAATAAAGAATAAAACAATTAATACCTCCTTTTTTGAAGGAGCTGCTAGCTTCACAGCCGATGGTAATACAATGGTATTTGTTTCGGATAGAAAAGGAGAGAAATCCAAAACAGACTTATATATCGCACAGAAAAAAGGAAAAAAATGGGGAAATGCACAGCCGTTGCCAGAGAATATAAATACAAAAGACTTTGAAACTACTCCTTACTTATCAGGAGACGGAATGTACTTGTATTTTTCGTCTAACGGTCAAAATGGTATGGGAGGATATGATATTTACGTTTCTGAAAATCAAGGTAACAATGTTTGGTCAGATCCAATCAATTTAGGAGTAGGATTTAATACCGTGAATGATGATACACACTTTAGATATTATCCATACATGAAAAAAGCTTATCTCGCTAGTTTTAGATTGCAAAATAGAAAATCTAGTATCGATATTTACGAGGTAGACATGACTGGGTTTGTGGTTCCTAAATAGTTCTTTTGTTCAATTTGTATAAACGGACTATTTGTGTATGACTTTTTTAAATTACGAGAGTAAAAAAAGGCTTCAGATAGAAAAATGATAACTCAATTCAGTTTTGTATAACCAGATAACCTTTGGTTACAGCATACAAAAAAGTTAAAAATGATTACCTTAACAAGATGAATAAAATAGTATTGCTATTGCTCTTATCCTTTACGGCTACTATAACTATGGCTAAATCTATGCCTTTCCCCAAAAGGTATGTAGGCGTTTATGAAGGTACGCAAGAAAAGTATACACTGCTAAGTACAGAACAAGAAGAGTTAGAAGTAGAAAAAGCGCAACTTTTAATTGTTTTAGAGCGAAATCAAATTACGCTAAAAGTAGGGAAGTACAAATTAGAAGGTAGTTTTGAAGTACAGGCAAAAACAAAAGAATATTATGCATTGGAGGTTACGCTAAGTAATGGAGTTGTTGAGTATTGGAATTTGTATAGAAAAGAGAAGAAAATTCTAAGAAAACCCGTTTATCCTATCCCTGAGACCTTTTTATTTAAAAAATAATTCCATTTTACTATTTTTTAATTCATTCTTTCCTTATTTTTGTTGCAAATAAATTAGAAATATGTCTGACAATTTTTTTGACCAATCAACAGGAGCAGTAGCAACAATTTATACAATTTTCGCATTGGGCGTAATTGGAGCTATTTTAATCTGGGGTTAATTTAATTTTTATTTCCTGAGATGCGTCTTGCATCTTTCTGTGTGTCAGCAACTCTGCGTTTCTCACCTTGCATTGTTGATACCTTTTTTTACATTTTACCTAAGCCAACCGCAACTTTTAAGTTTTACTTATTACATTTACGATATATGGACACAAATAGTCTAGAATACAATACCGAGCGCAAAAAAATGCAGATTCCGGAGTACGGCAGAAACGTGCAAAAGATGATTAATTTTGCTGTAAAGCTCGAAGATAGAAAAGAGAGAAATCGTGCTGCTGAAGCTATAATTACCGTTATGGGTCAACTTAACCCTCATTTGAGAGATGTTGAAGATTATAAACATAAGCTTTGGACACACATGTTTATTATGTCTAATTTTGAATTAGATGTAGACTCACCTTATCCTATTCCTGATCAAGAATCTTTAATGGAAAAGCCAGAGCGTATGACTTATCCTAAGAATAAAATTAGGTACGGACACTTTGGTAACTATGTGCAAAAAATGATTAAAGATGCAGCAGCTTTGCCAGAGGGCGAAGAAAAAGAGCATTTAAAAATTACGCTAGCCAACTTAATGAAGAAAAATTATTTAGTCTATCATACAGAAAATGTAGAAGACAAAGTAATAAATGATCACTTGGCAGAAATATCTAAAGGAGTTTTAAAATTAGAAGATTTGACTGTGATGACGAATACCAATCAAGTTTTGAAACAATTTGGTTTAACATCGAATCCAAACAAAAGAAAAAAGACCATTACTAAAAGTAAAAAGAAAAAAAGATAGAACTACATGGCATCGTTTGAAATTTATGGTGGTAAACCACTAAAAGGAGAGTTAATTCCACAAGGAGCAAAAAATGAAGCACTTCAAATATTGTGTGCCGTTTTAATGACTCCAGAAAAAGTAACCATTTCTAATCTTCCAGATATTATTGATGTTAACAAGCTAATTAACTTGTTGCAAGCTATGGGTGTTAAGATTGAAAAAGTAGAGAAAGGTACTTTTATATTTCAAGCAAAAAATGTAGACCTAGATTATCTTAAAACAGAAGATTTTAAGAAGAGAGCTAGCTCACTTCGCGGTTCAATAATGATTGTTGGTCCGCTTCTTTCTAGATTTGGTAAAGGTTTTATGCCTAAACCAGGTGGAGATAAAATTGGTAGAAGAAGGCTAGATACCCACTTCGAAGGTTTTATGAAGTTAGGTGCAAAATTTAATTTCGATTCTAAAGAGCATTTCTACACCGTAGAAGCTAAAAAGCTAAAAGGAACTTACATTCATTTAGACGAAGCTTCTGTTACAGGTACAGCCAACATAGTAATGGCAGCCGTTTTAGCAAAAGGTAAAACAACCATTTACAACGCAGCATGCGAACCGTATTTACAGCAACTCTGTAAAATGCTAAACAAAATGGGTGCTAAGATTAAAGGCATTAGCTCAAACATGTTAGTGATAGAAGGTGTAAAGGAAATGGGCGGTTGTTTCCATAGAATTTTACCAGATATGATAGAGATTGGTAGTTTTATTGGTTTAGCAGCTATGACTAAGTCAGAAATTACCATAAAAGATGTGAGTTACGAGAATTTGGGTATAATACCAAGTGTATTTGGCAGATTAGGTATAGATATGGAGCTTCGTGGAGATGATTTATTTATTCCGGCTCAAAAATCGTATGAGGTAGATACTTTTATTGACGGTTCTATTCTTACAATTGCAGATGCACCATGGCCAGGTTTTACTCCAGATTTATTAAGTATAATTCTGGTAACAGCAACTCAAGCCAAAGGCTCTGTACTTATTCATCAAAAAATGTTTGAGTCGCGTTTATTCTTTACAGATAAATTAATAGACATGGGTGCTCAAATTATTCTTTGCGATCCGCATAGAGCAACAGTAATTGGTTTAGATAGAAAACATCCTTTAAAAGGTATTCAAATGACCTCGCCAGATATTAGGGCGGGAGTTTCTTTATTGATTGCAGCACTCTCTGCCGAGGGTAAAAGTACCATACATAATATAGAACAAATAGATAGAGGATATCAGGATATTGATATTCGTTTAAATAATTTAGGTGCCGATATTAGAAGAGTTTAACCAAGTTACAAATACAACTACTTATGGAAAGGTTCTTGTAGTAAGTTCTTCTAAAAAAGAAAAACAATATGATTAAATTAATTTCTATACTGGGTATGGCCATGTTTATGGCAGGGGGACATCCAAAAACAGGAAGTGACGCGTATTCAATTAAGCTAGAAAATCCAAAAGGAAAAGAAGTAACCTTAGCAAGTTTAGAAGGTAAATATGTTTTAATAGATTTTTGGGCATCTTGGTGCGGACCATGTCGTAGAGAGTCTCCAAATGTAGTAGAAGCCTATAACAAGTATAAAAAATCTACATTCAACAATGCCAAGGGTTTTGAAGTGTATAGCGTTTCTTTAGATAGAGATAAAGCAAAATGGATAAAAGCAATAGAACAAGACGGATTAATTTGGGATGCGCATGGGTTTGACGAAGGCGGAAAAGTAGCCAGAATGTACGGTGTAAATTCTATACCATATGCAATATTAGTGGATGGCGAAGGTAAAATTGTAGCGCAAGGTAACGAGCTTAGAGGTTTAAATCTGCACATCACAATAGAGAAATTTATAGAGAAATAAAAAACTTAAATAATAATAGGGTAGAAGAGAAGTGCAGTTATTGTACTTCTCTTTTTTTTTGTTTTAGAACGTCTTTCCTGCTATCCATTATAGTTTACGCTTTAAAAATTAAGTGTTGCTACTTGTTTTAATTCGCTCATAAAATTGCAAAGTAAAACAAAGCATCACTAAAAATTTTCAAAGCACAAAGCTGCCATTTCTATCAGGCGTAGAAAAACTAACACAACATTGTTCTCTTCCGAAAAACGTTAGGTTGTAGGCTTTCCGAGGATGGATATTTTGAAGTAGATTTTTTTCAAAAAACAAAAGTAAAAGGTGTTTTTTGTGCAGGAGATAGTACTACATTTTTACGCGCCTTACACATTGCAATGGCAGCAGGTACAAAAGCCGGCGCAGCAATAAATATGGAATTAATCAACGAAGCGCTTTCTAAAGAATAAAAACTATACGTTACAACTAGTAATACTTATTCTCCATCAAGTAGTTTTTCACATAATCTTCTACACCTTGTTCTAATGTATGGAAACCATCAGAGTATCCTTCTTTAATGAGTTTATTCATGTTGGCTTCTGTAAAGTATTGGTATTTGTCTCTAATATCCGCAGGTGTATCTATGAAAGAAATATCTTCTTCTTTGTTCATCGCTTTAAACGTAGCGCGTACTAAATCTAAGAACGTTCTTGCTTTACCAGAGCCTAGATTGTAAATAGCACTTTGTGTATTTTCATTTTCTTTTAAGAACAAGCAAATATTTACAACATCTTTTACGTAAACAAAATCTCGCATTTGTTCACCATCCTTGTAGTCTGGGTTATGCGATCGAAACAACTTCATGGCACCTGTTTTCAGAATTTGTCTGTACGCATGCATAATTACAGATGCCATTCTTTCTTTGTGGTATTCATTTGGGCCGTATACATTAAAGAACTTTAACCCTGCCCAAAATGGCGGATGGTTGTGTTGTTTCAAAACCCATTCATCAAAAGTTTGTTTCGAATCTCCATATGGGTTTAAAGGTTTTAATAAAGGAATCTTTTTATGGTCATCCTCGTAACCTTGTTCTCCTAAACCGTAGGTAGCTGCAGAGCTCGCATAAACTAACGGAATCTTATAGTGCGTACACCATTTCCAGATTTCTTTAGAATACTCAACATTCAAATCATCAAAAATAGCTTTATCAAATTCTGCTGTATCAGTTCTAGCTCCAATATGATAAACAAAATCTACATCTTTTCCGTTCTCTTTGAACCAATTTAAGAATTCAATTCTATTTATTTTAGCACCTATTGTTTTGCCTACTAAGTTGTGCTCTTTTTCTGTTTTAGAAAAATCGTCTACAACCATAATGCGCTCATATCCTGCTTGGTTTAATTTACTAACCAAACAACTTCCAATAAATCCTGCAGCTCCTGTTACAACTATCATACTCTAATTTTGATTTTGCAAAGTTAATGGAATAGTTCAAAGTTGGAATAATGAAAACTTGAAAGTTCATCGTACCAGCAACTAGGAATAAATAGGAGCGTTAAACATTCTGTTAGATTAAAGAAAGACGACTAGTCTCTTCTGTTTAATAGAATAGATACGTAGTATAAAACAGTAACTAGGGAACCAATCGCAGCTACTACGTAAGTCATAGCAGCCCATTTGAGTGCATCTTTAGATTTCGTTAATTCTTCTTGAGTTGAAAAACCGCTATGTTCTATCCAAACCAACGCACGTTTTGAAGCATCAAACTCTACCGGAAGTGTTACAATTGAAAAAAGAGCAAGAATTCCATAAGTAATGATAAGAGTCCACAAAATAGCTTCTACAGGTATACTATTAAAAAGAAAAGCTCCACCAAAGATAGAAACCATTATTACCACGTTTAAAATTTTACCACTAATGGCTTGTAGAGGTACTAGTTGAGATCTCAATTTTAGAGGGCCGTAGGCCGTAGCATGTTGTATTGCATGTCCGCATTCATGCGCAGCAACAGCTGTACTAGCAGCATTTCTTCCATGATAAACCGTGTCAGAAAGGTTTACGGTTCTATTTGTTGGGTTGTAATGATCGGTAAGCTGACCAGGAACATGAATTACTGCAACATCAAAAATTCCATTGTCGCTTAACATTTTTTCGGCAATTTCCTTACCTGAAAGCCCACTTTGCGAGGGTATTTTTGAATACTTTTTGAATTTGTTTTTAAGCACATAGCTTACGAGCATTCCGATTCCCATGAATACGAAACCGATTATCATTGCTGGACCAATTGAAACTCCCATTTTCTATAAATTATAGAATGAAGATAAAACAAAAAACCCTCATTTTCTTAAAAGAAGATGAGGATTAACAAATTTTAATTTTTCAATGTTCTAATCATTTCCACCTAATAGTCTTAATAGAGAAACAAATAAGTTAATAAATAAGATATACAGCATTAAGCCTCCGATTAGGGCTAATTTTTTCTTTTGAACTCCTTCTAAAGCGGGGTCTTCTGCAATGTATTTTAGTCGTTGCATTTCCCAAGCTGTTAATCCAGTAAATACAATAACTCCTAGTATAGAAATCACAAAAGACATCATTGAAGATTCAAAAACTAAAAAGTTTAGAATTCCAGCAATAAACATTCCGATGAAAACCATGTATAATAAGCTTCCCATTTTTGAAAGATCAGTTTTAGTGGTATATCCTAAAATTGCCATACCTGCAAAAGCTCCTGCAGTTACAAAAAAGGTGGTTACAATATCTCCCAGACTGTAAACAATAAATAAGGTAGATAAACTTAACCCCATTAAGCTAGAGTAAACGAGGAATAGAACTAATAAAAGTCCCATAGAAAGTTTGTTATAAGCCATTTGTAGTAATAATCCTAAACCAACAGGAGCAAAGACTACTAGGTAGAATAATGGACTAACAGATCCTGTGGTTGTATTAATAAACCACTCAAATACTTTTCCGCTACTCGCTGTATAATATGCAATTGTTCCTGAAGAAAGAAGTGCAATAAACATGTACGTGTAAACGCTTGCAAAAAACTCTTTTGACATCGCTTTGGCGTCGGCGCCATACGTTTTTTTGTCTAAAATATTATCTAACATTTTTAATTAATTTTTAATGTAATTTGGCTTGTACTAAATTAATAAATTCTTTTCTCGTAGAATCGTTTTCTAAAAATAAACCTGTAAAAGCAGAAGACGTTGTAGCAGAATTTTGTTTTTGTACTCCACGCATTTGCATGCACATGTGGTTACATTCTAAAACTACTGCAACACCTTTAGGGTTTAAAGTCTCTTGAATACAGTCTCTAATTTCAATTGTCAACCTTTCTTGTACTTGTAATCTTCTGGCAAATGCATCAATTACACGTGGTATTTTGCTCAGTCCAACAATAGTTCCGTTGGGAATGTAAGCAACATGAGCTTTTCCAAAAAAAGGAAGCATGTGGTGTTCGCAGAGTGAATAGACTTCAATGTCTTTCACAATAACCATCTCAGAATATTCTTCTTGGAATAAAGCACCTTTTAAAATTCCAGAAGGATCTTCGTCATACCCTTTGGTTAAATATTGAAGCGCTTTTGCGACGCGTTCAGGGGTTTTTACTAAACCTTCTCTTTTTGGATCTTCTCCAAGTTGGCTTAGTATATCTGTGTAAACACCAGAAATGTTTTTAGTTGTATTTTCGTCGTAAATTAATTTTTCTTCCAAATCTTATTTTTTCTATTCGAGTAATATAGTCTTAAAATGGAGCATTTTCTCCAAAATATTCAACGAAATTATTTTCTGTCTCGAATAATTTAATTTTACATAATTCTCCACCTTCCTTTCGAATAGGAGCTTCTATTTGTTTCCAAATTTGTATAGCTAAGTTTTCTGTAGATGCTAGCAATCCAGCCATAAAGGGAACATCTAAATTTAGATTTCTGTGGTCAAGCTTATTTACTGCGTGTTCTTTAATGATTACGCTTAATTTCTTTAAGTCGATTACAAAGCCTGTTTCTGGATTTGGAACACCTTTTACTGTAACGTATAAAGAAAAATTGTGACCATGCCAATTTTTATTACTGCATCGACCAAAAACTTCTTCATTTTTTTCATCGCTCCAGCTTTCTTGCCAAAGCTTGTGCGCAGCGTTAAACGTTTCTCTTCTTGTAATATAAACTACACTCACTGTATAAAAATTTAGAGTACAAAAGTAATGATAAGGTTTCAATAGTCTTTAGATTCCTAAAAGATTAAAGTCAACAAAACGAACTAAGTTAATTTTCTAATTAAAGTTAAGCGTTTAATGTGTACAAGTTTAAACTAAATTACCGTAAACGAGGTATTTGAAAATCAAGTCTATCTTCTTAGACTTGTTGTATGGAAACGAGAGGATTAGTACAAGAGATTTACACGCAACAAATCGATTTTGATACGGCGTTGTTGAGAGAAAAATTGACGCATGCATCAATTAGAGAACTGATAACTCACTTAAAAGAGACACATCAATTATACAGAACTCATTTTGTCCCACGTACAGAACAGTTGTTTACACATTTAATTGAGAGTAATCCAGAACAGCCGTCTGTTTTTATTTTGTTCAATCTTTTTCAAAAGTTTAGTGTTTCTTTAAACGTGCACATGAAGCTAGAAGAGCAACATATTTTCTTAAAGTGCGAATCGTATTTTGAAGATGGAAACTACAGTAGTTTTAATGCCTTTGATACTCACCAAGAGGAAGAGCCTTATTTGACAGAAATAATATCGTTCTTGGCTGAGGTATCTTGTGAAAATAGCTTGGTCAAACGTCAATTAATTAGACTTTTAACTGCTTTTAACCAGAATTTAAAAGAACATGCTTGGATAGAAGAAACGATTCTCACACAAAAAATACAAGCAAAAATAACTGCTAAGATTGAGCAATCAGTTGATAGTTAGCCGGAGTACACTTGATTTAAAAGGTTAAAAGACTACAAAAACACGTTTCTTTTCATATAATTGATATAAAGGTGAAGGTTTGAGCAAATGAATAATTATATTCGTGTTTATATAAACACAAACAATACAATTCACTATGTTCGATAAAAACGAATTTCACAAATACGCTACTAAACACATGGGCATTAGTAGTACTCATTTAGGAGGTTATATTGAGTCTTCCTTAACGCCATATATTATAGAAGAAAGACAATTAAATATTTCTCAGCTCGACGTTTTTTCTCGTTTGATGATGGATAGAATTATCTTTTTAGGTACAGGGATTAATGATCAGGTTGCAAATATTATAAACGCACAATTGTTATTCTTAGAATCTGTAGATCCTAAAAAAGACATTCAAATTTATTTAAATTCTCCGGGTGGTTCAGTTTATGCTGGTTTAGGTATTTATGATACGATGCAGTATATTAACCCAGATGTAGCAACAATTTGTACTGGTATGGCTGCATCTATGGGAGCTGTTCTTTTGTGTGCAGGTGCAGAAGGTAAGCGTTCTGCTTTAAAGCATTCTAGAGTAATGATACACCAACCTTTAGGTGGAGCGCAAGGACAAGCTTCTGACATAGAAATTACAGCGAGAGAAATTTTAAAGTTGAAAAAAGAATTATACGATATTATTGCATCACATTCTGGTCAGGATTTTGAAAAAGTAAGTAATGATTCGGATAGAGATTACTGGATGACTTCTACTGAAGCGAAAGAATACGGAATGGTTGACGAAGTTTTGCTTAGAAACGCAAAATAACGTACTTTTGTGAAACATTAAAAGGTCATATTTAATATGGCCTTTTTTTACTTAATTATATGTCGAAAAAAGAAACTTCTTGTTCGTTTTGTGGAAGACCTAGAAAGCAGGTTGGAATACTGATTGCAGGTATCTCAGGTCATATTTGTGATCATTGTGTAAACCAGGCAGAATCTATTATTAAAGAAGAAGTAGTACAAAACGGAGAAGCGAAAGAAGGAGATGATACTCCTCTTAATTTATTAAAACCGAAAGAAATAAAGTCGCACTTAGATCAATATGTTATTGGTCAGGACGCTGCAAAGAAAACATTATCTGTTGCCGTTTATAATCATTACAAAAGATTAAACCATACAATAGGTGCAGATGATGTTGATATAGAAAAGTCGAATGTTGTTTTAGTGGGAAGAACGGGAACAGGAAAAACATTGTTAGCTAAGACAATTGCCAAAATGCTTAATGTACCTTTCTGTATCGCAGATGCGACGGTTTTAACCGAGGCAGGATATGTTGGAGAAGACGTTGAGAGTATTCTATCGCGTCTTTTACAAGCTGCAGATTACAATGAAGCAGCAGCAGAGCGTGGAATCGTATTTATTGATGAGATTGATAAAGTTGCACGTAAGAGCGATAATCCTTCAATAACTAGAGATGTTTCTGGAGAAGGTGTTCAGCAGGCTTTGCTTAAATTACTTGAAGGTGCTACCGTAAATGTTCCACCACAAGGAGGACGAAAGCACCCAGAACAAAAAATGATTCAAGTCAATACAAAGAACATTTTATTCATTTGTGGAGGAGCTTTCGATGGTATTGAAAAGTTAATTGCTTCTCGTGTAAATCGTCAACAAATTGGTTTTAGTGCATCTAGCGAAGAAAGAATTGATGGCGAAAGCTTACTACAATTTATTAATCCTACCGATCTTAAGACTTTTGGATTAATTCCAGAGTTAATCGGACGTTTTCCTGTACTAACGCATTTGAATCCATTAGATGGAAAGTCGTTAAGACGAATTTTGACCGAGCCTAAGAATGCATTAGTAAAACAATATGTGAAGCTATTTGATTTAGACGGAATTAATTTGAAGTTTGAAAGTGAGGCCCTAGAGTACATAGTTGAAAAAGCGCTTGAATTTAAGTTGGGTGCAAGAGGTTTGCGCTCTATTTGTGAGGCCATCTTAACCGATGCTATGTTTGACTTGCCAACAGAGGAAGGAACCAAAGAATATAAAGTAACTAGAGAATACGCAGAAAAGCAATTTGGGAAATCTAAACTGGCAAAGCTTAAAGTAGCTTAATTGGCGTTCAACTCAAAAATATATAAGGCGATTGTTTCAATCGCCTTTTTTATTGTTTGCTAATTATTCTAATTACGCGATTACCGCCTTCAAAATCAATCTCTAGAAGATAATTTCCTGCTTGTAATTCTGATGTATTGATTTCATTATGCCTTACAGTTTTTATGTGTCTTCCGTCTAATGATCTTAAAGAGAGCTTATTAATTATTTTCTCGCTTTTTACTTTTACAACGTCACTTGTAGGGTTAGGGTAGACAGTGAAGTCTGGTGTTTCGGATAAAACCGAAGTACTTAAATAATTGACAGCTGAGCATCCTTGAATCGAGTCGGCCTGAGAATAAACAAGTATATCATCTTTAAAGTAGCAACTAACTTTACCTGCACCATTTACGTTTGGTCCACCGCCTGGAGCGTTAATCATAGACAACGTGCCCAAACCTTCTATCCAAATTGGTTTTTCAAAGCTGATTGTATTTGAAGCTGAAGGAGAGAAATAAAAATGGTTGTATGGGTTTCCATCAGTTAGCACTCGACTAACAATTGAATCAAGCGAATAAAACCCGCCATCTTCCTCAAAAGGTGAGATAGGATTATACATTTTAATGCTATCGTTTACTTGAAGAGAGAAATCATACAGTAGTTTTTCGGCTCTATTTTTATCACTATTGGCGAAACTCAGGTAAACTTTTTTTTCAGTTATTGACTCGCGTAGCCAGAAGGTTCTTTCTATGTAATGGTAGCCATCTATTACTTTATAATTTAGGCCGTTCGAAGTAGTGTCTCCGTTAATATAGTAGATGTCTGTTATACATCCATTGTAGCAAGAGGTTAGGTGCCATTCGTTTAAATTAGAAAGAAGAGGAACGTAATTTTGCGCTTTTATATAACTTACGCCAAAGCAAAAAAAGAAGAGTATTAAAGTTCTCATTGGTTAAAGATAATCAATTTAACTTCGTTTTTTAGTGCTGTTCAATAAAGTCTTTTGCAGCATAGCCAAACTCTTGGTTGCTCCATTTTTTTCTAATCTCTTTATTCTTTAGATATAAAAAGCACGGAAACTGTTGGTTTGGGCTAAGTTCGCTCCAAGTTTCTAAGTGCGCACTATCTATCATGAAAATATTAAAGAGGTTATCTGTTTCTTTGTTGTAGTAATCAATAACAGCACTGTTTGTTGTTAGCACGGCAATCGAGATAGAAACGTTTGGCACTCTTTTTTTTATCACTTTTAATTCTTGCATAGCAGAGTAGCAATATGTGCAATTGGCTAAAGAAATCATGGTTAGTCCGTCTTTTAAGTCTTCTTGGTTTGACGGCAATGTCTTTACAATAACTTTAGCACTGTTGTTTGTGAAATCTCCTGCATAAATTGGATGTAAAGCAAACAAGATAGGAGGTGCGGAAAGGAAAGCAAATATCCAGATAACTCGAGTTCTCTGCTTAAGTTTTACGAAGATTAAAAGTGCAAGTGCAAATAAGGTACACATGGCACAGAGTAGGTAAGGCATAATGTTAGACCAGTACCAGCTTAGGTTTGCATTAAATAGTATGCTTTGTATGCTCGAGAAGAATATAGCAGAGCAAAAGCAAATAAAAATTAGGGGAAAGAGAAGTATTTTCATATTACTCTATTTCTATATTAAAATCTGTTGTGAAAGCCAGCTTACCATTAATTTTCTCTTCTTTTCCTGGTATTTCAATTCCTTTAATAGTGGTAGTCTTCCCTTTATTAATTAAGTCGTGAATTTGTTTTTTTGTTAGTTTTTTATTCAAAAATTGAAAAGGTAGTACAAATCTACAGCCCTGTTTGTAGCCAGCGCATCCATAAGCAGATTTGCCTTTGATTATTTTGTTCTGCTTACATTTTGGGCAAGTTTCTTCTTCTAAATTAATCTCTACTTTTTTCCGTGGAGCAGCTTTTTTCTTGGCTTTTTTAGCTTCCTCCTCACTTAAAATTGTAATAGAATCTTCTGTTTTGCTAAACATTACTTCATTGGTAACGCCCACCACCATTTCTACTAATTCTTTTTTAAAAGCATCAGAGCTATACTCACCTTTTTCTATTAGACGCAGTTTTTTTTCCCAATCACCAGTCATACTGGCAGATTTTAAAGTATCGTTTTTAATAATATTTATAAGATCTATGCCTGTTTGCGTTGCAATGATATTTTTCCTTTTCCGTTCTAAATACCTTCTTCTAAACAAGGTTTCAATAATGTTTGCGCGCGTAGAAGGTCTTCCGATACCATTATCTTTCATCAATTCCCTTGCTTCTTCATCATCAACCTGTTTTCCTGCGGTTTCCATGGCGCGCAATAAAGTAGCTTCAGTATAGTGCTTGGGTGGTGTTGTAGATTTTTGGTCAACACGCGGTTGATGTTCGCCTTTTTCACCTTTTTCGAAAACAGGCATCAGTTTTTCGTCTTCTTTTTTATCTTTTTCAGTGTCTTTTTGATACACAACTCTCCATCCTGGTTCTAAAATCTGCTTCCCTGTTGCCTTAAATTCTAGCTTCAGCACCTCGCCAAGTACTGTTGTGTTACTTACCTTGCAATCAGGGTAAAAAACACTTATAAAACGTTTAGAAACTAAATCGTAGACCTTTTGTTCCTGAGGCGTAATACCAGAGGGTACAATTCCCGTAGGAATAATAGCGTGGTGGTCTGTTACCTTTTTATCATCAAAAACTTGTTTCGATTTACGGATTGGTTTTTCTAATAATGGAGCTGTTAATGCGCTATAGTATTTCAAACCTTTTAATATGCCTGGTACTTTTGGATATATATCTTCAGATAAGTAGGTTGTATCTACTCTTGGGTAAGTAACAAACTTTTTTTCATACAGACTTTGAATATATTTTAAGGTTTCATCTGCAGAATATCCAAATTTTCTATTGGCTTCTACTTGTAGGGCGGTTAAATCAAATAATCTAGGCGGTGTTTCTTTTCCTTCTTTTTGCTCAAAAGAGGTAATTTCAAAAGGTTCTGGCGAAATCTTTTCCAAAGCATACTTCGCTTTTTCTTCCTTTTTTATTTTTCCTAATACAGAGTTGAATTCCGTTCCTCTGTAAACGGTGCGCAATTCCCAAAAGTCTTCAGATTTAAAATTTTCTATTTCTATTGTTCGTTGTACAATCATTGCAAGCGTAGGCGTTTGCACTCTGCCTATTGATAGTACTTGCTTCTGCTGACCATATTTTAGGGTAAATAATCGAGTTGCATTAATCCCCAATAGCCAATCTCCGATTGCTCTAGAAGAGCCTGCAGCATATAAATTATCAAATTGTTTTGCTTCTTTAACTTTCTGAAAACCTTCTTTAATCGCTTCTTCTGTTAAAGAGGAAATCCATAAGCGTTTTACTGGAACTTTACATTTAGCCATGTGTAATACCCAGCGTTGTATTACTTCTCCTTCTTGTCCGGCATCACCACAGTTTATAACTTCTGTACAATTACTTACCAAGCGTTTTATTACGTTAAACTGTTTTTGAACGCCTTGGTCGTCCATTACCTTAATTCCAAATTTGGATGGAATCATGGGTAAAGTTCTTAAGTTCCAAAATTTCCAAGTATCTATATAATCTCTTGGTTCTTTGAGCGTACAGAGGTGACCAAAAGTCCATGTTACTTGATAACCATTACCTTCAAAATACCCGTCATTACGCTGTTTTGCACCAAGTACTTGGGCAATATCTTTAGCTACGCTTGGTTTTTCGGCAATACAAACTTTCATTTGATTTGGCTACAATTATTTAAAGTATCTATTGATCTTGAAGTTGTACTTATTCTTCTCATCTTTTTGATGTTCAAGAATAGTTTCGCTCTGCCAATTACTATAATCTATCTCAGGAAAAAATGCATCAGCGTCAAAAGCTTCATCTATGTGTGTGATGTACATTTGGTCTATTAAGTTATTTTCCAGGGCTAGTTTGTAAATTTCAGCACCTCCAATTACAAATAATGTTCTTTTTTCACTTTTTGAGTTGTAAGTTTCTATCGCTTTTTCTAAAGAGTTAAAAACCGCTGCTCCTTGCGTTTTATAGTTTTCATTTCTGGTTAGAATAACATTCTCTCTGTTTACTAATGGTCTGTATTTTTCAGGTATAGATTCCCAATTTTTTCTACCCATTAGTACAATATGTTGGGTGGTAGTTTCTTTAAAAAACTTCATGTCTTTCGGTAGATGCCAGATCAAATCATTATTTTTACCAATTTCTTGGTTCTTACCCATTGCTACAATAAGAGCTATTTTCATTTTTCTGCTAAGATTACAAAGTTTGGTTTAACCCTTATTAATTGCAAGTTGTCTAGTTTACAATCAGTCAAAAAGTTTAAATTTCCTCGAGCACTGTCTATATCATCGGACATACCAGAAACAAAAACATAAGAGCCATCTTTAAGTGCAATTCTATGAATGTAAGTATGTAGTGTTTGTGGAATATTTTCTGGAATCTCTGGAGAATTTGATTTCGCTACTTGAACAGAAAAATACTCAGAAAGATGTTTGTCAACAATTGCTTTGGCTTGTGGTATATTTTTCAAGAAGCACTCTTGTACATTGATATTATTTTCACTCAATAATTTTCTACTATCGTTTAAAAATAAGCTTATTTTAGCTTCTTCTTCTGGTGTTAAGAACTGTGGGTAAAGTGCGTTGTAATCATAAGCGGGTAAAATATAATAGGGCTTTAAAACGCCCTCTTTTCTAGGAAAAACCCAGTTGAGAAAATAACCTGTATTTTTTATTTTAGTAAAGTTGTCCTTTTTTTCTAAAGTCGCAACAACCATTAATCCACCATCCTTAGTTCTACCTCGTTGGTTTGAAATGTGGTTACCCAAAGACCAAACCGTAAATTTATCTTTATTCTCAACTTTTTTACGTTCTATAGGCTGTACAACATGAGGGTGTCCACCAATAACCATATCAGCTCCATACCTATAAATAAAGGCTTCCCACTTTTTTTGATAATTATCAGGTAAGGGTAAGTACTCTTTCCCCCAATGCGTAAAAACTATGATCTGATCTGCATTCATAGTTTTGACTTTAGCAAGGTCTTTAGCAATCATTGCGCTATCAATATAATTTATGATTAGCGGTTTTGCTACTTTTAGGCCGTTTGTGCCATATGTATAGTTTAGTAAAGCTATCCTAATCCCATTCTTGTTCAAGATTAGTGGGTAAGTTGAATCTCTTTCAGCTTTGTTTCTAAAAGTTCCGGTATGTGTTAGACCTAATTCATCCAAAACGTCAAGTGTACCAATAACTCCTTTGCTTCCTTTGTCGCAACTATGATTGTTAGCGGTTAAAATAACATCGAAACCAGCAAATTTCAGTGCAGAAGACAATGCTGGCGGAGCAGTAAATTGCGGATAACCTTTATATGGTTTCCCACCGTGAGTTACTTCTAAGTTTGCTACGGCAATGTCGTGTTGTTCAATAATTGGTTTAACAAATTTAAAACAGTCATTATAATCATAAGTGTTAGACTTTGTGTTGTATGCTGCTTTGAGTTGACCGTCGTGTTGCATTACGTCACCAACAAATAACATACTAACCTCTTGTTGAGAGAAGCTACAAGTTAAACTTAAGATTAAAAAACTACACAGCAACAGCTGCTTTAATGTGTGGATGTGGATCATAATTCAATAATTCAAAATCTTCGTAAGTAAAGTCAAATAAATCTTTTACTTCAGGATTAATTTTCATAGTTGGTAGCGGTCTAAAATCTCTAGATAATTGCAGTTTCGCTTGTTCAAAATGATTTGAGTAAAGATGAGCATCTCCAAAAGTGTGTATAAACTCCCCTGGTTGTAAACCACATACTTGAGCTATCATCATAGTCAGTAAAGCATAACTGGCAATATTAAAAGGAACACCTAAGAAAGTATCTGCAGAACGCTGATATAATTGACAGCTTAATTTGCCTTCTGCAACATAAAACTGAAACAAACAATGACAAGGAGGTAGAGCCATATCTTCAACATCAGCAACGTTCCAAGCACTAACTAACAGTCGCCTAGAGTTTGGATTGTTCTTGATTTGATTAACTAGGTTGGTGATTTGATCTATTGTTTCTCCTTCTTTTCTAGACGGCCAAGATCTCCATTGGTATCCGTAAACCGGACCAAGATTACCATTTTCATCTGCCCACTCATCCCAGATAGAAACTTTATTATCTTTCAAATATTTAATATTCGTATCGCCCTTTAAAAACCAAAGCAGCTCGTGTATAATTGAGCGTAAGTGTAGTTTTTTTGTTGTGATACAAGGAAAGCCTTCTGATAAATCGAAGCGCATTTGATATCCAAAAACAGAACGTGTACCTGTACCTGTTCTATCTCCTTTATCTGTTCCGTTATCAAGTATATGCTGAAGTAAATCGTGGTATTGTTTCATCTTATTTTCTTATGGAAGAATAAAGATAATATATCTAAGTTTAGATTGGTACTACTGTTAATAAGTATGGAAAAAAGCTTAATTTTCTTCGATACTAATTGATTCTATTTTGAACGCTTTTCCTAAGCGTTTAAACTTTAAAGTTACACGTAATTCTCTTGAAGAAACTAGTGTTCCGATAGCAAAAGAGCTAGACCCTGTAGTTTTTCCTTTGAAAATAAAAGAGAAGCTTTTTACCGGATACTGCTTGAAAAAATTATTTAAAACTAACTCACCTTGGGTTTGGCTATAAACGCCATCTTTTTCTAAAATAGAGATAGAAATTTTTTCTTTACCAAATGCAACAATATCTTTTGCATTTTGTGTAGAAAAGCTTTTTTCTATGGAATCGAAAGGGATATCTGTAGAAGAATTGATGATCGAAGATAATCCAAAAAGGATATAGAAAAATAAATTCATGCGTGTTGTTTTTTGAAGAAGAGCAAGAATTATGCCTTATACTGATATACAACTCTTACTTTTGCTAAGATAGAAATACTTTTTGAAATGAAAATCAAAATAATATGTGTTGGTAAAACGGCGAAGTCCTTTTTAATAGAAGGCGAAAATGAATATCTAAACCGCCTGAAGCATTATGTGCGCGTAGAAAGAATTGAGTTGCCAGATATTAAAAACGCAAAAAAATTAACAGAAGAGCAAATAAAAATAGCAGAAGGAGAACAAATTTTGTCCAAAGTTTCTTCGGGAGAAGCACTTTTTTTGTTAGATGAACAAGGAAAAGAGTTTAGTTCAGAAAAATTTGCAGCATTTCTGCAACAGAAGTTTAATATGGGCGGACACGGAATTGTGTTCGTAATTGGTGGTCCTTATGGTTTTTCTAAAGAATTGTATAACGCTTCAGTAGGTAAGTTATCATTGAGTAAAATGACTTTTTCACACCAAATGATACGCATGCTTTTTTTAGAACAAGTTTATCGTGCAATGACTATATTAAAAGGAGAGCCTTACCACCATAGGTAATAAGGCTCTTTTTAATTTAAGCTTCTTCTATTGAGTATTCGTAGCTTTCCATTATCTGGTTTGCCAATAATTTCTTGCAAGATTCTTCTACTTTTTCAGTAGCAACTTCCATAGACGGAGCTTCTACAAACAAACGTATGTGTCTACCTATTCTTACACCATCAATTTCTGGCAACCCAATATTTTTCATACTGTTAGATACAGCTTTCCCTTGCGGGTCTAAAAGTGCCTCCAAGGGCATAACATCGATTTCAGCTTTGAATCTCATTTTTATTTTTTTTAAACAAATTATTTTCTACCACAGAAAGTAGAAGATACAAAATTATAATAATTGCTAACGCCCACACCAATAAAAGAACAATTAATACGAGACTTGTTAGTAAAAAAATGTATCTGATTTCATTTCCTTTCCAACCAAATGTTTTGAATTTAAGTGAAAATAAAGGGATTTCAGTAACCAGTAGTGACGAAAATAGAACAGTGAGTGTCATTAAAATTTGATCTTTTATTAACAAAATAGACAAGGTCGATTTCCAGTTTTCAGATCCAAATCCGTCCCAAAGCATGAGTGCAAACGATGCAAAAAACAAGGTGTTTGCTGGTGTAGGTAATCCTATAAAGCGTTCGCTTTGGCGGGTGTCTAAATTAAATTTTGCTAGTCGAAACAAAGAAAAGAAAGGAATAAACAAGCCTACAAAGGGCAGAAATAAATTCCAGCCGTAAAAATGCGAAGGATAAATTTCGTTATGATTACCAACGAGATCGTTTAAATAAATAGAGATCCAATAATTAATATTAAAGCCAAAGGTTCCTTTTTGCCAAAATTGCTCAAAGGCAACTCCGTTACTTGCTGCAATGTCCCAAGCTCCGCTAATAATAAACAAAATGAATACTAAAATACCGGGAGCTACGCCAAAAGATACAATGTCGGCGAGCGAGTCGAGCTGCTTACCAAGTTCACCTTGTTTTTTTAGCAAACGCGCTAAAAAACCATCTAAGAAATCGAAAATGGCACCTAAAAAAATGAATAGTGCAGCCAGTTCAATTCGACCAGAAAATGCAAAAATAATGGAGCAAATCCCGCTCAATAGATTAAAACCAGTTGTGATATTTGGGAGTGAAAACATTTTTTTTCGTGAAAAATAAAAAACATTCTTGTAAAAGAGTAAACGTTTCTGTTTTAAAACCGTATAGAAATTATGCAGATAAAAGGAATTCCTTTAAATTTATACAATATTTTGGGTGTATTTATGTTTAAACCTACTATGAAGAATAGCTTTTTATGTTTAGTTAGCGCTTTTGTTTTGCTACTTTCTGTTAACCTTTTTGCTCAAGACGATACTAATGCGCCTAAATATTCTAACGAATTTTTGCAAATAGGTGTAGGTGCCGAAGCACTCGGGATGGGAAATTCTGTAGTCGCAAGCGTAAATGATGTTACGGCTGCTTATTGGAATCCGGCTGGGCTAACTCAAGTGAAAGACTGGGGAGAGGTTGCTTTGATGCACTCTGAATATTTTGCAGGGATCGCTAAGTATGATTATTTAGGAATTGCACATCCTCTAGATGAAAAAAGCACAATCGGTTTCTCTGCTATTCGTTTTGGTGTTGATGATATTCCAAATACTACCCAGTTAATTGATAATGAAGGGAGAATTGATTACGATAGGATTACGCTGTTTACCGCAGCAGATTACGCTTTTTTATTTTCATATGCCCGAAAGTTAAATATCGAAGGTTTGTCTGTCGGCGGAAACTTTAAGGTGATTTATAGAAAAGCTGGAGATTTTGCTCATTCTTGGGGTTTTGGTATAGACGGAGGTTTGCAATATAGGTTAAACGACAAATTTCAGTTTGGTTTAATGGCAAGAGACGTAACATCTACTTTTAATGCTTGGGTTTTTGATTTAGATACAGAAACGCAAGAAGTTTTTTTAGAAACCGGTAATGAGATTCCGGAGAACGGACTAGAACTAACATTGCCTAGAATAATTTTAGCAGCTAATTATAAACAGGATTTAGGCCAAAAAGGCATATATCTTTCTACAGAGCTTAACTTTAATGTTACAACAGATGGTAGAAGGAATACGCTTATTAAGTCAGACGTTTTTTCAGTTGACCCTACCTTTGGTTTAGAAATTGGATTTAAGAAGTTTGTAGCGATACGAGCGGGAATTGGAAACATTCAACAAACAAAAGATTTTGATGATAATTTGAGTTATGGATTACAACCTAATATTGGAGTTGGACTAGGGTTTAGACGTATCTCTTTGGATTATGCTTTTACAGATATTGGAGATGTTTCAACAGCACTTTATTCACACGTTATTTCGTTAAAATTTGGTTTGGATAAACCTAATAATGCACAATGAAAAATAAACTAACCGTATTACTACTTTTACTTTCATCGATTTGTTTTTCACAATTTGGAAACACTTGGATAGATTATTCTGCTCCTCATTATACATTTAAAATTACGCAAGACGGTATTTACCGTTTACCTTACGAAACTTTGGCCAACGCTTTCCCTATATCAGCAGTAAACTCAGCTGATTTAAAAATTTATGGGAAACAAAAGCAGATTCCAATTTATGTTCAATTAGGAAATGATAATGTTTTTAATGCTGGAGATTATATAGAGTTTTATGCAGAAGGAAACGATGGATGGTTGGATTCTTTGCTATACGACTCTCCGAATGAAATAGGTAATCCTGATTATAGCTTGTACAACGATACCTTACTTTATTTTTTAACTTATAATTCTGCTCCAAGCTTGCGGTATCAGGTAGAGTCTGATTTGAATTATTCTGCATATACTCCTGCAGATTTTATTCTTCAGGAGGTTAAACAAAGTTTTAATAACGCATATCACGTAGGTTATTCGGTTGCATCATCTTACAGTTCATATTTTGAAAATGGAGAAGGCTGGGGAAGCAATGCTGCAAATGGAGGCGGAAATACCAACGGTTATTCCTTTAATTTTACAGTAAATACGTCAAACGTATATACAGGCCCAGGTGCGCCGAGTCCTTTCTTTCAAGGTAAATCAAATGCTGTATCTGACGCATCGTTTACCGGAACAGGTAATCATCATCTCTCGTGGTCTCTTGGAAATTCAAACTATACCTTGTACGACGAAGTTTTTACAGGCTACAGAAGCACAAATGTTACCACTACTTTTCCGGTATCTGAGCTGAACAACGGAAACACAAGTCTTAATTTTAATATTATTAATGATCAGGGTACGGTTACCGATTTTCAGGCGGTTAATTTTTGGACCTTAACTTTTCCTAAACTACCTACATTAGGTAACCAGCCAAAGAACGAGTTCTATGTAGTAAACAATTCATTACAACCTAAAATTTGGTTGAATCTTCAAAACGCATCCTTTACTTTTCCAGTTGTGCTCGTTACAGGAGATATTCCTAAGAAAATAGTGCCAGAAAACAATGGTGGAGCAATTCAACTAGTAATTTCGAATAGTACAAACGGTGCAAATCAAAAAGTGGTTGTATTTGAGGAAAATGAAATTATAGAAATTGGAGAAATTGAGCCTGTAAACGGTTCAGGATATTTTGTTAACTATTCTGCTTTAAGTTCAGAAAGTGCTTTCATTATGGTATATAACGAGCAAATGGAATCAAGCGCTGCTCAATATGCTAATTACAGAGGTAGTGCAACAGGCGGAAGTCATAATGTAATTTTAGCAGAGATTAATGAATTGTCTATGCAGTTTGGAGGTGGAATTCCAAAGCATGCTTTAGGAGTTAGAAGGTTTGTAGATTTCATATATAGCTCAGCAACAGCGAAGCCAGTTGGTTTACTATTGGTAGGGAAAGGAATTCGTGAGGCCACCGAGCCAAATGCTTCATCTGGTTTTGGGGCTAGAAAAAGTAGTTCAGCTTATGCTTTAAATTTTGTTCCTAGTTTTGGATATCCTTCTAGCGATATTGCCATGACCGCTAGGCTAGATGGTAGTAATTCTTGGGCGCCTTTATTGCCTACGGGTCGTATCGCAGCTAAAAACAACAGTGAACTACTCAGTTATTTGGATAAAGTGATTGAGTATGAGTTGGCGCAAGAGCAAACTTCTATGTACACAAAACCCGCAAAAGAATGGCAAAAGCAGGTATTACATTTTGGAGGTGGTTCTACCTCTTCTGAGCAAAGTCTATTTCGTTCATATCTAAACAGTATGGCTGCTACAATAGAAGGTCCTAATTATGGCGGAAATGTTACCTCGTTTTTTAAAGAAACATCAGACCCCATAAATCCGGTTACATTAACAGCTGTAAATAGTTATTTAGAAGATGGAGTTTCTTTAATGAATTTTTTCGGTCATGCAACTATTGATGGCTTTGATCAAAATGTAGACGACCCAGTAAATTGGAACAACAAAGGTAAATATCCTGTAGTTGTTGGAAATGCATGCTACACAGGAGATATTTTCCAATCGGGTAACATTTCTACTTCTGAAGAGTTTGTATTAACGCCTGAAGCAGGTTCAGTTGCATTTTTATCTAGTGTGAAACTTGGTTTTGCTTCCTTCTTAAATGTTTACACGTCAGAATTATACAGACAGTTTTCTCCTGTTTCTTATGCTGCTACTATTGGTCAACAAATTATCAATACTATCAAAAATATAGAAGGAAATGGTTCGAGTTTTATTTTAGAAACTACTTGTAATCAAATGACGTATCACGGAGATCCTGTTTTAAAGCTAAATTGGCACGCAAAGCCAGAGATAGATTTACAAATAGAAGATGTATATTTTACACCAGAAGATATCTCGCTTGGAACAGATTCTATAGATGTTAATATTATCCTAACTAACCTTGGTAAAGCCATCACTGATACCTTCGGTTTAGATATTATACGCGATTTTCCTGCGTCTAGTATAGATTCTGTTTACAGCCTTCCGATAGCAGGCCTGAATTATAAAGATACTGTTGTTTTGCGTATACCTATGCAACCCAACATTGGTGTAGGTTTAAATAACTTTACCGTAAATGTAGATATTCCGTCCTTCATTTCGGAGAACTATGATGAGGTTAATAATAATCAACTCACAAAATCTTTCTTTGTAAATGTAAACGGAATTTTACCTGCTGTACCGTATGATTATGCCGTTGTTCCAAACGATACGTTAACCATCAAGGCTTCTACGGTAAACCCAATTGCAGATTTTAATACATATAGGTTTGAGATTGATACAACAGATTTGTTTAATTCACCAGAGCATAGATATGCATTAGTTTCTGGTTATGGTGGTGTGAAAGAAGTACCTTACGATGGTTGGATAAATGTAAACTCGAATATACAAGATGATTTGGTACTTGAGGATTCTGTGGCCTATTTTTGGCGTGTAGCTTTAGATAGTTCCGCACCTCAATATACAGAAAGCTCTTTCCAATATATTAAAGATAAAATAGGGTGGGGACAAGATCATTTCTTTCAATTTAAAAATGGAAGTTTTAATGGTATTAATTACAATAGACAGGATAGACAAAGGCAATTTGCTCCGCAGCCTACTCGTATTTTATCTGCAAATGTATTTGACCATGCAAATAGCTTTTACTCCTACAACTTTACACGCTGGAGTATAGATGGAGCATTTGTAGAGTACGGAATGTGCACCACTCAACCCTCTTTACATTTAGTTGTGATTGATCCCATTACCTTAGAGCCATGGCAAACACATGATATTTCTGGTACGAATACAGCGGGGTATGATTTAGGCCAAACTAATTTTTACGACGAAAGTACTGGAACCGGTTCTTGCAGAGGTAGACCAGAATTTTACTTTATTTATAGACAAGATGCTGCCGGTTTAGCTGCTTTAGATAATGCAATTAATAATTTGATTCCAGACGGTTTCTATTACATGGTTTATACTGCCAGATATGCAACTTATTCTACTTGGGATGCAAATTACCCGCAGTTGTTCAACACCTTTCAAAATGTATGTTATTCTGATAGTATCTACTCTGGTCAGGATGAAATGGCTTTTATTTATATAGGTCAAATGGGTAATCCAAGTTTTGTTTATGAAACAACGGCAACTACACTTTTCGAAGAAATTTATCAAGAAGCACCACTTACAGGAGCTAATTTTTATGGTACAGAGAGAAGTACATTGATTGGACCATCTTCTAACTGGAATACACTTTATTGGAAACAAGATACAGAGAACCCCGTACCAGGTTTAGACTCTACATTTCTAAAAATTATTCCTTACACTGCTAGTGGGAATCAAGGTCCGATAATAGACACACTGTTTACTGCAAATGACTCAATAGAAAATTTCAACAACGTTATTGACGCAGCAAATTACCCTTATTTGAGACTAGAAGCAGAATATGCGCTCAGTTCTTCGCCTTTGCCTGCACAGGTTGACAGATGGCATATTCTGTACGATCCTTTGCCAGAAGCAGCCATTGATGGTACGAACGAGTATTTATGGTCGCAAGCGAGTGATACCTTGAAAGAAGGAGAAGAAGTAAGCTTTGCCGTAGATATTAGAAACATTTACGATTTAGACATGGATTCTTTAAAAGTAGATTATTGGTTAGAAGACAAAAACAGAGTAAAACATCCATTACCGTACCCAAGACAAGATAGTTTACGTGTTCCAGATGTTTTAAGAGATACCATCACATTCTCTACAACTGGTTTCCCTGGCAACAACTCTTTTTGGATGGAAATTAACCCATATAAAAACGGAAGTACCATAGAAACAGACCAGCCAGAACAACTGCATTTTAATAATCTGTTACAGCGTCCGTTCTACGTAGATGAAGACGATATTAACCCAATTTTAGATGTAACCTTTGACGGAAATCATATTTTAAATGGTGACATTGTAAGTGCGCAGCCAGAAATTTTGATTACGCTTAAAGATGATAATCCTTTCTTGGTTATGAATGCTGATAGTGATACATCAAGGTTTGGAATTTACATTACAGATCCATCTGGAATTCAGAAACAAATTCCGTTTATGTCTAACGCTGGAGAACCCGTAATGCAGTGGATACCTGCAAATGATAATAACTTGAAATTTAAGATAGTTTACCCGGCAGAATTTACAGAAAGTGGAGTATATACATTATTGGTACAAGGTTCTGATAGATCGGGTAATTTATCTGGAGATTTAGAATATAGAATAACCTTTGAGGTTGTATTAGAATCTTCTATTACTTACATGATGAACTATCCAAATCCGTTTTCTACACGAACTCAATTTGTTTTTACAGTAACAGGAAATGAGGTGCCAGACGAAATTAAAATTCAAATTTTAACCGTAACGGGTAGAGTAATAAGAGAAATTACTGAAGACGAGCTCGGACCAATACAAATCGGTAGAAACATAACAGAGTACGCCTGGGATGGAACCGATGAGTTTGGAGATAGATTAGCAAATGGAGTATATCTTTACACCGTACAAGCCCAAATAAACGGTCAAGATATAGAGCACCGAGAATCTAACGCCGACACCCATTTCAAAAAGAACTTCGGTAAGATGTATTTGATGAGGTAAAGGAGTGATGGTTTTAGAACAAGTGAAAAATAATAAATAGAGTAAAGAGCTAAGGTATTACTTCTAAAAAGTTGGTTTTTGCGTTAGGGATAGCAGCATTTGTTTGAGCTCGTATTGCTTAAGCCTTTTTAAGCAATAAAGCGAGTGTGGATAGCCCGACCAGCCTTAAAAGAATTGTTTATAAGAAGGATAAGGTTTAAATAGGCTGGTAACGCCCAAATTAAAAAGAATACTTTTTTGAAGGCTAATTTCCTAGTATCTTGCACGTATCGTAAACTATTAAAGTAAATTTACTTTTTCTACGCATAATGATTGTTCATTTTTTTGAATTGCCAAAAAAAAGAACCAAAAAAACGCTAGGCTTAATTTAAATCCACAATTTTTACTTGCCTTCATCGATTCAGTCGGTGATCTCTTTCGACCACTCAATCCTTGCGCTAACGTTTAGTCTTCAAAAGCGTTACTTTTTCTCCTCTTTTCATTAACGATGAATTCTTCGGATAAATCGCTTCTTTAAATGAAGCCAAATATCTAGATCTAAACTCGTGTCGTTTGCTTTGAAAATCGCTTTCTGAGGCATATATATATTCTCGTTTTTTAGGTCGAAATGGATTTGCACCTTAAATCTGCAACTCTTTCTACAATATCTACCCCAAAAAGTAGTTTAAAGCAGCAATAAAAAATACACTTCGCAAAATTCAATTATTTTTGCTTAAAATTTATTTGTAATGGAAAGTAATTCGTCCACCAAGGGAGGAACGCAAGATTTAATCTTGTTTTTATTTAAGAAAAGAAAAGTTTTAATTATTACTACCGCGGTTGCTTTTGCGGTGGGTATAGTTATTTCTCTTTTGATGACGGTTTTATACCAGTCTACAGCAATTGTTTTTCCTACGGCTACCAGCACTGTTTCTTTCTCAGAGCAAAGAAAAGCCAAGGCTAATGCTATGGATTTTGGAGAAGAAGAACAGGCAGAGCAAATGATACAAATCTTGCAATCTTCTAAAATTAGAAACAGAATTGTAGACTATTTTGATCTTTGGAAAGTATACGAGATTGAAGCCGATGAGGCCAATAGAAATTACAAATTAGGCAAAGCTTACGAGCAACATATTTCTTTTGAAAGAACGCGTTACGGCTCTATTAAAATTGATGTTTTGGATGAAGAGCCAGAACGTGCAGCCAACATTGCAAACAAAATTGTACAGTTGATAGATACAGTGAAAAACGAGCTTATTAAAGAGCGTACAATACCTGCATTTGAGGTGAACAAACGTAAGATGGACAAGCTAAATGCAGATCAGCAGGCTTTGATTAGAGAAATGGATAGTCTTTCTGCTATGGGGGTTGTTGGTCCAGAAGCAAGAGCCAATCTTTCGTCTGCCTTAAACGAAGCCAAGAGAGCTGAGGATAGAAAACTGTTTCTAGAGCAAATTGCGGTAAACCAAAAATATGGCGCGCGATACGATGCACTTACTGATTTAAGAGAGTTTAGATTAGAGAAGTTAACAGATCAAGAGGTTTCTTACGAGCAGGCAGAGTCTGACGCCGTAGAAAACTTTAACCACAAGTTTGTTGTAGAATACGCTGTACCTTCTGATAAAAAAGCAAAGCCAAAACGTTCTATAGTAGTGATATTATTTACGTTTGGAGCTTTATTTTTAGCTATTTTCTACTTCTTAATTGCAGAGAAAATAAAAGAACTGCGCCAAAAAGCATAAGTTGCAGTTTATCGTAAAATATAAGTGGTTGTTGCTGTTTGCTGTTCTATTTTTAGGAGCAAATAGTTATTTTATGCTTCAAGATAATTATATTTTGAATGCATTGCCTTTGTTTTTACTTGCCATTTATGCTGCTGTTTTTAAAACAGAAGAGACCTTTTTATTTGTTATACTACTTACTCCTTTATCTGTAAACCTAGAAGAATTTACAGAGGGTAGAATGGGACTTTTTATACCTACAGAACCCTTACTCTTTGGTTTAATGCTGCTTATAATTATGGTAGAGATGAAAAAGAGCTTCTTACCTAATTATATTTGGAAACATCCTATAGTTTGGGCCGTTGGTTTTTATCTTTTTTGGATTCTCTTTACATCAATACCAAGTTCTCATCCAGTTGTAAGTTTAAAATTTTTGTTAGCCAAACTTTGGTTTGTTATACCCGTTTTAATTTTTGGCAGCTACGTTTTTAGAAAAAAAGAGCGCATTAATACCTTTATTTGGTTGTACGTTATTGGTATGGTGGTGGTAATGACCTACACGCTTCTTATTCATGCTAGTTATAGTTTTGGAGAGAAAGAAGGACACTGGGTGATGTCGCCCTTTTTTAAAGACCATACCATTTATGGTGCAGCCGTAGCTTTAAATTTATTATTGGTATTGGGCTTATATTTTAGTAAAAAGCATAACCCATTAACACAGTTAATTTTATTGATATTTATTCTTATAAATTTTATAGCCCTCTATTTTTCTTACACCAGAGCAGCTTGGCTAAGTGTGGTAGCAGCATTTGTTGTATACTTATTTATTCGTTTTAAGGTGAAGTTTAAGTACCTCTTAATGGTTGGTTTATCTGCTATTTTGATAATAGTGCTCTCTTGGGATAAAATACAGATGGAGTTAGCTAGAAACGATGCTGAACATACTACAGAAGAGTTTGGAGAGCGTTTACAATCTGCTACCAACGTTACATCAGATGCATCTAACCTAGAAAGATTAAATAGGTGGAGTAGTGCCTGGGAAATGTTTAAAGAAAGACCGATTTTTGGTTTTGGCCCGGGTACATACGCTATGGAATACGCACCTTTTCAAGATCCGGAAAAGCTAACAATTATTTCTACTAATTTTGGTAATATGGGTAATGCGCATTCAGAGTATTTGGGTCCGCTTGCAGAGACTGGTTTCATAGGCTTTCTATCTGTAGTTCTCTTAGTGATCACCATTTTTTATAAGGGGATAACCTTATACCTGAAATATCCGGCAGAAGATTTGCAATATAAACGACTAATTCTATTTATGAATTTGGCTTTGGTAACCTACTTTGTGCACGGTGTATTAAACAATTATCTAGATACAGATAAAGCTTCTGTTCCTATCTGGGGAATGTGTGCTGCTTTTATTGCGTTGGAATATCAGTTGAACAATAAGAAAGTAGTTTAACAGTTAGCCGATTTATTAGAGTAATATAGATTCACTTTTTCTGTACATCTTTCAACCTACTTCTTGAGAATTATACACTGTAGATTGGTCAAAGTTATCTATGACGAATATATAAGCGTATGACTATTTTTAATTCGCTTTTACAAGAAAACTTTTGTTTTAAGTAATAATCCGTCTAGTGTTTTTGCTTTTAGTATGTAAAGCTGACTATTTTCTGAGTATAGTGGAAAGTTGACAGCTTCGACAGCTTCTTTCTCTTTAAAAGAATAGACACGTTTTCCGGAGTAATCAAATACATCTAATGCTAGGATAGGAGTACCGTTGTCAATTTTAGCTGTTGCAATACCGTCATTTTTAATGGCGAAAAGCTGAGCAGAGTTATTACAATTTGAAACGATACTTATTGCATCAGAATAATCTGACGTGCCATCAAAAGAAATATCAAACAGCCTGTAATAGGCAATATTAGAAACATTTGCAGTTCTATCTATAAATGAATAATCGATAGCAGAGTTTGTTGTACCTGCTCCGTCTATTTCGTAAATTGTTTCCCACGTTTGTCCATTAAATGAACGCTGTAAAGCAATGTTTTTTGAATTTGTTTGTGAGCATAAAGTCCAACTAATATTGTTTATACAGCCTGCATTTTCACCAGTAAAATCACAGAGCTCAACGGGTAATATGACAGAACATCCAATAGTCATAGCAGGAAAACCATCAACAACAGCGGGCAGGGTTCCTGTGTATCCATCTACTACTGTTGGACCAACAACGCGTCCTACAGCGTTTACAACAATGGGTAATCCACCTAAACGTTCATCTCCATCTGTATCTGTAAATCCGGCTTCTACTACGTCCGGACAAATGTCGCCATCGCTATCCAAGTCAATTCTATCCGGAATTAAATCCGAATCTGTATCCAAATCTCCGCAGATATCTCCGGCATAAATAAACTCAATGTTATCTCTACCAAGACCTTCAATACCAACGCCAGTAATTGTAAAGGTAAGCTGACTTATATTCCCATTGAATTGTATAGAGCCGGCTGCTGTTCCATCTCCTTCATTTTGACTGGTGAGTGGAATGTAAGCCGTGACAACAACATCTGGTCTTTTTTGAAAACTATTACCAAATACTTGAAAATCATTTGTACCTGCTAATCTTGTCATGCTTACTCCGGGTGTAGTAAGTGTAAAACGTGCAGAATTTGTGTAGGCAAGTGATGTGGTACCGCCGTAACCTCCAAGTCGCTCAATATGAAGAACAGGATTTGTTACTAACTGTCCAAAGTCAACTGTCATTGTAAGACTTCCCTTATCGTCTGATGAAACGTCAATATCCGTTCCTGGTGTTTCTGGGTGGTTGTCCCAAATTACATCTGTAACAAATGAGTTCGTATTTCCAAGTGTTGGATCTGAAAACCAACTGCTATTAGCTGTGGTCATAGAACCGTTTGAGAAATTAGCTATTCCTGCATTTGAACTAAAATTTGAGAAACTAACAGTAATGGTATTTCCATTTACTTGAGAGCTGTATTCGTTTACAGCAGAATTTATCCATGCGCTCGTATTTCCATATCCGCACATCATTTCATTGCGATCAGTTATACCGTCATTATCGTCATCTTCATCAAAAAAGTCTATAACAAGGTCATTGTCACTATCCACTTGAGTGTAGGCCTGACTAAAAGCAATTAGTACCGAAAAATAGATTAATATCTTCACTTGTTTTTTTACAAATGTAAATACTTTAAATCGGACAAAAAAAATTTAATCGAACAAAATCGTAACCTTGTCGAATATTTAACGTAGTCTGCCTATTATTCTTGTTTTTCGATAAATAAAAAAAAGCATACCTTTTGGGGCATGCTCTTTTTTCAATTGTTTGTATGTCTACTTAATTTTGAAACATGTCTTTTACTCTTTGAAAAAATCCTTTTTCTTTTCCATCTGGATTGGGTTGAAAATTTTCACTTTCTCTTAGTTTTTCAAGCAGCTCTTTTTCGTCTTTGTTCAGCTTTTTTGGTGTCCATACATTAATATGTACAAAAAGATCTCCTGTACCATATCCTTGCAGGCTTGGGAGTCCTTTACCACGTAAACGCAACATTTTTCCACTTTGCGTACCGGGCTCAATTTTAATTTTAACCTTACTGCTAACGGTTGGTATTTCTAAGCTTGTTCCTAGCGCAGCGTCTGCAAAATTCACAAATGTTTCGTAGTGTAAGTTATCGCCATCTCTTCTAAGTTCGTCATGTGCAACTTCTTCAATAACCACAAGAAGATCTCCTGGTATTCCGTCAAACGGTCCGGCATTTCCTTTTCCACTAACACTTAGTTGCATACCTTCTTCTACACCAGCAGGTATTTCTATTTCAATGATTTCTTCTTTTCGTTTTAAACCGTGCTCATCAACGTCGCTTGGTTTTTTGCCAATTGTTTTTCCAGTTCCTTGGCAAGAAGGACAAGTGCTTTGGGTTTGCATTGCTCCAAAAGGAGTTTGAGCAACGCGTGTTACTCCTCCTGATCCACCGCAAGTTTGACATGTGTTAAATTGAACATTATCAGCGTTAACTAACTTGTTCACTTTAATTTTCTTTTTAACACCGTTGGCAATTTCTTCAAGGTTTAGTTTGATCTTTACACGTAAGTTTGTACCTCGTGTTCTTCTTGATCCTCCTCTACCTTGCTGTCTTCCGCCACCGCCGAAACCACCAAATGCTCCACCAAAAATGTCTCCGAATTGAGAGAATATGTCATCCATATTCATCCCGCCACCGCCAAATCCACCGCCAGATGCACCACCAACTCCTTGATGACCAAATCTATCGTATCGTGCACGTTTGTCAGCATTACTCAATACCTCATAGGCTTCAGCAGCTTCTTTAAACTTTTCTTCAGCTTCTTTGTCATCCGGGTTTTTATCCGGGTGATATTTGAGCGCTAATTTTCTATATGCTTTTTTTATTTCGGCATCAGCTGCACTTTTACTTACACCTAATACTTCGTAATAATCTCTTTTTGAACTCATGCTTTTGTTTTCTTATTGCCCAACAACAACCTTGGCGTATCGAATTACTTTATCGTTTAAATAATAACCTTGTTCAATTACATCCACTACTTTTCCTTTCAGTTCTTCAGTAGGAGCGGGGATGTTGGTAATTGCTTCGTGCAGTTCGCTGTCAAACGGAAGTTCTTTGGCTTCCATCTTTTTTAAACCTTTTGCGGTTAGGATGGAATTGACTTTGGTTGAAATTAAAGAAAATCCTTCTTTCAAAGCAGCATCATCTGTTACGTTTTCGTTGCTTTTAATAGCCCTTTCAAAATCATCTAGGATAGGAAGTAAGTCTTTTACAATACCTGCGCCAGCATTACTAATCAGATCTACCTTTTCTTTCATAGTTCGCTTACGGTAATTATCGAAATCTGAATATAAACGAAGATACTTATCATTTAATTCATCAAATTTTTCTTGAAGTGTAGGTTCTTTCACTTCTTCTTTGATTTCTTCCTTTTCTTGTGCGTCTGCTGTAGATTCTTCTTGTTCACTGGTTATTTTTTCTTCTACTGCGTCCGTATCTATATTGTCTTTCTTTTTCGCCATTATTCAAGTTTTGCTTTTGCGTGGCAAAGATATTGCCATTTTTTGTTTAGATGTCAGTTTGACAGTTTTATTCTTTAGCGACTGAGGTTTTGACAATTTTTCAGCTTTTTCAGCTCAGTTTTAGTCAAATTTTAACGCTTTAACCGGACTAACTTTTGTAATAACATAACTCGGTATTATTAACGCAGCTGTGCAAATAACTAGTGTACCAATATTTAGTATAAAAACATGAAACAAATTAACCTCTATTGGTACTGCGTTTAGATAATAAATCTCTGGGTTTAGTGGTAAGATATTGAAGCTACTCTGGAGAAAGCAAAACGCTAAACCAACTAAGTTACCTAACAGCATACCTTTTAAAATTAAAAAAGCAGATTGATATAAAAAGATTTTTCTAATTAACCAATTGCAAGAACCAATAGCTTTCATTAATCCAATAAAGTTGGTTTTTGAAATGATTAAAACGAGCAATCCAGAGCCCATATTTATTATTCCTATCAAAAGCATTAAAATGAGTATGATGTAGACATTTAAATCTAGAAAGCTAAGCCACATAAAAATTTCTTCTTGGTCTTCTTTAATGCTTTTTACACTTAATCTATCTAAATTAGAAAAAGCTGTTTCGTCTTTGTTCGAAAAAAGAACAGTTTCGGCAACACTACTTTCTGTTTGATCCAGTTGATCCCACTCTTTTATGGTTACTTCATAGCCACCAACATAGTGGTCATGCGTACCTGGTCCGTCAATATATTCAAATCGTACGTTTTTACCATTTTTGAATGGTATTGAAAACAAGGTTCCATCTGATCTTAAAAACTCTTTTGAAATGTTATTATTTTCTGTCTTTAAGGGTTCGCACGGTACATTTTTATTACCTGTTACAGTTATTTTTAAATAGGCTGTGTCTGGCACCGCTGTGCCTTCTTCATCCTCATTCATGTACTGCCAATAGTCGCCAACTATCAATCGTATAAGAGTATCTTTGGCATCACAATAAGTAAATCCTTTATTTCTTTCCCAACCTTCACCAAAGTCGTACTTGTAATTTCGATTACCACCTTTTGCGTTGGCATATATAATTAATTGGTTGTCTTTGGTAACTGTATCTGCTACACGTAAGGCAGCTCTAATTCCCCAATCGTTTAACTTTTGAACATTCCTAATATCTCCTAGTATTATCTTTTTGTCGAACTCTTCTAATCCAGATTTAAAAATTCCAACGATTGTATAAACTTGTTTTAAAGGGTTGTCTTTTATAAAAAAGGCTCGCGCTTTATTGCCTACCTTAAAATTAAGATTATTGGCTAAGGTCTGTGAAATTAAAATTTCCTGTGTAGGTTCTTCACTTTGTAAATTAGGTAGTCTACCTTCTTTGAGGTTCGTTTCAAAAAAACTTAGATCAAAACTGGTATCTATACCTTTCATTACAACACCTTGAATTTCTTGTTCAATTTGAAAGGTGTCTCTTTGATGGATTGTGTACCAAACGGTATCTGGAGTTGATTGTAAAAGAGCAGGTTTGTAGGCGAAAGGTTGAATGTGTTTTATGTTCTTCTTTTTTTCTAAAGTCGAAAGAAAGTGTTGTTCTTTTAAAATTGGTTCGCTCTCGAAAGTAGACATTTCTCCTGCTTTGATTATTTGGATATGTGAACCAAAACCTACTACTTTATCTTTTACTTGATTTTGAAACCCAGTTACAACAGCAATTGTTATGATATTTACTGCAACTGCAAGGGCAATACTGAACATAGAAATTCGCACTATAGGTTGAGAAACTTTCTTACCTTCGTAGTTTCCTTTGTGAATTTTCTTTGCTATGAAAAATGCTTTGTTCAACGTTATAAATACTAGAGTGCTAAAGTACTTAATCTTACTTTCTTTTCCATTTTTTTCTATTTTTTCTTGTAGCGGTCAGCCAGCAAATCAAGCACAAGAGCTTTCGGCACAACCTTATCAAGATACCACGCGTGTTGCATATGATTCTGTTGTTAAAGTTGGAGCCGAACAAACTACGCTTTATTTACCTATTTTAAAACAAAAGCGCATTGCTGTGGTTGCCAATCAAACCAGTAAGCTAGGTCAAGCCCATTTAGTAGATTTTCTTTTGAGTGAAGGAGTAGAAGTAAGTACCGTTTTTAGTCCAGAACACGGTTTTAGAGGAGAAGCTGATGCGGGAGCTAAGATTGACAATGATATTGATGAAAAAACCGGTTTACCTATTATTTCTCTTTATGGAAAAAACAAAAAACCAACAAAAGAGCAATTAGCCGGAATAGATATTATTCTGTTTGATATACAAGATGTAGGTGCGCGTTTTTACACTTATATTTCTACTTTACATTATGTGATGGAAGCATGCGCCGAAAATGAAGTTAAGTTGCTCGTTTTAGATCGTCCAAATCCGAATGGTCATATCGTAGACGGACCGGTTAGAGAAGTAGGGTTTGAGAGCTTTGTAGGCATGCATCCAGTACCTATTCTTCATGGATTAACTATTGGAGAATACGCTAAAATGATTAATGGCGAAGCTTGGTTAGATGGAACAGACTCTTGTTTTTTAGAGATAATACCATGTGCGGGTTATAGCAGGAATAAACCATATTCATTACCAGTTTGGCCTTCTCCTAATTTACGTTCTGATGCAGCTATTGCACTTTACCCAAGTTTATGTTTATTTGAAGGAACAGCTGTAAGCGTTGGAAGAGGAACAGAAATGCCTTTTACCGTTTATGGTCATCCAAAATTAATAGGTAGAAATTATTCCTTTAAACCTGTGTCTAGTTTCGGTGCGCGAAACCCTAAATTAGAAGGAGTGCTCTGTTACGGAGCTAATTTAAATGAAATTGGTAAAAAAAGACTAACTAGTTTACGAATTGATTGGTTAATTAGTGCCTATCAAGATTTTGGGGAAGGTAGTTTTTTTATTACAAAAAATCGTTGGTTTGACTTATTAGCGGGAACAAGCAGTTTGCGTAAGCAAATTGAAGCCAATATGCCAGAACAAAAAATAAGAGCAAGTTGGGAGCCTGCTCTTAATGAATTTAAAAATATCCGAAAAAAATATTTAATATACGATTAAATCGTTTTTGCCGACTCGAGTACTTTTTGTTTTAGTTCTTCCATGTAAGCCTCCATTTTACTTAGTACTTCTGGTTGTGCACTTCCTATAATTTTGGCAGCTAATAAACCTGCATTTTTTGCTGCGTTCAAAGCAACTGTAGCAACCGGAATACCATTTGGCATTTGTAGAATTGATAGGATTGAATCCCACCCATCGATGGAATTACTAGATTTAACAGGGACACCGATTACAGGTAGAGGAGTTAAAGAAGCTGTCATCCCTGGTAAGTGTGCAGCACCACCCGCGCCAGCGATAATTACTTTTAAACCTTTTTTATGTGCATTTTTTGCATACTCAAACATGAGTTCTGGTGTTCTGTGTGCAGAAACAATATTCATTTCAAAGGATATACCTAAAGTGGTTAAAATATCTGCTGCTTCTTGCATAATGGGTAAGTCAGATTTACTTCCCATAATTATTCCTACTTCTGCCATTTTATCTTTTTTACAAAAGTAATTCAATTTTGCAAAAGAAAAATTTGATTTAACTTAAGCTATAATTCTAAAGTTCTCTTTTACTTTTCTGGCTTTTTCTATTGCGTTTTCAAGCTTGCTATCAACAATAGTAATGTGTCCCATTTTTCTGTTCGACTTTGTTTGAGCTTTACCATACATATGCGGAAAAACACCTTTCCATGCCATTATTTTTTCCATTCCTTCGTAGCGTGTATAGCCTTCATAACCTTCGCTGCCTAGAATGTTTATCATTACTCCAGGAACCATAATTTCTGTATTTCCTAATGGTAAATTTAAAATCGCGCGTAAGTGCTGCTCAAATTGTGATGTGTAATTGCATTCTATGGTGTGGTGACCAGAATTATGAGGTCTCGGTGCAATTTCATTAACGAGTAGTTTACCTTCCTTTGTTAAGAAAAATTCAACGGCTAGAATACCAACCATCTCTAATTTGTTAATAATATTCACTGCAATTTTTCTGGCTTCTAGTTCTATCTCTTTTTGAATATTTGCAGGAGCAAATAAAAATTCTACTAGGTTGAGAGATGGTGAAAACTCGCATTCTACAACAGGGAATGTTTTAGACTCTCCAGCTTCGTTTCTAGCTACAATAACAGAAAGTTCTTTTTCAAAGTCTACAAAACTTTCTAAAACCGATGGCGCATTGAATCCACTTTTAATATCTTTTTCAGTTTTAATTGGAGTAACCCCTTTTCCATCGTACCCACCTGTACGTAATTTTTGCATTACTGGTAAAAGTGAGTAGTGTTCTTTAATATCAGACGATTGATTGATAAGAGCATAAGGAGCAGTAGGAACATTGTTTTTAGTGTAAAATTCTTTTTGCTTGCCTTTGTCCTGTATCATTTCTAAGATATGCGGTTGAGGATAGACCTTTTTCCCTTTCTTTTCCAGCTCCTTTAGAGCTTGTACATTTACATGCTCTATTTCAACAGTAATAACGTCTTTGTTTTCTCCAAAGCGCATTACATCATCGTAATTTTGAATGTCTCCATTTACATACTCAGAAGCAAGTTTTGCACATGGTGCGTCTTGTCCGCTGTCCATACAACAAATATGCACGTCATAATTGATAGCTTCTTGTATTAACATTCTGCCTAATTGACCGCCTCCTAAAACACCAATTTTAAAGGTATTTCCGTACCATAAAGAATTCATCTTGCAAATATAGAACTTGAATTGAAGAAAAAACACAAATAAATCAATCAAATTCCGATATTTCAAAAGTCCTTAATTTGAAAATCTTATTTTTGCAACAGAGATATCTTAGTATACCGTGATAAAAATAAAAGACAAGCAGTTCAGCGTTTTTATAGAAGAGAAAGAAATTCAAGCTTCCATATCTATTTTAGCCCAAGAGATTAATCATCATTATAAAGGGCAAGAGGTAGTTTTTATTGGGGTGTTAAACGGTGCGTTTATGTTTGCTTCCGACCTTTTAAAGCAGATAGATTTAGATTGCTCTATTTCCTTTGTAAAAGTTTCATCATATAAAGGCACAAATAGTACAGGTGTTGTGCATGAATTAATTGGTGTAAACGAAAGTCTCAAAGGGAAAAATGTAGTTATTTTAGAGGATATTGTTGATACAGGATTAACCTTAGACAAGGTAAGAGTTCTGCTAAGTGCTGAACATCCTAATACCTTGAAAATAGCAACGCTTTTATTTAAACCAGATGCTTTTTTAGGAAAGCAAGAACCAGACTTTATAGGCCTACATATTGAAAATAAATTTGTAGTAGGCTATGGCTTAGATTATGACGAATTAGGAAGAAATACACGTGATATTTATAAATTGACTGAAGAAAATAAGAATATGTTAAATATAGTTTTATTCGGACCTCCAGGAGCAGGTAAAGGAACACAATCAGAACGATTAATCGAAAAGTATAACTTAAAACATCTCTCTACAGGAGATATTTTTAGAGCAAATATCGGAGGAGGAACAGACCTTGGTAAATTAGCGAAAAGTTATATTGATAAGGGACAACTAGTACCTGATGAGGTTACGATAGATATGCTGAAATCTGAAGTGAGTAAATATCCAGACGCAAAAGGATTTATTTTTGATGGATTTCCTAGAACTAACGCGCAAGCAACGGCTTTAGATCAATTTTTAGCGAGTCAAGAAACATCAATTACTGCCATGATTGCGTTAGATGTTCCTGAAGAGGAGTTAAAAGAGAGACTTAAGAAAAGAGCAGAAAGTTCAGGGAGAAGTGATGATGCTGATCCTAAGATTATTGAAAATAGAATTGCCGTTTACAGAAAGGAAACTGAACCAGTTAAAACTTTTTATCAAGCGCAAAATAAATATATTGCAATTGACGGAGTAGGAACAATGGATGAAATATCTGAGCGTTTGTACATTTCTGTTGATCGTTTAAACTAATTAAGAAATGGCGGGTAGTAACTTCGTTGATTACGTAAAAATACATTGTAAATCTGGAAACGGAGGTTCGGGATCTACCCACATGCGTAGAGAAAAGTATATTCCTAAAGGTGGTCCTGATGGAGGTGATGGAGGTAGAGGAGGTCACGTAATTATACGTGGAAATAAGCAGATGTGGACACTTTTGCACCTCAAATATCAGAAACATATTAAAGCAGGGCATGGCGGACACGGGTCTGGACAGTTAAAGTCGGGAGCCCAAGGAGACGATGTTTACATTGATGTACCGCTAGGAACAATTGCCAGAGACGTAGAAACAGGAGAGCAAATCTTTGAAATCTCAGAAGATGGACAAGAGGAAATTATTATGCCTGGTGGTAGAGGTGGTTTAGGGAATAACAACTTTAAATCTTCCACTAACCAGACACCTAGATATGCACAACCAGGAGAAGACGGTCAAGAGGATTGGAAAATATTAGAATTGAAAATTTTAGCAGACGTAGGTTTGGTAGGATTTCCAAATGCAGGAAAAAGCACCTTGTTGAGTGTTGTTTCTGCAGCAAAACCAGAAATAGCCGACTATCCTTTTACTACCTTAAAACCCAACTTGGGTATTGTAGCCTACAGAGATAATCAGTCGTTTGTTATGGCAGATATTCCTGGAATAATAGAAGGAGCAAGTGAGGGAAAAGGTCTCGGATTACGCTTTTTAAGGCACATTGAACGGAATTCATTATTGCTCTTTATGGTACCCGCAGATAGCGATGATATTAAGAAAGAATTTGAGGTTCTTTTGAATGAACTGCGTCAGTATAATCCTGAATTACTAGATAAACAGCGTTTATTGGCTATTACCAAATCTGACATGCTAGACGAAGAATTAATGCAAGAAATTAGTCAAGATTTACCAAATATTCCATCTTTATTTATTTCCTCAGTTTCTCAAATAAATATTGTAGAATTGAAAGATTTAATTTGGAAGCACCTCAATGCTTGAGCAACTTGAAAAAATAGACAGAGCCATTATTGTTCAAGTGAATAGCTGGAACACTCCTTTTTTAGATGAATTAATGTGGTTAGTGAGCTGGATTCCGACATGGATTCCGTTGTATTTATTGCTGATTTTTCTGGTCTATAAAAAAGAGAATCGCAATTTAATGCTACTCTATATTCTTTGTTTTGCTTTGCTAATTGGAATTACTGACCAAGTATCAAGTTCATTTTTTAAGCCGTTTTTTGCACGGTATAGACCTTCTCATAATCTAGATATCTTAAGAGAGTACGGCGTGCTTCATTTTTATGAAAAATCGCCTGGAGATTTTTATAAGGGCGGTAAATACGGCTTTGTGTCTGGACACTCTGCAAATTCTTTTGCAATTGCAGTTTTTGCCAGTTTAGTTCTCAAAACACATGTGAAGAAAATAGCTGTTTTCTTGATTTTATGGGCAACTTTAGTTGCTTACAGTAGAATGTATTTGGGTGTTCACTATTTATCAGACTGCATAGCGGGAGCAATAGTTGGGAGCGTTATAGCCTATTTAGTTTACACCTTGGTTTACAAACGTTTTTATAAAAAATATAAAGCAGAACAAACAATTTAATATTCTTGCACAATGAACATGTTAGCAGTTTTTATTGGTGGAGGTATAGGGAGTGTAATGCGCTACGGAATAACACTCTTATCTAATAATTATTTAGGCAGTAAAGGAGCGTTATTCGGCACTCTCTTTTCTAATGTTTTAGCTTGTTTGTTGTTAGGTGTGGTTATTTATCTTTTTAAAGAAAAGATGAGTGCAAGCTCTTTTGTCTATTCTTTTTTAACTGTTGGAGTATGTGGTGGGTTTTCTACATTCTCAACCTTTAGTAGTCAAACCGTAGAATTGTTTAATCAAAAACTCTACGGATGGGTAGGCTTGAATATATCCCTCTCTATAGCAGTTTGCTTTGGTATTCTCTATCTTTTATCTAAGCAACAGGGATAATTTCATGTATAGCCTTTATACATTCTTCTCTTTTCAGAATTAAAGCGCTTAAATCTCTTTTTTGTAAGTGCGTGTTTCTTTTTATGTGTTGCTTTGTTTTAAACCAGTTATAGGCAACTAAACTTGTAAGCATGGGTACTGTAAAGAAATAGATTAACCAAAAGAGACCATTTTGATAAACCAAGTAATTAATTAAAACAACTAAAAGTACATTGTAAAAACTAAAAATGGCATGGCCCATCATCATTTTTACACTACCCCAAAACACCCGCCTTTTCATTACGCGTTCAACAAATCTTTTTGTAAATAGATAGGGCATTAAGCCGTGTATAAGACCTAAAACCATAAATGGAAATCCGAATATCAAAAAAAGATAGGATTTAAGGCTTTGTTTTCTGGAACATGATGCTTCGAAAATATCTTTTTCTTCAAGCTTTTCTTGTTTTAGCGAATCAAAATACTTGGAGAGTTGATCCTTTAAACTATGTAAAGTATTAGGAGTATCTAGATCTTGTTCATTTATCCAATTGGCAAGTTGTTTAGAATAATTGTAACGCTTTAAAAGTGGAATTTGTTGATCTGTATTGTCTGCATTCATTCCTTTGCGTGTCAATTGCATAACCTGCTCATGAAAATCGGTCCAATCAAGATCTTGTACGTGCGTAAGTTGTTGTTGGAGTAATTTCTCGATTCTCTTGGTAACTTCGGTAATTACTTTATTTGGATTTTCTAGGTACGCTTCTTTATAGCTGTTTAAACATAGTTTTTCGCTATTAGATAGTACCAAAGAGCTTCCCAATTTGTTTGGATTAGCATAGTTACAACCCGTTGCTTGTAAATAGATTTTCTTTTCCCAATTACAGGCCTCCAGCGCTCCAAACCCTATGCGTGCTGCACCTTTTTTTATAGGTTTAAGTCTTCTGATAAATACATCATCAGTAAAACCCTCAGCGAAAATCATTAAATTTCTTCCATTTCTTAAAATGCGGTTACATTTCTGAAATACTTCTTCGTTTTTCCTTTTGGTGTCTTCGCCATCCAAAGAACGATATATCGGAAGCATATGAGCAGCCCAAAGCACGGGCTTTAGCAAACCTTTAAACACGTCTGATCTAGTCATAAAGAATACGATAGGCTTTTGATTACTTGCTATCACTAGTGGATCCATGAAAGAAGCTGCGTGGTTACACACAAAAATTGTTCTACTAAACCTTCTTTTGGGAGCATTAATTATTTTCGTTTTGGGATAATAAATCCAGAGCGAAAATTTTAAGGTGAATTTTAAAAGTAAATAAGCTGCGCGCATGAAATATCGTTTGCTACAAAACTAAAATAATCTCTTATAAATTACTAAACGAAACAAAAATTGCGCATTCGTTGCTGTTTTCTACCTGTATGCAACTCTCTCCTTCTAATTGTTCAATCAGTGCAGAAGCTAGAACAGAATTGATAGAAGAGTCTTCTTCAAGCACCAAGTTTTTTAATTTTTTTGTGTTTCCATCACAATTAAAACAAATTTTGTATTGGTCTATATTTTGAGTTAACCGAATACTTATTTCTAGCTTAGCTTGTTCGGGTTCTAATGTTTTTCCCACTAAAATATGAACAATTTCATTGATAAGTAATCCTAATGGAACTAGTGTGTCTAAAGATAGTTGCTTGGTTTCTGACTGTACATCAAACAGAATGGTGAGCGGAGAGAAATAACCTTTAAAGTGTGTGACGAGGTCTAAAATGTAACTGCTTACTTCAATGAATTCTGGTTGTGCAGTCTTATGCATGCTCTGATGTATAAACGCCATTGTTTGCACACGATTTTGAATTTCCTGCAAGGCCTTTTCAGAACTCTTGAAGCGATCTGATACATACAAATTAATTAAACTAGAAATAATTTGTAGGTTGTTTTTTACTCGATGGTGAATTTCTTGTGTTAATTCTTGCTTTTTATAGTGCTGCCTTTTTATTTGAGTTGACTGCTCAGTTAACGTTTCTATTGCTGTGTTCAGCTTTTCATGTTGTTTTTTTAAATCAACATATAAAACGTTTCGTTCGTTCTCTAAGCGAATAGTCTTTTTCTTTTTATACGCGTAAACGTAAGCTGTACTTCCTATTAAACTTACCGCGTCAGCAAAATGCTCATTTAGGGTATAACCATTTTTACTTTCAACACCAATTACAAGTGTTACTTTTCTGTCAATTAAAATAGGAACGTATAAAATGTGTTGCTTTGTATTTTTAGCTTTATTTTCTAACAGGTTTATTAAGTAGGTTTTACTTTCTACAACCGCTGATATATCACGCTCGGAGAATATCTTATTTTCTTTTATGTTACTCTCCTTTTCTAGTAATTGAATAAAGGTTTCGTTTTTTTTCTCGAATAACGCAACCTTTTTAATTGGTAAATAAGTGGAGAGATAAACCGTTAAGCTTTCATAAATACTTTCTACGCTGGGAAAAGTAGTAAGCTGTACACTAAACAAGCGTAAAACTTCAAAAGCAAGTAGTTTAATTTCTCGTTCGTTTGTTATTGACTTATTATCTGTAGTAGGATTTCCCATTTATTAAATTAGCGTATCAAATATAGTACAAAGTACTTGTTTTTCTGCTATGTTTGCATAAGCAAGTTAAGATAATTCGACCAATTATGTCTTTTTATCCATTAATTTTACTTTGTTAATTTATTTCAATCGATTTCTACAAGATTATGCTAATCTTTTGATTATCGCGTATTTCAATTAACCTTTAAGGTGAGAATTGCTGTATAATTCTACCCTACTTTCTTTAAATGTTAAAAGTTTGGAGTAAGTGAATTATTCTTAAAAAAGTCTTCAATAAATGCCAAGGCTTCGTCTGCAGTATCAACTAGCTTAAATAAATCCAAGTCTTTTTCTGAGATGTTTTTCTCAGTTAGTAGCATGGTTTGTTTAATCCAATCAAGTAAACCACTCCAGTACGCTTTCCCTACAAGTACCACTGGTCTGTTGTTTATTTTTTTTGTTTGAATCAGGGTTAAAGCTTCAAATAACTCATCTAAGGTTCCGAATCCTCCAGGAAGAATTATGAATCCTTGCGAGTATTTAACAAAGATTACTTTTCTAACAAAGAAATAATCAAACATTAAATTATGTTCAGGATCTATAAACGGATTACAGTTTTGCTCAAAAGGTAAGTCTATATTTAAACCAACAGAAGAAGATCCACCGGCCTGAGCGCCTTTATTTGCAGCTTCCATTATACCTGGTCCACCACCTGTTATGGTACCATAACCACTTTCTCCAAGTTTTTTGGCAATTTCTATACTCAGCTGATAGTATGGATTATCTGGTTGTGTTCTCGCGGATCCAAAAATTGAAATACACGGTCCGATTTTAGACATTTTTTCATATCCTTCAACAAACTCAGACATTATTTTAAAAATTGCCCAACTATCGTTTGTTCTTATTTCATTCCAATCTTTGCGTATCAAGTTCATTTCAATTTATTTTAAGTTCTTCTTTCAAGTATTTTGCTGTATGCGATGCTTTTACACCCTTTTTAACCACTTGCTCTGGCGTACCTTCACAGATAATTTGACCACCGCCTTTTCCTCCTTCTGGGCCAACATCAACAACATAATCTGCAACTTTAACAATGTCTAGGTTATGTTCAATAACCACTACTGTATTTCCGTCATTTACTAATCGTTGCATTACTTCTAGCAGCATTCGAATATCTTCAAAATGCAAACCTGTTGAGGGTTCATCTAGTATATATATTGTATTTCCTGTACTTCTCTTTGATAATTCGGTAGACAATTTTATACGTTGCGCTTCTCCTCCAGAAACCGTTGTAGAAGGTTGACCAAGTTTTACATATCCTAAACCTACCGACTCTAATGTACTTAAAATTCTGTGTATTTTAGGAATGTTGGCAAAGAAATGAGCAGCTTTTTCTATCGTCATATCTAATACGTCAAAAATAGATTTTCCTTTGTAACGTACTTCAAGAGTTTCTCTATTATAGCGTTTACCATTACAGGTTTCACATTCAACGTATACATCGGGCAGAAAATTCATCTCAATTACTTTGATTCCTGCACCTCCACAAGTTTCGCATCTACCACCTTTAACATTAAAACTAAACCTGCCGGGTTTATAACCTCTTATTTGTGCTTCTGGCATGGCTGCAAATAATGATCTTATTTCTGTAAATACGTTGGTATATGTTGCTGGATTGGAACGAGGAGTTCTTCCAATCGGACTCTGGTCAATTTCTATCACTTTATCTACATGTTCTAAACCTTTTATTTTTTTGTAAGGCATAGGTTTCTTAACGCCCTTGTAAATGTGCGCATTGAGTATTGGATAAAGTGTGTGATTAATTAAAGTAGATTTTCCAGAACCAGAAACACCTGTTACACATGTTAACGTTCCTAATGGTATTTTTAAGTCTACTTCTTTTAAATTGTGTCCACTTGCACCTAAAAGCTCAAGTTTCTTACCGTTACCTTTTCTTCTTTTTTCAGGTATTTCAATCTCTTTTTCTCCCAAAAGGTAAGCAGTTGTGTGCGAGTTTACTTCTTTTAATTCTGAAAAATTAGCTGCGTTTACTATCTCTCCACCGTGAATACCTGCTCCAGGACCTATATCTACCACAAAATCTGCAGCCTCAATCATCTCTTTATCATGTTCTACAACAATAACAGAGTTACCCGTATCTCTTAATCTTTTTAAGGAGTTGATGAGTCGCGTGTTGTCTCGTTGGTGTAATCCTATACTGGGTTCATCCAGAATATATAGAACATTCATAAGCTCTGAACCGATTTGTGTGGCTAGTCGAATACGTTGGGCTTCTCCTCCAGACAATGACTTTGCAGAACGGTGTAGGGTAAGGTAATCCAACCCAACTTCTAAAATAAAATTAATGCGTGTTCTTATTTCTTTTATGATTTCTACACCAATTTTTTTCTGGTCTTTAGATAATTTCGATTCAATTTTATCGAAATATGCATGTAAATCAGAGATGTCTAGCATAGCTAAATCTCCAATGTGTTTATCGGCAATTTTAAAAAAATGAGCTTCTTTTTTCAATCTAGTGCCGTTGCAGGTTGGGCATATTTTTTTATTCAAAAAGCTTTCGGCCCATCGTTTTACGGCTGCACCTTTACCCATTTCTGCGTGTCTGTTCACAAAGTTAACAACACCTTCGAAATCTTCAATGTCTCTTCCGCGCACATCTTTTCTCCCGGACGCACCATATAAGATTTGATCAATTATTTCCTCTGGAATATCAACTAAAGGCGTTTTAAGTGTGAAATTGTTATCTGCTAAAAAGTCATCAATTTTTTCAAATATCCACGTGCGTTTAAACTCTCCCAAAGGTGCTAAACCACCTTTAAAAATAGAAAGCTTGTTATTAGGAATGATTTTATCTGTGTCTACCTCAGAAATTTCACCTAGTCCATTACATTTAGGACATGCTCCTCTTGGAGAGTTAAAAGAAAACAAATTCGGCTCTGGCTCTGGATAACTTACCCCCGAAGTAGGACACATGAGAGCTCTTGAAAAATGACGTACTTTTTTATCGTCTTTTTTCATTATCATCATTGACTTGTCTCCATACTTCATAGCCGTTTGAATCGATTTGGCTAGCCTAACTTTGTGTGCAGAAGAAACCTGGATTCTATCAATTACAATCTCAATATCGTGTATTTTATATCGGTCTAGTTTCATTCCTTTCACGATATCTATTAAAACACCGTCAACCCTTACTTTAGTAAACCCTAATTTAGTTATTTGCTCAAATAACTCGCGGTAATGGCCCTTTCTACCCTTTATCTTTGGAGAGAGAATTATTATTTTTTCGTCTGCGTACTCTTCAAGAATGAGATTGGTGATTTGTTCGTCAGAATACTTCACCATTTTTTCATTCGTAACATAAGAATAAGCGGTTCCGACACGTGCAAAAAAGAGTCGAAGAAAATCGTATATTTCTGTTATGGTTCCAACGGTAGAGCGCGGACTTTTAGATACTGTTTTTTGTTCAATTGATATAACCGGACTCAAGCCTTCAATTTTATCTACATCTGGCCTTTCCATTCCAGATAAAAACTGTCGTGCATAAGCGGAAAAGGTTTCTATATACCTTCGTTGTCCTTCAGCAAATATGGTGTCAAACGCTAAAGAAGACTTACCGCTACCGCTTAAACCTGTAAATACCACTAACTCGTTTCTTGGTATTTTGAGGTCTATATTTTTAAGGTTGTGTTCTTTGGCTCCGAAAACTTCTATGTACTGTTTTTTCTCTTTTTTCGTCATGCTAATAATCTGCGTAGTTTTTCAGCTTTTCTTCTCTAGAGGGAAGTAAAATTTTATATGATTTTCCTTTCTTTATCTTAAGCTGCTTCGAAATTAACCAAGGATTCAATTTTTTCAGAATTTTAAGATTAAAACCGTTCTTTTCAGCCCAAGATGACAAATCATCAATGTCTTCTTTGATACTGATAGAGATAGTTTTAAAAGCTGCATATTTTTCTTTGTTGGTTATCAAAAAATTATATTTCTCTGGATGCTCTAATATTTCTTTTACCGCTAGAATTCGGAAAAAATAACGACTTGTTTCATTATTTAAGTAGGTGTCAAAAAGATGTGTTACGCCTTGCTCTTCCATATCTCTTTCAAGTCCATTACTCCCTCGATTATAGGCTGCAGCAGCAAGTTCCCAAGAGCCGAATTTTTTATAGGCTTTTTTCAAATATTTGCATGCAGCATGTGTACTCTTTTCTAGGTGTAATCGTTCGTCAACTGTGTTTGATATTTCTAGTTCATAATCTATTGCAGTAGTTGGCATAAACTGCCAAAAACCTTTTGCTCCAGAAGGGCTAGTAGCTTGTTTTAGTCCACTTTCTATTACAGCTAAATACTTGAAATCATCCGGTACGTTTTCTTGTTTTAAAATAGCAGATATCATAGGAAACCACCTATGCGCTCGTTTCATATAGAAAATAGTGTTGGAGTGCCAAAAAGTGTTTACAACCAATTCTTTATCTAACCGTTCTTTAATATCTTCATCGCTAAATGAGTACAGTTTTCCGGCAAAAATAATTTCTGTTGGTGGTTTTGGAGCCGAGAAGTTAAATTGATTTGGGGTAGATTGCGTGTGTTTTTCAGTTTTTTTTGTTAGGTCGTCTGAGAGATTTTCTGTGGTTTGAGAACAACCAACCAGTATCACTGCAAAAAACGAAATATACTTGATCATTTTATGAAGATAGGAATATTTAGAAATTGTGTGAATGAAAGGTTTAAACTTTTTCTTTAGGTTTATAAAGAATAGTGTTTCTATACAACCAATAAAAAGTCACACAGAAAAAAAGTAGGCCTATAAATGCAACAGAAGGCTCTCTGTGCTTACTTCCGTAAATAAGGAGGAGAGCGAGTGCTCCTGAGGTAACTGATAATAACAAGAATATAAGCCAAACTTGCTTGTCTGTTTTACCGCTATACACTAAGTGATGTGTGGTGTGGTCTTTTCCTCCAACCATTGGAGATTTTCCGGCTCTCAGTCTATTTATAATTACCGTTATTGTATCAATTGCTGCAGGAGCCATAGCAGTTAGCGTAATTAAAATACTCACCCACTGTGGTATATGTTCATTTACCGACGTGTTAATTAATCCTTTAATGGAATAAAAACCTATGAAAAGGCCTAGAAACATAGATCCGGTATCTCCCATAAACATTTTAGAAGGGTATACATTAAAGCGCAAAAATCCTATTAATGCTCCTATCTGAGCCACAAGAATTACACTCCAGAAGTTTGTATTGAAATCAAGAATTATAAAGTTGGCACCTAAACAAGAAGCTAAAATAAAGATGCTTACCGTTCCGGTAATGCCATCCATATTGTCTAACATATTCAGACTATTCATTAAACCAACGATCCAAACAATGGTTAGGGCAAAATTAGCCGTACTGCTACTCGTTAAATCAACAGTTGTTCCTGAAAGTGCAATAATCACTCCGCACAAGATTTGTGTAGCAAGTTTAATTAATGGTCGTGTATTAAATGTGTCGTCTGTTATACCTAAAATAAAAGCGATACTTGCAGCGCCTAGTAGTCCCAAATATTCTTTATCTCTAAAAATGTGATCTTCGAAATAGAAAATGGCGAAAAGAATACCTGAAAAAAGAAAAACAAAATACAAACTAATTCCACCTAGAGAAGGTTTAGATTCGTTTGACCACCTTACGGTTAAGTCGTTCTTGTTTCTTATTCCTAGCGATTTAGCAAATCTTAGAGACAGTAGGTTTATTCCATAAGAAAGTAAGAAACCTCCAAGTAAAAAGCCTCCAAGTTGAAACAATATTGATAGTGCCACTGACATTCCTAAAACGGACTATCAAAGCTAATCAATTTTTCTCCAATTAAGTCCTTTTTTGATAGAGTAGGGCTGTTAAAGTTCCAATTAATTGCTAAGTCTTTATCGTTCCAAAGTAAACACCCTTCTGCTGAAGGATTGTAAAAGTTGGTGCATTTATAGGAGAATACTGTATTGTCTTCAAGTGTTAAGAAGCCATGAGCAAACCCTTCTGGAATGTAGAATTGCTTTTTGTTTTCTTCACTCAATATAACAGACTGATGATTTCCGTAAGTTGAACTTCCTTTTCTAATATCCACGGCAACGTCCAGAACAGCTCCTTTAATAACACGTACTAATTTTCCTTGTGCATAAGGAGGTTGTTGAAAATGTAGTCCCCTTAATACTCCCTTTTGAGATTTCGATTCATTATCTTGCACAAATTCAATCTTTTTATCTAGCGCTTGATTAAACTTTTCTGCGTGAAAACTCTCAAAGAAATATCCTCTTTCATCTTCAAAGATTTTAGGTTCAATTATAAATAGTCCTGGTAGTTTACCCTCTGTAATTGTCATTTTTTAAATAGTCTTTGTAAAATTGATTTACCTTCATTCTCTTCCTCATAGTACCCGCCATATCCATATCCGTAGCCGTATCCAGATCGACTTTTACTTACTTTTAGTCCGTTGAGTATAACGTTGAGGTGCTTTATTTTTTGTATTTTCTCTAGTTCTTTTACTTTTTCAATAAACTGTCTGCCAGAGTAATTTGCCTTGAAAATATAAATTGGAATATCTGCCTTAGATAAAGTCTTTAATCCGTCAGATACAATACCAACGGGAGGGTTGTCAATTATAATAATATCGTATTCCGTTTTGAGTGTCTCTAAAAAAGTATCGAATTTAGGACTTAGAATAAGCTCTGAAGGATTAGGAGGTATAGGACCTGCAGTAATAATATCTAATTCTGGTAAAGGCGTTTTTTTAATACACTCTTTTACTGTGTAGGTATCACATAGAATGTTAGATACTCCCTTTAGGTTATCCACATTTGCTCCTAAGTGAATTTTAGGTTTCCTTAGATCGAGATCAATAATAACTGTTTTTTTTCCTGAAGCAGCAATAATACCTGCTAAATTAAGAGCTACAAACGTTTTTCCTTCTCCAGAAACCGAGCTAGAGATAGCAATAAGTTGAGCATTTGGGTCTATAAAGGTTAAGTTACTCCTTATGTTTCGCATGGCTTCTGCAATCATTGATTTAGGTGCTTCTGCAATAAGAAGTTGTGAGTGTTTCATTGCTTTTTTATACAAGGGTACAGAACCTAGAACATTAGTGTTTTCTGGTAATATTTTTTTCAGGTCATCTAGGTTATTTATTTCATTGTATGAAACGTATTTGTAAAATAAGTAAAACGCACCGATGAGAAACCCTAAAAATAAAAAGGCGATATATATTTTTGAGTGATTTGGCGAAATTGGACTGGTAGGTAAACCGGCTTTTCTTAAAACTTTGTTGTTAGAAGTGTATCCCGCATTAGAAATAGAGTAGAGTACTTTTTTTTCTGTAAGAAGGGTGTAGTATTTTTCGTTTAAGGATTCTAATTTTTTTAATCGTGCTAATTCGATTTTCTTTTCTGGTAAAGCAAAGTATTCTTTTTCATAAGCTGCAATCTGTTCCACTAGAACCTTTCTTTTGCTTTCAATTCTTACTGCAATTGTCTCAATTGTTTTAGAAATTGTGCGCATCTCACGATCTATTCTATCATTTAAACTTGTGATTGAAGTACTTTTTTCAGTAACGTTAAATAAAAGGTCTTCTTTCTGTTCTAATTTATTCAATAAACGTTCTATTTGACTACCCAAAATTTCTTCAAAGCTTTTGTTGTAAAGTGCCGGTAACAGTTTGTATATCTCAAGTCGGTTTGTATTTCCATTTAATTTCTCTTGTATAAGAGTTAGTGCATATTTCTCGTCTTCTAGCTCAAAAAGTGCATCTTGAAGTTTTGTAATGTTTGAATTTAGCGCAGTGGTATATGACTCTGGGTCTGGCATATTTTGAAGTCTCTGAAAACGCGTAATGCTATCTCTAGAAGCCTTAACTTCTGTGTTGAGAGAATCGAGCTGATTACTAATAAATGCGAGTATTTTTTCAGAACTTTCTCTTTGGTTTTCATTGTCGTATGCAAAGAAAGCTGTACCCACAGCGTTTGCAATGTCTCTAGAAAGTGCAGCATTGTTAGATTGATAAGCGATTTCTATCGTTTTTGCATTCAAGTCTATTGGTGTAATAGTCAAGTTTGGCAAGTATTTTTCAGATAAGCTTTCGGGCGTGTTAAAGATAAAGTAGAGTTCATTTTCAGAAATGTCTTGTTGGAAAGAGGAGAAATTGGCAGTTTTGATTTGAATATCAAAATAATCGTTTTTCACCCGTTCTTCGAGTTCAATAGTTATGTTACACTCTTTACCAAGGTGGTTGAATTTCAAGGTTAACATTCTATCGTCTTCATTCTTTTTTGAGAGATAGATAGGAATATTGCAAAGAGACGAGTCAAAAAGGGCATAAACCGTTACATTGAAGGTGCTTTGAAGGTATTTTTCCTCTGTAAGGATATTTCCTTTTGAGTAATGACTTACATGCATATTGAGCGAATTAATCGCTTTGTCAAAAAGAAACTGAGACCTCAATAATTCTATTTCAGCCGATATGTTGTCGTTGCTGTTAATGTTTTCAAAGTCAATAACTTCTTTACCTGTATCCTCTTTTGTTATTTGAATAAGCATTTCTGATTGGTAAACGCTTTTGGTATACCTCAGATAAATAAATGCAGTTGCCAGAGAGAATAAAACGAAAATTAGTAAAACAGACCAAGTTCGTCTTAAAACCGTTTTAAATATATCTGGGTCGAAATCTTTATTGATGAATATTCTACTTGTGTTATTGTTCATTTAATTCAAGTTCGTAAGCACAGTAATTAATATCACAGCAGATGAGAGTATGGTTAGAATAGGAGTAACTTCTTGTAACACCTCTCTACTAATTTGATTAGATGGTTCGATGTAAATGTAATCATTTCCTTGTACAATCATATCGGCATACATTAATCCGTCTAACGTACTGAGGTCTACTTTGTAGATGAGTCGTTCTTCTCCCACTTTTCGCATTATTTTAATTGACTTGGCTTTTCCTCTGTCTGTAATTCCTCCAGCAAGCGCTATGGCTTCCATGAGTGTGGTGTTTGGGTTGGAAAGCAAGACTACTTTCGCATCGCTACCATTACCCGGAAAAACAATAACTCTTTTATTGGTAACGGTAACTTTAATAAATGGGGCTTTGTAAGAGAGTGCGTATTTACTTTCTAGTATATCTTCAGACTCTTGAATAGTAAGCCCTTTGAGTAAAACGTTGCCAATAATAGGCAGTTCTGCGTAGCCGTCGTTTTTAATGATGTACTCAATTTCTTTTGAAGTATTACCATTGTTTTCGAGCACTTGTCTATCTATCAATTTCTCGCCATTTTTAGTGGTTAGTGTGAAAGAAATTTTATCATTAACAGCTAACTTATATTCTTCTGATGGTTTTAATGGAATGGAATCTTCAATAACTACCTTACTGTTTTTTTCTTCTTTAAACATCAGGTTGCTGTTTATACCACAGCTGGATAGTAAAAGAACTATGAAAATGCAGAATAAACTATTTATTTTTATCATTTGCAAGTGTTTTGAGGTATAACGTTTCCATGTTTTTTACTAACGTGGTGTAATGAAATTTATCTTTAACATAACTATAACCTGCTTTAGAGAAAGATACGCGTAACGCTTTGTCCTCTACCAATAAACGTAACTTATTGCAGTAAGTTTCATAATCTCCATTTTTTATAACAAATCCTGTTTTGTTCTCTAGTACAATGTCTTTAACACCTCCTACGTCCGTTGAGATTACAGGTAGGTTCGTAGCTTGTGCTTCAATCAAGCTTACTGGGGTTCCTTCATTTTTGGAGGTTAGGCAAATAATATCCATCCCGGCATTAAAAGTAGCAATGTCTTTAATCCAGGAAGTTAATAAAATACTATATCCGTATTTCTTATTCAGGAGAGTAACTTCTTTTTCAATAGATTTTCTTTCAGCTCCGTCACCAACAATAAAAACTTTTACTTTTTGATTCGTTGAGGAAAGTAAATTGTCAATAATCCTAAGAAAGAAAGCATGGTTTTTTATCGGTGCTAATCTGCCAATTATAGCAATAGCAACTTCATTTTGGTCGATATTATATTTTTGACGAGTCTCTGCTCTTTTGTTTACCAGATTTTCTTGAAATTGCTCTAAATCAAAACCTAATTGAACTACTTCTACTTTTTCTTTTTTACAAATTTTATGTACGCTCGTTAATTCTTCTTTTTGAGTTTTACTAATTGCAATAATTTTTGAGCTTTTTCGAGCTAATCTTCTTTCGATACTTTTAAAAATAGCTGTTTTTAATTTACCAAAGTACGAATGGAAAACGTGTCCATGAAAAGTATGGATAATCACAGGAACTCCGCAAGCGTGAGCAGCTTTTCTACCTAGTGCTCCAGCTTTAGCAGCGTGTGTGTGCACGATGTCAGGTTTATAATCTTGTATAATAGCTTTAATTTCTTTGTAGGCTTTCCTGTCTGATAATAAACTTGGCTTGCGCTGTAAGGAAGAAATTATTTTCGGTTTTATCTTGTATTTGTCAAGAATGTGAAGCGAATCTTTCTCGTCTTTTTCTGGTCCACCTCCAATTAGTAAAGTTTCAAAATCATCGCTTAAAAAACGGGTTAAAAAAGTAGCGTTGTAAGTCGGACCTCCGATGTTAAATCGATTAATTATTCGCAGTATTTTTATTTTTTTCTCAGGCATGTTTAAAGCTGATAGCGGGTTCAAAGCTAATAAGATTTTTTTGGTGTTCTAAATTCTTACAATTTTCAGGAAATTATAAATCACATTTTAGAATAGTTTTACCTTTATCTTAAAAAGAATATGATTAAATATATACTAGTTGGCATACTTTTCATTTGTTGGTCAATTGGATTAAGTCAAAGCAACGCCGTTCAAAAGCAAATAGATCTTTTTTCAAATAGTACCTATTTTGAGAGTGCTGGTATTAGTTTTGAAGCTGTAGATCTTGCAACAGGAAATGTAATTGCTTCGTATAATCCAAAATTGGCAATAGCGCCGGCTTCAACTGTTAAACTATTTACAACAGCTACGGCATTTTTAACTTTAGGAGGAGGCTATCAACCAGAAACACGTTTTTATTTAGATGGATATGTAGATACCTTAGGCGTGCTCCAAGGAAATCTTTTTATACGTGGAGGAGGTGATCCTTCTCTTGGTTCTCGTTTCTTTGAAAAAAGAGAAACAGTATCTAACTTTTTAACAGATTGGGCAAAAAGTCTAATAGAATTAGGAATAAAAAAAATAAATGGAGCCGTAATTGCCGATGGTTCAGACTTTGGATATAATGGTGCTCCCGGAGGGTGGACATGGGCAGATTTAGGCAATTATTATGGGGCTGGCCCTGCTGGCTGCACGCTGTATGATAATATGGTTTATTTACTGTTTAATACAGGAGAGAAGGTGGGTGACTCAACACATTTGTCGTGCACGGTTCCTTACATTCCTAATTTTGAATTAGACAATTATGTTGTTTCTGCACAGTCAAAAAGAGATAATAGTTACGTATATGGCGCGCCTTATTTGCATAGCCGATTTATCACGGGTTCTTTGCCAGCTAAAGAAGAAGAATTTGAGGTGAAAGCAAGTATTCCAGATCCGGAGTATTTGCTTGCTTTGGAGTTAGATTATGCTCTTCAGCAACAAGGCGTATCGATTGCTCAAGCTCCAGAAGGATATAGAACGTTTAAAAGGAGAAGAGCTGCCGAGGATAGATATGATAAACAACCTTTTTACAGCTACAAGGGAAAAACGCTTAGTAGTGTTGCCTATCATACCAATATGAGAAGTGTAAATCTATTTGCAGAACAACTCCTTTGCTTAATACCTTATGAAAAGTATGGTGTAGGCACCACATATAAAGGTAGTGAGTTTGTAACACGCTTCTGGGAAGATAAAATGAAAGCTGGGTATAGAATTACCGACGGTTCCGGGTTGTCAAGAAATAATGCATTGAGCGCAAATCATTTTACGGCTATGTTATCCTACATGTCTGCTTCTAAGTTTGCTACGGATTTTGAGAATACTTTACCTGTTGCAGGTAAGAGCGGAACCTTGTCAAGAGTGTGTCGAGGGCAAGTAGCACAAGGGAGGTTGTATGCAAAGAGTGGAACAATGTCACGCATTAAGTCATACGCAGGATATGTAACATCTTCTTCAGGTAAAAAGATAGCTTTTGCAATTATTGTAAATAATTATTTAGGCAGCTCAAGCAACGTGGTAAGAAAAATGGAAAAGGTGTTCAATGCGATGGCTACTTATTGAGAATGTAAGCATAAATTGTCGACCAAAAATCAGCAATTTTTATTCCTTCAACACTTAACATTTGAGGCACTAATGATGCTTCTGTAAATCCTGGTGTTGTATTTACCTCAATAATAAATGGCGCATCGTTGCAAAGCATAAAGTCGATACGCGCAATAGAATTGAGTTGCAAGGTCTGATACACTTTTTTTGATATTTCTTGAATTTGTTTTACGAGGTGATCTTCTAGTTTTGCAGGAGTAATTTCTTGTGTTGTTCCGCTGTATTTCGCTTCAAAATCGAAAAACTCTGTTTCACAAATAATTTCTGTAATTGGCAAAGCGTGTATTCCATTTTTGTCCTGATAAACCGCACACGTAAATTCTCGTCCTTTTAAAAAAGATTCAAGAACAACAGTTTTTCCTTCTTTGAATGCTAAATCAATTGCATGCTGCAGTTCGTTTGCCTGTTTTACTTTAGAAATTCCATAACTTGAACCACTGTCTGTTGGTTTTACAAAAATAGGTAAGTTGAGTTGTTCAACTGCTTCTGTTATACTTACCTTATTTTCTGTAAGTAAAATACTATTAGCAACTGAAAAACCTAGGCCTTTTAAAAATTGATTACAAAACCATTTGTCGAATGAAATTTCACTACTTAGTGCGCTACTATTTATGTAGGGAATACCTTTCATGTCAAGAAACGCCTGTATTTTTCCATTTTCACCAGGATTCCCATGAATGTAAACATGTGCAACATCTATTTGTACGGTTTCGTTTTTCCAATCAAAAGAAAGCGTTGTTAAATTAACAGGTAGCGTTTCGTTTTCCACTTTTACATTCCAACCATCTCGCGTTACTTCTACAAGGTAGAAATTGTAATTGGATGGAGCATGTTTGTAAATAACTTGAGCACTCTTTTTAGAGATCTCGAATTCAGAAGAAAATCCGCCGTATAGAATTGCTACGTTTTTCATGTTTAAAACTTTTAGCGAAGATAATGGCAAAAGGGTGAATGTTCTACTGCGTATTTTTAAAAGTTTTCAGCAAATAATTATTCAAAACGCAAAACAACTTAGAAAGAGGGTAAAGGCAGAACTTATTTTTATATTTGTTCTTGAAAATTTAGAAGAGGATGACATTCTTAAAGAAACTTGGAGCTTTTGCAAGCAGTAAAGCATTTTTGCTTTCACTTGCATTGATTGTACTTTTTTGGATAGCTCTAATTTGGGGAAGCGTATGGAGCTTTAGCTCGTTCACCAAACACGGCGAAAAAATTGAAGTTCCTATCTTAGCTTCAAACGATAAAAGTCAGCTCGTTAATGTTTCTCAGTTAGAAGCGCTTTTAAAAGATAAAGAATTGGGCTTTGAGGTGTTGGATTCAATCTACAACCCAGATTTAGTAGAGGGCACCATTATATATCAAGATCCTCTACCTACTGAAAAAAACGGGCAGTTTGTAAAGAGTGGAAGGGTTATTAAAGTGCGCGTTTCTAAACGATCAAGAGATGTTTCTGTTCCTAAGTTAATAGATAAGTCGCAACGTTATGCAGAAGGTATTTTGTCTATTATTGGTTTAAGATCAAGAGCAAAATACGTTCCTAGCGATGTAAACGGATCTGTATTAGATGTTAAGTATAAAGGTAAAAAGGTGCAGAGCGGACAAAAATTACCTATAAATTCAGTCCTCGAATTAACCATTGGAAAGAAAGCTGGTGGAACGCTTATAAATGTTCCAGATTTAAGTGGATTAACAATATCAGAAGCAAAGTTACGTTTACAAAACAATAGTGCTTTGAGTCTATACATTAGCTGTGCAGAGTGTGTAACAGCTCAAGATAGCGCAAGCGCTCGTATTAACGCTCAAACTCCCGTAGCAGCAGAAGGCTCTATGGTTCCGCAGGGAACTACAATAACGGCCTTTGCGTCTCTTGGTGTTCAAGAAAATATGTACTAGTACACGATTAAATTATGAAATATATTTTAAGCTTTTCTCTCCTAATAACGTTCATTTGTGTTCAGGCACAGGAAATGCTTATTCCTTTAACGCATAATCCAGATTTATACCGTCCAAAAAAAGAAAGTAAGGCACTTTCAAATTCGTTCGATAGTACGTTTGTATATCTTTCAGATTCTCTTACCTTGCCTTTGTTTGATGATTTTTCTAGAAATAATTTTCAAACATACAGCAGTTCGTTTTCCCAACCCAACCTAGTAGAAGAAGTGTATTACCGCTTGTTAGAAGAAACATCTTCAACGCCCTTGCCTAGTAATACAGAACTCGGGGAAGTAAAAACCTACAGAGTAACTGTAAATACACTTTTAAACACAACAGACACTTTGTATTTTGATTCAATTCCTTTTCAAATACATAATTTACTCGATTATCCTGTAGTTTATGGCAGTGGTTTTGGTTATCCTAATTACTTTATTTTTGATACAATTAGCGCAACACCAAATTTACCTGATACGGTTTTTACAACAATAACTTATCAACAAGATAGTGCCAGAATTTTTATCAAACAAATCAATAATCCCAATCAATTTTGGCTAGATTCTAATGCCTATCATAACTACAGGTTTGCAGTAAACCCTATTTCGCTTGGTGTTGTTACGTTTGATGGTTTAGATGATATGGGCAATGCATATAATATTGGAAGTGCATCCACTGCAATTAATGATGTGCTTACATCTAAACCAATAAAAATGGGTTCTTTTTCTGCGAGTGACTCTGTCTATTTTAGTTTTCTTTATCAACCGCAAGGATTTGGAGATGCTCCTGAAGATTCAGATTCTCTTTTTCTAGAGTTTTGGTCTCCAGTAGATCAACTTTGGCAAAAAGTATGGAGGGTAGGTGGTTCACCTCTGCAGGATTTTCGTGTTGGTCACGTAAAGATTATAGAGAATAAATATTTACAAGATGGATTTCAGTTTCGGTTTTCAAATTTAGGTTCAGTAGCCGGAGCTTTTGACCAATTTCATATAGATTATGTTAGTTTAAGACCGCTTTCGGGTTATCAAGACACTTTGTTCAAAGATTTTGCTATTGTATATCCAATAGCCACATTGTTGAAAGACTACACGCAAGTTCCATGGAAACATTTTAGACTCTCTCCAACTAATAAAATGGCCAATTCTATGCAACTTGTTGTTAGAAATAATGAAACAGTTGCAGCTAACAACTCAAACGGCGGAAGTCTTAAAGTACTGTTAGACGGAACAACAGAAGGTGTGTTTAATTTTTCAGGAGCTAATTTGTCTTCGCCCGATTTGGATTATGCAGCACGTACACATTATAGTAGTGTGTTTGATCTTTCTGGTGGATATGAGTTTGATGCAACTCTTTCCAATGACACACTGGCCATATTTGATTATGTTGCGGAAGCTTCGGCTCAATTTCCTAACTTTACTCAGAATGACTCTACATTTGGGAAACAGGTTTTTAAAGCCGTTTACGCATATGATGATGGTACAGCAGAAAATGCATATGGAACCACTCAAACGCAGTCTAGGCTAGCCTACAAATTTACAAGCTATGTGCCGGATTCTTTGGTAGCCATTCAAATGGCTTTTGTAAATACGGCTGAAGATGTTTCAAACAAACTTTTTTTATTAACCGTGTGGGACGATAATAACGGTGTGCCGGGAAATGTGATTTATCAAGATGACTTTTTTGATCCGCGCCAACCAAAATATATCGGACAACCCAATGGCTTTTATACCTATTATTTCAAAGGAGTAGATAAAGTCGGAGTTCCGCAAACGTTTTATATCGGATGGAGACAAATTGATGCAGAACGTTTAAATATAGGCTTCGATAGTAATATTGATAACCAAGATAAAATCTTTTTTAGTATTGATAACGAGACTTCATGGGTGAACACAAGTTTTAAAGGTTCAGTTATGATGCGTCCTATGTTTTCTAGTGTATTAGATTATCAGCTGAGTACAAGCGAACCCGATGAGCAGCTTGTGTCAGATATTCAAATTTATCCAAATCCTTCGGCAGGTCTATTCAAAATGAGCGGAAATGATATCGGATACGCAGATGTATTTAACCTGCAAGGTCGGCATATTCTGCGTTCAGAAGAGCACGAGTTTAATCTTTATGATCAAGAAACTGGGTTGTACCTAGTGCATATTTATAGTATAGCAGGCCATAAACTGAGTACGAAAAAAATCATCAAAAAGTGAGTCAAGGTAAAAAAGAGAAGTTTTCCAAAGAGTTAAACGTTGAAGTAAAGAATTCTGAAGGAATAAGTGAGGAAGAACATGACCAAGAAGATCTATTTGAACACCATAAGGTGATAGCAGATCCAGGGCAAGAAGTTTTGAGGGTAGATAAATTTTTGATGGATCGTTTGCCAAATACATCAAGAAATAAGATACAAGTTGCAGCTAAAAGTGGTAATATACACGCTAACGGCAAAGCAGTAAAACAGAATTATAAAGTAAAGCCTGGAGATACCATTTCAGTGGTTTTGCCTTATCCTGTTAGAGAAATTGAGCTTATACCAGAAGATATTCCTATCGATATTCATTATGAAGATGATACGCTAATGGTTGTAAATAAACCACCTCAAATGGTAGTACACCCAGGTTATGGAAATTATAGCGGAACATTGGTTAATGCGTTAATTTACCATATAGATAATTTGCCATCAAAATCAGATGATTACTATGGTAGGCCAGGTCTGGTTCATCGATTAGATAAAAACACTACAGGATTAATGGTTGTTGCAAAAACAGAGTTTGCATTAACACATCTAGCAAAACAATTCTACGATAGAACGACTGAACGACGATATAATGCTTTGGTTTGGGGAGATATAGAGGAAGATGGAACCATTACTGGTCATATAGGAAGATCGTTAAAAAATAGAAAACAAATGACTGTTTTCGAAGATGGCGAATTCGGAAAACATGCAGTTACGCATTATAAAGTATTGAAAAGATATGGTTATGTTACACTTGTTGAGTGTAAATTAGAAACAGGAAGAACGCACCAGATTAGAGCGCACTTTAAGCATATTGGTCATCCTTTGTTTAATGATAACGAGTATGGTGGAGATAAGATTTTAAAGGGAACTACGTTTACGAAATACAAACAGTTTATAGACAATTGTTTCGCTTTACTACCGGGTCAGGCCTTACATGCAAAAACACTTGGGTTTGAGCATCCAATTACAAAGGAATACAAACGCTTCGATTCTGAGTTGCCAAATCAATTTAAGGCTGTTCTAGATAAATGGGAAGTATACATGTCTACCCGAGAGATGTAACTTATTCAGTCTTGTTACGTTAAAACCTTAGGTTTGTAAAGAAAGTTACAACTTTAAGGCGCTGAAAGAATCTTTAATTTGTTTGGACAAACCAATAATAATTACTTTCTTTCGTAAAAATTTATAATAAATCATTGTCGTACATGAAAATCAAATTATTTGCAATAGCAGTTTTGGCACTACTATCTCTGTCGGTATCAGGACAAAAGTCTTTTATCAAGGATGCGAAAAAAGCATTTAGAAACGAGAACTACGCAGAAGCTACAAAGAAGTGCGCGAATGCCTACAAAAAGATTCCATTAAAGAATAGCAAGAGTAGAGAAATGAAGGCTGAAATGGCTTGGATGACTGCAGAGTCTAACAGGCTAATAGAGAATGATGAAGAATCAACAGTTTGGTATCAAAGGGCGGTAGATTTAAAGTTCTACAACGATCAACCGTTAGTTTACTTTAGGTTGGCAGAAGCATTTAGGTCTTTAGGAGAGTACGACAAAGCAAAAGAGCAATACGAAGAGTATTTGACCTTAGTTCCTAATGATGCGAAAGCTTTAGAAGGTTTGAAAGCGTGTGAGGATGCTCCAATTTTTATAGAGAATAGAAGTAGGTTTACCGTTAAGCCAGAAACAAAACTAAACTCTAACTCTATGGAAATGGCCTTAGTAAGAGGAGATAGAAAAGGAAGGTCAGTTGTTTTTTCTGCAACAAGAAAAGATGCTACAGGTTCAGGAAAAGATCCAAGATCTGGAGAACCGTTTTTTGACTTATATGTATCCGATTTAGACAAAAATGGAAACTATACGAATCTTAAAAAGTTTGAAGGTGATAGCATAAACACTGAACACAATGAAGGGACCGTGTGTTTTGACGGAAGATATAAAACAATGTTTTTTACTAGATGTCCGCAAGAAAAGAAAATGAACATGGGTTGCGAGATTTGGATGGCCGAAGCGAAAGGTAAAGGCTGGGATCTTCCAAGAGAAATTAAGTTAGCTCCTAACGATAGTATTTCGGTAGGTCACCCTTGTGCTTCCGAAGATGGAAGATATTTGATTTTTGCATCTGATTTACCAGGTGGTCAAGGAGGAAAAGATTTGTGGTATACAGAATATGATAGAAGATCTGATTCTTGGTCGGCACCAAAAAACTTAGGTCCAGAAATCAATACACCTTTAGATGAATTATTTCCAACTTTTGCATTAAACGGAGATTTGTTATTTGCTTCTGACGGTCACTCTGGGTTAGGTGGTTTAGATATTTTTAGAGCAGAAAAGCAAGGCGAAGAATACAAGTGGGCTAATGTTAAAAACTACGGTACACCAATCAATTCGAAAGACAATGATTACGCGCTGTATGAGTGGGGTCCAAGAAGCGGATTTTTTACTTCAAATAGAAAAACAGCAAATGGTTTCCCAGATATCTTTTCTTATGAGCTACCACCAAACTTATTTAGTCTTAAGGTTGTAGTTGCTGAAGTAGGCTCGGGCACTAGAATTCCGAATGCTACAGTAGAAGTAAAAGATAAAAAAACAGGAGAAGTTTTCAAGGGAGCTACGCTTTCTTCAGGAGAAGTTTTTTGGGATAAGAAACCAGATGGAGATAGATATGTTAACGAAGAGTCTGAATACGAAATTAAGCTTTTACCACTAGAAGGCTATCACGAGAACCCAAAGAGAGAAATTGTTTCTACTGTTGGATTAGAATATAATCAAGACTTTGTTGTAGGAATGTCTTTCTTTCCTAAAACACCAATTCGTTTGCCAGAGGTGCGATATGATTTAGGATCTTCTAGACTGCAGGTGAATGATTCTGTAAACTCGAAAGATTCATTAAACTTTGTATTTGATTTGTTAGAAGAATATGAAGGAATGGTAATTAAGCTTTTATCGCATACGGATAGTCGAGGTTCAGCATCTGCAAACGCTAAATTAGCGCAAGCCAGAGCACAATCTTGTGTGGATTACTTAGTTAAAGAAAAAGGAGTTAATGCTTCTCGTTTAGTTCCTGAAGGAAAAGGAGAAAATGCACCAAGAACGGTTTACTTTGTAAACGGAGAGTATGTTGTAGATAAGCCGTCACAAGGTGAGTATGAAACTATTTTATTGACTGAGAGCTATATTAATAAGTATAAGTCAAATAAAGGTCTGTTTGAAAGGCTTCACCAATTTAATAGAAGAACAGAAGGAGAAGTGGTAAGAATGGATTGGACACAATCTGGACCGGATTCAGAATAAATAAAAGAATAATAGATTTAAAACTCTCAGCATATTAAGCTGGGAGTTTTTTGTTTTACACCTTGTTTTGGCGCCCATTTTTTTAAGTTTCAGCTTATAATTGCTAGGCCTAATATATAGGCGAGAAATAAAAATAGTTAATAGATAAGCAACAGAATTAAGGTGTAACCTTAGAGGTCCATTGCCTAATTATCCAATTAAATATTATCTTTGCCAATCCAATAATTATTATGGCAGATACAAGGTATAACTTAAGAGGAGTTTCAGCAGGAAAAGAAGATGTGCACAATGCAATTAAGAACGTAGATAAAGGTTTGTTTCCGCAAGCTTTTTGTAAAATCGTTCCAGATTACTTAACCGGTTCTGATGACCATTGCGTTGTAATGCATGCCGATGGAGCAGGTACAAAATCTTCTCTTGCATACATGTATTGGAAAGAAACTGGAGATAAATCTGTTTGGAAAGGCATAGCTCAAGATGCCTTAATTATGAATATAGACGACTTGCTTTGTGTTGGTGCTACAGATAACATTCTTCTTTCATCCACTATTGGAAGAAACAAAAACTTAATTACAGGCGAGGTTCTTTCAGAGATAATTAATGGAACAGAAGAACTACTCGAAGATTTAAGAAATCAAGGGATAGGTATTTATTCTACTGGAGGAGAAACAGCAGATGTTGGAGACCTTGTAAGAACAATTATTGTTGATTCTACCGTAGTGTGCAGAATGAAAAAAGATGAGGTTGTTTCTAACCATAACATAAAGGATGGAAACGTAATTGTTGGTTTATCGTCATTCGGACAAGCAAGTTACGAGAAAGAATACAACGGCGGTATGGGGTCAAATGGATTAACCTCAGCACGTCATGATGTATTTAATAATACACTTGCAACTAAATATCCGGAGAGTTTTGATCCAGCTGTTCCTACAGACTTAGCTTATTCGGGTTCTTATAACCTCACAGATGAGGTTGAGAATGCTCCAATAGACGCAGGGAAATTAGTGCTTTCTCCAACAAGAACCTATGCTCCAATTATAAAGAAAATATTAGATAAGCATAGAAAAGACATTGCAGGAATGGTGCACTGTTCGGGTGGAGCACAGACTAAAGTCTTACATTTTGTAGACAATGTTCACGTAATAAAAAATAATCTTTTTCCAATTCCTCCACTTTTTGATACAATTCAGAAAGAATCGGGTACTGAATGGAAAGAAATGTACAAAGTTTTTAATATGGGACATAGAATGGAGATTTACGTACCTGAAGAGATTGCTAGTTCAATCATAGAAATTTCAAAATCGTTTAATGTTGACGCTCAAATTGTAGGAAGAGTTGAAAGCTTTGAAGGAAAGAAATTAACCATTAATTCTCCATACGGGGAATTTATTTACGATTAATATGGAAGATTTACTAAGTAAATTAGAAGTTATATCATACCGTTTTGAAGAAGTGGGTAGGCTAATTACCGATCCAGACATTATTTCTGATATGAAACGTTATGTTAAGCTAAACAAAGAATATAAAGATCTAGAAGAGGTTGATAAAGCCTATAAGAACTATAAGAATATATTAGATAACATTAAGTCGTCTAAAGAAATGATTGCAGAAGAAACAGATCCTGAAATGAAGGAGATGGCTCAAATGGAATTAGATGATCTACTAGAAAAAAAACCAGTTATAGAAGAGGAGATAAAAGTATTATTGATACCCAAAGATCCCGAAGATGATAAGAATGTTATTATAGAACTTAGAGCTGGTACAGGTGGAGATGAAGCTTGTATTTTTGTTGAGGATGTTTACAGAATGTTTACCATGTTTTTCAAAAACAAAGGTTGGAAATGTGATGTAATTAACTCCAATGAGGGTACTTCTGGATACAAAGAAATTTCATTAAATGTAGAAGGAGAAGGTGTTTACGGAACAATGAAGTTCGAATCAGGAGTACACCGAGTACAACGTGTTCCTGAAACAGAATCTCAAGGTAGAGTGCATACCTCTGCAATTACAGTAGCCGTTTTACCCGAAGCCGAAGAGGTGGATGTAGAATTAAATATGTCTGATGTTAGAAGAGATACATTTAGAGCTTCTGGTGCAGGTGGACAACACGTAAATAAAACAGAGTCTGCCATACGTTTAACCCACGAACCAACTGGGATTGTAGTAGAATGTCAGGATGGTCGTTCGCAACATAAAAATTTAGAAAAAGCAATTTCTGTTCTTCGCTCTAGATTGTATCAACAAGAGTTAGAAAGAATTAACGCTGAGCGTTCAGAAAAACGAAAGTCGCTAGTTTCTACTGGAGACAGGTCGGCAAAAATAAGAACCTACAATTATCCCCAAGGTAGAATTACAGATCACAGAATTGGTAAAACAATGTATAATCTAAGTAATTTTATGAATGGAGATATCGATGAAATGCTTGAAGCATTAAAAATGGCAGAGAACGCCGAGAAAATGAAAGGTGAGACACCTGCTTAAGTATGAGAAAAGAAGATTTAGTAGCAGAAATAAAGCGTAAGCAGTCTTTTTTATGTGTTGGTTTAGACACAGATTTAGAAAGAATACCAAAACATTTGTTGGATACAGAAGATCCTATTTTTGAGTTTAACAAGCAAATAATTGATGCAACTAAAGAGTATTGCGTGGCGTATAAACCAAATATTGCTTTTTACGAGTGTTTGGGAAGAAAAGGCTGGGAGTCTCTTGAAAAGACTTTAGACTATATCCCTAAGAATATCTTTACAATTGCAGATGCAAAGAGAGGAGATATAGGGAATACCAGTAAATACTACGCAAAAACCTTTTTCGAATACTTAAACTTCGATGCAGTTACCATCGCTCCATACATGGGAGAGGACTCGATAATACCTTTTTTAGAATTTGAAAATAAATGGGTAATTGTCTTAGCACTTACTTCAAATAAAGGTGCGTTGGATTTTCAATTTACTACAGACATAAACGGAGAAGAACTCTATAAAAAAGTACTTAGAAAAACCGCTACATGGGGAACTCCAGAAAATCTCATGTATGTAGTAGGAGCCACAAGAGCAAAAGGTATAGGTGAAGTAAGAAAAACAGTACCAAATAATTTCTTTTTAGTTCCAGGAGTTGGTGCTCAAGGCGGAAGTTTAGAAGACGTAGCTCAATATGGTTGGAACGAAGATTGTGGTTTGTTAGTTAATTCTTCTAGAGGAATAATATATGCAGGGAACGACACAACCTTTGCAGAAAAGGCTGGCGAAGCAGCAAAAAGAATTCAGTTAAACATGCATCAAATCTTACAAAAACATGGATGGTAAAGAATACAACGGTTGGGAACATGAAGACGATTCTTTAACACGTGATTTCGAGTTTAAAAACTTTCAAGAAGCATTGGCTTTTGTGAATGTTGTTGGCACAATTGCAGAAGAGAGTAAACATCATCCAGATATAATTTTGTTTGATTATAACTGCGTTTCTATCATTACCAAAACACACGATGCGAATAATACTGTTACGCAAAAAGACTACGACTTAGTAGATAAAATTAATAGTGTAGTTTGAGAACGACACTTTTCTTCATTTTTATTCAATCATAAAAAAGAGAATGAGGTTTTAAAAATGTATATTTATACAACTAAAACCTTTTACAATGAACGAATCCTATCTCCAATATATTTGGAAGCTAAGGCGAATACCTATTAAAAATCTTTTTACCACAGACGGAGAAAAGATAACAATTCATAATTTTGGTTGGCATAACTTAGATCCTGGTCCAGATTTTTTTAATGGTCAAATAGAAATAGCTAATCTAAAGTGGTCTGGTAACATAGAAATTCATGTAAAGTCTTCAGATTGGTATTTACACAAACATCAAAATGACGACTCGTATAATAATGTTATTCTACATGTAGTCTATGAGCACGATAAAGAAGTGGTCGTAAATGGAGAAATTATTCCAACCCTTGAGTTGCAAGATAAGATTGATAAAGAACATTTTGAAGCCTATTGTCAATTAACAAAAAGTCAAAACAAGATACCGTGTTCTGGGCACAAACCTTATGACGATTTAGCTATTTTTCAGCAACTAACTGTAGCGCTAATAGAACGCGGAAATAGAAAAGCAAAAGAACTAGAAGAGGTGTTTTTGAATTGCGGAAAAAGCTTGATCCACGTTTTACACTACGCCTTATTTTCTGCATTTGGAGGTAGAGTAAATAAATCTGCTTTTCAACAACTTGCAAATGCAATTTCCTATTCAACTTTATTGAAAGAAAGTTCTGAGAAGGTTAAAATCGAAGCACTTCTATTTGGCATAGCTGGATTTTTAGATGACCATTATCCTCATCCTTATCAAGACAGTCTTATACGAGAATGGAGTTTTTTAAAGCATAAATATAATTTAAACTCTATGCCGGTTTCAGTTTGGAAGTTTGGCGGAGTAAGACCTTCGAGTTTTCCTACAATAAAGATTGCACAGTTAGCACAATTTATTTTCGAATGGAAATATAACACGAATTGGAAGAACGATAAACCTGTAGAAATAATACAGAATTTTGACTCTCTTTTAAGTACTGCTAGTTCACCTTTTTGGAAAACACATTATACATTTGATAAAACCTCAAAACGCTTGCATAAACCATGTATGTCTAATCGCGCAAAACAATCCATTGTTATTAACGCAGCTGTTCCGTATTTATGGTTTTTAGGAACTGAAAAAAAAGAAGAAGCGTACGTTCAAAAAGCGGTTGATATTTTAGAAATTTTGCCTTCCGAGAGCAATAAAGTCATTACAGATTGGAAAGATTTAGGTGTTTTATCAAAAAATGCAGCAGATTCTCAATCTTTGCTTGAGCAAAAGAATCAATTTTGTACCTTTAGAAGATGTTTAGTGTGTAAAATTGGATATAAAATATTGGCAAAATCATAATGAGACTAATTCAGAAAATAGTATTCTTCTTTGAACTGCGCTCTTTTGGGGTGTGTGACTGGTGGGCAAAAAAACTAGGCATTAGAACTGCAAACGTGAGGAAGTTTTTTATTTATGCGTCCTTCATAGCTTTGGGCTCACCACTATTAATTTACTTAATTATGGGATGGATTATGGAACATAAACATTTTTTTAAGTTCCGCTCTAAACCTCGTTCTATTTGGGAGTTATAAATGATACTATTTAATTATAAGCTATTTTCTCGCATATTTTATAGCGTACTTTTAATTGTAACCTGTATTTTTCTGGGTACAGTTGGTTATATTACAATTGAAGGTTACTCTACATTGGATGCTTTTTATATGACTATTATAACCGTTTCTACGGTTGGTTTTAGCGAAGTTCAGCAACTGTCAGATCAAGGGAAATTATTTACAACTGTTTTAATTTTCTTAAGCTTCGGAACCTTTGCTTATGCAATATCATCCATATCTTCCTATTTACTTGGAGGAGAATACAGAATAATTAGAAATAAGTTAAAAGAACAGAAAAAAATTGATCGTATGAAAAATCACGTAATAATTTGTGGTTTCGGAAGGGTAGGAAGACAAGTAGCGTTGGATTTTATTAATACTAACCAACCATTTGTTGTTCTAGAACTCGATAAAAATAGGGTAGAGCCATTCAAAAATAATGAAGCATATAATTTTGTAGTAGGAGACGCAACAGCAGATTCAAACTTGCAAAAGGCAAACATTCAACAGGCTAAAGCAGTAATCACTTGTATGCCCGTAGATGCCAATAATCTTTATGTAGTTTTAGCAGCCAAAGAGCTTAATCCTAATGTTCAGATTATAGCTAGAGCGTCTAAAATAGATACGTTGAACAAACTCAAGTTTGCTGGAGCTAACAGCGTTATTATGCCAGATTCTGTTGGAGGTTCGCACATGGCATCTTTGGTGGTTAGACCAGATATTATGGAGTTCATGGATGAAATTAGATTAAATGATGAAACAACTCCAAATGTTGTTGGTATTCCATTTGATAAGCTCCCAACGAATCTTCAAAATAAGACATTGGGAGAATTTAAAGCGGTTTATAATTCAGGCTGTAATGTGGTTGGACTCAAAAATAAATTGGGTAAATACACAATTAATCCACGAAGAGAAGAGATACTTGAAGAAGGTTCAAAGATTTTTATTCTTGGAGATAGCGAGCAAATAAAGACTTTGAAAAATAATTTCGACTTTTTATAATTATGAGAATACTTGTTACAGGTGCCAACGGTTTGTTGGGTCAGAAAATTGTTAATCAACTTATAAAAAGGGATGAGGTTTCATTTTTGGCTACGGGAAAAGGAGTAAATAGAAATCCAAATTGCTCTAATGAAAACTACCAAAGTTTAAATGTCTTAGACAAAGAGGAAATAAAAAATGTTTGCGATGCATTTCAGCCTACGGTTATTATTAACACGGCTGCTATGACCAATGTAGATGCGTGCGAAGACAATAAGCAAGGTTGTATAGACTTAAATGTTAAAGCGGTCGAATATTTATTTGATTATTGTGTTCAAAATAAGGTTTACTTTCAGCAACTATCAACTGATTTCGTCTTTGATGGTCAGAGAGGAAATTATACAGAAACAGATCAAGTTAATCCGATAAGCGTATACGGTAAGTCAAAAGTAGAATCCGAAGACTTATTAATCAATAGTGCTTATTCGAATTGGAGTATAGTTAGAACCATAATTATTCTTGGAAGTACACCGGGTATGTCGCGCTCCAATATCGTTTTGTGGGCAAAAGCAGCTCTAGAAAAAGGAGATCCAATACATGTTGTAAATGATCAGTTTAGAGCACCCACTTGGGCAGACGATCTTGCATGGGCATGTATCACACTTTCTGTTACATCTAAAAAAGGTATTTATCACATCTCTGGAGCAGAAACTATGAGCGTACTTGATATTGTTAAGAATGTAGCGCATCATTACGGTTTAAACCCCGAGTTAATTCATCCTATAACTTCATCTAGTTTAAAGCAAAAGGCAAAACGACCACCTAAAACAGGCTTTGATTTAACAAAAGCCAAAAAAGTGATAAATTATCAGCCAAAAACCTTGAAAGAAATACTTGTTTTACTAGATTTCGAGTCAAAGCAATAATTATTTATATTTTTGAGGAAAACCACATATTATTTTATGAAGAATTTAGTTTTACTTATTACACTTTTTATTTCATTATTTTCAACTTACGCGCAAGAAGAACTATCTGCCAGGATTGAGATCAAAGATTCATTAGACAAAATAGACGATGTTAAAGCCAAAATTCTCGTTAACGGTGGTACGGCGCCATATCGTTATTTCTGGAGTGAGAGCAAAGTCTCTATTTATAATAATGAGGCCTCCGGACTTCCAGAAGGTAAAGAAATTAAGGTGCACGTTGTAGATGCAGCTAATGACACAGTTACTGTTGTAGGTAGTGTAGAGGAGCAAGGGTTCGCAGAAAACATGAACTCGATTATGAAGCCTGCTGTTGGTATTCTTTCCGATATCTTATTTTTCCCTTTGTGGGAAGACACGATTAAAGTAAAAGAAAATGTAATGAAGGCTCCATTTGCATTAGATAAATCGAAGAAAGATTATACCTTAAAAAAATGGTTAGTAGAAGATGGTCAGCAAGTAGAACACCTCGAAGCTGTAGCTTTACTTAATGATGCCGGTAAAGAAGTTATACTTTACGCAGTTGGAAAAGGAAACGTAGAACTTTTAACTAAAGAAGGGGAAGACGTATTTTTTAAGAACAAGAGAGGAAATCGTTCAGATAAAAAATTACTAAAAATTAATTATAATACACCTCAACCCTTGTACAATAAGAACATGTCAACCAACACACAAGGTTTGCCATTAATTGTTGTTTGGCTTGTCTTAGGAGCACTCTTTTTTACTATTAAAATGGGTTTCATCAACTTCAGAGGAGCAAAACATGCTATACAATTGGTGCAAGGCAAGTTTGATGATCCAAATGATCAAGGAGAGGTTTCGCACTTTCAAGCATTGGTTACAGCATTGTCTGGAACAGTTGGTTTAGGAAATATTGCAGGAGTTGCCATTGCTGTTTCGGCAGGTGGACCGGGCGCTACATTTTGGATGATTGTTGCTGGTTTAATCGGTATGGCTACAAAATTTGTAGAGTGTACCTTAGGAGTAAAATACAGGGAGATAAATGAAAATGGAGAGGTTTCAGGAGGTCCTATGTATTATTTGAGTAAAGGTCTAAAGAAAAAAGGTCTTGTGAAACTAGGAAAAGTGTTAGCTATAATGTTTGCTGTTTTATGTGTTGGAGGTTCTTTCGGAGGCGGAAACATGTTTCAGGCTAACCAAGCGTTTAATCAATTAGCAAGTGTACCTGGTTGGGAATGGATGCAATCATACGGCGTTGTATTTGGGATTATTTTAGCATCACTTGTAGGAATCGTTATAATTGGAGGTATCAAAAGTATTGCAAACGTTACAGATAAAATTGTACCAGTAATGGTGGGAATGTACGTAATCAGTGCTTTGATAATTATCGGAATTAATATAACAAGTATAGGAGATGCGTTTGGAACCATATTATCGGGTGCTTTTTCTCCAGATGCAATTTATGGAGGTTTTATTGGAGTGTTGATTTTAGGTTTCCAAAGAGCAGCGTTTTCTAATGAAGCTGGAGTAGGTTCCGCATCGATAGCACACTCGGCTGCGAAAACAGACGAACATGTTTCTGAAGGTACTGTAGCCCTTTTGGAGCCATTTATTGATACAGTTGTTGTGTGTACTATGACAGCTTTAGTTATTATCTTTACTGGGTACGCTGCAGATTCAGAAGGCTTAGAAGGAGCAAGTTTAACAAGTGCAGCATTTTCTTCGTCACTTGGAGATTGGTCTATTTATGTACTAGCTTTTGCAGCGGTATTATTTGCTTTTAGTACTATGATTTCTTGGTCTTACTATGGTTTAAAGGCATGGACATACATGTTTGGGAAAAGTAAAACAGCAGATTATCTATACAAAGCCTTATTCTTATTATTCGTTGTTGTTGGTTCTTCAATCGGATTAGGTGCCGTTTTAGATTTCTCAGATTTAATGATATTGGGTATGGCTTTTCCAAATATTTTTGGATTGTTAATCCTTTCAGGAGAAGTAAGAGCAGATATGAAAGATTATTTTGCGAGAATTAAATCTGGAGCAATCGCACGATTTAAATAAGTAAATCATCTACTTTAATTATATTTAGGCTTGTACATTTTGTATGAGCCTTTTTTTTATGAGTATCAATAACTGGATAGAACAAAACTTGCTGTTTTCTCGGAAAACGAGAAATGGAGTTTTTGCATGTATAGTGCTATTTCTTATGACGCTCGGATTTCAGAAAATATATAACTACTATTGGAGGCCAGAAGCTGCTCAGATAGAATTATCAGCTAGGGAAAAAATTTTCATAAGTCAGGCCGAGGAAAACAATAGTAAACGAATAGAATATCAACGATACAAAAGGAAAAAACGAAAATATACTATTCCACAAACTCCATTTAATCCGAATGATTATGAATTAAAGGATTGGGAGAAAATTGGATTTTCTGAAAAGCAAGCGCAAGCAATTATGAATTATCAGGAAAAAGGATTTGAATTTAGAGTAAAAAAAGATGTTCAGAAATTATTTGTTGTAAGCGACGATTTATACAAACAATTGTATCCGAAAATTGATTTGCCAGATTCCATAGTTTTCATAAAGCAAGAAGAAAAAGAGAGGAAAGATATTGACGTGCAAAAAAAAGAAACAAAACTGAATTTAAATTTAGTTAACCAAGAAGAGTTAAAGAAGCTTTATGGAATTGGAGAAAAGCTTTCAGTACGAATTTTGAAGTATAGAAATTCTCTTGGTGGATTTGTCTCTTTGAGTCAGTTAAACGAAATATGGGGCTTGTCTCCAGAAACAATTTCGTCCATTCTGCCAAAAGTGGAGATTCAAGAAAATACAGTTGTTACTAAATTAAATATTAATTCATCTACGGAAGAGATGCTTAAGTCTCACCCTTACTTAGATTGGCGTTTAGCTTCACAAATAGTGAAATATAGAGCAAATCATGGTGCTTTTAAAAGAATAGAAGATATTAAAGAACTTATTCTTATAGATCAAGAATTATTTGATAAACTTGCACCTTATTTAACTCTCGAATGAAAAAAATAGAAGAAGAACTAAAATCAGTAATAAGGGATGTCCCCGATTTCCCTAAGAAAGGTATAGTCTTTAAAGATATCACGCCAATTATGCTAAATCCTAAGTTATCGGAAAAAGTGCTTGTTGAGTTAGTAGATTTACACAGGAATAAAGGAATAACAAAGGTTGCCGGAATTGAGAGTAGGGGTTTTCTGTTTGGATACCCATTGGCAATTCGATTAGGAGTTCCTTTCATTTTGATTAGAAAAAAAGGGAAGTTACCTTATGAAAAAGTCACGTTTGATTACAGTCTAGAATATGGTATAGCAAGTATCGAAATGCATAAAGATGCAGTTTCAAGCGAAGATAAAATTCTGATTCATGACGACCTTTTGGCTACAGGAGGTTCTGCTTCTGCAGCTGCAGAGCTAGTTAACATGTGCGGAGGAAAGGTTGTTGGTTTCAATTTCTTAGTCAATCTGTCATTTTTGAACGGAACTGCAGTTTTAAGAAAATACACCGAAAATATTACTAATTTCGTAGAATATTAGGCCATTGTAATTTAATGTTTACGGGCAATTAAAAGAAAGCATAGAAAAACTACATAGAATGATTTTTGAAATGAATGAAAATCAGCGCATGATTCAACAAATGGTGCGCGATTTTGCAGAGAAAGAGATAAGACCAAACTTGGTTCAGTGGGATAAGGATGAGCATTTTCCAGTTGATGTAATGAAAAAATTGGGCGAACTAGGCCTTTTAGGTATTTATATCCCTGAAGAATATGGTGGTAGCGGTTTTAGTTACAAAGAATATGTAACTACTTTAATCGAACTTGGAAAAGTATGTGGAGGTGTTGGTTTAAGCGTTGCAGCACACAATTCTCTATGTACCGGGCATATTTATTACCATGGAACTGAAGAGCAAAAAAAGAAGTATTTACCAAAATTAGCTTCAGGTGAACATATCGGTGCTTGGGGATTAACAGAGCCGAACACTGGTTCTGACGCCATGCGCATGAAAACAACTGCTGTAAAAGATGGAGAATATTGGGTAATAAATGGTGCGAAGAACTGGATTACTCACGGACTTTCAGGAGATATCGCTGTTGTTTTAGTTAGAACAGGTGAGTTGTTAGACTCTAATGGGATAACAGCATTTATTGTAGAAAAGGATACACCAGGTTTTTCTGCTGTTAAGATTGGAGATAAATTGGGAGTTAGGGCTTCAGAGACAGCTGAACTGATCTTTGACAATGTACGTATTCATGAATCCCAAGTAATTGGAGAAGTTGGGCAAGGGTTTAGACAAGCCATGAAAGTTCTAGATGGAGGAAGAATTTCTATTGCTGCACTAAGTTGTGGTATCGCCCGAGGAGCTTATGAAGCTTCTGTTAAATACGCTAAAGAAAGAGAACAGTTTGGAAAGCCAATAGGTAAGTTTCAAGGTATTAGTTTTAAACTTGCAGAAATGGCTACAGATGTTGAAGCTTCGGAGTTACTTACTTTTCAAGCTGCCCACTATAAGGATAATGGACAACCTGTTACTATAAAAGGTGCCTATGCTAAGCTCTTCGCCTCAGAAACATCAGTTAAATGTGGAAACGAAGCCGTGCAGATAATGGGTGGGTATGGATATACAAAAGAGTACCCAGCAGAGAAATTTTTGCGTGATGCCAAGTTAATGACTATCGGGGAGGGAACCTCTGAAATACAAAAGTTAGTTATTTCTAGAGAAATTTTGAAATAAACTTTGTTGATAACAAATTTGTTTCCTACTTTTGCCAACCATTAAATAGAACAAAGTAAAATAAAGATATGTTAGTAGTACCAGTTAAAGAAGGAGAGAACATAGAAAGAGCTCTTAAAAAATACAAGAAAAAGTTTGAAAAAACAGGAGTAATGAGAGAGTTGAGATCTCGTAAAGAGTTCGTTAAGCCTTCTGTTACTGACCGTCAATTAAGAATTAAAGCTGCGTATCGTCAGAGGTTACGTTCTGCTGAGATATAGAACTTTTTTTTAAAAGAAACGTAAGGAGTCTAGTTAGACTCCTTTTTTTATGCTTGAAAAGTTCAAAGAATATCTATTTAAAGAAAAGCGTGTTTCAGAACACACGCTTACTGCTTATGTAAATGATTTATCTGACTTTCTCACTTTCTCTAATTTAAAAAGTGGAGAAATAGAGGAGGTTACACATCACATTGTGAGGGCTTGGGTTGTAGATTTAGTAGCTAACGGAATTTCAAATAAATCTGTCAATAGAAAGTTATCTTCTTTAAGAACATTTTTTAGGTGGTTGGTAAAAGAAGGGGTACTAACTAAAAACCCAATGTTGAAAGTACAGGGTCCTAAAGTTGAGAAGCGAATCCCAGCGTTTTTAAAGAAAGAGGACTTGTCAGCCAATCAATCTAGTCAATCAGAGATAGATACTGTTACTGCGGTAATGGTAGAGCTTTTTTATCAAACAGGTATTCGTTTGTCAGAGCTCATAAACTTAAAGCAGGTAGATGTATCGATGGGGTCAATAAAGGTTTTAGGGAAACGAAATAAGGAGAGAATTATTCCTATTTCACATAATTTAAATAAGATTTTAATTGAATACATAGAAGAGACGAAAAAGCTTAACGAAACTCCGTTTGTATTTTGCACAAGTAAGGGTAAAAAACTGTATCCTAAGTTTGTTTATAGGAAAATAAATAAGTATCTTTCTACTGTAACGAGTTTGAGTAAAAAGAGTCCTCACATCTTGAGGCACACATTTGCCACGCACATGTTAAATAATGGTGCCGGCTTAGAAGTGTTAAAAGAATTATTAGGTCATTCTAATTTGAGTGCAACTCAAATTTACACTCATAATTCGTTCGATGAAATAAATAAGATATATAAACAAGCTCATCCAAGGGGATAGCATAAAAACTTAAAATTATGAACGTAAAGATTCAGGCAGTGCATTTTAGTGCAGATCAAAAATTGGTAGATTTTGTTAATGAAAAAGTAAATAAGTTAGAGCAATTTCATGACCATATAATTTCAAGTAACGTATATTTAAAAGTAGATAAGAAGGCTGCTAAAGAGAATAAAATTGCCGAGATACGTATAAATATTCCTGGAAAAGAGTTGTTTGCAAAAAAACAATGTGATACGTTTGAAGAAGCTGCTGATAGCGCTTGTTCTGCATTGGAAAGGCAGGTGAAAAAGTATAAGTCTAAATTGTCGGCTTAATACTGAATTTCAACACATTATAATCTCACTCAAAATTGGGTGAGATTTTTTTTGAAAAAAAAAGAAAAAAAGTGTTGTGGGAAAAGATTTCTTTCATACATTTGCAACCCGAAACGGTTAACGCCAGACGGAAAGTTCTTTAAAAAACTGTTTATAAAATTAAGTGCCGATGTAGCTCAGCTGGCTAGAGCAGCTGATTTGTAATCAGCAGGTCGGGGGTTCGAGTCCCTTCATCGGCTCAATTTTGGGGGTGTCGCATAGTGGCTATTGCAGCAGACTGTAAATCTGTCACCGTAAGGTATCGTTGGTTCGAGTCCATCCACCCCCACTTTTAATTTTATTTTTTTGCGGGAGTAGCTCAGTTGGTAGAGCGTCAGCCTTCCAAGCTGAGGGTCGCGAGTTCGAGTCTCGTCTCCCGCTCTACAGTTTTTTATTTTGCTCTTCGCCGGTGTAGCTCAGTGGTAGAGCGCTTCCTTGGTAAGGAAGAGGTCACGAGTTCAATTCTCGTCATTGGCTCAAAATAAAGGTGAAGATTAGTTCCGCTCTTTGAGGGTGGACTTTTGTATATTTGAAGATTTAGGTTTTTTAAATTAATATTAACAAGTAATAAATAAACACAATGGCTAAGGAAACATTTGATCGTTCCAAACCACACGTAAACATTGGAACAATTGGTCACGTCGATCACGGAAAAACAACTTTAACTGCTGCAATCTCGAGCGTACTTTCGTCTCAAGGTTTAGCTGAAACGCGTGATTTCTCTTCAATCGACAACGCACCGGAAGAAAAAGAAAGAGGTATTACTATTAACACTTCTCACGTGGAGTATCAAACAGCTAATCGTCACTACGCGCACGTTGACTGTCCTGGTCACGCCGATTACGTGAAGAATATGGTTACTGGTGCTGCTCAGATGGATGGAGCTATTTTAGTTGTTGCTGCAACTGATGGTCCTATGCCACAGACACGCGAGCACATCCTTTTAGGGCGCCAGGTTGGTGTTCCAAGAATGGTTGTATTCTTGAACAAAGTTGACATGGTTGACGATGAGGAGTTATTAGAATTAGTTGATATGGAAGTGAGAGAATTACTTTCTTTTTATGACTACGATGGTGACAACACTCCAGTTATACCTGGTTCTGCTTTAGGAGCTCTTAACGGAGAAGAGAAGTGGGTAGATTCTGTTAATAAATTAATGGAGTCTGTTGACACTTGGATTGAATTACCTCCAAGAGAAGTTGATAAAGATTTTTTAATGCCCGTAGAGGATGTTTTCTCTATTACTGGTCGTGGTACAGTTGCTACTGGTCGTATTGAGACAGGAGTTGTTAACTCTGGAGAAGAGGTTGATATTTTAGGAATGGGAGATGAGAAATTGAAGTCTACTGTAACTGGAGTTGAGATGTTCCGTAAGATATTAGATAGAGGTGAAGCTGGTGATAACGTTGGTTTATTATTAAGAGGTATCGCTAAAGAAGATATTAAAAGAGGAATGGTAATCTGTAAGCCAGGTTCTACAACACCTCACGATAAATTCAAAGCTGAGATATATGTATTGAAGAAAGAAGAAGGTGGTCGTCACACTCCTTTCCATAACAAATATCGTCCTCAGTTCTACTTCAGAACAACTGATGTAACTGGAGAGATTATCTTAGAAGAAGGAAGAGAGATGGTAATGCCTGGAGATAACGTAACTATTTCTGTAAACTTAATTGTTCCTATTGCAATGAACAAAGGTTTACGTTTTGCAATCCGTGAGGGTGGTAGAACAGTAGGTGCTGGACAGGTGACTGAAATCCTTTAAGAATAAAATAATTATGACGGGAGGTTTGTAGTGAGCCTCCCGTTTTATACACGGGTGTAGCTCAGTTGGTAGAGTACTGGTCTCCAAAACCATTGGTCGTGGGTTCGAATCCTACCGCCCGTGCAAAATAGAAGATTGTGGCTAATATTAAAGAATATTTTCAAGAAACGTATCACGAATTGGTGCATAAAGTGACATGGCCAACATGGGGTGAATTGCAAAGTAATACCATTGTTGTGGTTGTTGCTTCTGTGATTTTTTCATTGTTAGTTCTCCTTATGGATAAAGTTTTCGGTGTTGCTGGTATTTCTTGGTGGAAAGGCGTACTTGGTTTTGTATATGACTTATTTTAATCAATTTTAAAATGGCAGATATTAAGAAGAGATGGTACGTGGTGAGAGCCATAAGTGGTAAAGAGAAAAAAGTTAAGGAATATCTCGATATGGAAATTACGAGATTGAAATTGACTGACTATGTTGATCAAGTTTTAATTCCTACAGAAAAGGTGTTTCAAATTCGTAATGGTAAGAAAGTGAGTAAGGAAAAAGCTTACTTGCCTGGATACGTTTTGGTTGAAGCATCATTAGTTGGTGAAGTACCGCACGTTATTAAAGGAATTCCAAATGTAATTGGTTTTTTGGGCGCAGAAAAGGGTGGTGAACCAATGCCTATGAGGCAGTCAGAGGTAAATCGAATACTTGGTAAGGTTGATGAGTTATCTGAGACAGAAGAAGAAATGAAAATTCCTTTTGTTTCTGGTGAGTCTGTCAAAGTTATTGATGGGCCGTTTAATAATTTCAGTGGAACCATTGAAGAGATTAACGAAGACAAGAAGAAACTTAAGGTGATGGTTAAGATTTTTGGTAGAAAGAATCTATTAGAGCTTAGCTACATGCAAGTTGAAAAGGAAAGTTAAAAGTGTATTTAACCAGTAGAAGTGAGAAAATGTAATTAAATGCTTCCCATTTAATCTCACGTTAGGACTACATAATATATATAACAAATGGCTAAAGAAGTAGCAGGATTGATCAAATTACAGATCAAGGGTGGTGCAGCCAATCCTTCACCTCCGGTAGGACCAGCATTAGGTGCTAAAGGGGTGAATATCATGGAGTTTTGTAAGCAGTTTAATGCTAGAACCCAAGATAAACCAGGAAAGGTTTTACCAGTGGTTATTACTGTTTACAGTGATAAATCGTTTGATTTTGTAATTAAAACTCCACCAGCAGCTGTTCAATTACTAGAAGCAGCAAAGCTAAAGAAAGGATCTCCAGAGTCAAACAGACAGAAAGTAGCTTCGGTTACTTGGGATCAAGTAAAAGCAATTGCTGAAGACAAGCTTCCAGATATGAACTGTTTTACAGTTGAGTCTGGTATGAGAATGGTAGCTGGTACAGCAAGAAGTATGGGTATAACTGTTAAAGGAGATTTTCCTTCTAACTAAAACATGAATTATGGGACGAATTTCTAAGAAAAGAAAAGAAGTACTCGCTAAGTATGACTTAGAGCAGACGTACACGTTAGATGAAGCATGTAAGATGGTTAAGGAAATCACTACAACAAAATTCGATGCTTCTGTTGACATTAGTGTAAGATTAGGTGTAGATCCACGTAAAGCTAACCAAATGGTTAGAGGTACGGTTGCATTGCCTCACGGAACAGGTAAGGATATGAAAGTATTAGTACTTTGTACTCCAGACAAGGAAGAGGAAGCAAAAGCAGCAGGTGCTGATTACGTTGGACTAGACGAGTTTATCGCTAAGATTAAAGGTGGTTGGACTGATATTGATGTGATTATTACTATGCCTTCTGTAATGGGTAAAGTTGGTGCTTTAGGTCGTATTTTAGGACCAAGAGGATTAATGCCAAACCCTAAGACGGGAACAGTAACAATGGATATTGGTAAGGCTGTGCAAGAAGTGAAAGCAGGTAAAATTGATTTCAGAGTAGATAAGTTTGGAAACATTCATACGAATATCGCAAAGGCTTCATTTGATGGAGACAAGATAAAGGATAATGCTTTTGAAATGATTTCTACTTTAGTTAAAATGAAACCAGCTGCAGCTAAAGGAACGTACATTAAAAGTATTTTCATCAGCTCAACAATGAGTCCAAGTATCAAAATCGACGCTAAATCTGTTGTAGCTTAAAAACTTTATAATCATGACTAAAGAACAAAAAGCGCAATACATAGATAATTTAACGGCTGAATTAAAAGAAGCTAACATATTTTATCTAGCGGATACAGCGGAATTAACTGTAGAAGCAGTAAACAACCTTCGTCGTAAATGCTTTCAAAGTGGAATTGAGTTAAGAGTGGTTAAAAACACGCTTCTCGAAAAAGCTATGGAAAGAGTTGAAGACAGAGATTTTGGAGACCTAAAAGCAGTACTTTCTGGTCCAACTTCAATTATGTTTGCAGAAGTAGGTAATGCACCTGCTAAAGTAATCAAGGACTTTCGTAAGAAAAACGATAAGCCTATTTTGAAGGGAGCTTATGTAGAAGAAGCAGTTTATATTGGTGATGACCAACTTGAAGCACTTGTATCAATTAAGAGCAAGGAAGAGCTTATTGGTGAAATCATCACGATTCTACAAAGCCCGGCTAAGAACGTTGTTTCTGGTCTTAAAGGACAAGGTGGTAAAATCGCAGGTATCCTTAAAACGCTCTCAGAAAGAGCATAGAATTATTAATTATTTTTTAGAATTTATTTAAATTAAATAAAAATGGCTGATTTAAAAGCAATGGCAGAAGAGTTAGTAAACTTAACTGTAAAAGACGTAAATGAACTAGCAAACATCCTTAAGGATGAGTACGGAATCGAACCAGCTGCTGCAGCTGTAGCAGTAGCTGCAGGTGGTGCTGCAGGAGGTGAAGAAGCTGCAGAAAAAACTGAATTTGATGTTGTATTAAAAGCAGCAGGAGGATCAAAGTTAGCAGTAGTGAAGTTAGTTAAGGAATTAACTGGTTTAGGACTTAAAGAAGCAAAAGAAGTTGTTGATAGTGCACCATCTAACTTAAAAGAAGGAGTATCTAAAGACGAAGCTGAAGGTCTTAAAAAATCTCTTGAAGAAGCAGGAGCTGAAGTTGAGATTAAGTAATAGTATTACTTTTTTAACAGGAATAGGCACACCATTTTATGGCGTGCCTACTCCTGTTTTTGTGCGTTTGCACATTTTTTTAAGTCCTTTTTCTAATAAAATCATTTAGCATTGGCAACAAATAGCAACATAGCAACAAGGATTAGTTTTGCATCAAGCAAAAGTCCATTCGAATATCCAGATTTTTTGGATATTCAAATAAAGTCGTTCCAAGAGTTTTTTCAATTAGAAACTACTCCTGAGAATAGAGAAAAAGAAGGGTTATTTAAAGTTTTCTCTGAAAATTTCCCAATTACTGATACAAGGAATCAATTCGTTCTTGAGTTCTTGGACTACTTTGTAGATCCACCAAGGTACTCTTTAGAAGAATGTATTGAGAGAGGTTTAACTTACAGTGTTCCTTTAAAAGCGAAGCTTAAGTTATACTGTACAGATCCCGAACATGAGGATTTTGAAACAATAGTACAAGATGTTTATCTTGGTACAATTCCTTACATGACACCTAAAGGTTCATTTGTGGTTAACGGAGCAGAAAGGGTAATTGTTTCTCAATTACACAGGTCTCCAGGTGTGTTCTTCGGACAAAGCCGTCATGCAAATGGAACTAAATTATACTCTGCTAGAGTAATTCCTTTTAAAGGTTCGTGGATAGAATTTGCGACAGATATAAACAGCGTTATGTATGCTTATATCGATCGTAAGAAAAAATTACCAGTTACAACTCTATTTAGAGCAATTGGTTATGAAAGTGATAAAGATATTCTAGAGATTTTTGGTCTTGCAGATGAAGTAAAAGCTACTAAAGCAAACTTGAAAAAGTTAATTGGTAGAAAGCTTGCTGCAAGAGTTCTTAAGTCATGGGTAGAAGACTTCGTTGATGAAGATACAGGAGAAGTTGTATCTATTGAAAGAAATGAAGTAATCCTTGACAGAGAAACAATTATTGAAGAAATTCATATAGATGAAATAGTTGACGCGGGAGTTAAAACGGTTATTCTTCATAAAGAAGATATTAATTCAGCGGATTACACTATCATTTACAATACGCTTCAGAAAGATACTTCTAACTCTGAGAAAGAAGCTGTTGAACATATTTATCGTCAGCTACGTAACGCTGAACCGCCAGATCAAGAAACTGCGCGTTCTGTATTTGAAAAATTATTCTTTTCAGATACACGTTATGATTTAGGTGAAGTAGGTAGATATAGAATGAACAAAAAGCTTAATGGCGACGATATGTCTGAAGAGTCTCGTGTAATGACGAAGACAGATATTATCAAAATTGTTAAGTATTTAATTGAGTTGATCAATTCAAAAGCAGAAGTGGATGATATTGATCACTTATCAAACAGACGTGTAAGAACAGTTGGTGAGCAATTATATTCTCAATTCGGAGTTGGTTTAGCTAGAATGGCTAGAACGATTAGAGAGAGAATGAATGTTAGAGATAACGAGGTATTTACGCCAATCGATTTAATTAATGCAAAGACATTATCTTCTGTAATTAATTCTTTCTTTGGTACCAATCAGCTTTCTCAGTTTATGGATCAAACGAATCCATTGTCTGAGGTAACGCACAAACGTCGTTTATCTGCACTAGGGCCAGGTGGTTTATCTAGAGAAAGAGCAGGTTTCGAGGTGCGTGATGTTCACTACACACACTACGGACGTTTATGTACGATTGAAACACCTGAAGGACCAAACATTGGTTTGATTTCTTCACTGTGTGTTTACGCAAAAGTAAATAAGTTAGGATTTATTGAAACTCCATATCGTAACGTTGCTAACGGTAAGGTAGATTTAGCCAGTGCGCCAACTTATTTATCAGCAGAGGAAGAAGCATCTAAAATGATTGCACAAGCCAATGCGAACATTAACGAAAAAGGAGAATTTCAAACAGACATTGTTAAGGCTCGTAATATGGGAGATTTCCCAGTTATCGATCCAAAGCAAATAGATTTAATGGACGTTGGAGCTAACCAAATTGCTTCTATAGCAGCATCTTCAATTCCATTCTTGGAGCATGATGATGCCAACCGTGCGTTGATGGGATCTAACATGCAGCGTCAGGCTGTTCCTTTGTTAAAACCTAACTCTCCAATTGTTGGTACAGGAATCGAAAGATTAGTAGCAAGAGATTCTAGAGTACTAGTTAATGCAGAAGGTAACGGTGTTGTGGAATACGTAGATGCGAATGAAATTGTTTTACGATACGAGTTATCTGACGAAGATAAACTGGTTAGTTTTGATGGTGAGACAAAGCGTTACTCTTTAACCAAGTTTAAGAAAACGAACCAAGGTTCTACCATGAACTTGAAGCCTATTGTTCAAAAAGGTGATAAAGTAGAAAAAGGTCAAGTACTTTGCGAAGGTTACGCAACTCAAGCTGGAGAATTAGCATTGGGTCAAAACTTAAAAGTAGCATTCATGCCTTGGCAAGGATATAACTTTGAGGATGCAATTGTAATTTCTGAGAAAGTTGTTAGAGATGATATCTTTACTTCTGTTCATATTGATGAGTATTCTCTTGAGGTAAGAGATACGAAGAGAGGTATGGAAGAGTTAACAGCTGATATTCCTAATGTATCTGAAGAAACTACAAAAGACCTTGACGAAAACGGTTTAATTAGAATTGGTGCTGAAATTACTGAAGGAGATATATTAATAGGTAAGATTACTCCTAAGGGAGAAACAGACCCATCTCCAGAAGAAAAGTTATTAAGAGCAATATTCGGAGATAAAGCTGGTGATGTTAAAGATGCATCTTTAAAAGCTGGACCTTCTCTTAGAGGTGTTGTAATTGGTAAAAAATTATTCTCAAGAGCAATCAAGGATAGAAAAACCAAAGCACAAGATAAGCCAATTTTAGAGCAGTTGGATAGTGAGTACGAAAAAGATTTAGGTGATTTAAAGGTAACTTTAGTTGAAAAATTACTTCAACTTTTAGATACTGAAAAATCAGCTGGTGTTTTCAATAATTTCCGTGAAGAAATTATAAAGAAAGGATCTAAATTCTCTCAAAAGAATTTAATGATCATCGATTACTCTATCGTAAATCCGGCAAACTGGACAGCAGATTCTCATACAAATAGCCTTATCCAAAGAGTAATTCATAACTTTAACATAAAAGCAAATGACTTACTCGGAAACTATAAGCGTAAGAAATTCCATATTTCTGTAGGTGATGAGTTACCATCAGGAATTGTGAAATTAGCTAAGGTTTACGTTGCTAAGAAACGTAAGTTGAAAGTTGGAGATAAGATGGCAGGTCGTCACGGTAACAAAGGTATTGTAGCCAATATTGTAAGAGCCGAAGATATGCCATTCTTAGAAGACGGAACTCCTGTCGATATCGTATTAAACCCGCTAGGTGTACCATCTCGTATGAACCTTGGGCAGATTTACGAAACAGTTCTTGGTTGGGCTGGAGAGAAATTAGGAGTGAAGTTTGCTACACCAATTTTTGACGGTGCACACCCATCTGAGATTGATGATTACTGTGATAAAGCAGGAATCCCAAGAGCAGGTAAAACTTACTTATATGACGGAGGTACGGGAGAACGTTTCCACCAAACGGCAACAGTAGGGATTATTTACATGCTTAAATTATCTCACATGGTTGATGATAAGATGCACGCACGTTCTATCGGACCATACTCATTAATTACACAACAACCATTAGGTGGTAAAGCACAATTTGGTGGTCAGCGTTTTGGTGAGATGGAAGTTTGGGCATTAGAAGCATTCGGTGCTGCTAATATCCTACAAGAAATCTTAACTGTTAAATCTGATGATGTAACAGGTAGAGCGAAAGCATACGAAGCAATCGTTAAAGGTGATAATTTACCAACACCGGGAATTCCAGAATCTTTCAATGTATTATTACATGAATTAAGAGGATTGGGTCTTAGTGTTAGTATGGACTAATCGCAGATTAGTCAATGTTTAATTTTAAAACAAGAGTTTAAAATGGCTTATAGAAAAGAAACAGCAAAAAAGCAAAGTAACTTCAACAAGATTACTATCTCTTTGGCTTCTCCTGAAGAAATCTTAGAGCAATCAAGTGGTGAGGTACTAAAGCCTGAAACGATTAACTATAGAACATACAAACCAGAGAGAGACGGATTATTCTGTGAACGTATCTTTGGACCTGTAAAAGACTATGAATGTCATTGTGGTAAATACAAAAGAATCCGTTATAAAGGAATTGTTTGTGACCGTTGTGGTGTAGAAGTTACAGAGAAAAAAGTACGTAGAGAGCGTATGGGGCACATTTCACTTGTGGTACCTGTTGCGCACATCTGGTATTTCCGTTCTTTACCAAATAAAATTGGTTACCTATTAGGTTTACCTACTAAGAAATTAGATCAGATTATTTATTACGAACGTTACGTAGTAATTCAAGCTGGAGCAGCAGTTAATGCAGAAGGAGAACCATTAGAAAAGTATGAATTCTTAACGGAGGAAGAATATCTAGATATCCTAGATGCTCAACCAAAAGAAAATCAATATTTAGAAGATACTGATCCAAATAAATTCATCGCTAAGATGGGTGCTGAGGCATTGTATGATTTATTACAGCGTTTGGATTTAGATACTTTGTCTTATGATTTAAGACATAAAGCAAATACAGAAACTTCTGTACAGCGTAAGAACGAAGCGTTGAAAAGACTCCAAGTAGTTGAAGCAATGCGTGAGTCTCAAACGCGTATAGAAAACCGTCCAGAGTGGACTATCATAAAAGTAGTTCCGGTTATTCCACCAGAATTACGTCCGTTAGTTCCATTAGATGGAGGAAGATTTGCTACATCAGATTTAAATGATTTATACAGAAGAGTTATTATCCGTAACAACCGTTTAAAGCGTTTGATTGAAATAAAGGCTCCAGAAGTAATTTTACGTAATGAAAAACGTATGCTTCAAGAATCTGTAGATTCATTGTTTGACAACTCTCGTAAAGCGAGTGCGGTTAAAACAGAATCTAACAGACCATTAAAATCGTTATCTGATTCATTAAAAGGTAAGCAAGGACGTTTCCGTCAAAACTTACTTGGTAAGCGTGTAGATTATTCTGCTCGTTCGGTAATTGTTGTAGGTCCATACCTTAAATTACACGAGTGTGGTTTACCAAAAAACATGGCTGCTGAGCTTTACAAGCCGTTCATTATTCGAAAGATGATTGAGCGTGGAATTGTAAAGACTGTAAAATCTGCAAAGAAAATTGTAGATAGAAAAGAGCCAGTTGTTTGGGATATCTTAGAAAACGTATTGAAGGGTCACCCTGTGCTACTTAACCGTGCACCAACGCTTCACCGTTTAGGTATTCAAGCTTTCCAACCTAAATTAATTGAAGGAAAAGCAATTCGTCTTCACCCATTAGTGTGTACTGCATTTAACGCGGATTTTGATGGAGATCAAATGGCAGTTCACTTACCACTAGGTAACGCTGCAATTTTAGAAGCACAATTGTTAATGTTAGCTTCACACAACATTCTTAATCCTGCAAACGGAGCACCTATTGCTGTACCGTCTCAGGATATGGTACTTGGTTTATACTACATCACAAAAGGTAGAAAAACTACACCAGAAAGAGTTGTTAAAGGTGAAGGAATGACATTTTATTCTCCTGAAGAAGTAATTATTGCCCACAATGAAGGTGCGTTAGATTTGCACGCACACATTAAGGTGAAAACTTACGATCTAAACGAGGAGGGTGTTCCTACACTTCAAATGGTAGAAACTACTTGCGGAAGAGTGTTGTTTAATCAACACGTACCGAGAGAAGTAGGATTTATTAATGAATTGTTGACCAAAAAAGCTCTAAGAGATATTATTGGACACATCCTTAAGATTTCTGGAACTGCACGTTCTGCTAAGTTCCTAGATGATATTAAAGGATTAGGTTACCAAATGGCCTTTAGAGGTGGTTTGTCTTTCAACTTAGATGATATTATTATCCCTAAAGAAAAAGATGAATTAGTTGCTAAGGCAGACGCATCTGTTGCAGAAGTAAGAGAGAACTATAACATGGGTCTTATTACAAACAACGAGCGTTATAACCAAATTATTGATATTTGGACACGTACAAATTCTAGATTAACGGCAACGTTAATGGATCAGTTGAAAAATGATAACCAAGGTTTCAACTCCATCTATATGATGTTTGATTCTGGAGCACGTGGATCGAAAGAGCAAATTCGTCAGTTATCTGGAATGAGAGGATTGATGGCGAAGCCACAGAAATCTGGAGCTTCTGCACAAGAAATTATTGAAAATCCAATTCTTTCTAACTTTAAAGAAGGTTTATCTATTCTTGAGTACTTTATTTCTACTCACGGTGCGCGTAAAGGTCTTGCAGATACAGCCCTTAAAACGGCCGATGCAGGTTACCTTACAAGACGTTTAGTTGACGTTGCTCAAGATGTTGTTATTAACGATTTTGATTGTGGTACTTTAAGAGGTTTAACCGCTACTGCGCTTAAGAAAAACGATGAGATTGTTGAGCCGTTATACGATAGAATTGTAGGTAGAACTACAGTTGATGATGTATACGACGATGACGATAACTTAATTGTTGGAGCAGGAGAACTAATCGACGAAGTAGTTGGTAAGCGAATTGAAGAATTAGGCATCGAAGAAGTTGAAATAAGATCAGTACTTACTTGTGAGTTGAGAAGAGGAGTATGTGCCAAGTGTTACGGTAGAAACTTATCAACGCATAGAGATGCTCAAATGGGAGATTCTGTTGGTGTTGTTGCAGCGCAATCTATTGGAGAGCCTGGAACGCAGTTAACATTAAGAACATTCCACGTTGGGGGTACTGCTTCTAATATTGCAGATGAAAACGATTTAAAAGCGAAAGGTTCTGGTTTATTAGAAATTGACGAGCTACGTACAATTACTAGAAAAAATAAAGAAGGCAAAAACGTTGAAGTTGTTATTGGACGTTCTGCTGAACTTAAGATTACAGATAAGAAGACAGGTCAAATCATAATGACAGGTAACATTCCTTACGGTGCTGAGATGAAAATCGATAACAACGTAAACTTAAAAAGAGGAGATGTAATCTGTACATGGGATCCATACAACGCAGTAATTATTACTGAGGTTGACGGTAAAATTGAGTTTGAAAACGTAATTGAAGGTATAACTTACCGAGAGGAAGTAGATGAGCAAACTGGATTTACAGAAAAAGTTATTACGGAAACTAAGGATAAGAAAAAGAACCCGACAATCTTAATTACAGATAAGAAAGGTGAAGTTTTACGTTCTTATTCAATTCCAGTAAATGCACACATTTCTGTAAAAGAAGGAGATGCTGTAAAAGCGGGTGATTCTTTAGTTAAGATACCAAGAACTGGTGGTAAAACAGGAGATATTACAGGAGGTTTACCACGTGTAACAGAATTATTTGAAGCACGAAATCCTTCTAACCCAGCTGTTATTTCTGAAATTGACGGTATTGCATCTTACGGAAAAATAAAGCGTGGTAACCGCGAGGTTATTGTTGAGTCTAAGACTGGAGAAATTAGAAAATATTTGGTTCCTCTATCTAAGCACATCTTAACGCAAGAGAACGACTTTGTAAGAGCGGGTAGACCACTTTCTGATGGAGCTACAACACCAAGCGATATTCTTAATATTGAAGGACCAACAAAAGTACAAGAGTACATTGTTAACGAAATTCAAGAGGTTTACCGTTTACAAGGTGTGAAGATTAACGATAAGCACTTTGAGGTAATCGTTCGTCAGATGATGTTGAAAGTTGAGATTACAGATCCAGGAGATACTAAATTCTTAGAAAATCAAGCTGTTCACAAAGCAGACTTTATGGAAGAGAACGATAGAATCTTTGGTATGCAAGTAGTAGTTGAAGCAGGAGAATCTACAGATTTAAAGCCAGGTATGATTATTTCGGCAAGACAATTAAGAGATGAGAATTCTCAATTGCGTCGTCAAGATAAGAAGTTGGTAGAAGCGCGTGAAGCTATTGCAGCAACGTCTAAACCAATGTTACAAGGTATTACGAGAGCATCTTTACAGACGCAATCATTTATCTCTGCAGCATCTTTCCAGGAAACTACGAAAGTATTAAACGAAGCAGCTATCTCAGGAAAAGAAGATCATTTACAAGGATTGAAAGAGAATGTAATTGTTGGACACTTAATTCCAGCAGGTACAGGAACAAGAGAATTCCAAAAAATGATTGTAGGTTCGCAAGAAACATACGACGAGTTAACGAAATAAAACATCAAGCAAGATATAGAAGTCCTCAGATCAATTTCTGAGGACTTTTTTGTTTTATAAAATGCCTTAAACCAACAGAAAGCAGTAGCAATTTCTTATTTTAGCAAAAAACAAAGTATCATGGAAGAAAAAAAGAATGAAAATCAAATCAATATAGAGTTAACAGAAGAAGTAGCACAAGGAACTTATTCTAACCTTGCTGTAATCACACATTCGCAATCAGAAATAGTCTCAGATTTTATTCAAATGATGCCAGGTGTACCCAAAGCTAAAGTGAGAAGTAGAATTATTATGACACCAGAAAACGCAAAAAGATACATGCGTGCGTTAATAGAAAATGTACAAAAGTACGAGCAACAATTTGGAACAATCCAAGAAGGAAACGCACCTCAAATGCCTCCAATGAATTTTGGTACGCCTACTACTGAAGCTTAATAAGACAGATTTTATCTTAGTTATTCGGTAACTATACTCCTTCGCTTTTTTGATTTGCAGGTCTTCTTATTTGTGGAAGTATCAATATAGAGAGTAAAAGTTAAGTAATTCATTGATATTTATATCCGTTTAAGTTGCGATTTCTTTCAAAGAAAATTAAACCCTAGTAGAAATAAAGGGAGAATTGATTACGATAGTATGAACAATGATAGAAGTCTAAAACTCTTGCCTTCTTGAAGAAGTAGGATTATTTGAGCTCTCGGTTTTTAGAAATAGGAGGATTAGACTGCAGAATATCTGTACATTACCAGTTTAAATTGCATCCTCCGTCTTTTATTCGGATAAATCCTCATAAAACCCACCTTCTTCGAAGAAGGAGGTAGATAACGGTGAACAAAGAAACGGTTGTTGAGCGATAGCCGAGACATTAGTTTCTACCCCTAACAAACTCCCACAAAGTAACTCCAGCACATACAGAAACATTTAAACTGTGTTTGGTTCCAAACTGTGGAATCTCAATAATATAATCAGAAGCATCAATTACACTTTGTTGCACGCCGTCAACTTCATTGCCAAAGAAAAGAGCATAAGTTTCGGTTTTGTCAACCTCCATTTTATTAAGAAAAGTAGTTACTTCGGTTTGTTCAATGGAGCAAATCTTTACGCCGTCTTGTTTCAAAGAGTCCACCACATCCATCACATCTTCTGCATAACTCCAAGCTACAGATTCTGTTGCACCTATTGCTGTTTTATTAATTTCTCTGTGAGGCGGTTTGCCCGTAATACCACATAATATTATTTCTTGAACATTAAAAGCATCAGACGTTCTAAAAAAAGTACCCACATTGTTTAAGCTTCTAATATTATCCAATACAACAATAATTGGAAACTTATTTTGTGCTTTGAACTCCTCGTTAGAAACTCTATTTAGTTCCCATAATTTCAATTTTCTGTTCATAAACTGTGGTAATTGTTGACGTTTTCTGCTGTAAATTTAAGGGTTTTGACCGTATCTTTATCTTTTCCAAACGCAAACAAAAAAGATATTTTGGCAACCAAGAAGAAAATAGTAAAAAGTAGCGAAACGCCTTTGATGAAACAATACAACCAAATTAAGGCGAAGCACCCGCAAGCCATGTTGTTGTTTAGAGTCGGAGATTTTTACGAAACTTTTAGTGATGATGCTGTAAAAGCATCTAAAATTCTTGGTATAGTACTTACGAAAAGAAAAAATGGAACGGCTTCGCATATAGAGTTGGCTGGTTTTCCGCATCATTCTTTAAATACATATTTGCCAAAATTAGTTAGAGCCGGAGAACGCGTTGCCATCTGTGATCAGTTAGAAGATCCTAAAATGGTAAAAGGAATTGTTAAGCGTGGAGTAACGGAACTGGTTACGCCCGGTGTTGCTTTTAACGACCAAGTCTTAGAACAAGGAAAAAATAACTTTTTAGCAGCAATTCATTTCGATAAGAAAACCTCTGGCGTTGCTTTTTTAGATATTTCTACAGGAGAATTTTTCTTAGCCGAAGGTTCTATGGAATACATAGATAAACTAATTCAAGGCTTTGAACCAAGTGAAATTATCTTCCAAAAAAATAAGAATAAGCTATTTTCTGAGCAATTTGGTGATAAGTATTATACCTACAAGTTAGAAGATTGGGTATTTACTTCTGATTTTGCTACAGAATCATTAACCAATCATTTCGATACGAAAGGCTTGAAAGGCTTTGGCGTAGAAGAACTACAAAATGGAATTATAGCAGCTGGAGCAGCACTCCACTATCTGTCAGAAACGCAACATGATAAACTTGCACACATCACAAAAATTGCCAGGATAGAGGAAGATAAATATGTTTGGTTGGATAGATTTACGGTTAGAAATTTAGAACTTATTTCTTCGCACAATGATAACGCAACTACGTTAATAGATATTATTGACGATACTCTAACTCCAATGGGATCTCGATTGATGAAGCGTTGGTTGGTGTTGCCGTTGAAAGAAGAAGCACTCATAAAATCTAGGTTAGATGCTGTAGAAACGTTTATTCAAACAGATAATACACAACTTCGTTTTGACCTTGGCGAGCGACTGAAAGATATTGGAGATTTAGAGCGGTTAGTTTCTAAGGTTGCTGTTGGAAGAATTAATCCGAAAGAGGTAATCCAACTCAAAAACACACTGCAACAAATAGATCCGATTCAAACTTTATTAAAGGATTCTAAGTGCCAAGCGTTAAAATCAATTGTAGATAGATTGAATCCATGCACTTCGTTAATTGAAAGAATAGAACATCAATTAGATGAAGAACCAGCTATACAAGTTGGAAAGGGCAAAATAATGGCCGACGGATTAAATACTGAGCTAGACGAACTAAGAAAAATTGCATTTTCTGGAAAAGATTATTTGGAACAAATGCAAATTAGAGAATCTGAAAAAACCGGGATTCCAAGTCTTAAGATTGCCTTTAACAATGTGTTTGGTTACTATTTAGAAGTAAGAAATACGCACAAAGATAAGGTGCCAGAAGAATGGATTAGAAAACAAACTTTGGTAAATGCTGAGCGTTATATCACTCAAGAATTAAAAGATTACGAATCTAAAATTTTAGGAGCAGAAGATAAAATTCATGCGCTAGAATCCAAACTGTATCAAGAGTTAGTCGTTTCTATGGCAGATTATATCAATCCCATTCAATTTAACGCACATTTGATTGGTCAGCTAGATTGTTTACTTTCTTTTGCCAATATCTCCGTAAAGAATAATTACTGCAAACCCACCTTAACCAATGGTTTTGAAATTGATATTAAAAATGGCCGACACCCAGTAATTGAGCATCAATTAAAAGCGGGTGAAGAGTACGTTGCGAACGATGTGTATTTAGATAACGAAACGCAACAGATTATCATGATTACTGGTCCAAACATGTCTGGTAAAAGTGCAATATTAAGACAAACAGCTTTGATTGTGTTAATGGCACAAATTGGTTGTTTTGTTCCGGCAGAAAGTGCTACTTTGGGTATTGTAGATAAAGTGTTCACTAGAGTAGGAGCATCGGATAATATTTCCTCGGGAGAATCTACTTTTATGGTAGAAATGAATGAAACATCTAGTATTTTGAACAACCTTTCTGAACGTAGTTTAGTTCTACTAGATGAAATCGGACGTGGAACTTCTACTTACGATGGAATCTCTATCGCTTGGGCAATTGCAGAGTACATTCACGAGCATCCAAAAGCGAAATGCAAAACCTTATTTGCAACGCACTATCATGAGCTAAACGAGATGTACAAGAAGTTTCCGCGCGTTAAAAACTTCAATGTTTCTGTAAAAGAGGTAGGAACAAAAATTCTTTTCCTTAGAAAGCTGGTAGAAGGAGGTTCAAACCACTCTTTTGGTATACACGTAGCGAAGTTGGCTGGTATGCCAAACCAAGTAGTGCAGCGCGCAACAAGAATGCTCTCAAAACTTGAAGAATCGCATGCATCTTCAGACAAAGAAAAAGTACAAGAAGCAGTAAATTCTCCTGACATGCAACTCAGTTTCTTTCAACTCGATGATCCAACGCTAGAAAACATTAGAGAAGAATTAGTGAGTATAGACATTGATACTTTAACACCAGTTGAAGCACTTTTTAAATTGAATGAGATTAAGAAGATGGTTGGAGGGAAGTAGATGTTTTTAGATAGTAAAGCAGTTACTTACCTCTCCCTTTGAAGGGAGATTGAGAGGGATGACTACTTAAATTTTGGTGTCAACATCGTAATAAATTCAAAATAAACTAACTACAAATAATAAAGTTAATAAAGTTGTTTTGGGCGTTACCCGCCTATGGGCTGGTCGGGCTATACGCACTCGCTTTTTTCTCTACATAACTTTCGAGAAAAAGAGCTCAAACAAACGCTGCTGTCCCTAACGCTAATGATGGATTTAAACAAGTTTTAAAAGTCTAATACGTAGATAATTCTCAATTAATCACTTAAACTCCGATACATTTAAATTAGTCAAATACTCAGTCTCCGTTTGGCTCTGTTTCTTAAAATTGATCGGCCTTATTTTGAGTAGTAGTAGGTAGTATAAATTAGACTTTAGTTTAGAAGCTAATTTTATTTGTTACTTTTTTAACTGAAAGGCAGAGTGAATTATCGATAGCAATCAATTAAATGGAATTTATGCTCCGTTGTCTGGGTTCTTTGTCCTTTTTTTGCTTCTACAAAAAAAGAACGAAAAAAAGGAGCCTCAATTCCGAGGTATTTTTGCGAGAATGAACTTGACGAAATATTATACTAATATTAAATCAGTTTCATTGAACTTGATCGGCCTCATTTTGAGCAGTAGAAAATAAGCTGTGATGAAAGAGTGTTCATGGAGCCTTAAAGTCTTCAGTTGAGCTGAAAGCGAAACTGCTAAAGACGTTTATTTATTTCCATGATAAACCTGAAATGCAGCGTAGA